>JBHJOI010000084.1:0-8985 GCA_050329935.1 Thiotrichales bacterium | reverse complement strand
CTTCAAGGCGGCGTTTCGCGCGCGATGGCCGGCGCTATTTCCGCACTATCGCGTGCTCTACAACGCCGCCGCCGCAATTCTAATCCTACCGATTATTTGGCTCACGTTCGCCGAGCCGTCGCCCCTGCTTTGGCAATGGACTGGATGGACGGCATGGCTGATGAACGCGCTGGCGCTCGCGGCATTGATCGGCTTCGCCCATACACTGCGCTATTACGACGCGCAGACGTTTCTTGGCTTGCGCCCGGGTCATGAACATCATATTGGCAGCGCGGATGAGCCGTTCGTGGTTTCGCCGTGGCACCGCCATATGCGTCACCCGTGGTATGCGCTCGGCCTGGTGCTGATCTGGACGCGGGACATGCCGCTCAACTGGTTCGTCACCTGCGTCGCGCTCACGCTGTACATCCTGGTCGGCAGCGAACTCGAGGAACGCAAACTGATGCGGTTCTACGGCGCGCGGTACACACGCTATCGGGCGCGGGTGCCGCGGCTGCTGCCGTGGCCGGGTCGTCACTTGAGCGCCGAAGAGGCGCGCGAACTACAAAAAGGCTGAAGGATGGCAAAACCCGTCACCGTGCTGACCGATCCCGGCGGACGCGACTACTCCGAAATCATAGACGTGCGCGCGCCAGCGGAATTCGCCGAGGACCACATCCCCGGTGCGATCAATCTCTGGGTGCTCGACGATGGGGAGCGCGCACGGGTCGGCACGATCTACAAGCAGGAGAGCGCGTTCGCGGCCAAGAAAATCGGTGCCGCCCTGGTCGCGCGCAATATCGCGCATTGGCTCGACACCTACTTTGCCGCCAAGGATCGCGACTACCGCCCCTTGGTGTATTGCTGGCGCGGCGGCGAACGCTCCGGCAGCATGGCGACCATCGTCTCGCGCGTGGGTTGGGATACCAGCGTGTTGCAAGGCGGCTACAAGGCCTATCGCCACTGGGTCCGAACGACGCTGGAAACGGTCGTGCCACGCCTCAAGCTGATCGTGCTCACCGGCCTCACCGGCACCGCCAAGACCCGCCTATTGCACGCCCTCGCCGCCGCCGGCGAACAGACGCTCGACCTCGAAGGTTTGGCGCGACACCGCGGCTCACTGCTTGGCCTCGAACCAAACAGCGTTCAGCCGGCGCAGAAATATTTCGAATCGCTGCTCGCCGACGCGGTGCGCGACCTCGACCCCGATCGCCCAACCTGGGTCGAATCCGAAAGCTCGCGGATCGGCAACCTACAATGCCCCCCACCGTTGTGGGACAACATGAAAAGCGCGCTCGCCGTCGAGATCAATGCCCCGGTCGCGGTGCGCGTGCGGCACCTGCTCGACGAGTACACCCATTTCGTCGAGAACCCAGCAGAACTCAAACGCAAACTTGGATTCCTACGCCAACATCAGGGCCACGCCAGGATCGAATCCTGGTATGCCGACATCGACGCCGGCCGGTGGGCGGAATTCGTCGAAGACATGCTTGTCACCCACTACGACCCCAGCTACAGTCGCTCGATCGCGCGTAACTCGCGCAGCTTCATCGCACGCATGAACCACGGCCTCGCCGACGCGCCGCAGGTCGAATTGCTCGTGCCGGTGTTGCAAACGCTCGGCGCGAGCCACCTGACGAACGCCGAGATCGGGCACGAACGCGCCGACTGAATCCGGGATCGAAAGCCGTCGATCGACGATCTAGCGGTCGACGGACCCGGCACCGCGGCCACGCAATCGACGCCAACGTCATGCCTACGCGCGCGGCGCCTTCCGCTTGTCCCCCGCCTCGGCGACAGGATCGGCGTCACCCTCCTCCCATCCCGTGATCATCGCGCGGATATGTGCGAACACCGTTTGGCCCGTGGTGGTGAGGTACACGTGCGTGACGAAAAATATGAGCATCAACAACGCGCCGACAAAATGCGCCGTCGCGACCCATGCGAGCGGAACCTCGGCGAGCACGCCGTCGCGTAGCATCGGGTAATAGAGGTAGAGCAGTCCCGAGACCCAAATCAGCGGATTGATGATCAACTTGACCCCGAGATACGCGAGCCGCTGCAATGGGTTGTGCTTGCGCAGCGGTGTCGGGTGGTAGGGATGCGGCGCGCCGGCGAAAATATTCCAGGCGTAATAGCGTGCGATCACCAGCAAGCGATCAAAGCTGGGAATGTACTGTTTCCACTCGCCAGTCGTGAAATGCCAGAAAATGGCGAACACCCACAGCGCGATCAGCGTCCAGGCGGCGACACCGTGATACAACACCGCGTCGCGAAAGCCGAACAGGGTGTACACCCCATGAATCTCGAACCCGGTCAGCATCATGAAAATGATCAAGCCAGCCTGAGACCAGTGCCAGAAGCGCTCGAAACGCTTGAATACATACATGCGTCCACTCATGAGTGCTTCCTCCTCATACCGCCAACCATGCGCAATAGCGCGTGAATCATCACGCCGACGAGCACGAGTCCGGCCAATCCGAAACCCACCTTATCCAACCACGCGACACGATCGCGCGCCGGTAACCAGACCCCTGGAACCCCCTCCATCCGACCATCGGCGGCATGGCAGGCGGCACAGTCCAGCGCCTTTTCCTTCGGCGCGACCATGTGCGTGATCGGCCACAGCATCTCGGCCGCGACGAAGCCGAACTTCCCGCTATAAGGCTGCCCGGTCGCCGCCGCGCCGGCATCCAGTGCCTTGACCCAATCGAAGTTGTACCAGAACGCGGTGTCGTCCGGGGTGGCCGTGTGCGGAACGAGCAGCGTCAGATGTTCCAGATCGTAGGGCTGCTTGCCCAAAAAGCGCTTGACCGGCCAAATGCGCGCATCCGCCGCGCCGGGTTCGCCGTGGAAGGTGTTCATCGGCATGACCTGGCTCGGGTCAATGCGGTCGGATTGCAGCGTGTAGCTCACCTTGCCGTTGAACCAGCGATACTCGGGCACCACGTTTTCTCCAAGCGTGAAATCGCCCTTCTTGCTGTCGTAGATAACGTGACCGTGCGCGTCCTTCCTCTGGAACGGCTTGCCGTCCGGGGTGAGTTGCCCGGCGGTCGACCAATCCCAGGTCATTTTCGTGGGCACGCCGCCGCGCGCGAACTCGGGGATGTGGCAGGTCTGGCAGGCGAGCGTGCGGGTGTGCGCGTTGAGGTGGTCGGCGCGACTCACCGCACCCAGCAAGCCACCGGCGGTCGTGCCCTTATGCGGCTGATCGCCGTGGCAGGCCTGGCAGGTGGCAGGTGGCAGGATTGCGATCTTCGTGCTTGCCGCGAACCATGGGTCCATGCGGATCGCTCGCGGTCAGCGCTACGCGGCTGCCCGCGACCTTGTGCCCTTCCGTCTTGTGGCAAGTCGCGCACGCGAAATTGAGGCCATCCTTGGCCATGTGCACATCCAGGTTCTGGTCCGCGTTGTCGAGCGAAGTATCGAGATCGCCGTGCTTGACGCCGTCGCCGCCGCCGCCCTTGTAATGGCAGGCACCGCAATTCTCGCGTCCGGACTTGCCGACTCGCGTCGCGACGGTGACGAGATCCACCGGCTCGATGAACTTGCCGGATTTCGGCGGGTATTCCGTCCGCGTGTACGCCGGATGCCCGGCCAGCCCGGGCGGCTTCTTGTAGCTACCGGTGGTGTCGTGGCAGACCAGGCAATCGACGTTGCGCTCCGAGCTGAAATCGAACTTGTCGTCCTTCCAGCCGTAACCGGCGTGGCAAGACGTGCAAAACGCCTCGTTGGAGCGGTTGCCGATACAGAAGCTGTTGAGCATGGTCATCTTGCCCAGGCGCTGACCGGTCGCGGGATTCACGTAATCCCAGGTCCAATGCCGAGTCGCCATCACTTGCTTGGCTGCTTCCGTGTGACAACCCAAGCACGCCTGCGTGACCTCCTCGCCGGTCTTGAACGGCCCCTTGAGCTCCTTGAACCGACCATGATCGGCGGTGGAGAGCCCGACGGGTTTCTCGGCCACGGTCGCGATCGCCGGTTGAACCGCCGCAAACATGCCAATCATCCACAGAAGAGAGACTATCAGGCGCATTACCTTCAACTCCTGTCACGCAGACCCTTGACCCAAGCTTCCATCGCCTCGTTGGCGGGCGGCATCGGCGCTTCGAGTAAATACCGGGTACTTCTCTTGCAGCAACGTTTGTTTCATGCGAACTGGCGCTCCGATAGCATCCTATAGCGCGTAAATTCTATGCCGGTTCCATCTTTCCGATCTTTGCGGTCAATCAAGCCCAACACCCATTCGTCGGTCCGTTAATCCGTCTGACTGCATCCGTGTTCGCGACTGTGATCGTGCGCACGTCCGTAAGGGTGCGCGTGGACAGGATGAATCTGCTCGGAATGAGTGCCACCAAGCGCAGCTGGCGCTAGGCTTCCATCGAGGTAGCCGACAACGGCACGGTCAGGGTCGATTTCGCGGGTCGCGACACCGACAATGCCCTTGCGGGCGAGCCGCCGTGTCATGCCTTCGCCCATGCCGCCGGTAATCAGCACACGCACGGGGTCCAGCGGATGCGGCCCGTGGTGGTCGCTTTCGAGGAACGACTTCTCCTTTGGCAGTTCCAACAACGACTTGTCGGTCACCTGCCCGTTTTCGATCCGGTAGATCCAGAACTTGCGGCAACGGCCGGCGTGGCCGGTCACCTCCTTGCGGTTCTGGCTTGCCACGGCGATCAGCCAGTGGTCGTCGGTCGAGCCGGGGCGCCAGAACATCGGAATCTCATTCATTGCGTGGTATCTCCTTGTGGGTTGCCGTGCTGACGGCATTCGGGGGTCGTCTGTTTTCATTGCACGAAGCGAGCCAGCCGGGGGATTGGCCCCCCGCCGTGATTGGCGGGCGTAGATTCAACAAGTTAGCAAGGGCGTTGGAAGTGGCCACGATAACGAACCGCCACTTTTGGCAGGCCGAATTGACAAATCTGGCAAACCAGTCCGAGACTCCACGGATGAGTCTGCCCCGGGAATTGATCGCCCTCCTCGATGCGCTGTCCGAACCGCGCATCCTAGTCGACATGGATTACCGCATCCTCGCGGCCAACAATGCCTACTGCCGCGAGTTCGGATCGGCGGACCAGCCCATCGGCCGCACCTGCTTCGAGGTCTCCCACCACTTCGATCGCCCCTGCGATCAATGCGCGGAGTCCTGTCCGCGCCAAAGCGCGCTGAAAAGCGGCGAGCCCCAGCGCGTGCTGCACCTGCACCAGACGCCGCGCGGCGAGGAATACGTGGATGTCGAGCTGGTCCCGATTCGCGATGCGAGCGGAAAAGTGGCGTGGTTTGTCGAGACCATGCGCTTCCTCAAGGAGATCGGCAGCCGCCCTCGCGCGATGGGGATGGTCGGGCGCTCGCCGTCGTTCAACCGGATGCTCGACCTGATCAACCGTGCCGCGCCCAGCATGACACCGGTCCTGCTGCTCGGCGAATCGGGCACCGGCAAGGAACTCGCCGCGCAAGCCCTGCACACCCTGAGCTCACGCCGCGCGCAGCCGTTCGTCCCCGTGGACTGCTCTGGACTTACCGAAACGCTGTTCGAATCGGAACTGTTCGGCTACGAGAAAGGCGCGTTCACCGGCGCGCAGCAGCGCAAAACCGGGCTGGTCGAAGCCGCCGCCGGCGGCACACTGTTTCTCGACGAGATCGGCGACGTCCCGCTCGCCTTGCAGGTCAAACTGCTGCGCCTGCTGGAAAGTGGCACGTTACGCCGCGTCGGCGGCGTCGAGACCCTGCGCGCCGATTTCCGGCTGGTCGCCGCCACCCACCGCGACCTCAAACGCATGGTCGAAACCGGCGAATTCCGCCGCGACCTGTACTACCGCATCTCCGCCTTCCCCATCCACCTGCCGCCCCTGCGCGATCGCCCGCAAGACCTCGAACTGCTGATCGAAACCCTGCTCGAACGCCTCGCGCCCGACCGCGCCATCACGCTCGACCCCGCCGCGTTGAAACACCTGCGCGCGCACCCATTCCCCGGCAACATCCGCGAACTCCGCAACGTCCTAGAACGCGCCGTCCTCCTCACCGACGGCGACACCATCGGTGCCGAGCAACTCAGCGAAGAGATACTGGAAGACACGCGCAACGCTGCCGGTCCGACCATCGACGAGCTGATCTCCCTCAACGAAGCCGAACACCGCTACCTCGACTGGGCACTGAAGCAAACGGCGGGGGATAAGAAGCTGCTCGCCAACCGCCTCGGGATTAGTGAGCGGACGCTTTATCGGAAGCTGCATGGGGTTTGAAGCTGTGATACAAGTCGATCTGGGCAAGGGCCGCGAGCCGCAGTGATGCTGCAGGCACTACGCCGCCAAATACGGATAACGAGAAGTTGCGCTTGGTTACAGATGTATCCTCGCTTCACCTTTTGACACGAACGAAACCCACCGTGGCCTCAAGAGCGCAAGCGGTCGACAGGTCAACGACTTTTACCGGAGTGACGGTTCTCCCCTCATTTCGGATCGACGAAGCCGCTCAGTGACTAGAGGGCAACGGTGTTAATCGGGAAGGATAATTTCCGTCTAATCATGATGAATGCTTGGTTAACAAGATGAATCCGCAAGAACTAGCAGAAGCATAGGTAAGCATCGCAAACCTCCAGCTTTGGATTACGGGGCTGGCCATCTTTTTGGGGCCTTTGGCTGGTGTTCTGTTTACCCTATGGTTTCAAGGTCGGAAAGAGAAGAAGGCCGCGAAGCAACAGCTGCTTTTTACTCTAATGCGCGAACGAAAAGCTCTCAAGATATCGCCTGTATTGGCGAGCGCCCTTAACACAATCGACGTTGTGTAATCGGACTCCCTGAAAGTTCGGGATCTTTGGCACAAGTACTATACGTTGCTCTCCCAACCTCCCGGCGAAGAGAGGTGGCACACTTGGCTTGAGCTGTTAACGGCGATGGCCGAGGAGTTGGGCTACCCGAAGCTGAAACAAACCGATCTTGACAAATTTTATATCCCACAGGGACACGCAGATGATATCGAGTTCCAGCGTAAGGCGGCAGAACACTTGATACGGGTCTTGGAGAATACCGAACGGTTCTTGGTCGAGCCTCGCCAAGGGTCCGGCGAGGAATGAGCTAGCAAACGCATCATGTCGCCACCCTAAAGGCACTTCATTGCACAAAACTGCTCACACTGAGCCTCACAGGCACTTTGTGAGCGCCATTGCGCCGCTCGTGTCAGCAGGGCTGATAAAACCTCTACCCGTTCCGGGCGACTCGCCGCGAGCGCAACTCGGGTTTTTTTTCGCCTAAGTGTTTAGAGGAAAAACCTTGTGCCCATCGACCGCCACCGACGCGCCCTCTCGCCCAACCTTCCCCTGCGGACGGCAATCTTGTTCCCGGGAACGGGGCGAGCCATCATCGATCAGGCGGGCAAGATGCGGTCCGCTGTGGCGCGTTGATTCGAACGATAGGCGTCGAGGAAGCGCGGTGAAGTCCAGCAATCAGTGCTCAGCAGGGCAAGGTCAAAATGAACATCGACGGCGAAATCGTTACAGTACGTCCGAGCGTGCCCGTGGACACGCTGCAGAAGCTACCGAACTACGTTGGCATATCCAACCAAACCGCAGGCTCAACGGGCATCTCGATGAACGTCGTGATCATCCCTGCGGGGGCCAAGGCGCAACCGCATTATCACGATGGTTTTGAAACCGCCATCTACATCCTCAAAGGCGATGTCCAGACTTTTTACGGCGAAGGCTTGGCAAAATCCTGCGTCAACAAGCAAGGCGACTTTCTCTTTATTCCCGCCGGCGTGCCGCATCAACCCATGAATCTGAGCAGCGAAACCGACGCCATCGCGCTCGTGGCTCGCAACGACGCGAACGAACAGGAGAGCGTTCGACCGTATGACCTCGCGGGCGATCAGCCGCGCATGCGCACGGAAACCGGGCTCTAAGGTTTGGAAAGCTTGCGGGTCAGGCGCAACGCGGCCGACAACGACATCACGCGATTCAGATGCCCTTACGCGTCATCACAGAAGCGCGAGAGAGTGGCTTTCGGTTTGTCTTGTCGGGATGCAAAGACTGATCGGACGCGCACGATACAGACAAAGCAATTGGTCGCGACGCGATCGAGCCGTGGTGGTGCGCCAAATTGCTCAACACCGCGCCGATTTCATCTTCGCTAGCGATGAAGCAAACACCGACTCCGCGGTGGGAGCGATGAATGACCAGCGCCGGCCAACAGACGCGATGCCACGCAGCGTCGCGCCACGTTGGAATCTCGACCTCCAGGTGCGCGATCTGGCGAAACTCCATCCCGGCTGTCTCCAGAAAGGCGCCTTCGCCGCTCACGTTGATGATTCGCGCCGGGATAGTCTCGCCATCGCGACATCGAATTCGAACCGCCGCACGCGCCGGTCGGCGCTGAGAATATCGATGTTCCATTGAGGTCTCCTTCCGTTTATCAGTTCATTCTAGGATGCGAGGCCGCGAGACCCGCCTCCCGCCGGCTCCGGTGATCAGCACGATAACCCGACTTTGCTTAATCGAATCTTATGCGTCGTTAACGTGAAATGCCCGATTCACTGGCGGTGCCGCTCCGGGTTGGGTAGGTGGGAGCATCGTCCGCGCTGCGAAAAGAAATCAAGCCGGCAAATCTGGGCGAAATTGGAACGCCGAATGGCGCGTGATGTTCGATTTCCGGGCCTACATGTTGGTTGTGGGTGAGCTTGCGGACCCCTACAACACCGTTTAACGACGCGAATTTATTGGAGTTACTGCATCACCCTAACGAAGTCATCCTGCCATCGCGCCACACGACCTCAGGGACTCACCCCAGCCATTGCGAATTCCATACGATTTCCCACAAGTGGCCATCGAGGTCCTGGAAGTAACCTGAGTGAGCTAGGCTCGGAAAAATGGACGCCATCAATCCAGTAGACTGATTGATGGAGGTATGTAATGGCGAAGTTACCAAGACAAACATTCACGGTGGAGTTCCGTGAACAGGCCGTGAAGTTGATATCGGAAGAGAAGCTGACGATCCCGGAGGCGGCACGGCGCCT
>JBHJOI010000083.1:0-3557 GCA_050329935.1 Thiotrichales bacterium | reverse complement strand
GGTGGGGTCGCACTGGGATTTGCCCGTCGCCATCGGCCCGAGCGGCGTTGGGGCGGTTGGCTGGAACAACCGCGCGGTTTTTGGGGCATGCAGTTGGCCCATCTTGGCGTTGCCCTTTTAGTCGCCGGCATCACGTTGGTTTCATCCTACCAGAGCGATCGCGCGGTGCGCATGGACGTCGGCGAGTACGTTGACCTTGGGGGGTACCGATTCGAGTTTCGCGGTGTCGTGCAGCAGCCGGGTCCGAATTATCTGGCGGGCCGCGCCACATTCGAGATCACCTCACCAACCGGGGCAAGATTCACGCTGCACCCGGAAAAGCGAAGATATAGCGCCTCCGGTGCGATCATGACCGAGGCCGCGATCGACTATGGGCTCCGGCGCGATGTGTATGTTTCGCTGGGCGATCCGCTGGGGGGTACGGCTTGGGCGGTACACGTTTATCTCAAACCGTTTCAGGGCCTGCTCTGGTGCGGGGCGTTCCTGATGACCGTGGGTGGCGTCGTTGCCGCGAGCGATCGGCGGCGGCGCGCGGCACTGCAGCGGGCAGCGGTCGACGCGCCGGTGGAAGGGGTCGCGGCATGATGCGGTGGTTGCCCGTGATCGCGTTTTTCGTGTTGGCGGGATTCTTGTATCGTGGTCTTTGGTTGGATCCGCGCGAAGTGCCTTCGCCGTTCATTGGCAAGCCCGCGCCGAGTTTTCAACTTCCGGTGGTGGGGCGCAAGGATGTGCATTTCGGCCCGGACCAGGCGCGCGGCGAGGTCTGGATTCTGAATGTCTGGGCGCCGTGGTGCACGACCTGTCGCAAGGAACACCTGCATTGGATGGACCTTGCCGCGCGGATCGATGTGCCCATCATTGGTTTGAACTGGAAGGACACCGATCGCGCGGCGGCGGCCTATCTGACCGAGCATGGTAATCCCTATGCCGTGGTGGTCGATGATCGCGAGGGTCGGGTCGGGATCGACTATGGGGTGACCGGGGTGCCGGAAACGCTCCTGGTCGACGCCGAGGGCGTGATTCGCCTGAAGCACCCCGGGCCGGTGACGCCGCGGATTTGGCGGCAGCGTTTTGAACCGCTGTTGCAGGAGCTGCGCTTATGAACGCGCGCTGGGTGGTGCTCGTCGTGGGTCTGTTGGCCATCGCACCCGGCATCGCGCGCGAAGCGCAGCCGTTGGCGGCGGACCCGGTATTGGAGCAGCGCCTCGAACGCCTCGCGGAGGAGCTGCGTTGCGTCGTGTGTCAAAACGAATCGCTTGCCGGATCGCGCACCGAGATCGCGAATGATCTCAAGCGAGAGATCCGCACGCTGATGACGCAGGGCAGATCCGACCCGGAAGTGGTCGCGTACCTGACCGAACGCTACGGCGATTTCATTCTTTATCGTCCGCCGTTCAAACCCTTGACCTTCGCTCTTTGGCTCGGGCCGCTGCTTTTTCTCGGCGTCGGAGCGATCGCCTGGCGTGTCGTGCTGCGGCGTCATCAACCGCGTGCCGACGCGAGTGGCGAGCGGGTGTGAGCGATACAAGTCAAGTCAATAACCAAATTTCCAGGAGTCTACGATGCAATCTACATTATTCTGGTTGATCGCCATCCTGCTTGCGATCGGGGCGACCGTCATGGTGTTGTTCCCGTTACGCCGCGGCAACAAAGGTCATTCGACGAGTGCCCGGATTCGGTTCGCCCTGGCGTTCCTGATTCCGCTGACCGCGTTCGGCGTCTATGCCGTCGTCGGTAATCCCGGCGCGAACAATGAGCCGGTCGCTGCCGAGCCCGCGCAGGACGCGCCCGAAATCAAGCACGATCTGAACGCGCTGATCGACGAGCAGGCAGAAAAGTTGCGCGAAAATCCCGACGACGCGGCGGGCTGGGCGATGCTCGCGGTCAGCCAGGCGGCGGTCAACCGCTGGGACGAGGCCGAACAATCCTACGCCAAGGCATAT
Organism: Thiotrichales bacterium; assembly: GCA_050329935.1. Lineage (GTDB taxonomy): Bacteria > Pseudomonadota > Gammaproteobacteria > UWMA-0217 > UWMA-0217 > CAYSFW01. The sequence continues at coordinate 1,614 of JBHJOI010000083.1, read as the reverse complement.
GCGCTGGAACCCGAGGAGGCATTTATTCTGTCCGGTTACGCCGAGGCGATTTCCGTCAACGCCGGGCGCGATCTGTCCGGAAAGCCGATCGAACTCGTGCGCAAGGCACTCGAACTCCACACGCAAGATGAAAAAGCGCTGGAGTTGGCGGGGATACACGCCTATCAACGCGAGGAGTACTCGACGGCGGCGTATTATTGGCGGCAACTGCTCAAGGTTCTACCGCCCGAGGGTGACTATGCGCGCGACATACAGATCGCGATGCGTGACGCTCGTCAGCGTTCGCACCTCGCAGGATTCGAGGATCCCGAGATCGAGCGCGAAATCCGCGATGGATCCATCACTGGCACGGTCGTGCTAGCGCCGGAGATGCAGGCTCGCGTGACGGGCGCGGAGTCTCTCTACCTCGTCGCGTCCGTCGCCGACACGCCCTTGGCGACGATGCAGGCGAAGGTGGAAGCATTGCCACTTTCGTTCACGCTTGATGACAGCTTGGCGGCCACGCCCGAACAGGCGGTATCGCAACGTGAATCACTTGCGCTGACCGTTTGGGTATCGAAATCCGGCGCGAGTGAACCCAGCCAGGGCGATCTGCGGGGGCACATGGCCTCCGTCAAGGTTGGGGAACAGGGTGTCAATCTGGTGATCGATTCCGTCGTCCCCTGAGCGGCAGGGTAGGCACCTTGGCGGGATGCTGCGGACAAACACGCGTCGTGTCAGCCTGTCGCGCACCCGATCGCGTAGTCACCCGCTGCCGCCGTTGAAATCGCATTCTGCGACGGGTTTTTCGCGAATCTGCCAACGTCATCACTCAACGCGACCGCGAAAATTGACCGAAATCAAAGGACATATTAGGGTTTACCCTGTATATTAGTAATCACTAATATAGAGAGATACTTATTTACCTGGGGTCGTTGCAAAGGCAGCGAATCAAGGTCAAGTGTCTACAGCGGTTCAACTCATACAGGGTAACGATCATGAAACGCAGTTCACGCATGATGATGACAGTGGTGACCACCTCGATGATGCTGATGGCGATGCAAACGGTAACGGCTGAAGATCGTGCGGCGCAACCGCTCGATCAACAGACCTATCAGGCCGCGATCCAGAGCTTCGGTGTCGACGCATCGACCGCCGCGAAGGCCGCCGAGCAATCCGTGTCGGCAGTCGCCGCTAGCCGGGAAGTCGTGCAGCCGAAGAGCCACATGGAAGAAAAGTTTGCTCGGGTCGTCGAGAACTTGAACAGGTAGAGCCCCAAAAAAAGCGGGCTCCCGTTGGGAGCCCGTGTTTAGGGGCGGGACGTCTAGGTTGCGTGCCGGCTCATAGCCTTACTTCGGAGAACGCGGCGAGCCGATCGGCTTTCAAATCGTCGGAGAGCACTTCTTCCAGTCGTTTCGCCAGTGGCGGGCTCACGAGGTTGTAAAGCAGTTCCGCGCGCACCACCTTGACGTTGGCGGCGGGGATCTTGTAGTCCACCTTGCGCTCGGCGTTCGGGTCGAGGCGCGAGTCCTTGAGCACCTTGGTCGCCGTGGGCGGCATCGCGGGCTTGCCCTCGTCGTCGCCCAGGATGTACATCATCGCCGCCTGTGGATCATCCTTGCTGGGATGGGTTTC
>JBHJOI010000082.1:0-14201 GCA_050329935.1 Thiotrichales bacterium | reverse complement strand
CTCGACGTCATGCGAAACACCGGCTTGTTCGAGCTGATCGGTCAGAAAAACATCTTCGCCACCGAGGACCAAGCCATTGCCGCGATTTATGATCGCCTGGGCGATGAGACGGCCGCGGCAGAGGAGGCGTTCAGGGGTATTCCCTCGCGCACATGATTTTAGAATCCTCGGTTGGCCGAGAACTACTGGGCGTAGTGCGCGCACTCAGCAGGTGAAGCCGGATTCGAGCGCGGACGCTACCGTGAACTACCCAATACACTTCTAACGGAGCGGCTAACATATTCCGTCGCTGGCGCGAGGGAATCTTGCGGCACGGTTCAAGGCGCGAGCCGTTAAGACTACTACCGGGAGTACCGAAGGCGGCGGCTGGTCAAACCTCAGTCGGGATGTCCGCGCGGATCGACGCCGCCCGTAGATCGGTATCAGCGCGATTCCGCGGGGGGGCTAAATCATGCGATCAATCGTGATCGCGATTTCGGATCGTTCCAGCGGCGCGATCGGCGCGCTGAGGCCCTCGAGATCGCCAGGTTGCGGCACAGGATTCCCGCCCTTGGAAATACGCGCAACGACGATAACGCGAGGGAACTGCGAGAGTTTCCGCTCAGGCGTCATCGAAGCGGCGTCATCCAGAGTGATTTCCACGGGCAGTTCGCTGACTTTATACCGGCGCGCGGCGATCGGCATCGGCGGTCCGGCTGCGTCACGGGCGAATACGAACACGGTGTCATCCGGTCCGACCTTGGGTAGCAGTTCATCCGCCACCTTGATGGCGATCGAGACACTGGCGCCGCTGCCGGCCGCTTTCGCCGCCGGGGTTGCCGGAGTCGTCGCTCCAACAGTCGCCGCGGCCGCCACGCTGGTGTCGGCACGCGCCGCGTCTGGCGTCGCGGTCGCCGAGTCGCCAAGTTTCGCTCGTACTTGGGCGATGGCTTGTTCCAGCATCGTGCTTGATTCCGGATTGCCGGAGAGCGGTGCCTGGGCGCGTTGCCAATACTGAATGGCCTGGGTGTATTCGCCGCGCTGATCGGCCGCGATGCCCGCGAGCCACAGCGCCTCGGGGTGAGCCGGTTCCAGCGCGATGGCCTCGTTGACGACTTGGAGCGCGAGTGCCTCGACCCGGCCATCGCTGGCCATCGTCAACGCGTCGGCGTACTGCACCAGGATGTTCGCGTTGTCCTTCACCTGCGCGTAAACCTTGCCCATGGCCGCGGCGGCTTGGTCGTACTGCTCCAGCGACATGTACGAGCGGGCCAGCGTGTACCAGCCCTCGATGTTATCCGGCTCGCTTTCGAGCTTTTTCTCCAGCGAGGCGATCATTGCCTGGATCGAGGGCATGTCAGCGGCATCGTGACCCGCGGTGACTTGTCCGGATGCGGGTTGATTGATTAAAACCGGGGTGCCGATCTGAAGGTATACCGCTACTGCGAGGATAGGCACGGTGAGTGCGACGAAACCCGCGATCCAGCGCGCGCGCGGCGATACCGTGGGCGCCGCGTCGGGGTCGAGTTGTTGGATGAAGTCCGCGCCAAGGCGATTGCGCGCGGCCTCGTAGTCCGTGGCGCCGAGTGAACCGCGCGCCTTCTGCTCACCCAAACTCTCCAACTCGTCAAGCGTGACATTGAGCAAGCGTTTCGGGTCGGCGCGGCGGGCGCGCAATAGCGGCGGCACGAGAATCCAGAGCGCCAGAAAAATCAATAGCGTCGCGGCGAGGGCAAATATCGTGGTCATGCTTGGTCTTTCAGATTTTGGTTCGGATCATCGCCGTCGTCCGCTTCGCCTGCGTTCAGGCGGTGGCGGCGCACGAATACGATCGCGGTGAGGATGCCGATCGCAAGAATGACGAACGGTCCCACCCATAAAAGAACGGTGTTCGATTGAACCGGCGGGCGGTACAACACGAAGTCGCCGTAACGCGTGACCATGAAGTCCAACACCTCGCGATCGCTTTTGCCCTCCCTGAGCATGCGGTGCACTTCCTCACGCAAGTCGCGTGCGAGTTCCGCGTCGGAGTCCGCGAGATTCTGGTTCTGACACACCAGGCAGCGCAGTTCCGCGATTAATTCCTTGAAACGGGCTTCTTCCGCCACACTGCTGAAGTCGCGATCGGAAATTCCACCCGACCAAACCATAGGTGAAAGCGTGAGCAATAACGTCAGGACCAGGGATTTCATCATGAGGTAGTCCCCTGACGCAGTTGTTGTACCAGCGGCAGAATGCGTTGCTGCAACACCTCGGGCGTGACGGGACCGACGTGCTTGTGACGAATCAGTCCCTGCTGGTCGATGACGTAGGTCTCCGGTGCGCCGTAAACGCCCCAGTCGATCGCGATGCGGCCATCGGCATCGACGGCAACCGTTTGGTACGGGTCGCCCAACGCCACGAGCCACTTGCGGGCATCGTCGTCGTTGTCCTTGTAATTCAGGCCGATGATCGGAACATCCGAATTCCGCCGGAGTTCAACCAAGGTTTCATGCTCGGCCCGGCACGATGGACACCACGTTGCCCAAACGTTCATCAGCCATACCTGGCCTTTGAAATCCGTGGGCGTGATTGTCTTGCTGGCATCGTGCAGGCTGGGCAGCGCGAACGTCGGGGCCGGCTTGCCGATCAGCGGCGAGGGTACCTCGCGCGGATTCAGGCTGAGGCCGACATAAAGAAACCCACCGATCACCAGAAAGATGAACAGCGGGACCAGGAACCGGAGCTTCATGCGACCCCCGTTGCCGACGCGGCGTCCTCGGCACGCTTGCGCGACTCTGCTTGGGTGACTCGATAGCGGCGGTCGGTAGCGGCGATGATGCCGCCGGCGCCCATGATCAACGCGCCGAGCCAGATCCAGCGGACATACGCCTTGTAGTAAATGCGCAGACTCCAACGCTCGCCGCCAAGCGGTTCGCCGAGCGCGACATACAGATCGCGCGTCAGACCCGGGTCGATCGCGGCCTCGGTCATTGGATTGCCGCCACTCTTGTAGTTGCGTTTTTCCGGATGGAGCACGGCGACTTCGACGCCGTCCCGGTAAACCCGCACCGTGCCTTGCTTCGCGGTGTAGTTCGGTCCGCGATGGTCGGCCACGCCCTCGAAGATGAAGGTATGCCCGGCGAGCTCGTGGGACTCACCCTTGCCGATGCCGATATCCTTCTCGACGCTGTAGATGCTAGTCAGGGTGACGCCCACGATGAACGCCCCGATGCCGAGATGTCCGAGCACCATGCCATAGAAGTGGCGGGGCGTTTGTAACAACGCCTGAACCTTGTTGCGTCGGTTCGAAATCCGCTCATAGATGGCGTAGAGCGTCGACAACGCGACCCAGATCGCGAGCGTCATGCCGATCGCCGCGAGCCACGAGAACGATCCCATGACGAAACCGGGGAACGCGAACCCGGCGATGATGCTGAGACCGAATGGGATCGTCAGCGGGCCGAGCAACTCGCGTGGGTCCTGGCGCTTCCAGCGGGCGATTGCGCCGACGCCGACCAGCAGCGCGAGCGGTGCGGTGACCGGCAGGAACACGCTGTTGAAATACGGAGGTCCGACCGAGATCTTGCCGAGGTTGAGTGCGTCGAGCAGCAGCGGATAGAGCGTTCCCAACAGCACGGTGCCTGCCGCCGCGAGCAACAGCACGTTGTTGACCAGCAACCCGGTCTCGCGCGAGGCCAAATCAAAGCGCACATAGGAGCGGATCGCGGACGCGCGCCAAGCGTATAGCAGCAACGAACCACCCACGACGACCCCGAGGAAGAACAGAATGAAGACTCCGCGGGTCGGATCGGTCGCGAATGCATGGACCGAGGTCAGTACACCCGACCGCACCAGGAAGGTGCCGAGCAGGCTGAGCGAGAACGTGGTCACCGCGAGCAGCACAGTCCAGGCGATAAACACGCCGCGCTTCTCGGTGGCAGCGAGTGAGTGCATCAGCGCGGTGCCGACCAGCCAAGGCATGAACGAGGCGTTTTCCACCGGATCCCAGAACCACCAGCCACCCCATCCCAGTTCGTAATAAGCCCACCAGCTGCCGAGCGCGATGCCGATGGTCAGGAACATCCACGCCAGACTGGTCCACGGTCGCGCCCAGCGCGCCCAGGTGTGATCGAGCTTGCGTCCAAGCAGGGCGGCGATCGCGAAAGCGAATGCGACCGAAAACCCAACGTAGCCGAAATACAGCATCGGCGGATGAATGACGAGGCCGAAATCCTGTAGCAGCGGGTTGAGATCGCGACCTTCAGCCGGGGCGTTGAGCAGGCGTTCGAACGGGCTCGAGGTGAACAAGATGAAGCAGAGAAAGCCAATCGCGATCATGCCCATCACGGCCAGCACGCGGGCGACGAATTCATCGGGAAGAGAACGGCTGTAACGCGCGACTGCCGCGGCCCAGCCGGCCAGGATCAGCATCCACAATAGCAGCGAGCCCTCATGCCCGCCCCATACGCCGGAGATACGATACATCAACGGCAGTAGCGTGTTGGAGTGGTTCGCGACATAGGCGACCGAAAAATCATTGGCTATGAACGCATAGGTCAGGATCGCGTAGGAAATCCCAACGAACAGAAACAACGCATACGCTGCGGGTCGCGCCACCGCGATCCAGTTGGGCAGACCGATTTGGGCGCCGATCAGAGGTACCGCGGATTGCACGACCGCGATACCGAGCGCGACGATCAGCGCGAATAATCCGAGTTCAGGGAGCATGGTGGGCGATCTCCGGGGTTATTGTTGCAGCGACTTCGCGGCGTCGATGGCGTGCGCGGCTTCGGGCGGCATGTAGGTCTCATCGTGTTTGGCCAGGACTTCCTCGGCGCGGAACACGCCGTCCGTGCTCAAGCGGCCCCGCGCGACCACGCCCTGACCTTCCTTGAACAAATCGGGCAGGATGCCGTTGTACACAACCTTGACATCGGCGGCGGTATCGGTGACGACGAACTGCACATCCAGGTTCTGATCCGCGCGGGTCAGGCTGCCTTCCTTGACCATGCCGCCGATTCGAAACAGCTGATCGACCGGCGCTTCGTTTGCGATGACCTGCGTCGGGCTGAAGAAGTAGGCCATGTTGCTGCGCAAGGCCTGGATCACGAGAAACGAGGCAACGACCACGCCGACCAAGGCGATGGCGGCGAACAAAAAGCGTTTTTGCCGGGGTTTCATGGGTTGCGCTCCTCCAGCCGGATCAGGCGTTTGACGCGTTTGACGATAGTGTGCCGATGGCGCCGCAAATACCAGATTTCCGCGATCATCAGCACTGCGGTCAGTCCGTAGGAGCTCCACACAAAGAAGGCGTAGCCGCCTTGATTGAAAAACTCGGCGATGCTCATGTCCTGACCTCCGGTAGTTCGGCGACCCAGGTGGTCTGACGCTCACGCATCAGAATGATGTTGCGCACGCGGGCGAAGATCGCGGCGAATGAGTACATCCAGAAACCGAACGCCGTCAGCAGCATCGCGAACAAAATGTTGCCCTCGACGGTCTTGAGCGACGATTGCTGGTGCAGCGCCGCGCATTGATTCGGATCAGGACAATTGATGGACCAGAAGATGATCGGAATGCAGACCAGACCAACCAGCGCCAGCAATGCCGAGGCGCGATCAGCGCGCCGGGTGTCATCGATCGCCGATTGCAGGGCCATGTAACCGACGTAAAGGAATAGCAGGATCAGTTCCGAGGTCATGCGCGGATCCCAATCCCACCAGGTGCCCCAGCTGGTTTTTCCCCAAAAGGCGCCGGTCCACAGCGCGACGAAGGTAAACAGCGCGCCCGTGGGCGCGGTCGCCGATGCCATCATGAACGACAGGCGCGTGTTGAACACCAGTCCGACCACGGCCCAGCCCACCATCACGACATACAGCCACATCGACATCCAGGCCGCGCCGACATGCGGGTAGATGATGCGGTAATACTGCTTCTGATCGCTGAGGACATCAGGCGTTTGGAAAAAGCCCCAATAGAGCCCGACCCCAATACACGCCAGCGCGAGCGCCGCGAACCACGGAATCAGTCGTCCCGCGAACGGATAGAACGTCGCCGGTGACGCCAGCTTGAACCAGTTAATCTTCACGCAAACCCCTTATTCGACGGAAATTCTCAGCGCCGCGGCACTGGCCCATGGCGCGAACGTCGACGCCAGTATCAGGAACGCGCCGAGCAGCAGCAAATAGGGCTGGGCATCGCCCCCTTCGATCATGCTCGCGCTCACCGCGCCGGAGCCATAGACCAACACCGGAATATACAGCGGCAGTACGAGCAGGGAGATCAGGATGCCGCCGCCGCGTAGTCCGAGCGTGAGGCCGGCCCCGATCGCACCGATCAGACTCAACACCGGCGTACCGAGTAAAAGCGCTAGCATCATGGTCGTGGTTGCATTCGCGGGCAGATCGTATTGCAGCCCGACCAGGGGTGCAATCAACACCAGCGGCAGACCGGTCAACAACCAGTGCGCGGTGATCTTACCCAATACCAACACCCCGAGCGGTTGCGGCGTCAGCAGCATCTGCTCAAGCGTGCCATCCGCGAAATCGCTGGCGAACAAACGCTCCAACGCCAGCATCGATGCCAGCAACGCCGCGATCCAGGCCACCCCGGGTGCGATAAAGCGCAGGATCTTGGACTCCGCGCCGACGCCCAGCGGAAACAAGCTAACCACGATGATGAAGAAAAACAAGGTGGTGAGCACGTCGGTACGGCGACGCATCGCGAGCGTCAGATCGCGCGACAGGACGGTTACGAAGGCGCGCCACATAGCGATTCAGGCGCTCTTTTTCGAAGGATCGGGCGGCAACGTGAACACCTCGCGTTTGGGTCCGGGTTCGGAGAAATCGTGTCGTTTCGCGGCGTGAATCGAAGCGTCGCGGTGGCGTTCGGTACGGTTCATGCGGCGAGGTGCAGACGCTGGATCTGGCCCGAGGTCAACGGCACTTCCTGGTGGGTGGTCAGAATGGCGATGCCGCCACGTTGCACGAACGCGGCGATGATTTGCTGGAGCTGTTCGACCGCGGCGATGTCGAGTGCCGTGAATGGTTCGTCGAGAATCCAGATACGCGCGCGGGACAGCAGCAACCGCGCCAGCGCGACCCGGCGTTTTTGGCCCTGGGACAGTACCTTCGCGGGCAGATCCTCGAAACCCGCGAGGCCGATGTGCCGCAGTGCCTCGCCGATTGCCTCGCTGACGACCTCGTCGCCGTCCAGCGCCGCGGCGATGCGCAGGTTTTCCTCGGCGGTCAGATCGAGCTTGATGCCGTTCAGGTGGCCTAGATACAGCAGATTCCGGCGAAAGTCCTCGCCCTGCTCGCGGATCGACTGCCCGTTCCAGCGGATATCGCCCGCGTTGGCGAGAAACAGTCCGCACAGCGTTCGTAACAAAGTGGTCTTGCCGCTGCCGTTGCGGCCAAGGACATGAAGTAGCGAACCAGGCTCCAACACGAAGCTGACGTCATGGAACAGATGGCGGTCGCCACGCTCGCAGGCGAGGGATTGGACTTCCAGCATCGGGCGCAATTTCGAGTCCGGTTGCTACGGGGTTCGCAAGTTTACGACATAACGCGGACAAGCGGATGCGTTTGTCGCATCGGCGGACTCGGGTAGCGCCACTTCGGCTCAGGTCGCGCTTTCACAGAGCTGGTGCAGCTTGGCGCGGTCGGTGACCGAGAGTTCACCGTCCGCGTCGGCCAGCAGACCACGCTCCCTGAGTTTTCTAACCTCGCGGCAGAGTGTTTCGGGGGTCATCGCCAACAGGCTGGCTAGGTCGGTGCGACGTTTCGGGATTCCGCGCAGTAAACCGTCGCTTTGGGTGCAATCGAGTCGATCGATCAGATAGGCCGCGATGCGCTGCTCGGCGGTGAGGTGTTGATTGTGCTCCAGGCGCAGCATCCAGCGCTTGGAGTTGGCGCCGAGGGCGTGCAAGACTTGTTGCCTGAGTTCGGGCCGTTGCTCGACGAATCGCACGAACGGGCGCGCGTCGAACGCCGCGAGCCAACAGGTCTCGATCGCTTGCGCGGTGAACGGATACCGCTGCCCGGAATAGACCGCTTCCAGACAGAACAACTCTCCGGGATACACCAGCCCCAGCACGCGACGCTGATTGCCGTTGCTGCGGCATAGCTTGACCAGCCCGCTGATCAGCAAAAAAACTTCCTGACACTCCATGTCCTGCATGAACAGCTTGCTCTGATCGTGCACGACGCGTTGCGCGCAGTGTTTGGTCACAATCTCGAACTCGGCGCTTGGCAGTCTACTGAACAGCTCCGAGTTGCGGAGCTGGCTTGCGAATTGTTGGGCTTCGTAACGGCTCATCTTGGCGACGGTTGGCTCGTGGTGGTACGCGATGCGCGCGCTATAAGTATCTTTACGGACAGTATCTTTTCGATTTCGTCCAAAAGGACTTGTCTCAGATCAAGGAATCGAACGGTTTCTTTCGTGCGCCGTTCCGCTCCGACCGAATGATTGACCTGGATTAATATGCCGTTCGACGTTTTGGTCGGGTGACGGCCTTCACGCCATTATTTTGATCAATCTCAAAGACGGCGTTGATCTCGGTCAATCATTGCGTTGTCACGGGAAGCAGAATTTCACACAGTCACGGTGTGGAGATGAGATCGAAGGCCAACGGGTAATCGCGATTGCGGTCGCCCACGGTCGGCATACCAACAACGATGCGTGCGATGCGGCGGAGTCGCCGAATTCGAACACCGTCGCTTACTCGACCAGCGAAACGGAGGAAATCAACGTGCGAAAAACGCTCCTGTTTGCCCTTGCGGCCGCCGGGCTGATGGCGTCGGCGCCGGTCGGCGCGTCGGACAGCATCAAAGGGCTGGCCGATACTTGTAACAACTGCCACGGCGTCGATGGAGTCAGTGCCGGCGGGTCGATGCCTTCGCTGGCGGGACTTCCGGAAACCTATCTTCGGGACACGATGCTCGAATGGAAGGCGGGCACCCGCTTCTCCGCCACGATGGGGCGGCTCATCAAGGGCTATAGCGAAGACGAAATCGTCGCGCTGGCCAAGTATTTCGCGGAGAAACCCTGGACCCCGGTCGCGCAAGCGAACCTCGATCCGAAGATGATCAACGAGGGCAAGTGGGCGACCGATCGTTGCGTCGAATGCCACGGTGAGCGCGGTGGCGAGCCCGATAACGACAAGACGCCGCGTATCGATGGACAGGTGGCCAGGTATATCGAGCTCGAGCTCCTCAAGTACCGCGACCCGGCGATCAACCTGCCGCACGAAAAAATGCGCCGCAACACCAGTCGTCTCACCGAGGAGGAGGTCGTTGGCCTCGCTCACTTCTACGCCAGCCAGCAGAAATGAAACAGGGGACAGTCATGAGCCTAACCGATCGCCGCAAATTTCTCATGGCGCTGGCGGCCGCGCCACTGGCTTCAGTGCTGACCATTCCACGTCGTGCCCACGCCGCCAAAAAACGCGTCGTCGTCATCGGCGGCGGGTTTGGTGGCGCGACCGCGGCCAAATACCTCACGATGATGGATCCGGGAATCGAGGTGACCCTGATCGAGCCGAACAAGACCTACACCTCATGCCCGTTGTCCAATGAGGTCATCAGCGGCCACCGCACGATCGAGAGCCTGCAGGTCGGTTACGGTGGCCTTGCCAAGCGCGGCATCAAGGTCGTGCACGATTTGGCGGCATCGATCGACACCACGAAGAAAACCGTCACCACGAAAGGCAAGCGCGACTTCGCCTACGACGCCCTAGTGGTTTCGCCGGGCATCGAGTTCGCCTACGAAGGCGTCGAGGGGTACTCGGAAAAGGTCGAAACCGATATTCCCCATGCCTACAAGGCGGGCGTGCAAACCGCTTTGCTGAAAAAGCAGCTCGAGGGGATGAAGGACGGGGGCGTATTCATTATTACAGTCCCCAAGGCGCCGATTCGTTGCCCGCCCGGACCCTACGAGCGGGCGGCGCAGGTCGCGCACTACTGTCTCACGCATGGCAAGGCCAAGAGCAAGGTGCTGATCCTGGATTCGAATGACACCTTCGCCAAGAAGGGTTTGTTCGAGCAGGCCTGGAAGGCGCTCACCCCGGGCATGATCGAGTGGGTGCCGGCATCGTCCGATGGCAAGGTGACGCGCATCGATGCCAAGGCGCGTACCGCGTTCACCGAGTTTGGCAATCACAAAGCGGACGTACTGAACGTGATTCCGCCGCACCGCGCGGGTGGCATCGCGCTGGGGTCCGGGCTCGCGAACGCGAATGGTTGGTGCGAGGTCGTCCCGATGACCATGGAGTCTGCCGCGCACAAAGACGTTTATGTGCTCGGTGATGCCTGCGTCGCCGGGGAGCTGCCGAATTTCCCGATGCCGAAGTCCGCGCACATGGCGATGACCCAAGCCAAGGTCGCGGCCGGTGCGATCGTCGCGAAGTTCAACGGCTTGCCGCCACCGACGCCTTACTACGCGAACACTTGCTACAGCCTTGCGTCGCCGGATTATGGGTTTTCCGTCGTTCAGGTCTACCGCGTCGCGAACAACCAGTTCGTCTATGTGCAGGACGCCGGCGGGGTCTCGCCGGTCGATGCGCCGGCGCTGCAACGCAAGCTGGAGGCCGAGTACGCCGTGGGCTGGTTCAATAACGTGATGGCGGATGCCTTCGCGTGACCACGCATAAAAACCGACGGAGCGCCGTCACCACCGATACGAAGAACCGAGGAGAGACGATGAAAACACCGAGCAGACGAATCCGAAAACCGCGGTATCGCGCGCGCCATGCGACTCAGTCCGGATCGCGTGACGGACTGACCCCAAGTCTTGAGAAAAACGTGGAGGTGTTGAAATGACTAGAGTATCCCGCGCCGGTCACTTGGCCTTGACCGCGGTTTTCCTACTGTTTGGCTTCAGCGCGCACGCGTTGGCGCAAAAGGCCGACGAAGCCAAGGCCGCCGCGCCCGCAGCGGTGGCGACGCCAGCAGCAGCCCCAGCAGCAGCCCCAGCGGCGCCAGCCGCGGCTCCGGCTGAAGCCGCACCCAAGGCGCCCGAGTTCAAACCACCCGCGCGAACGGTTGAGCCGGGCAAGACCCCTCAGGTCAAGCCGGTCGACGTCAAGCGCTGCTATTCTTGCCACGCCAATGTCGAGGATTTTCACTCCGGTGCCGACAGTCGCCACGCGACCGTCAACTGCGCCCATTGCCATGAAGCGGTTGAACACATGAAGACCGCCGAGGACAAGAAAATGGGCGTACGCCCAGAAACGCGCGTCGATCACGGTGCTTGTGCGTCGTGCCACACGGCGCAATACAACTCCTTCGTCGAACTTAATCTGAAGTCGCATGCGCGGGTCGAAAAGGCGAGTTTCAAGAGTCGCTCACCGCTATTCGACAAGCTGATCGCCGGCCACGGCTTTGCGAAGGAACACGCCGAGCCACGTAGTCACGTCTTCATGCTGGTTGACCACTTCATCGTCGATCGTGCCTATGGCGGTCGGTTCCAGTTGAAGGACTGGACCAAGATCGTGGACGCTCGCGGGGCCGCCCAAGGTGCGTGGACGATTCTTACCGACAAGGAGCCCGGGAGCTCGGATCAGAAGGCGTTCCTGCCACAAACCGCGACAGCCGCCAACCCAGTCTGCCTGAACTGCAAGACCATGGATCATATCCTCGACTGGTCATATATGGGTGACGAGAACGAAAAGGCCAAGTGGGCGCGGACCTCCAAGGTCGTCGATTTCGCGCGGGATCTCGATCATGGCCTGAACTGCTTCATGTGCCACGATCCTCACTCGGCGCAACCGCGTGTCGTTCGCGACGGACTCATCGAGGCGGTCGTCGATCGCAACATGGGCACCTATCCGTACGATGCGGAAAAGAGCAGCAAGATCACGATGACCAAGGTTAACTTCCAGCGCGACGGCAAGGATTTCCGCTCGATCGGCCTGCTGTCGAAGCCGGACTCGAACCTGATGTGCGCGCAGTGCCATGTCGAATACAACTGCAACCCGGGGTTCGATCTCAAGACCGGAGGTCCGGATGTCAAGATGACGGATCGCCGCACCAACCACTTCTTCTGGCAGAACGTGTTCGACTACAAAGCCGCGGCGGACAAGATCAACTTCCGCGACTTCAAGCACGCGACCACCGGCGCCTTGTTGTCCAAGTTGCAGCATCCGGAGATGGAAACCTTCTGGGGTTCCAAGCACGAAAAGGCCGGCGTCGAGTGCAAACATTGCCATATGCCAAAGCAGGTTCAACCGGATGGCAAGACCTACACGACTCATGGCCAGCGCAGTCCGCGCGAAATGGTCAAGGAAACCTGCCTGACCTGCCACGCCTACTGGAGCGAGGGTGAGGCCCTTTATGCGATGGACTCGGTTCAGGAGTACACCCGCGGCAAGATCACCAAGGCGGAGTATTGGTTGAGTGCGTTCATCGATACGTTCACCTTGGCCAGGCGCAGCGGTGTCAGCGCGGATCTGTTGAACGAGGCGCGCAAAGTGCACGATCAGGCCCATACCTATTGGGAGTGGTGGACCGCCGAGAACTCGGACGGCTTCCATAACCCAGAAGACGCGCGTGAGTCGCTGACCCGGTCGATCGATCTGACCCAGGGCATGATCAAGAAACTCAATGAGGCGATGGCGCCGCCGGTCGCCAAGGCGAAGTAAGGTCTCGTGGTCCTCAAAGCTGGAGCCGGCGTCAAGCCGGCTCCTTTTTCCATGTTGGGGCGTTTGAATATGAACAACGTTGGCAAAACGGGTCGCCGATGATTCCGGAGCTCGGACACTTCGCGGTCGTGCTGGCCGGGGTGCTCGCGCTGTTGCAGGGCACGCTGCCGCTGATCGGCGTTCGGCGTAACCAATGCCACTGGATGGCGGTCGCGCGGACTGCCGCCCAGGGCCAGTTCATATTCATCGCATTCGCTTTTCTCGCGTTGGCCAATTCGTTCCTGGTCAACGATTTCTCGGTCAAGAATGTCGCCCGAAACTCGTATTCCGAGTTACCGGATATCTATCGGCTGACCGCGAGCTGGAGTTCCCACGAGGGCTCGTTGTTGCTCTGGGTGTTGATCGCGGCCGGTTGGGGCGCCGCAGTGGCGACCTTTTCGCGGCGCTTGCCCGAGGTCGCTCGAGCGCGGGTACTGGCGGTGCTGGGGTGGACGATGGTCGGATTCATCGCCTTGCTGCTGTTGACCTCCAATCCGTTCGAGCGGTTGTCGCCGGTTCCTCTGGACGGGCGAGACATGAATCCGTTGTTGCAGGATCTCGGCATGATTCTGCACCCGCCGATGCTGTACATGGGTTATGTCGGATTCTCGGTGGCGTTCGCGTTCGCGATTGCCGCGCTACTGGCCGGCAAGGTTGATTCCGAATGGGCGGGTTGGGTGAGGCCCTGGGCCACGGCGGCCTGGGTATTCTTGACCGCGGGGGTCGCGTTGGGAAGCTGGTGGGCGTATTACGAACTGGGCTGGGGCGGCTGGTGGTTCTGGGATCCCACCGAAAACGCGTCGTTGATGCCCTGGCTTGCCGGCACCGCGTTGATCCATTCGCTGGCGGTCACGCACAAGCGGGGAGCGTTCGGCAACTGGAGCGTATTGCTCGCGATCGGTACGTTTTCACTTTCGTTATTGGGCACGTTCCTGGTGCGGTCTGGCGTACTATCATCGGTGCATGCGTTCGCGACGGATCCGGCGCGCGGCAGTTTCATCCTGGGATTGCTGGCCGTCGTGATCGGCGGGTCGTTGGTGCTCCATGCGTGGCGCGCGCCGCGCCGCGCCGCGACCGAAGGCTTCACGGCGTTCTCGCGTGAATCGTTGTTGCTTGGGAATAATTTGTTGCTCGTGGCCGCGCTTGGCACGGTCATGCTCGGCACGCTTTATCCGCTGTTGCTTGACGCGCTTGGGCTCGGCAAGGTTTCGGTCGGACCGCCGTATTTCAATTCAACCTTTGTTCCGGTCGCGGCACTGGCACTGTTTCTGTTGGGGTTTGGGCCGTTGACGCGGTGGCGCGGGGACGCGGTGCCGCGGGTCGCCGCGCGGTTGGGTTGGGTGTTTGCGTTCGCGTTGACGGTGGCGGTCACGCTACCGTTCATGCTCGGTGGCGGTGGCGGATTGACAACGTTGGGTCTGTTTCTCGCCGCGTGGATTGTGGGTGGGGTCGCACTGGGATTTGCCCGTCGCCATCGGCCCGAGCGGCGTTGGGGCGGTTGGCTGGAACAACCGCGCGGTTTTTGGGGCATGCAGTTGGCCCATCTTGGCGTTGCCCTTTT
>JBHJOI010000081.1:0-2101 GCA_050329935.1 Thiotrichales bacterium | reverse complement strand
GCCGGCCGCGCACTGACACCCGGCGCGCACGCCCCGCATTTCACGCTCGACACTCGGGAACTCCAGGTCTCGGGTGGATCGGGGTGCAACCGCTTCGCCGGCCCGTTCGAACTCGACGGTACACGCTTACAGTTCGGCCGACTGGCCGGAACCAAGATGGCGTGCGAGCCGGCGCGGATGAGGCTGGAAGGGGAATTTCTCAACGCGATGCGCGCGGCCACGCGGTATCGACTCACGCATGCGAACTTGGAGTTGACCAGCGTCGACGGCGCAGTGCTGTTGGCACTCACCGCACGCGAATCAGATTAGGGTTAGACGCATCGTTGTAGGCAGCGCGTCCACGAAGCAATTCGCGCGAGCGCGCTTTGAATTCCCAACTCGAATCGATTGAACAAAGAAACGGCGGCGAATCCTTCGATCCACCGCCGTTGGCGTTTGGCGTCAAACCAAGCCACAGTCGGTTTGGCGCGCGCGATCTAGCGCTTCCACTTGCGCCGGATCGCAACCGGAAGAGCCAGCAACGCGAGCAGACCGAGGCCCGCGGCGCCGCCACCACCACCGCCGCCGCTGGTTGCCGTCGTGACAGGAGGCGCAGTCGTCGTCGGAGGCGGCGTGGTCGAGGGCGTGCCCGTCGAGGTTGCGGTTGAACTTGACGTAGTGCCGGCCTGACATTCGGTAAGCGAAATATCAGTAACTGCCGCTTGATTGAAATGCCAGCCAACCTGCTTATTGACGATGCCGACCTTGGCCGTGTTCGCCGTCGCGGTGAAGGTGCCGCTCAGCAAATACCATACGTCGCCGGTTTCGCTGGTCTCGTGGGTCAAGGTCAGATCGGCACCGTCCATATCGTTGCCGTTGATCAAAAACCGGATGATCGGAGGCGATTCGGATTTTGTTTCAGGTGCTGAAATATTCGAGAACCAGGCCTGGAGCTGATAGGTTTTCTCTGGAATGAGTCCGTCGACCTGTTGCAACCAGAATTTTTGCGGCTGGTCGTCAATCGGTTTGCCAACGTTGTCGAGCGCACCGCCGCCGTGGCGCAGCCAATTGACCGAGGACCCCAAAGGTAATGGCAGTTGTTGCGCAAAGGGTGAAACCGAGGGTCCACGAACGATCGAAATCTTTTTATTGTCGTTATAGACACCGAAACCCTGCTCGGTTAACGGTAGCTCACTATAAAAACCAGCGCCTGGAATCGGGTTTGTCTCCGAGGACAACACCGGTGCCTGCGGGCTGGGTTCAATAGTGGACAGCGAACTGAAATTTCCGTTAACGACCTTGTTCGGGGCGTTCGCAACAGGCGTACAGGTGCGACCGATGGCAGCGTTGTTCGAACGCTCTGCCGGCACATAGACCTTGGCGCTGTTGGTCAATGATTCCGCACCCGAGGCCATCGTCGCGATCATTTCCGGGATTGTGCCCTTGTCGATCAAGGCCTCGACGCGCACGGTTACCGAGGCGTTGGAGCCTTGGGGAAGGTCAGTGGTCGCGCCTAGCGATAGAGCCGCTTTGCCATCGTAAGGCGCCGCCGGGTCGGTCAAGGTCGTTGAGCGTTCTACTACGGATACGAACGCCCACTTGCTGGCCTGAAATACCGAATCAAGTCCTGCCGTGGACAATGCGACAGGCGTTGGCGGCACAGGTGGAGTCGGTGCCGTCGCGGGCGCGGGGTTATCCACATAAACGCGATAGTCGATCTGATACTTGTTTGCTCCTTGTGGAAGGGTCGACGAGCAAGCAGGTTCGTCAACTGAGTTTGCGATGGCACAAGGGAGAATGCGTACCACATCGTTCGAAAGAGAGGGTGACGCGATTGCCGACTGTAGAACCGACAGCGTGCCAACCGCAAACACCGCGGCGACCCCGCGCGCGACTGATTTCTGAATGAACATTTGATCTCCGTGAGATAGATGGTTACGAAACAACAGGTGACACGACCACGGTCGTTCCCACAGCTGCTGAAATGCCTTTCGCGCCCGCAGTTTCTTTCCCTGAGGGGGTGTGAGTGGGCGCCATGCTACGCCGCGTGGGGAACTTTTTTCAACGCACGAAGCCGAACAAAGTTCGGCGCTGTGAACCTCAACACAATTCGGTCAATTAC
>JBHJOI010000080.1:0-66850 GCA_050329935.1 Thiotrichales bacterium | reverse complement strand
AATGGTTGTTCCCTTCCAAGGAGTTGCAACGCAGCCATACGCCGAGAAGACCGTGCACTAATTCGCAGGAGCGAATTGAACGGCCATAGGCCGGCCCGTAGGGCGAAGGGCAGGACGTCGGGAGTAATCCGGCACGTAGCGCGCCAACCCGGAAGGTGGCGCGACACCCGGTGCGAAACCGCCATGTGAACAACAAGTTTCGCTCACAAAAGAGCGGTCAACCGAGGATTCTAGGACAACTACAGTTGTTCGCCGTAAGCGGTCGAGACAGGCTCCTAGTGCCTTTTGCGCTGGACCGCCATAAGCCCAACACGCGACGGTTGCTTGCTGGAATCAGGTCGGGAATTCCAGGACGTTGAATTACATTGCCGCTGAACCTGTTACGCCGTTCCGGCGCAACCAGCGAACGAACGACCCGGCGCGCGTTCAAAGTGTCTGATCCGTGCCGGGACAGGGCCGGACGCAGGTATTATTCGGCGTGTTCTCGGCACCGAGGGAGCTCGAGACACGGATTGCGCCGACGATCGATCACCAGGACGCACCTGGAATGCAGAAACTTGACGCACTTACGAGTCGCTCGCAGCGGATTCGGATACGGCCTTCTCGTTATCAGCCACCTGACGTTTGCGGGCGATCCGCGGTTGGTCGCCGATCCGCTTTTGACGCCGGCCGACGGTCAGGGCGATTCTGGATTCGAGACCGTGGTCAGACAGCAGACGGACTTTAGCTGCGGTACTGCAGCGCTGGCGACCGTGTTGCGATATGAGTTCGGATTCGAGATCGATGAGCCGGAGATCACGCGTTGGCTACTGCGCGACCGCGATCCTGGCGCAGTGCGCGCGGTTGGCTTCTCGATGCTCGATCTAAAGCGTTATGTTGAGTCGAAGGGTCTGCGCGCGCGAGGTTACCGCCTCGCTAATTTGTTGCCGCTGGCTGACGCGCCGGTGCCGTCAATCGTGCTGCTGGACCACTCCGGGGCGCGACACTTCGTGGTGCTGCGCGCGGTGGGGAGCGGGCGGGTCGTGGTCGCGGATCCGGAACAGGGCGAACGCTGGATATCGGTCGAGGAATTCGAAGGTGCGTGGGTCGACCGGGCCGGACTCGAGATCTTGGGTCGCAATGCGTTGCACGTCGTTCCCGCGGGCTACGCGGTGTCGACGTACATTCCGCCAGTCGGCGCTGATCCGATGGCAATTCCACCACCGCGCATCGGTCCCGAGATGGCGTTGTTTTGATCTGATTCCTGGGTTGGATGTTCCGGCTCGCGCCGTATTCGCCGTAGAGGCAGATCCGCCTCAAGTGGATTTGAACAGCGGGTTGCTAGCTAGACCGATAGGCGCGACGGACAAACACGTAACGCACAAGGACTTCGAGTATTCATTGCTGGGCGCCGCCGCCCTAGGCAGCTTTGTTTTTCTCGATGTAGGCATAAGCTGAATGGTTGTGGATCGACTCGAAGTTCTCCGATTCGACCGTGTACGCGACCACCCGCTCATCCGCGTTTAGACGCGCGGCGACATCGCGCACCGTGTCTTCGACGAACTTGGGGTTGTCGTAGGCGTGCTCGGTCACGAATTTCTCGTCCGGACGTTTCAGCAACCCGTATAGCTGACAGGACGCCTCGTTCTCGACGAGATCAATGAGGTCCTCGATGTAGATCAGTTCCTTGACCCGGGCGTTGACTGTGACGTGCGAGCGCTGGTTGTGCGCGCCGCGCTCAGAGATTTTTTTTGAGCATGGACACAGGCTGGTGACAGGCACCACCACCTTGATGTTCATGTGTGCAACGCCGGCATGGATTTCACCGACGAAGGTGACGTCGTAGTCCATCATGCTTTGCACGCCCGAAACAGGCGCCGATTTCATGATGAAGTAGGGGAAGCGCATCTCGATGTGGCCCGACTCCGCTTCCAGGCGTTCAGTCATTTCGCCGAGCATTTGCTTGAAGCTATCGACCGTCAGTTCACGCTCGTGCTCATTGAGAATCTCGACGAATCGCGACATGTGCGTACCCTTGAAGTTATGTGGCAGGTTCACGTACATGTTGAATTCGGCGATCGTGTGGTGCTCGGCGCCGCCACGCTCGCCGATCCGAATCGGATGCCGGATCGACTTGATGCCGACCTTGTCGATCGGGATCTGACGTGAGTCGGCGAACCCCTGCACGTCGGGGATGAGGTTTGGCTTCGACAGGACGGCTGACACGTCTCGCACTCCTAATCTCGGGTGTAACGCACGCTCGCGCGCGGGGTTTCCCACAGGGTCACGGCGCTGACGCGAAGGTGTTCGCGGTTGAGTGCCTTTGCGAGTTCATCGTAGAAATAGGCGGCGATGTTCTCTGCGGTGGGGTTGAGGCGGGTAAAGGGCTCGACATCATTAAGATATTGATGGTCGAGGCGTGCCGCGACCTCACGGGCGACGCGCTTGATTTCGCGAAAATCGATGCCCATCCCGGAGCTATCAAGCCGGGTGGCTTCCACCTCGGCCTCGACCTTCCAATTGTGTCCGTGCATCCGCGCGCAATCGCCCGGGTAGTTGCGCAGGGTATGGGCGGAAGCAAAATCCGCCTCGATCTTGAGCGTGTACTTTTCCGACATGTATCGAGAGACCGGGTAGTTCAGCTGGATGCTAGTCGAGCGGCGGCCGAGACGCAATTTGCCAGCGGAAAGCGCGACATTATAGCGGAAACGATACCGTCCGCGTTCAGCCCCGCTTCGGCCAGCAGTTCCTCGCGGCTACCGTGGTCCTGAAAGCGATCCGGGAGCCCGAGATTGAGCACCGGCGTCGGTATGCCTGCGGCCGCCAACCAATCGTTGACACCGCTCCCCGCGCCTCCGATCACCGCGCCGTCCTCAAGGGTCACCAAGGCGGCGTGGCTGAGGGCCAGCTCGCGCAGCAGATCGGCATCCAGCGGCTTGACGAAACGCATGTTCGCGACCGTCGCGTCGATCCGCGCCGCGGCCTCAAGCGCGGCGGGCAGTGGTGCGCCGAACACGAGTAGGGCGATCTCGCGCCCTGAGCGAGCGACCACCCCCTTGCCCAGCGCCAGTGGTGTGAAATCGGTTCCCGGATTCGCCCCAACGCCAGTGCCGCGCGGATATCGCACCGCGGCGGGTTGGTTAAGCTGAAAACCCGTGCAGAGCATCCGCCGACACTCGCGTTCATCGCTAGGTGCCATGATCACCAGATTCGGGATACAGCGCAGGTAGGGGAGATCGAAACTGCCGGCGTGTGTCGGTCCATCCGGGCCGACCAGGCCGGCGCGATCGATTGCGAACAGGACCGGAAGATTTTGCAGGGCAACGTCGTGGATCAGTTGGTCGTAGGCGCGTTGCAGAAAGGTCGAGTAGATTGCGACCACCGGCTTCATGCCATCGCAGGCAAGACCGGCGGCCAGCGTGACGGCATGCTGCTCCGCGATCGCGACGTCGATGTAGCGATCGGGAAAGCGCTCGGAGAATGCGACCAGACCCGAACCCTCGCGCATCGCCGGGGTGATCCCGATCAAGCGCGGATCCGACGCGGCCTGGTCACAGATCCAGCGGCTAAACACCTCGGTGTAGGTCAATGCCCCACTCTTCTCCCCGCCCAGGCCATTTTGCGGATCGAACTTGCCGACGCCGTGATAGCGCACCGGTTCCTGTTCCGCCAACGAATAGCCCTTGCCCTTGCGCGTGACGACATGCAGCAGGCGCGGCCCTGGCAGTTGCCGTATGTTGCGCAGCGTGCGCACCAACTCCTGCAAGTCATGGCCATCGATCGGGCCGATATAGTTGAAGCCGAGTTCCTCGAACAGGGTGCCGGGAATCAACATGCCCTTGACATGTTCCTCGGCGCGGCGAGCAAACGCCTGAACGCCTGGCACCGCTTGCAGGAAGCGCTTGCCTTCCTCGCGTACGGTCGCGTAGAGCCGACTGGAAAGCACTCGCGCCATGTAATTCGAGAGTCCACCGACATTCGGCGAGATCGACATGTCGTTGTCGTTCAGCACGACAAGCAGGTCCTCCTTGGTCGCTCCGGCGTGATTAAGCGCCTCGAACGCCATGCCGGCGGTCATCGCGCCGTCACCAATGATGGCCACCGCTTTGTGCGCCGTTCCCAAGTGCCGAGCGGCGATCGTCATGCCGAGCGCGGCGCTGATCGAAGTGCTGGAGTGTCCCACGCCGAAGGTGTCGTATTCGCTTTCGGCGCGCTTGGGGAATCCCGCGATGCCGCCGGATTGTCGAATGGAATCCATTGCCGCGCGCCGCCCGGTTAGGATCTTGTGCGGGTAGCATTGGTGGCCAACGTCCCAAACCAGACGATCGTTCGGGGTGTCGAAGACGTAATGCAGCGCAAGGGTGAGTTCAACCACACCAAGGCCCGAGGCGAGGTGCCCACCGGTGCGCGAGACCGAGTCCAGCAGGAATACCCGCAATTCCCGCGCGAGTTGTGGCAACGCATGTTCCGGCAGGCGGCGCAGGTCGTGGGGCGAATCGATCTTGTTCAGCAGCGTGTCTGGCATGTAGCGTCCGTGGTCGCCGCGGTCGGTCGAGCGGGTTCCAGTGCTCGCCGCGGTGGCAGATTCATCCGGTCAATAAATTCGCTCGACGATGTAACGTGCGATATCCCGCAACACGTCGGCGGAGGACCCGAACCCGTCGAGATGGGCCAAGGCCTCCTCACATAACTCGCGCGCCCGATCGCGCGAGGCCTCAAGCCCGATAGTATCCGGAAATGTCGGTTTGTCGAGCGCATGATCGGCGCCAGCGGTTTTTCCCAAGGTTTCCGTATCGCCCACAACATCAAGGATGTCGTCACGAATCTGAAACGCGAGACCCACGCACTTCGCGTAGTGGTCCAGTGCGTCCAAACGTTCACCACCCAGCTCGGGGCGAGTCGAGGCCGCCATCATCACGCTGGCGCGTATCAGAGCGCCCGTCTTGAAGATATGCATCGCCTCGAGTTCGACGATCGAGAGCCGCTTGCCTACCGAGGCGAGATCGATCGCCTGGCCGCCAGCCATGCCCCGAGAGCCCGCCGCGCGAGCGAGCGCCGCTACGATACTGAGCCGAATCGCCGGATCCTGCGATATGTCCGGGTCGTGACTGAGGATATAGAACGCCAGCGCTTGCAGCGCGTCTCCCGCCAACACCGCCGTGGCCTCATCGAATGCCTTGTGGCAGGTCGGTTTACCGCGCCGCAGATCGTCGTCGTCCATGCAGGGTAGGTCGTCGTGAATCAGCGAGTAGACGTGGATCATTTCGACCGCGCAGGCGATACCGTCGAGGTGCCGCAGATCCTGGCCAGTCGCCAGTCCCGTTGCGTAAATCAACAGCGGCCGAATTCGCTTGCCACCGCCGAGACATGCGTAGCGCATCGCTGCATGCAGGCGTAACGGGTGCCGTTCGGCCGAGGGGAGCCAATGATCGAGCCGCGACTCTATGCGCGCCTGCCATTCAGGCATGAGCGCTTGGAGACTAGGCATCGTCGCGCTTTCAGGGTTTTTCATCGAGATCGGCCAGTTGTTTGTTATCCATCAGGATGCGCACCCGTTGCTCTGCGGTGTCGAGCAGGGACTGGCATCGCTGCGACAGCCGCACCCCGCGTTCGTACTCCGCCAGGCTGTCTTCCAGAGTGAGTTTTCCGGTTTCCATCCGTTCGACCAGTTGTTGTAGCGCGGTCAGCGCCTGCTCAAAGTCGAGACCGTCGACCGTCTCTGTGCTCATAGTCTTGGACTTGTTAACGGCTAAGGAAGATGCGTTAACCTAATGGTAAATAGGGGAAGGGTCAAACGGCGCGCGGTCCAGCGGGATTGAATCGCTCCAGGGATTAATTGACTTGACTCTGGGGTTAATTCGGCTAACATTCCGCCACGTTTTAGACCAAGTCTAAACCATTCGTAACAACCTGATTTTCAACCAACAAGGAGATTGAATATGACAGCTCTGAAAGGCAGCAAAACCGAGTCGAGTCTGAAAGAGGCCTTCGCGGGCGAATCGCAAGCGAACCGTCGCTATCTGTATTTCGCGGCAAAAGCGGATGTTGAAGGCTACAACGACGTCGCCGCGGTATTTCGCTCGACCGCCGAAGGCGAAACCGGACACGCTCACGGCCACCTTGAGTACCTTGAGGAAGTCGGCGATCCGGCGACGGGTATGCCGATTGGCGCGACCTCCGACAACCTGAAGGCCTCCATTGCCGGTGAGACTCACGAGTACACCGATATGTACCCCGGCATGGCGAGGACGGCTCGCGACGAAGGCTTTGACGAAATCGCGGACTGGTTCGAGACGCTGGCAAAGGCTGAGCGTTCGCACGCCAACCGTTTCCAGAAAGCCCTGGACTCGATGGAGTAACATCAGTCTTTGCGCAAGGCGGCCGCTTGGCCGCCTTGCGTTTTTTCCGGAACCCGTCGAATCCTCTACCACCACTTGGCTTATCGCGGTTTCCGGCATTTGTGATACCGGACTCCGGCCCAGACTGCGTTCGTCGAAAGGCGGTACGTGGGAATGCGGACGCGGGATTGGATCGAACCTGAACGACGCAATGGAGAACCAAGATGGCGCAACCGACTGAAGGCATTCGCGAGGGCAATCTCGAGGCGCCCACCCGGCATCCACTCGATTGGAGAAGCCCGGATTTCTATAACGAAGAGTCGCTAAACAAGGAATTGGAGCGGGTTTTCGATATCTGTCACGGCTGTCGTCGTTGCGTGAGTCTGTGCCAGAGTTTTCCCACCCTGTTCGATCTGGTCGACGAATCGACGACCATGGAGGTCGATGGCGTCGACAAGAAGGATTATTGGAAGGTCGTGGATCAGTGTTATCTCTGCGACCTCTGTTACATGACCAAATGTCCCTACGTGCCGCCGCACGAGTGGAATGTTGACTACCCGCACCTGATGTTGCGCGCCAAGGCGGTCAAGTTCAAGAAAGGTGAGGTGCTGAAGCGCGACAAGATTTTAACCTCCACCGACACAGTCGGTAACCTGGCCGGAATCCCCGTCGTTGCGGGTTTGGTGAACGCCGCGAACAAAAATTCGGCCTTCCGCAAGGGCCTGGAGAAGGTTCTAGGCGTGCACCATGCGGCCGCCATTCCGACCTACCACAGCGATTCCGCGCGCAAACGCTTGGCCGGGCACGTTTCAAATCATGCGGACGCCGTGCCGGTTGGACGTACCCGCGGCAAAGCCGCAGTGTTCACGACCTGCTACGGCAACCGCAACTCGCCACAGGTGGTTGAGGATCTGGTGGCGGTATTCGAGCACAACGGAATCGCCACGACGCTCGCGGAAAAGGAACAATGCTGCGGTATGCCAAAGCTTGAGCTGGGCGATCTCGCCGCGGTCGAGCGCGCCAAGAATGCGAACATTCCGTCGCTGCTGAAAATGATCGAGGCGGGCTGGGATATCGTCGCGCCGGTGCCGTCGTGTGTGCTGATGTTCAAGCAGGAACTGCCGCTGATGTTCCCGGATGACCCGGGCGTCGCCACGGTCCGCCAGCATATCTTCGATCCATTCGAATACCTGATGCTGCGAAACAAGGAAGGCTTGTTGAAAACCGATTTCAAGAAATCGCTCGGCAAGGTCGGCTATCACGCTTCCTGCCATCTGCGGGTGCAGAACATTGGCCTGAAAACCCGCGATCTGTTGCAGCTGGTGCCGGATACGACCATCGAACTCTACGAGCGCTGTTCCGGCCATGACGGAACGTACGCGGTGAAGTCCGAATTTCATGAGCTGTCGATGAAGATCTGTCGGCCAATTGTCAACAAGGTCAAATCCGGACAACCCGATCACTACGGCAGCGACTGCCCGATGGCGGGCACCCAGATCGCCCATGGCGCGAATAACGGCACCGAGGCGGAGCACCCGTTGACCCTGATTCGCCTTGCCTATGGGATCTGATGCGGTTCAAGCCGCGCTCCAATCCAAGTTAAAGATCAAAAAATGAGGTACTCAACGATGCAAAAACTGACGCGTGAAGACCTGATGAGTCTGGAGCAATACGCCGTGACGCGCCCGGAATTTCGCCGAACGGTGATGGCGCATAAGAAGCCCCGAAACATCGCGGTCGGACCCAGCGTGACCCTGCACTTCGAGGATCGCCTGATCGTGCAATACCAGGTTCAGGAAATGCTGCGGGTTGAGCGCATCTTCGAGGCGGCTGGCATCCAGGAGGAGCTTGAAGCCTACAATCCGCTGATTCCGGATGGCACTAACTTCAAGGCGACGATGATGGTGGAGTTTCCCGATCCGGAGGAGCGCAAGGTCGAGCTGTCGCGGTTGATCGGAATCGAGGATGTTACCTACGTGCAGATCGGCGCGCACGCGCGCAGCTATGCGATCGCGGACGAGGATCTCGAGCGCGAGAACGACACCAAGACCTCCAGCGTGCATTTTTTGCGTTTCGAACTCAGTCCGGAAATGATCAACAGTGCTCGCGATGGTGAAACGATTCTCGTTGGGATTGACCACGCGAACTACCGTCATGAAGTGGAACTTGGGGCGGAAAGTCGCGGTAGCTTGATCAAGGATCTCGTGAACTGACGCGCTTACTTCGGTCGACACAAGCTGAAAGCCCGCCTTGGCGGGCTTTTTACTGCCCGCCATTCTCTCCATAATGCCCCGACCACCATTGGAGGGCGCGGCATGTTGCAAGGGTTTCTGAGTCGGATCGAGGAGTCGAATCGCTGTCACCAGGAGCGCTATCGGCCCTTCATCGTCGGTGCGCGCCAGATCGGTTGGGTCCGACACGCCTTCGCGGATGCACTGACAGCGTTTCCGCGCGTATTTTCGGTTACGCCCACGGATGTGCGTCTGCGCACCGAGCTCGCGGAGCCGAGGACCCGCAGCCAAGCCCTGGCGGAGGTCGTGGAAGATCTGCGCGCGCGGGGTGTGATTCAAGGCTGGTATGGCGAGACCTACGCGATCAGCCACGGCTGGCAAGCACCGACACTGTTTGAGCTCGAACGTGCCGCGGTGGTGTATTTCGGGCTGCCTGCCCATGGGATCCATGTCAACGGTTTGGTGCAAACCGAGCGCGGACTCGAGATGTGGGTGGCGCGACGCGCGCTTGATCGGCCAAATTTTCCGGGCATGCTCGATCACCTGGCCGCGGGCGGACAACCGGCGAATCTGTCGTTGCGGGACAACGTTGCCAAGGAATGCGCCGAGGAGGCCGGAATACCCTCGTGGCTCGCCGCACAGGCTGAATTTGTCGGTCAGTTGCGATACCGCACCGACGGCGACAAGGGCCTGAAACAGGACACGATATTCATCTTCGATCTGTTACTTCCGGAGGCGTTGACGCCCGTCAATCAGGATGGCGAAGTCGATGCATTCGAGCGCTGGCCTTTGGAGAGAGTCGCGCGCACGGTTGCCGGCACGCGTGACTTCAAACCCAATTGCAATCTGGTCATTATCGACTGCCTGCTACGCCGGGGCGACCTCGATCTGACGCCCGAGCAGCGTCATGCCGTGCTGGTAGCGCTGCGCGGGTCGACCGGTTTCGTTGTCGACGTCTCGGTCTAACTTTCACGGCGAGGATGCCGCCCAGGAAGATAAAAGCCGCTCTAGGCAGGGTTGGGAGGAGGCGCCTTGAAGCCGTCCCTGTCGCCGCCGCTTCCGTCTACCCAACCCGTGCGGCGCCCCCATCTGAACCCGGCATTATCGGTATATTTAAGTCACGGCGCATCCCGGTCACCCCGCTGGTAATGGCCTGATTGGGTCTATTATCGAGTGCCCCTGTCTTCACTCGTCATGGCTTGGCGCTCAGAACCGACTGTGCCAAGGCTTTCGCGTCCGTCGTGACCGTTGATGAGACGCTAGCAGCGAAGGCATTCCGCTTTTCACGAAGTGCCAAATCCGATCAACGCACTGTCCTGGTGCGCTACGCAGACGCGTCGCACTTAAATGTGTCCCACCCGTACCTTTTTAGCCACCGAAGCGTAGAAAAAGCGCCACAAACCCGGCTTGTCGTATTTGGCATACGAGTTGCTAAGTAACGTTCCGACAATAAATCGGAACTGCCTGGAAAAAGCCTTGGATATTTATCGGCGCGGCATCGTGACGATTTGTTGAGTTCGCTCTAATAAAATCGAGGAGATCAAGAGACCTATGAGTAAGAAAGCAATACTGGCAACGGCGGTCGCTATTATGGGCATCGGTACGATGGGCGCGCCGACGGCATACGCGGATATTTCCGCGAGTTTCGCCGCAAGCAATATGTACTTCTGGCGAGGTCTCAATATAAGCGACCCAAGTCCAGCCGTATCGGGATCGCTGGACTACTCCCATGAAAGCGGCTTTTATGCAGGCATTTGGGGATCAAGTGAAGGCTGGTTCGACAATTCCAGTGAGTTCGATCTTTATTTAGGTTACGGCGGCGAGATCGGTGGATTTTCCTACGATGCCTCCTATGTAGCCTATTTTTATCCTAGCGCCGAGGATGAAGCGCTACCGCTGCCGCCGGGATCCGACGTGAGTATTTCGGATACGGACCTTGCCGAGGTCGTGCTTGGGGTCGGTTATGGCGGGTTTAGCGCCAAGGCCCTCATAGGCGCCAATGATGCGCTGGAAGACAGCCTTTACTATACGCTGGGCTACGAGTTCGGAAAGTTTGGCGTGACTTATGGGAACGCAACCAACGACGGTGATGGACTCTGGTCGCACATCACGCTCGATTTCAACGCGACTGACAGTCTTAATTTCAAATTGAGCAAGGCCATGTCGGATGACTACGAGGTCAACGAAGATCCGTTGTTCGTGGTTTCCTACAGCCTGAGTTTCGATCTCTGAGCGGATGCGTGGTCGTATCTGCACCAATTTGTTTGCAAAACGTGACTCCAAGAGGTAGATCATGAAATTTTCTGTGAAGGGACTTGCGCTCGCCGCGGTCGCGGCGTATGGCGTGGCAATCGGTGGTGTGGTGAGCGCCGCCGACACCATCAAGGTAGGTGTACTACATTCGCTTTCAGGCACAATGGCCATTAGCGAAACCACGCTGAAGGACACAGTCCTGATGCTGGTGGACGAGCAGAACAAAAAGGGTGGGTTGCTCGGTAAGAAGCTCGAGGCAGTTGTTGTCGACCCGGCCTCGAACTGGCCGCTGTTCGCGGAAAAGGCGCGCGAGTTACTGACCAAGGATAAAGTCGACGTCGTGTTCGGTTGCTGGACGTCGGTATCGCGCAAATCGGTGTTGCCGGTGTTTGAAGAGCTCAATGGACTGTTGTTCTATCCGGTGCAGTATGAAGGCGAGGAATCGTCTCGTAATGTGTTCTACACTGGGGCCGCGCCGAACCAGCAGGCAATTCCGGCCGTCGACTACCTTATGAACGATCTGGGTGTCAAACGGTGGGTGCTTGCCGGAACGGACTATGTCTATCCGCGCACGACCAACAAGATTCTCGAAGCCTACCTCAAGGCTAAGGGGGTCAAGGCCGACGACATCATGATCAACTACACGCCGTTCGGTCACTCCGACTGGCAGAGTATCGTTTCTGACATCAAGAAATTCGGCAGCGCCGGCAAGAAGACCGCCGTGGTGTCGACCATCAATGGTGACGCCAACGTCCCATTCTACAAGGAACTGGGTAATCAGGGCATTTCAGCGTCGGACATTCCGGTGGTTGCGTTCTCGGTCGGCGAGGAGGAATTGAGCGGAATCGATACGAAACCGCTCGTTGGACACCTTGCCGCGTGGAACTACTTCATGAGTGTGGAAGATCCGGCGAACAAGGCCTTCATCGACCAATGGCATGCCTTTATCAAGGACAAGAAGCGCGTGACCAATGACCCTATGGAAGCACACGTCATCGGCTTCAAGATGTGGGCCAAGGCCGTCGAGGCGGTCAAGAGTACCGAGGTGGATAAAGTGGTCGATGCGATGATCGGTATCGAGGTTCCGAACATGACCGGCGGTACCGCGAAGATGTTGCCAAACCACCACCTGACCAAGCCGGTACTGATTGGCGAAATTCAGGACGACGGACAGTTCGAGGTCGTCTGGAAAACCGAGAAGGAAGTTCCCGGAGACGCGTGGTCGGATTTCCTGGAAGGTTCAAAGGACATTACCGCGGATTGGACCGCGCCAATTGCCTGCGGTAACTACAACACTGTTACCAAAAAGTGCGCGGGTCAAAACTACTGATCGGCTGTTGACATAATAACGGGCGCCGGAACATCTGGCGCCCCCATGCCCGATTGAACGGTTATATCGATTCATGAGCAATTGCAGGCGCATACTTCCCTCCGGCGACGTAGATGGCCATGGCGTGGCGCGACCGTGGACTACGTTGATCACGCGGGTTCTCTTGATAATCCTCCTGCTAGTGGCTTCGGTTGGACCGAACGCGGCGCACGCGGATGGCCAGGATCTGGCCGAATCACTGCCACTTCTGGCGGGAAAATCATTTACTGAAAAATCGCAAGCGGTAGACCTTATCGTCGCCAGTGGGGCGGCGCGCGCGGTCGACATATTACAGGCGATGCTTGATAGCCGACTGCTATTTCATCCCAAAACTGAATCGGTGATCATCGCATCGGCTTCCGCTGCCCCAAGGTCGTTCAACGATGCGCTGACGGGCGAACGGTCCGAGACGGTGAGTGAGAATGATGTCGCGAAAATTACCGTAAATAACGCGTTGAGGGCGCAACTGCGCTCCGGAATTTCGAGACTTCAGCTCAATCACGAGGACGCCAGGTTGCGCCTGACGGCGGTGAACGAAGTATTGGACCGGCCGCAACCGGAGACGATTGAACTGCTGCGCGGGCTGATCGGACGCGAAGCCGACGACAAGGTGCGAGACGTCATGGCGGCCGCGATCGCGGTTTCCGACCTGCGGAGTGACGATGCTTCGGTACAACTCGCGGCGATTGAGATCCTGCGGGGCAGTTTGCATCCGGCGGTTCGGGTGAAGCTCACCGAGCTCGCGGAGTCGAATGGCAGCGCTGAAGTCATCGCCGCGGCGAGCGATGCGCTGATGTCGATCGAGGGCAAACTCAAGCTCTATGGCGGCCTCGAGACCTTGTTTTTCGGAGTCAGTCTTGGATCGGTGTTGGTGTTGGCCGCGATCGGGCTTGCGATTACCTTCGGCGTCATGGGGGTGATCAACATGGCACATGGCGAACTGATCATGCTGGGCGCCTATACGACCTACATGATCCAGCAATGGCTCCCGCAATTCATCGATATCTCGTTACTCCTCGCGGTACCGGCGGCGTTCGTAGTGTCGGGTCTCGTCGGGATACTGATCGAACGCGGCGTCATTCGCTTTTTGTACGGTAGACCACTTGAGACGCTACTCGCGACGTTCGGGGTCAGCTTGATCCTGCAGCAACTCGTGCGGACCTTGGTTTCGCCACAGAACGTTCCGGTTGCTAATCCGAGTTGGATGTCCGGTTCACTGGAAATCAACGCCGTGCTTTCGCTGACCTTGAACCGTCTTTACATCATTGCCTTTTGTCTGATCGTTTTCGCGGGTTTGTACTGGGTGTTGCGACGCACGACCCTTGGTTTGCAGGTGCGCGCAGTGTCGCAGAATCGAGCGATGGCGCGGGCGATGGGGGTAAGATCCGGGCGGGTCGACGCACTGACGTTCGGCCTCGGGTCCGGCATTGCCGGCGTCGCCGGCGTCGCGCTCAGTCAGTTGACCAACGTCGGTCCAAACCTCGGTCAAGCCTACATCATCGATTCGTTTCTGGTGGTTGTGTTCGGCGGCGTCGGCAACCTAATGGGCACACTCGTCGGAGGTCTGACCCTCGGGATTGTGAACAAATTGATGGAGCCTTGGTCTGGCGCGGTGCTCGCCAAGATCCTGGTGCTGGTGTTTATCATCTTGTTCATTCAGAAGCGGCCGCGGGGCTTGTTCCCGCAAAAAGGCCGTGCCGCGGAGGGTTGAGCGATGGGTCTCATAAAATTGCTGCAGAACGATCGCGGAGGGCAGGTGATGCTCGCTGTGTTGGCATTAATGACGCTCTACGTAGCCGTCTGCAACCTGATGTTGCCGCCCGCGCATCCGCTGCATGTGTCCACCTATACCGTGACATTGCTTGGCAAATACCTGACTTTTGCGCTGCTCGCGCTGGCCGTGGATCTCGTCTGGGGTTATCTGGGCATCCTGAGTCTAGGCCACGGCGCGTTCTTCGCGCTCGGTGGCTACGCAATGGGCATGTACCTGATGCGTCAAGTGGGCGATCGCGGTGTATACGGGAATCCAGAGTTACCTGATTTCATGGTGTTTCTAAATTGGTCGGAACTGCCATGGTTCTGGCAGGGCTTCGATATGTTCTGGTTCGCGATGCTAATGGTAATCGTGGTCCCGGGTGTGCTCGCGTTTGTATTCGGTTGGCTCGCGTTTCGCTCGAGAGTGACCGGCGTCTACCTATCGATCATCACCCAAGCCCTGACCTATGCGCTGATGCTGGCGTTTTTCCGAAATGAAATGGGCTTTGGAGGCAATAACGGACTGACCGACTTCAAGGATCTTCTGGGATTTAGTCTGCAAGCGAACTCGACCCGAATAGCGCTATTTATCGCTTCGGCCATCGCGCTCGCGGCAGGTTATCTCGTATGCCGATATATTGTCACGTCGCGTCTTGGGCGGGTAGCAATCGCCATTCGCGACGCGGAGTCTCGTACCCGCTTTATTGGATACCGCGTCGAGCGGGTGAAGCTTTGGATTTTCACGTTCTCGGCGATACTCGCCGGAATCGCCGGCGCGTTGTATGTGCCGCAGGTGGGCATCATTAATCCAGGCGAATTCTCGCCGTTGAATTCGATCGAGATCGTTATCTGGGTGGCTATCGGCGGTCGCGCGACACTCTTTGGTGCGATTGCTGGTGCATTTTTGGTGAACTACGGCAAGACCTATTTTACCGCGGCGTTCCCTGAATTCTGGCTGTTTGCGCTAGGTGGACTGTTCGTGCTGGTGACGTTGTTACTGCCACAGGGATTCGCGGGTTTGATCAGGCGCCGGAGGCAGCTGGCATGAACTCTCTGCAACGCTATCGCGAGATCATGCGTCGGGATCAAGTCTGGAGTTTCATGATGCCGCGGCAACGTTTGGAAATCGATGCGAGTCACGGCACGATTCTTTACCTGGACGGAATCTCAGTCGCCTTCGATGGCTTCAAGGCGATCAACGACCTCAACTTGTATGTCGATGCGGGAGAACTCCGTTGCATCATCGGACCCAATGGCGCTGGCAAAACAACAATGATGGACATCATTACCGGAAAGACGCGTCCCGACAGCGGCACGGCCTGGTTCGGGCAACAGATTAATCTGCTCAAACTCACCGAACCGGAAATCGCGCAAGCCGGAATCGGTCGAAAGTTTCAAAAGCCCACCGTTTTCGAACAGCATAGTGTGTTCGAAAACCTCGAACTGGCGATGGTCGGCAACAAAGGGGTTTGGTCGACACTGAACGCGCGGATCAGTGCGCCACAACGGGAGCGAATTGACGAAGTGCTGGCGATAATTGGTCTCCGGGAACAGGTTCACGATGTCGCGGGTGCCTTGTCGCACGGGCAAAAGCAATGGCTGGAAATCGGCATGTTGTTGATGCAGGACCCTTACCTGCTCCTCGTGGATGAGCCGGTCGCGGGTATGACCCATCAGGAAATGGAGCGAACAGCCGAATTACTGACCTCACTTGCCGGGAAGCACACGGTGATCGTGGTCGAGCACGACATGGACTTCGTTCGTTCAATCGCCAACAAGGTCACTGTGTTGCATCAGGGCAGCGTGCTCGCGGAGGGTCGGATGGACGAAGTGCAGAATGACCCGCGCGTGATCGAGGTCTATCTGGGGGCATGATGAGTGTGAATGGGGATTACTGTCGCGATAAGGTTCCTCACTACTTGCTGCGGCGCACGGGAATGACGATTGCGGCGCGTATCGATGCGGGAGGCCTGTTTGCATGTTGAAAATCGAAGGGCTCAATCAATACTACGGTGGAAGTCATACCCTGTGGGATCTAGCGCTCGAGGTGCCCGATGGTTTGTGCACCTGCCTGATGGGACGGAACGGGGTCGGCAAGACAACCTTGCTTCAGTGCATCATGGGCCTGTTGGTCGCGAGCTCCGGGCGAGCCGAGTACGGTGACGTGGATTTGTTGCAGCGACCGGCGGAACACCGCGCTCGTCTGGGTATCGGTTACGTGCCACAGGGGCGCCAGATTTTCCCGCTGCTGACGGTGCGGGAGAATCTTGAAATCGGCCTTCCGGCGCGTCGCGATGGGCTACGCAGAGTACCGGATTATATTTATGAACTGTTTCCCGTGCTGAGCGAGATGCTGGGGCGTCGGGGCGGAGACCTCTCTGGCGGGCAACAGCAACAGCTTGCGATTGGGCGTGCGTTGGTCACCGATCCACGATTGCTGATATTGGACGAGCCAACCGAGGGCATACAGCCGAATATCGTGCACGAGATCGGTGAAATCATCCGACGCCTGAACCGGGATATCGGGCTCACGGTGTTGCTGGTCGAACAAAAGCTGCCCTTTGCGCGACGCGTGGCCGATCGATTCTGTATCATGGATCGCGGCCGTGCGGTCGCGGCAGGTGCGATCGATGAGCTGAACGAACAACTGGTACAACAATACTTAACCGTTTGATACGAACCGAGCCGTTCACCATGAATAAATCCGGAATCATCCTGGCGGCGATACTGATAGCGATCCCTGTCACCCCGGCATTCGCTCACCATGGCCCTGGCACGGCGTTATCGCATTTGATCGCGCACAATCCGAGCACCACCCTGGTTACCTTGCTCATGCTGACCGTTGCGATCGCAGGGTTCGCGCGGCGGCGATATTACGCGCAACGTGCCAGCAAGTGAGCGAGTGTCCGCGCTCGGGGTTAGCGACAATTGGCGCGCTGAACTCGCGCTGGATCTGCGTCGGCGCGGTGACCGAACGGTACTTGCGAATCGGCGTCAACGCGGACCGCTCGTGGTGCAGCGTCCGTTTTATCCGGAAGGCGAAGTGTGTCATCTCTACTTGTTGCACCCGCCGGGTGGTGTTGTCGGCGGCGATGAATTACAGATCGACGTCGACGCCGACGAAGGTAGCGCGGCGTTGTTGACCACCCCCGGCGCGACGAAGTTTTATCGTTCGAGTGGCGCGCTTGCGTCGCAACGAGTGAATTTAAGGGTACGACGAAACGCGACGCTCGAGTGGTTGCCGCAGGAGACGATTGGGTTTCCCGGTGCGCGTGTCGCGGCGCGGATGCAGGTGGAGCTTGAGGTTGGCGCGCACTTCGTGGGTTGGGACACTGTTTGTCTCGGGCGTCCGGCGATCGGTGAGGCATTCGCGCTGGGCTGGTTCGACAGTCGTATCGAGGTACGACGCGGCGGTGTGCCGTTGCTGCACGAACGCCTAAGCATCGATGGTGTGCGCGGCCTGTCACGGGCGTCCGGCCTGCGCGGTTGGCCGGTAACGGCAACCTTTTGGGCGACCGATGTGACCGAGGCCCTGTTGCACCATGCGCGGGCGGGTTTGCCAAACCCGGAGAACGTGCGTGTTGGATTAACCCTGCTGGGGGATTTTCTAGTCGCGCGGTACGTGGGAGATTCCACCGCAGAGGCGCGAGGCATATTTATTAAGTTGTGGCGGTTGATTCGCGCGGAAGCGCTCGGCCGTGCGGCGTGTTTGCCAAGAATATGGGCGACCTGAATCGGTCGGATTACATGAGGCGTAACCATGGAACTCACCCCACGAGAGAAAGACAAGTTGTTGTTGTTCACCGCGGCTTTGCTGGCTGAGCGGCGCAAGGCGCGCGGTCTCAAGCTCAATTATCCCGAGGCGGTCGCGTTCATCAGCGCGGCGATCCTTGAAGGCGCCCGCGACGGTCGCAGTGTGGCGGAGCTAATGGATCTTGGCCGCACACTGCTTGCGCGGGATGACGTCATGGAGGGTATAGCGGACATGTTGCACGAGGTGCAGGTCGAAGCGACCTTTCCGGATGGCACCAAACTCGTGACGGTACACGACCCCATCGTTTGACCGTTACCAATGACGCGAGGTTCAGCGAATGACGAATGAAACCGACGATATCGGCGCGCGTTTGGAACTCGCCCAGGCACTGGCGCGATTCAAACTGCAAGTGCGGCGCAAGCTCAACCAATCAATCGATCTGGAATCGATGCGGTCCGATTTGCATTACGCCCGACAACGCTTGGCTGAAATCGAGGCAATGGCCGACGACGAAGAGCTATTGGTCGCGGTCATCCTGCTGCGCGAGCGTCTGTTTCCAGACCTCCGGGCGGAGGCAACTTCCAAACCGGAGACGCCGGCGACCACGGAGAAGTACAAGTACGGGCCGCGCAGCTAAATCGAATACGTTTTCGTTGGTGTATCCACAACAGGCAAGAGGCAGTCGATGATGCATCCAGGTGAGATTCAGTGCGCGGCAGGCGAGATCGAGTTGAACGTGGGGCGTCGGACGATCATCGTGACGGTCGCCAACACCGGAGATCGGCCAATTCAGGTCGGATCCCATTATCACTTTTATGAAACCAACGCCGCGCTGCGTTTCGATCGCGAACCCACGCGCGGATTTCGCCTAAACATTCCGGCGGGCACCGCCGTGCGGTTCGAGCCGGGGCAAACGCGCGAAGTTGAATTGGTGGCCTACGCGGGGGACCGAAAGGTCTATGGTTTCAACGGCAAGATCATGGGAGCGCTCTGACGATGGCCACGATTTCACGACAGGCTTACGCCGAAATGTTTGGGCCGACCGTCGGTGATCGAGTCCGCTTGGCGGACACGGCGCTTTGGATCGAGGTTGAGCATGATCATACGGTCTACGGCGACGAGGTGAAATTCGGCGGCGGCAAGGTCATCCGCGACGGTATGGGTCAATGCCAGCGTATCGCGGACGAGGTCGTAGACGTGGTAATCACCAATGCACTGATACTCGACTATTGGGGCATCGTGAAGGCAGACATCGGGATCAAGCACGGGCGTATCGCCGGCATTGGCAAAGCCGGCAATCCCGATGTGCAGGCGGGTGTGAATATCCTGGTCGGACCAGGTACCGAAGCGATCGCTGGTGAAGGGATGATCGTGACGGCCGGCGGCATCGACGCGCATATCCATTTTATTTGCCCGCAACAAGTCGAAGAAGCGCTGATGTCGGGGGTCACGACCATGCTGGGCGGCGGCACCGGGCCGGCGACCGGCACTAATGCGACCACCTGCACGCCTGGCCCCTGGAATATTCATCGTATGTTGCAGGCGGCCGAGGAGTTGCCGATGAACCTCGGATTTCTCGGCAAGGGCAACGCGTCACGTCCGGCGCCGCTCGTCGAGCAGATCGAGGCGGGTGCGATGGGACTTAAACTACACGAGGACTGGGGCACGACGCCGGCGGCGATCGATAATTGTCTGACGGTCGCGGAAAACTTCGATATTCAGGTTGCGATCCATACCGATACGCTGAACGAATCCGGCTTCGTCGAGGACACACTCGCCGCGATCGCCGGGCGCACGATCCATACTTACCACACCGAAGGCGCCGGCGGCGGGCATGCACCCGATATCATCAAGGCCTGCGGGCACGCCAATGTGCTGCCGTCCTCGACCAATCCAACGCGACCCTACACGGTGAACACCGTCGATGAGCATCTCGACATGCTGATGGTCTGTCATCACCTGTCCCCATCGATCGCCGAGGATGTCGCGTTCGCGGAGTCGCGTATTCGCCGCGAGACCATCGCGGCGGAGGACATTTTGCACGATCTGGGCGCGTTTTCGATGATCGCATCGGATTCCCAGGCTATGGGGCGGGTCGGAGAGGTCATTTG
Source organism: Thiotrichales bacterium (assembly GCA_050329935.1). GTDB lineage: Bacteria > Pseudomonadota > Gammaproteobacteria > UWMA-0217 > UWMA-0217 > CAYSFW01. The sequence continues at coordinate 47,060 of JBHJOI010000080.1, read as the reverse complement.
CCGCACTTGGCAGACCGCGCACAAAATGAAAGTCCAACGTGGTCACTTGCCGGGCACCGCAACGGTCGAGGCCGATGCGCGCAACGATAACTTTCGCGCCCGGCGTTATGTCGCTAAATATACGATCAACCCTGCGATCGCGCATGGCATCAGCCACGAGGTCGGTTCCATCGAGGTTGGAAAATTGGCCGACATCGTTTTGTGGCGGCCCGCGTTTTTCGGCGCCAAGCCCAGTCTGATTCTAAAGGGCGGCATGATCGTCGCGGCACCGATGGGCGATCCGAACGCCTCGATTCCGACGCCACAACCGGTCCATTATCGGACGATGTTTGGCGCGCTCGGCGGCGCGCGCACGGCGACCCGGATGACCTTCCTGTCGCAGGCGGGTTACAACGCCGGCATCGCGCAGCGCCTGGGTCTGCGTTCACTGATCGGCGTGGTACGTGACTGTCGCGGCATCGGCAAGGGCGACATGCGTTTGAACGATTACCGGCCGCTGATCGAGGTCGATTCGCAGACCTACGAGGTGCGCGCGGATGGCGAATTACTCACCTGCGAGCCGGCGACCGAACTACCGCTCGCGCAACGCTATTTTCTGTTTTGACCATGTTGAAGCTGATTGAAAAAACCTCGCCCGTTGCAGCCGTGCGCGGGACCGTGACGTTAGGCTACGAGCAGCGCATTCGAAGCCGACTCAGAGTGACGTTGGACGACGGTTCCGACGCCGGCTTGTTTTTAGAGCGCGGCCTGACCTTGCGCGACGGGGATTGCCTGCGCGCCGAGACGGGTGAGATCGTTCGCGTGGTCGCGGCCGCGGAAATACTTTCGAGCGTGCGTAGCGAGGATCCACTCGCGTTTGCCCGTGCCTGTTACCACCTCGGCAATCGACATGTGCCGTTGCAGATCGAAGCCGGTCGGTTGTGTTATCCCCACGATCATGTCCTGGATGACATGCTGCGGTGCATGGGCTTTGAGGTGAGTACCGAGTCCTTGCCGTTTGAACCCGAGTCGGGCGCTTATGGTGGATACACGCATGCACCCCACGGGCACTGACCCGGCCGCGATCGCGCGGCTACGGTTGCTCCAGTTGATTAGCCCATCGTTGCCGACCGGGGCATTTGCCTACTCCCAGGGATTGGAATGGGCGGTGGAGGGCGGCTGGGTTCGCACCGAATCCGAGTTGGCGGACTGGCTCGAATCGCAACTCGCCGCGACCTTGACTCACCTTGATCTACCGCTCGTTCAGCGCGTTTATCAGGCTAGTGCGGCGTCGGATCTCGTGCGGCTGAATTTCTGGATCGATTACCTCGTCGCAGGGCGCGAAACCGCCGAACTGAGGGAAGAAGAGCGGCAGCGCGGCCGAGCGTTGGCCCAGCTGCTGGCGACGCTGGATGTGGAGCGCGATGAGAGTTGGCTCGCCGCGTTGGAGCGGAGCCAGCTCGCCGGCTTCGGTCACGCGGCGAGGGTTTGGGACATTCCTGTGTCCGACGCGATGACGGGATATGCCTGGAGTTGGCTGGAGAATCAGGTGCTCGCGGGCGTCAAGCTGGTGCCGCTGGGGCAATCGGCGGGCCAACGCGTGCTGCGCGATCTTGCGGGCGTGGTTGCGCATTCGGTCGCGGAAGCCTTTGCGCTCGAGGATGACGCACTCGGCGCGTCCTCGCCGGCCGCGACCTTGGCGAGTTGCCGACATGAAACTCAGTACACGCGGTTGTTTCGATCCTGAGGAGATACGGTTCATGCAGCAGACATCACCCCTGCGTATCGGCGTCGGCGGGCCAGTGGGCTCCGGCAAGACGGCCTTGCTTGACGTGCTATGCAAACGGCTACGTGACGCGTACCAAATCGCGGTCGTCACCAATGACATCTACACCCGTGAGGACGCCGAGTTCCTGATCCGCAGCCAAGCCTTGGCACCGGAGCGGATCATCGGCGTCGAGACCGGGGGTTGCCCGCACACCGCGATCCGCGAAGACGCATCGATGAATCTAGCCGCCGTGCAGGATCTGCAGCGTCGGTTTACCGATCTCGATCTCGTGTTCATCGAAAGTGGCGGCGACAATCTGTCGGCGACCTTCAGCCCGGAACTCGCGGACCTGATGATCTACGTCATCGATGTGGCCGAGGGCGAAAAGATTCCGCGCAAGGGAGGTCCTGGCATCACGCGATCAGACCTGCTGGTGATCAATAAGATCGATCTCGCCCCGTATGTCGGGGCGTCGCTCGACGTCATGGAAAGCGATACCCGGCGCATGCGTGGCGATAGGCCGTTCGTGTTCACGAATCTACGGACGGGACAGGGCGTGTCCGAAGTCGTTGATTTCGTGATTCGCGAGGGTATGCTGCCTGCCGTTTCCGGGTAGCGTCTAGCGCCACGGTGCGTGGCCTTGCCGGTCCAGTGGTTTAGCCCGTGCTCCACGCGCGTGGGCGTCGCATCCCGGCGATTCTGCAAGCCTGTAGCACGTAGCCGTAGGGAAACAGCTTGAACAGACGCTCCTTGGCGAGTGTCTTTCCGATACCCTGCGTTCGCGCGAGCTGGTCGATCACGTGGCGAACATCGGGCGCGATGCGGTGCTCGCTCCAATAAACACGCATAAATTGCAGAACCTGACGGTGCTCGGCGGTCAACGCGATCCCCTCGTGTTCGGCCAGGATGTCAGCAACGGCCTCGGTCCAGTCCTCGGGATCTATTAAATAGCCTTCATTATCGAGCGTGTAGTATGTGGTGGCAGTCATGGCCTCTCTCCGACTGGGTGAACCTGTGGCTCGACTATACGAAGTCGTTTCAGGTCAATCAAACGATATTATTCGCTATATGATATCGATGATATCGATATTTAAGGTCGCTAAACTGAAGATCGATCCAGCATAAACGCATCCGGTGATCCGTTCGGCCGAGTGGATTCGAGGCCGCGGCATCTGGTCTTGGCAACGATAGGCACTTGTGTCACGCGATTGGGCGGCGGGATACCAGCGCGCCTTAACGCGAAGTGCCCGATTCAAAGGCAGTTTGGCTCCCGGCCAGGTAGGCAGGCGACCCGTGAACGCACCCCTGGGGGAGCGACGGCCGCGTCCACGCGGCCGTCGCTCCCGCCAACCGAACTCGGAGTGCCTTACACTCTCGGCGGCGTCCGCGCAATGGATGTAAGGCGAACGCTAGCTTGGTTCGAGATTGGCACAGGCATCGGCTACAATCCGCGCGCCGGCGCAAACGGTCGAATCACTCGCTCCGGTGTTCCGCGCAACCGAGGGCGGGTCTACCAATCACCGGGTCGTTTTCGTCATGGATCCTTCAATCATACTGTCTTCATTTGGCCTGCTGTTCCTTGCGGAGATGGGCGACAAGAGCCAACTGATGGCGATGACCTTGGCGCATCGCTACCGAGTCTGGCCCGTGATCGGAGGTGTGTTTCTCGCATTCGCGGCATTGAATCTGCTGGCTGTGCTGTTGGGCGCGGTACTGTTCCGCTACGTGCCACAGCGGCTGGTTTTGATCGTGGCGGGTGTATTGTTTCTGGTGTTTGCGTATCGCGCCTGGAGCGATTCCAATGAAGGCGACGGTGACGGCGATGTTACCGGACGGGTGCGGAATGCGTTATTGGCCAGCTTCGCGATCATTTTCCTTGCTGAGCTGGGAGACAAGACACAACTGGCGATGGTCGCGTTGGCAAGCGGAACCGGTGAACTGATTTCGGTTTTTATCGGCGGCACGCTGGCGCTTTGGGCCGTCTCGTTGCTGGGCATTCTGCTCGGAATCACCGTGATGCGTCGATTGCCGCAGGTCTGGATGCATCGGGCCGCCGCTTCGTTGTTCATGGTGTTTGGGCTACTCGCGTTGGTCAAGGCCTACCTCGGTGGGCAACTGACTTGAGCGGCGGCTTCCGACTCGCATTGGTCGCCGGATGTTCATCACTCTTAACGGATGGGAATACCTGACAAGCCCTGGGGTCGAGTTGCTCGGGTCGATCGCAGGTAGTGTAAACTATATAAACGGTATATATAGTTTTGGAGGCCTATGATGAAAGACGAAAACAACGAGCAATCCAACACCGTTGACGAAGTCCAGGAGATCAAGTCCGACAACGTAGCGGCCGTGGCATCAACGGTGCCCGCTGAAGCGCCGCAAGTGGAACCGCCCGCCGAGGTCAATGCCGCCAGTTCGGCTATTGCCGAAGAGGCGCCCAAGGCGGTCGCCAAAAAGCCCAAGAAAGACAAAAAGCCGGCCAAATTCAAGAAGCCGAAAGTGGTTCGCGACAGCTTCACGATGCCTGAGTTCGAGTATGCGCAGATCGACGACATCAAGCGCGGTTGCCTGGGCGACGGCTTCAGCATAAAGAAAAGCGAGATCCTGCGCATCGGTGTCGCGATGATCGCGCGGTTGCCGGCGGAAGAGGTCAAACAGCATCTGGCGCGACTCCTGCCGATCAAGACGGGACGGCCGCAGAAAAGCAAGAGCTGACGCAACGTCGCACCGGTAGTCGGGGCGGGGGGTGATATGGCGGGATGCGCTGCGTCGATTACACTTGGGTAGCCGACGCGTCCCGTAGTCGAGACGAGCGGTAGGTCCGCGCGGCGGGCGCGAACCGGCCCGTGCCCCGGTCGTGATCGGCTTGCGAATAACGCGTGGCCGATACCGGAGTTGCGCCGAGCAAACGACAACCAGCGGTCAACCCGAATGCAATCCAGCCCTGGCGAGTTTAGACAGCGAATTGACGAGGCACTTGCAAATGCGCGGGTGCGACGTAATTTTCGCAGCGCGATGGACGGGCTCATGGCCCGCCGACTGGACCAATTTCCCGATCGCGAAGAGCTCGAACGTCTGCGTACGCAAGGCCTGGAGATTCGCGCCCACGCGTTGCGAAATCTGCCCGGGTTGCTGGAACGACTCGAAGCGCGTTGCAGCGCCAATGGCATCCAGGTGCACTGGGCCGAGACGGCCCTAGACGCCAACCGCATCGTCCTCGGGATCATGCGCCGGCATGACGCGCGCATGATCATCAAGGGCAAGTCGATGGTTTCGGAAGAGATGGGGCTCAACGCCTTTCTCGCGGAACAGGGCATCGAGGCGCTGGAATCCGATCTTGGCGAGTTCATCCTCCAGCTAGCCCATGAGCCGCCCTCGCACATCGTCGCACCGGCGATTCACAAGGATCGCTACCAGGTCGCCGAGCTGTTTCGCGAGAAGTTTCCGCACATCCCTTACTCGGACGATATCGACCAGCTAACCCAAAACGCGCGCCAGTTGCTGCGCGACAAGTTTCGCACCGCGCCAGTCGGGCTCTCCGGAGTGAACTTCGCGGTCGCCGAAACTGGCACGCTGTGCCTGGTCGAGAACGAAGGCAACGGGCGCATGAGCACGACCGCGCCTGCGGTGCATATCGCGGTGACCGGCATCGAGAAGGTGGTCGAGTGTCTCGCGGATATTCCCCCGTTACTTACGCTGTTGACCCGCTCCGCCACAGGGCAACCGATCACCACTTATTTCAATATGATCTCCGGGCCCCGCAAGCTACACGAAAAGGACGGCCCCCACGAGGTTCATCTGGTACTGCTCGACAACGGCCGGTCGACGATTTATGGCGATCCGGAGTTGCAGGCGACTTTACGGTGTATCCGCTGTGGCGCGTGCATGAATCACTGTCCGGTGTATACGCGGATATCCGGTCATGCCTATGGCACGGTGTACCCCGGTCCGATCGGGATTGTGCTCGAACCGCAAAAGGAAGGCCTGGACGCGATTGGCGAACTGACCTCGGCGTCGACCTTGTGTGGCGCGTGCGGCGAAGTGTGTCCGGTTCGCATTCCATTACCGAATCTGATCAATCGCCTGCGTTTCGATGCGGTACGTGCCGACGGCAAGGGGGCGCGTGGTCACGGGAGTCGACGTCATGCGGGTGAGGCCTTGATCTGGCGTGGATGGGCGCTGGTGCATGCGCATCCGGCGGTTTATCGCCTGGGCACTTGGCTTGCGGCTTGGCTACGCCATTGGGTGCCCCGGCGCCTAGGGGCATGGACCCGCTCGCGCGCCGCACCGCGCCTGGCCGAGCGATCCCTGCATCGCCTCGCGCGGCAACAGGGGTTCGATCATGAGTGACGCTCGCGACCGCATTTTCGCGCGCTTGCGCGATGGGCGTCTCGCCGCCGGCGGCGAGACCCTGATCCGCGCCCCGGTGCGCAGGTTCGATTGGGATACAGAGGAAAAAGTGCGCCGCTTCACCGAGCGTATGACTGCGGTGCGAGCCGAGGTGATTCCGGCCTCGCGCGCGAACTGGATCGATGCCTGCGTTGCGGTCAGCGCGCGCTTGCAGTTGCGCAACCTGTTGTATGCGAGCGCGACGCCGTGGGGGCAAGCGCTCGATGCGGCGGCCCGAGCGGGTGCGGCGCTACCGCCCGCGAAGCGATACGAGCACCCGATCGAGGCATGGAAGCAGGCGCTGTTTGCCGAAGTCGACGCCGCGTTGACGAGCACGCTGGGTGGAGTCGCCGAAACCGGCAGTCTGATCCTTTGGCCCACCGCGGACGAACCGCGCCTGATGTCGCTGGTGCCGCCGGTGCATATCGCGGTGCTTGAGGTCGACAAGCTATTCTCTACTTTTGCCGAGGCCTGCGCGCGCCAGAATTGGGTCGCCGCGATGCCGACCAACGCGTTATTGGTCTCCGGACCGTCGAAGTCGGCGGATATCGAACAGACCTTGGCTTACGGCGTACACGGCCCCAAGGTTTTGATCGTGCTACTGGTTGGCGAATGATTTCAGCGCCTTGAGCGTTCGCGCCTGGCGAAGGGGTCGTCAAACCCGGCATGCCGCGGATCCGATCGCGGTCCTGAGTTCCACCGTGGAGAGCGCTGTTGTTGCCAGCGCCGCGGGTGGCGGCGAAATTCGCGATAACCAGTGGGTCTGAGGGATAATCACCCGGCGTTCAAGCACATTCGGAGTCATGAGTGGTGAGGATAGGAAAAAAGCAAACGTGGGGCTTGTTGATGCCGATCGTGCTGCTGGGCATGGCCGGTTGCGGCGAGCCCAGCGAGGAGCACTTCATCGCGGGGCCAAAGGCGTATGTGGAGTTCTACATACCCAGCGATGACCCGGTGCAGGAGAAATACAAGGTCGATGCGTCGATCTACCGCATCGAAGGCGGCAAGCGCGTGTTCGAAGGTATGACGCGCAAGAATCGGGACGAGGGTGCGACCAAGCACAATCGTGTCGTCGTGGTCACGCCGGGCGAGCACCAGTTCGAAGTCGTCGTCGCGGGCGGTGATACACCGCTGACGATCGCGGTCGATGACGGGGTGTACCAACCCGTGCGCATCTGGTTCTCCGGTTCGACCCGAGAGCAACTGATGGGCATGACCAACAAGATCCAGTTCAAAGTCAACCTGACCGCCGATGCACCGATCATTCCAACCCACGCCAGTGGTCAGCCCGCGGCAGGCGCCGGATACTGATGCAGCCGCCTTGGGCGCGGTGGACGCTTCGACTATTTCGAGTCTATCGACGTCAGATTTGAGTAGTCGCTCGGTCCGTGCGGCGTTAGTTTGCAAATAGACTTTGACGCGTCTTGTCGCAAGCCGCCTAGTGCGCGGCGAGCACGGCGCGAGCGCGGACGAGCGGATTCTGGCACCAGGCGACGGCGAAACGGCGTACGCGTGTGGCTACGGGGCAGCATTTCTGAGTGATCGTGGTGCCTTGATAGTGATATACGGCTACCGCGTTTGTGCGGCTGAATGGGATCTGCTCGACGCCTCGCGCGGAACGACGCGAGTTCAATTTGGAATCAACGATCGACACAGGCGCCAGATGCACATCGACTTACAGGCAAATCACCTCACCCTCACCGAACCCCTACGGAAACACATCGACCTTCGATTGCGTATGATTATGGCGCGGGTCGGGCATCGCATCACACGGGTCATCGTCCGGTTGTCTGACGTGAACGGGCCCAAGGGTGGGCTCGACAAGGTCTGCAAAATCGAGATCCGACTTTCTGGCATGCCCGAGATCGTGGTTGAGGACGTGCAGTCCGATATGTACCTGGCCTTCGACCGCGCGGTCGCCCGCGCTGGACGCACGCTCGCGCGGCGCGTAGCGCTGCCGGTAACGCGACGTCGTTCGCACGCGGCGGGTGCAACGCCGGAATCCGGACGGCCCTGAATCCATGCCGCGGGACGGCTTCCTGCCTGAAAGACGAGGACGCCGCGCCGAGGGTTGAAAGCTGCTCAGGGTTGGGTAGGCCGGTGATAGTGTGAAATCATTTCTGTGAACGCGACGGCCGCGGCCCACGCATCCACGCACCTCACGCCCAACCCGGAGCGTTGCGCTCACGAACCCCATCATTTGTAACCTGCACGCGATCACTCTGCTCCGATCGAGGTCACGCGAGGTTTCCGCGCTGGGGCCACGGTAAGGCACACCGGTGGAATTTTCTTCACGGCGCTTCGGGCGAGATTGAGCGTTTGGTCGCAATGCGCAGGAGTTTACGATGTATTGAGTCGTTGAAACAGAACAACCTGGGGGTTTATTCGACTTAGACTGCCCCCATTACGTGCAGAGGCGACGCTCCACACGACGAGGACATCATGCAGAAACCTAAAGCGAACGCGGTGAACTGGTTCGTCATTCTTGCGAGCCTGTGGTTCGCGATATCGCTGTTTGGCGGCCCCAAGCGGGATTCCGGCGGTGAAACCATCAGCTACAGCCAGTTCATCGGCGAGGTGAAACAGGAACGCGTGCGCAAGGTCGAGGTGCAAGGCGAGCGCATTCGCGGCGAACGCGGCGATGGCACGCGCTTCCAGACAATCGAGCCCAACGACCCAGGGCTGGTCAACGATCTGCTGGCACACAAGGTCGAAATCGTCGCGCTCGCGGCCGAACGCCCCAGCTTCCTGGGCCAGTTGCTACTTTCTTTATTGCCGATCGCGTTGATCATCGGCGTCTGGATCTGGTTCATGCGCAAAAACCTCCAGGGTGGCGCGGGTGGCGGCATCTTCAATATCGGCAAGAGTCGGGCGCGGGAAATGGTTGAAGGCGAGGTCAAGGTGACCTTGGCCGATGTCGCCGGTGTCGATGAGGCGCGTGAGGAAGTTGCCGAGTTGGTGGATTTTCTGCGTAATCCCGATAAGTTCCGCAAGATCGGCGGTAGCATTCCACGCGGCGTGTTACTAGTTGGCCCGCCGGGCACCGGTAAGACGCTGTTGGCAAGGGCAATCGCCGGCGAGGCCAAGGTGCCGTTCTTCTCGATTTCCGGCTCGGACTTCGTCGAGATGTTCGTGGGGGTTGGCGCATCTCGTGTGCGCGACCTGTTCGAGCAAGCCAAGGCGAAGGCGCCGTGCATCATCTTTATCGACGAGATCGATGCGGTCGGACGCCGGCGCGGCGCTGGACTGGGCGGTGGACACGACGAGCGCGAGCAAACCTTGAACCAGATGCTGGTGGAAATGGACGGTTTCCAGGGGAACGAGGGTGTGATCGTCATTGCCGCGACCAACCGCCCCGATGTGCTCGATCCGGCCCTGTTGCGCCCGGGTCGTTTCGACCGACAGGTAGTCGTCGGTTTGCCTGACGTCGTTGGGCGCGAACAGATTCTCAAGGTCCACATGCGCAAGATCGCACTAGGCGATGACGTGGATGCGCGCTCGATCGCGCGCGGCACGCCTGGGTTCTCCGGCGCCGACCTCGCCAATCTGGTCAACGAAGCGGCATTGTTGACCGCCCGTGCGAGTCAGTCGGTCGTTACGATGGCAATGTTCGAGCGCGCCAAGGACAAGATCATGATGGGTGCCGAGCGTCGCAGCCTGGCAATGAGTCCGACCGAGAAACAGCTCACGGCCTATCACGAGGCAGGGCATACCATCGTGGGTCGGCTCGTGCCAGAGCATGATCCGGTCCACAAGGTTTCGATCATTCCACGTGGACGTGCGCTTGGCGTGACGGTGTTTCTACCGGAAAAGGATCGGTATAGCGCCAGCAAGCGTTATCTTGAGAGTCAGATCTCCAGCCTGTTCGGTGGCCGAGTCGCCGAGGAGCTGATCTTTGGCGAGGAAGCGGTGACTACGGGTGCGCAGAACGATATCCACCGGGCGACCGAGATCGCGCGCAACATGGTCACGAAATGGGGGCTCTCCGATAACCTTGGTCCGCTTGCCTACGAGGACGAAGAGGGCGAAGTGTTCCTGGGGCAGTCGGTGTCCCAACGCAAACATATGGCCGACGATACGGTCAAGCAGGTGGATGCCGAAGTGCGCTTGATCATCGAGCGTAACCTCGAACGCAGTCGCCGCCTGCTCACCGAAAATCTGGATCGTCTGCACCAGATGGCTGCCGCGCTGGTGGAGTTTGAGACCCTGGATCGTGAGCAGATCGATGCGATCATGAATGGCGAAGGTCTGAGCGCCGGGTCAGCGACGGACACGATTGACCCTGCGGATCCGGCCGGGCCAGGACCCGCGGGGCAGGTCGAGCCACGCGCGGAAATAGCCACGCTACGCGGCGTCGCGGAGCAACCCTCATGAGCGCGGACGCGGGTTCGTGCGCGTCAAGACCCATGGGCAGCATGTCTTGGCGCGATGCCAACGCGTGGTTCGAACCATTCGCGGAGCGACAGTCATGAACAACATCAATCTGAAGCATCTGCGTTATTTTTGGGCGGTCGCATCGCATGGCACGATCGCGCGCGCTTCCGAAATTCTTCACCTTACGCCGCAGACTATCAGCGGTCAGCTACGCGAACTTGAGGAGCAGATCGGCAACAAGTTGTTCCAGAAGTCAGGTCGAAACCTGGTGTTGACCGATACCGGCCGGGTGGTGTTCTCGTATGCGGACGAGATGTTTCGCCTCAGCGCCGAACTTCAGGACATGCTCGCGGGCCGCACGCCGGGCACTGCAATATCCTTGCATGTCGGGATCGCGATGGTCGTTCCGAAGTTGTTGGCCTACAAGGTGCTCGAGCCGGTACTACAGATGGGTGAGAAGGTTCGCCTGGTGTGCAATGAGGCGCCATTCGCGGATCTGCTTGCGGATCTTGCGGTGCATAAACTCGACCTGGTGATTGCCGATAGTCCGGTAAGCCCGGCGTTGAGCGTGCGCGCGTACAACCATCTGCTGGGCGAATCGGGCATCAGTTTTTTCGTCGCGCGGGATTCTGCCGCGCGCTATTGTGACAACTTTCCGGCGTGCCTAGACTGCGCGCCGATGCTGATGCCGACCGCTAGCAGCGCGCTGCGTCGTGCCCTGGAGTCGTGGTTCGAGCACTGCGAGTTACGGCCCGAGATCGTCGCGGAATTCGAGGATCGGGCGTTGATGAAGGTCTTTGGCGAAGCGAATGAAGGGATCTTCACGTCACCTACAATCGTCGAAGGCGATGTACTCAAAAAATACGCCGTCGAAGTGATCGGACGGACCCGGGACGTCATGGAGCGGTACTACGTGATTTCGGCCGAGCGGCGCATCAAACATCCCGCGGTTGCCATGATCACCGATGCTTCGCGAGGCGGCTTGTTCGGTTGAACGACGTCGCTCCTTGCAGTTTGTTAGGTTTTTCGATCGATACGAGATATTCGAGTAAAATTTGGGTTCGATTCGATTTTCTTTCGCGCCTAGTTCGATCATGCTCCCTGCAATTTGATCCGTTATCAGCGAGGTTCCATTCATGAGTCAAGTCATTACTTCCACCACCCGGTCCGAGCGCGGGGTACTCGCGACGAATCGGGTGCTGCGCAATACCTATCTGTTGCTTGCTTTGACGCTGGCGTTCAGCGCCCTGACCGCGGGCATTTCCATGGCGATGGGTTTGCCGCATCCTGGCCTGTTGCTCACGCTCGCGGGTTACTTCGGCTTTTTGTTCCTGACCTACAAGCTACGCAACAGCGTATGGGGTCTGGCTTCGGTGTTTGGTCTGACCGGCTTCATGGGACTGACCCTGGGTCCAGTGATGAGCGCCTATCTTAGCTTGCCGAACGGCTCCCAGATCGTAATGACCGCAATGGCGGGCACGGCCGCGATCTTTGTCGCGCTGTCGGCCTATGTGCTGGTTTCAAAGCGCGATTTCAGCTTCATGGGCGGGTTCCTGTTCGTCGGCATCATGGTCGCGTTCGTGGCCGGACTCGGCGCGTACTTCTTTGAAATGCCGGGGCTTTCGCTCGCGGTGTCGGCCATGTTCGTGCTGCTGATGTCCGGATTGATCCTGTTCGAGACCAGCAACATCATCCATGGCGGTGAAACAAACTACATCATGGCGACGGTCACGTTGTTCGTTTCCATTTTCAATTTGTTCATGAGTCTGATGCACTTGCTCGGATTCGCCAGCGGCGACTAGCGCCGCTCGCACCGAGGCGTGACGCTGGGGCGTTGCGCTCGCGCTTCATGCGACCGCGTTCGAAAGGACGCGGTCGTTTTTTTTGTGCAATGCGGGGTTTGTCCGCTCGAAGCACTCATCCCCACTTTGCAACCATTTATTCGAATCCGTCCACACTTTTCCACAATTGGTGCTATTAATTAGGTTCGCGCAAAACACGGTACGGATAGAGCGGGATGGGTAAGAAATCGTCTTCCGGAGTTGACTACGACGCGTACCTTACGGTCGAAATACGCACCGCGTCGGCGGTGCTGGCGGCACAAATCGATGTGCTCCGTGCCAAACGCAGGCACGGTGGGCGTTGTGATACCCAGGCATTGATATCGCGTCCCTCGGCGAACCTTGGCCGTTGCGTGTACTGCCTGGCGGACCGGATCAAGACGCACTCGCCTGAACTTCGGACAAGTACCGATTGCGTGGCGAATCCGATGCTGTTCCAGGTCATCGAGCAACTCGATCCGGGGTCGCGAGGCACTAGGCTCGCGCTTTCGACTGCCCTCGAACGCTTGAGCGACACCTTGAGGCACCTCGAAACGCTCGATGACGAGCAATTGGTGGTTCTGCGAGACTTCTTGGTCGATGTTTCGAATCAGGGTCACGGTACGATGACGGCCGTGGCGGCGCACAACGATCGAGCACGGCCAGATTGGGGCGACCGGCCAGTCATGTTGCAATAGCGCGGCCGTGACCTCGGTTTGCCGCCGTGCGTGAATGGTTCATTCACGCATCGCTTAACGCCAGTTAGTTGTTGTCGGCGTTTTCGACACGGCCAAAGCCGTAGGGTGGCGTCGACACCGAGCCCTCCGGGCCGTCGGCCGCGCCGAGGTGAATCACGGCGCTTTGTTCCACGACGTTGACCTGGAGCACGGCCAAGGCTTCGCTACCGCCGTCGGGATGTCGGGCCGAGTTGACGATACGACCCACGGCTTGACCGAGCGAATCGGCCGGGGAGAAGAGTTCGGTGCCGACGGGTGGCGCGGAGGCCGCGAATTGAACCCGATACATGCGGCGTTTGAGTTGACCGAGGTACTGGGTGCGCGCGACGATTTCCTGACCCGGGTAGCACCCCTTGGTAAAACTGATGCCGTTGACCAGGTGTAAATTGAGCATCTGCGGCACAAAAGCTTCCTGACTCGCCGAGTTGACCATCGGTACCGCCGCGAGCACGTCCAGCAACATGCACGCCTCGAGACCGACCGGCGCACAGCGCACGTTAAGCTTGTGCCAGAGTTGCTGCATGGGCTCGAGTTCGCCGAAAATCTCGAAACGCGGCATCGCTCCGGCAACCCGCACGCAGGTGTAGCCATTCAGGGGCAGCGTGTCGTCGACATTTTGCGGACAGCCGCCAAGCGCCTCGGTCAGTTCCTCCTCGGCTCGGGGTCCCGATAGGCCCATGCGAACCAGCGCGTCGTCGGCGTCCGCCAGGGTGACCTTGCTGCGAAGCACGAACATCTGCAGTTTCTTGAGCGTCGATTCGAGGGTGTCACGCGGCAAGCTGAGGTAGAACGTCTCGCCCCGTTGAAGCAAACGGAACAGTGCAAAAACACGACCCTTCGCCGAGCAATAGGCGCCGAGTTGGCTGCGTTCGGGTGTGACCTGATTGAGGTTGTTGGTCGTTTGCGATTGCAGAAAGGCGCGTGCGTCGTCTCCATAGACCTCAATCAGTCCGAGATGGGAGAGGTCGTAGAACACATCGCCATTGACGGACATGCGCAACTCACGCTCCGGGTTCCCATGGCTAGCGACCACATCGTCGTTGGCGTCGAACTCCGCGCCGTTGTCACTCAGGAAACGTTTCCATTCCGGTTTCATATAATTAATCTGTTTGAGGGTATATGGATTCAGTATTGATGTTGTTTATACTTGCGCCCAAGGCTGAAAGCTGTGCCGCGTGTCTGCTGCGATTATAACAACGAATCCAGCCCGCCCACGGATTACACTTAATCCCGACCTGAAGATTCAATCCGTCCCTGTTCGCGCGTATGGAACCGAAATCATGCACGATACTCGACCTGTCTATCTCGATCTGCTGAAGATCAAGTTACCGCTCCCCGGAATCGCATCGATTCTGCACCGAGTCAGCGGTGTGCTGTTGTTTTTCGCGACCCCGCTTCTGCTTTGGCTGTTGCAGCGAAGCCTCGCGAGCGAAACAGAGTTCGCCGCGGTGCGGGTCTTACTGACGCATCCGTTAATGTTCCTGGTGGTGTTGGGCTTGCTCTGGGCCGTGTCGCACCATCTATTGGCGGGTATTCGTTACCTCTTGCTCGATCTCGACATCGGCATCGACAAGGCAGCCGCCGAACGTTCGGCGCGATGGGTGCTGATAGGTGGAGGCGTTCTGGCGCTGTTGCTCGCGCTGGGAGTTTATCTATGAGCGCCGGATTGGGCGGATTTCGGCCGTGGCTGTTGCAGCGAATCACGGCAGTAGTGGTCGGGGTGGGTACGGTTGCGTTGATCCTGCTCGTGCTGTTCGGCGACTGGACCTATGAGCACTGGCGGGCGTTTGTCGGCACGCCGCTGGTCGCGATTGCGTTCATGTTGTTTTTCGGCGCGCTGTTGCTCCATGCGTGGATCGGCGTGCGTGATGTGATCATCGACTACGTGCATCCCTTGGCGTACCGATTGGCAACGCTTACGCTGGTGGGTTTGGTGTTAACGGGTTGCGCGGCCTGGGCGGCGGCGATCCTGCTATCGAGGGTCATGCCATGAGCAACGGCATTGCGCGTAGAAAATTCGACGCACTCATCATCGGCGCCGGTGGCGCGGGGCTGCGCGCCGCGTTGCAGCTGGCGCAGGCCGAGGCCAGCGTCGCGGTCATGTCGAAGGTCTTTCCGACGCGCTCACACACCGTCGCCGCGCAGGGCGGTGTCAACGCGGCGCTAGCCAACGTCTCGCCCGACAACTGGCATTGGCATATGTTCGATACGGTCAAAGGTAGCGATTACCTCGGCGATCAGGATGCGATCGAGTTCATGTGTCAGGCCGCGCCGCGCATCGTCTATGAACTCGAACACTCGGGCGTGCCGTTCTCACGTCTCGACAACGGCAATATCTACCAGCGGGCGTTCGGCGGCCAAAGTCAGAATTTCGGCGGTGCCCAGGCGGCGCGGACCTGCGCCGCGGCCGACCGAACGGGGCACGCGATCCTGCATGCGCTGTATCAACAAAATATTCGCGCGCGCACCCATTTCTTCGACGAGTATTTCGCCGTTGATTTGTTGCAGGATGAGGAGGGTCATGTTCTCGGCGTGCTCGCTTTCGAGATCCTGAGCGGCGAACCGATCATCATCGAGGCCAAGAATACCCTGCTCGCCACCGGTGGTGTCGGACAGATCTTCCGTACCAACAGCAATGCCCTGATCAACAGTGGCGACGGTATGGGGATGGCATTGCGCGCCGGGATCCCGTTACAGGACATGGAGTTCTTCCAGTTCCACCCGACCGGAATCGCCGGCCGCGGCATGTTGATCACCGAGGGTTGTCGTGGTGAAGGCGGCTTTCTCGTCAACGGTGAGGGTGAGCGCTTCATGGAGCGATACGCGCCCAATGCGAAGGATCTGGCGAGCCGCGATGTCGTCAGTCGGGCGATCGCGGTGGAGGTACGCGAGGGCAGGGGCTGTGGGCCAAACAAGGATCATGTGTTCCTGCAGCTGCATCACCTCGGCGCTGAGGTCATCAAGAAGCGCCTGCCCGGCATACGCGAAACCAGTATTACCTTCGTCGGCGTCGATCCGGTTGAGCGGCCGATACCGGTCTATCCGACCGCGCATTACACCATGGGAGGGATCCCGACCGACCGCCAGGCTCGGGTCGTGGCGCCACACAAGAACAATCCGGAGGAGGTCGTGCCGGGGCTGTATGCCGCGGGTGAGTGCGCCTGCGTGTCGGTCCACGGCGCGAATCGACTCGGTGGTAACTCGCTGCTCGATATTTTGGTGTTCGGCAAGGCGGCCGCCGAGAGCATGTTGCAGGCGCTCGCCGAAAACCCATATCACAGGCCGTTGCCGGATTCGGCGATCGAGCGACCGCTGAGCCGAA
Source organism: Thiotrichales bacterium (assembly GCA_050329935.1). Lineage (GTDB taxonomy): Bacteria > Pseudomonadota > Gammaproteobacteria > UWMA-0217 > UWMA-0217 > CAYSFW01. The sequence continues at coordinate 30,674 of JBHJOI010000080.1, read as the reverse complement.
TGGCGCAATGGGATACGCCCGGCAAGGGCGAGTCGGTGGACGAGCTTCGCGCCGAATTGAAGAAGGTGATGGAGATCCATTGCGGCGTTTATCGCGAGGAGGCGGTGATGGCCGAGGGTCTGGAGCAGGTCAAGCGGATCGCCGCGCGGTATCGGGACGCGCGGGTTCAGGACCAGAGCAAGGTGTTCAACACCACGCGGGTCGAGGCGATGGAACTCGATAATCTGATCGGCTGCGCGTTGGCGACCGCGGCATCCGCGCTGGCCCGACAAGAGAGTCGCGGGGCGCACTCGCGGGTGGATTTCCCCGAACGTGATGACGTGAACTGGATGAAACACAGTCTTTATTCACTTCAGACCGATACGGTCGACTTTAAGCCGGTGCGCACCAAGCCGCTGACCGTCGAGAGCTTTCCGCCGAAAAAGAGGGTTTATTGATGCGCTTTTCGATCTACCGCTACAACCCCGAGACGGACAAGCAGCCCTACATGCAGGCTTATGAGTTGACCGGCGCCGATCTCGAGCCGGGCATGATGCTGCTTGGCGCGCTCCTCAAGCTTAAGGAAAAGGACCCGTCGCTGACTTTTCGGCGTTCCTGCGGCGAGGGCGTATGCGGCTCCGACGGGATGAACATCAATGGTCGCAATGGACTGGCTTGCATCACACCGGTCGCGTCGCTGAAGGAACCGATCGAGGTGCGTCCATTCCCCGGAATGCCGGTGATCCGCGACCTGGTGGTCGATATGAGCAATTTCTACCACCAGTACCGCAGGGCCAAGCCTTACCTGATCAATCTCGACCCGGAACCGGAGGTCGAGCGCCGACAGAGCCCCCAGGATCGCGACAAGCTCGATGGCTTGTACGAGTGTATTTTATGCGGGTGCTGCTCGGCGTCGTGCCCGTCCTATTGGTGGAATCCGACCAAGTTCCTGGGGCCGGCGGCTCTGTTGCAGGCGGCGCGATTCGTTCTCGACAGTCGCGATCAAGCCACCGAGGAGCGTCTCGACCAACTGGATGACGCTTATAAGCTCTATCGTTGCCATAGCATCATGAACTGCGTTCAGGTGTGCCCCAAGGGCTTGAATCCCACCAAGGCGATTGGCGAGATCAAGAAGGCGATGCTACAGCGGTTAGTGTAGTCACGAGCGTTCAACAGCGATGACGGGCGATACAACGCAGCCGACGATAAACCAGGGGCAGATTCTGTGGCGCTGCCGACGCGGGATGCTGGAGCTCGATTGGTTGTTGCAGGGGTACGCGCGACATCACTACCCCCGGCTCGATTCCGTGGATCAGGCGCGCTTCGTCGCGCTACTTGAGTACCCAGATGCCACGTTGCTGGACATCCTGATGGGGCGGCAAACGCCGAGCGATCCGGCGATGGCGCGTCTGGCCGAAGCGATCCGTGCCGCTGCGTATACCGCTTGAGGTCTCGTACGGCCTGATCGCGGCGTTGGTGATTGTCCACCTTGCCGCGATGGTCGCGCTACTGGCGTCGCCGTTCGGACTTGCATTCAAGTCCGTGCTGATCGCCGTGATCGGCGCGAGTGGGATATACCAGATCGGGCGCCAAAGCGGGCGGCGCGGCCGTTGCGCGGTATCGGAATTGGGCCTGAGCGCCGCTGGGGAATGGTCGCTTCGACTGCGGGATGGACCCGCCTCGGCGGTCGAGTTGAAGCGCGCGCAGGTGTTTCGCTGGTTGGTGATTATGGTGTTTCAAACCCGGTTTGGGCGATGCACCGTATTGGTCGCGGCCGACAGCGTAACGCCCGAGCTGCATCGGCGGCTCCGAATCGCGGCGTTGGATGCGCTCCGCGGCCGGCGTACCTAAAGCAAGCGCGAGCGAGTAATTTAACGTGAAATACCGGAAATTCAGGCATTGCCGTTCCGGGCAGGGTAGGTGGGAGAAACCGTGAATCATCCCTGGGGGGCGTCGGCTGCCTCCGCGGCCGATGCTCCTGCCTATCCAAACCGGAACGGCTTTCATCCTCCGATGCGGTATCCTCGCCATGAAAGTCGGGGCGTTGACGCTTCGGTGCCGCCCGTTTTCGGGACGGGCGGCGCGCGGCACATCGCTCAGGTGATCACGCTGGGTTTATCGCGACCCGTGAAATGGGTGATTCGCGCCAGTTCGCCAGCGAGGTGCGAAAGCGGCCCCAGCAGGTCATGCGCGTCGCGCGCGTAATCCGCTTCATTGCGGGTATAGGCCTCCAGGTAAACGCGAAGCGTAGCGCCTTGGGTGCCAGTGCCCGAGAGTCGGTAAACGATGCGGCTGCCATCTTCGAACCCGATTCGAAGGCCCTGATGGCTGCTGACGGATTGATCGATCGGATCGGTATAGCTGAAGTCGTCGGCGTATTTCACCGTGAACGCGCCGAGCCGGCGGCCGGACAGCGTGGCCAACTGAGCCTCGAGTGTCTGCATCAAGTTCTGCGCGCGATCCGATTCGATTTCCTCGTAGTCATGGCGGGCGTAGGCATTTCGGCCAAAATGGTGCCAGTGTTCGCGGACGATCGCGGCCACTGGGCGCTGTTTGACCGCAATCAGATTCAGCCAAAATAGCACGGCCCACAAACCATCCTTTTCCCGTACGTGGTTCGAGCCCGTGCCGAAACTCTCCTCGCCACACAGCGTGATCCGTCCGGCGTCCAGCAGGTTGCCGAAAAATTTCCAGCCGGTCGGTGTTTCGAAACATTCGATGCCAAGTGCGGCCGCGACGCGATCGGCGGCCTGACTGGTTGGCATCGAGCGCGCGACGCCGGCCAGGCCGTGACGGTATCCGGGTATCTCGGTCGCGTTGGCGGTCAGTATCGCGAGGCTGTCGCTCGGGGTCACGAAACAGCGATGTCCCATCACCATGTTGCGGTCGCCGTCGCCGTCGGAGGCCGCGCCGAAAATCGGCCCGTCATCCGCATAGAGCATCGACACGAGTTCCTGCGCATGGGCGAGATTCGGGTCCGGATGATGTCCGCCGAAGTCGGGTAACGGGTCACCATGAATGACGGTGCCAGACGGACAGCGCAGCACGCCTTCGAGCAAGTGCCGAGCGTAGGGACCAGTCACCGCGTGCATGGCGTCGAACAGGATCGAGTGTGGACCACTCTCGAGATAGTTGCGAATCTGATCGAAATCAAACAGGGACTGCATCAACTTCGCGTAGTCGGCCACCGAGTCGACGACGCGTACCCGCATGCCGTGGAAATCGTAGCCGCCGAGCTTGTCGATCTCGCAGCGCTCGGCGTCGAAGATTCGATACTCCTTGATCTCACGTGACGCTGCGTAGATCGCCTCGGTGACCTTTTCCGGCGCCGGGCCACCATTGGCGGTATTGAACTTGATGCCGAAATCCTTATCGGGTCCACCCGGATTGTGGCTCGCCGAGAGAATGATGCCGCCATCGGCGCCGCTCTGCCGGATCAGATGCGAGGCCGCGGGCGTCGATAGAATCCCGCCGCGAGCGACCAGCAACTCGCCGATACCGTTGGCCGCGGCCATGCGAATGATGATCTGGATGGCATCGCGGTTATAGAAACGACCGTCGCCACCCAACACGATCTTCGCGCCGCGCAGCGTCGGTAGGCAATTGAATATGGATTGGACGAAGTTCTCGAGATAGTGCGGTTGGCGAAACGTCGCAACCGATTTTCTCAGACCCGAGGTGCCGGGCTTCTGGTCGGCGTAAGGTTCGGTGGGCACTAGCCGAAATGCGTTATCCATCATTTGCGAGGACTCTCAGTTTGAAAGGTTTGCGCTGTGTTATGCTGAAAACCATGCGATGGCCCGAGACCTGCGTCCGCTGTGAACAGCCCAAGCCGCGTAGTTTTGCCGCACTCATGGAGATGTATGAGCATAACTACATGCGGCTGAAATGTCTGTGCCCGGACGTCAAGCGCGCGCGCGGGCACATCGTATCGCACGCACCGCGCGCGCACGATTTGCACCTCACGATCCTTGACCAGGCCCGCCACACCACGACCCTGGTGCTGACCTACGAGATGGAGAACGGCGACCTCCGACCCGATGTCACCGTCCGCATTTACCACGATGCGCGGGTCGCCGAGGTGCTGAGCCGGCGTTGCCGACTGACGCCCGGGCACCGAATCGACGCCCGCGACGCCGACATTGATTCGGCGTTGAGTTGCCGTTGGCGAATGAATCGCTTTCTCTACAAATGGCTGAACTACTGCCACCGCCAAGGGCACAATTTTCTCTCACTCGAGCCCTCACAAACGGCGTCGGTGCCAGCCGGCGATCCGGAGGTTTTTGGCTATGGAATCATCGGATAAATAATAGTCGTTGGGTGCTGATTAATATCAGTACGTTACCTCCGGTTTTATATTTGACTAAATTGCTTGGTTATTCCATACTCACCTTAACCAAAACGGTCGGATTTAACGTTTTACCCTGTTTAACCATAGGTGAGGTGTCAACTATGAAACTATCAACCAAAGGCCGTTATGCCGTAACCGCGATGATGGATCTCGCGCTGCATGACGCGGACGGCCCGGTGACGTTGGCGGACATTTCTCAAACTCAAGGTATTTCATTGTCTTATCTCGAGCAGTTGTTCGCCAAGCTGCGCAAGAACAAACTCGTCGAGGGTGTTCGTGGCCCCGGTGGCGGCTACCGTCTAGCGCGGATGCCACATAAGATCTCGGTCGCCGAGATCATAACCGCCGTTGACGAAGAGAATGACGAGGAAGGGACGATTGACGCTGATCGTTGCAAGAGTCACCAGTTGTGGGGTGACCTCAGCAAGCGTATGTACACCTTCCTCGACGGTATCACCCTGGACCAATTCGTGCAGCGCCAGGGTATACGTGAGATCGCGATGCGCCATGATGAAGAAACACGGCGTAAGAACTTCGTGTTTCCGCGTCCGGTGTCGATTTAGCCGGCGGTGGTATTTGACTGAATGCGTTGGCCGGGCATCTAGCCCGGTCGACACGCGGCACGAAGAGTTGCGCGAACGATTCTTATTTCGCGACCATACGCGCGGCGAAATCGCCACAAGGACAACCTCGGACATTTTCGGGCCGACACGAACGGTTCTTCTAGCCAGACGCGTGGCGCGCTTTTGAGGTCTGCCTGCGAAGCTTCGGCACGCGTCACGCGCCCTGCATTGACCGGTCTTTATCGTCGTCCGCATCCTTTTGCCAGCGCGCATCGCGCTTCTTGATTGCCTTCTGATTGCTTAAGTATCAGCCGAATCAGTAAAATCCCCAATCCGAATCACTCGCGGAGCGCGCGTCCGTGGTTTCATCTGGTTCGATCACCCTGTTAGACTGGAGTCCGGTATGGCCCTGGAACGCACGATTTCCATCATCAAACCCGATGCCGTGGCGAAGAACGTCATCGGCGAAATCTACCGCCGCTTCGAAGCGGTCGGCTTGCGTGTCGTCGCGGCCAAGATGAAGCACCTCTCTCGCGCCGAGGCGGAGGGCTTCTATGCGGTGCATCGTGAGCGTCCATTCTTTCAGGATCTGGTTGCGTTCATGACCTCGGGGCCAGTCATGATCCAGGTGCTCGAAGGAGAGAACTCGATCGCGATCAACCGCGAGGTCATGGGCGCAACCGACCCCGCCAAGGCGGCGCCGGGTACGATTCGTGCCGATTTCGCCCGCACGATCGACGAGAACGCGGTGCATGGTTCCGATGGACCCGACACCGCGGCGGCGGAGATCGCGTATTTTTTCAGCGCGATCGAGCTCTGCCCGAGAACCCGATAAGTCTGTGAATAGCGGCACGCCGACCAATCTACTCGATCTGAGTATTCCCGGATTACGTCAGTTTTTCGTCGATATTGGCGAAAAGCCATTCCGAGCCCAGCAGGTGTTCAAGTGGATCCATCAACAGGGCGTGGATGATTTCCAGCGGATGACGGATATCAGCAAGAGCCTGCGCGGTACGCTGGAGCAAACCGCCGTGGTGCGCGCGCCCGAGATCGTGTCGGAGCAACCGTCGAGCGATGGCACGTATAAATGGTTGTTGCGACTCGGCGACGGACAGTGTATCGAGACCGTCTACATCCCCGAGGATACGCGTGGCACCTTGTGTGTCTCCTCTCAGGTGGGCTGTGCGCTCGATTGCACGTTTTGTGCCACGGCGCGGCAGGGCTTCAACCGCAACCTGAGTCTGTCCGAGATTCTCGGGCAAGTCTGGATCGCAAAGCGCACCCTCGCGCACAGGGTAGACCGTGAGCGCGCCATTACCAACATCGTGTTCATGGGGATGGGCGAGCCGCTGCTCAACTTCACCCAAGTGGTCGATTCGATGCGCATTTTGCTGGATGACAATGGTTATGGGCTCAGCAAACGGCGGGTGACACTCAGCACCTCGGGTGTGGTGCCGGCACTTGATCGGCTTGGCGACGAGATCGATGTCGCCCTGGCAGTGTCGCTCCACGCGCCAAATGATGCCTTGCGCGACCAGCTGGTGCCCTTGAATCGCAAGTACCCGTTGTCGGAGCTACTTGCCGCGTGTCGTCGCTTTCTCGCGAAAAAGGCGCAACGCGATCGGGTGACGTTCGAGTACGTCATGTTAAAGGGCGTAAACGATCAGCCGGAGCACGCGCGACAACTCGTCCGGCTGCTGCAGGGCATGCCATCGAAACTCAACCTCATTCCGTTCAACCCATTTCCGGCTGCGCGTTACGAGCGTTCGGATCTCGATACCATCAATCGTTTTCGGGACATACTGATGCGCCATGGCATGAACACAATCACTCGCAAGACGCGCGGCGACGATATCGACGCGGCGTGCGGCCAACTCGCGGGTCGGTTTCAGGATCGCAGCCGTCGCGTGCTGCATTTCACGCGGCTGGAGCAAAGCGTGTGAAGCGTTTTGCGATAGGGTCGATCGCGCTTATCGTGCTGGCGGCGGGAACGGGGTGTGCGATGCTCGACCCGGTCACGTCCACGCGCAATGCGCAGGTCGCGGAGATCAACACCAAGCTCGGACTCGACTACCTGCAAAATGGTAACTTGAATCTTGCGAAGTCCAAGCTCGATCGCGCGTTGACCGAGGATCCGCTTTCGTCCCAGGTGCGGTGGGCGAACGCGCTGCTCGAGGAGCGCCTCGGTGACAACGCCAAGGCGGAGGCACATTATCGCGAGGCTGTCCGGCTCAATCCGACGGATTCCGAGGCGCTCAATTTCTTCGGCGTATTCCTTTGCAGGCAGTCCAACGTGACCGAAGCGCTTGATGCCTTCGACCGGGCGGTGCGCAACCCGCTCTATCCAACGCCCGAGTACGCCTACACCAATGCCGGAATCTGCGCGGCGCAAAATGGATATCCGGCGCAGGCGGATGCGTACTTCAGAAGCGCACTTGAAAAGAATCCGATTTACGCGATGGCGCTTTATCACATGGCCTTGCTCTCGTATAACGAGCAGCGGTATCTTCCGGCCCGAGCGTATCGGCAGCGACTCGAACAGGCGATGAATGAGGTCGATCCGAGGGTATTGTGGCTATGTGCGGTCACAGAACGGCGCCTCGGCAACCTCGATGAAGCGCATCGTTGCGAGGATCGACTCAAGCGCGAATTTCCCACCTCCGAAGAAGCCAGCTCGCTTTACAGATGACGTATCAGAATCCGGATTTACAGACATCCGCCGCGTCGGCGCAGGGGATTGGCGCGACGTTACGCGCGGCGCGCGTGGCCGCGGGACGGTCAGTGGAGGACATTGCCAGCGAATTGCACATGCACGTCAAACAGATCAACGCGCTCGAGCAGGATGACTTCGAGTTCTTTCCGAGCGCCGCGTTCGTCAAGGGCTACCTCCGCAGTTACTGCAAGATCGTCGGCATCGACGCGCAACCGTTGTTGACGGAGTTCTCGCGCGTCGATACCAAGGAACCCACCTGGACCACCCACGCACCGTTGGAGGATCGCCGTCCGAACAAATGGTTGCTGGGCGTCGGCACGATTGTCGTGGTGGCTTTGCTGGCGGGATTGTTTGTTGTCTGGCTGTTGAACAGCGGTTACCTCAACCGCTTGGTTGATCGCGGTGAGGTGCCCGACTACCCGGGCGTTGCCGAGGCCGTTATCCCGCAAACTCCGGTCAGTCCGCCGCCGATCGCGCGCGCGGTCACGACGGTTGAAATGGCGGCAGGCGTCGGCGCTGCGAACGAACCGGCGAACGACGGCAATCCTCTCGCCGCACCGGTGTCGGCGCGCGAACCCGCGCCTGACGCGGAGATCGGGCGTCTGCCAAGTGACAATGTCCCATTGGAGGCGCGCGTTGCCGACGTTCCGCCGGCGGCAGTCGCCGCGATTCCGACGCCCAGCGAAGCGGCATCGAGCGCGTTGCCGGTGACGACGGTCGTCGATGAAACGCCCGAGGAGACGCTCAACGTATTGCAAACCGTTGGCGAAGGCGACGACGTTGTCCAGTTCAAAATGGTCGAGGACTGCTGGGTCGAGCTGTATGATTCGTCGCGCAACAAACTGCTCTACGGCTTGTACAAGACCGGCGACGTCAAGACCGTCAAGGGCAATGCGCCGTTCCAGGTGTTTCTTGGTTTCGCGCCCGGCGCGCGACTTGAGTTCAACGGCAAACCGTTCGACATCGAACCTTACACCAAGTCAAGCCTGACCGCGCGGTTCGCGTTGGTCAGCGAGTAGGAGGCAGGGATGGCGCATTTGCTGCAATCGATACGTGGCATGCACGACACCTTGCCGGAATTCACGCCGGTTTGGCAGTGGTTCGAGCGCGCCGCGCGACAGGTCCTGGCGAGTTATGGCTATCTTGAGATTCGGATGCCTGTTGTCGAACGCACCGAGCTGTTCAAGCGATCGATTGGTGAGGTAACCGATATCGTCGAGAAGGAAATGTACACCTTCGTCGACCGCAATGGCGACAGCCTGTCATTGCGTCCCGAAGGTACGGCGAGCTGCGTGCGCGCCTGCGTGCAGCACGGCTTGCTGCACAACCAGCAGCAGCGTCTCTGGTATCAAGGCGCGATGTTTCGCCACGAGCGTCCGCAGAAGGGGCGCTACCGCCAGTTTCACCAGATCGGCGTCGAAGCGTTCGGTATCGGCGGACCTGAGCTCGAAGCCGAACTGATCGCGATGACGGCGCGTCTGTGGCGTCGACTGGGCATCAAGGATGTCCGCCTCGAGCTCAATTCACTAGGCAGCGCGGAGGCACGTGCAGGCTACCGGTCGCACTTGGTTGAGTACTTCTCGGCATACCGTGAACACCTCGACGAAGACAGTCGTCGCCGCCTCGATACCAACCCGTTGCGGATCCTGGATAGCAAGAACCCGGCGCTGGCCGAGATCGTCGCGGGCGCGCCGTTGCTGCAGAATCATCTGGATCCGGAATCGGTCCAGCACTTCGCGCGCTTGTGCGATATGCTCGACCGCCTGGGCGTTGCCTACACGCGCAACCCCCGTCTGGTGCGTGGCCTCGACTACTACAACCGGACCGTTTTTGAATGGGTCACGGCGAGCCTTGGGGCGCAGGGCACGATTTGCGCCGGCGGCCGTTACGATGGCCTGGTGGAGCAACTCGGCGGCAAGCCGACACCGGCGGCGGGATTCGCCATGGGTATCGAGCGCCTGCTGGAACTGCTGGAGGCGCAAGGCACCAGGCCTATGGTCGAGCCACTGCATGCCTATCTGCTCCTCGCCGGTGAGGCAGCCGAGCAGGAAGGCGTCGACCTTGCCGAACGTCTACGCGATGCGGTCCCCGGCTTACGGATATTGATGAACGCCGATGGCGGCAGTGTCAAATCGCAGATGAAGCGCGCGGACCGTAGCGGCGCACAGGTCGCGTTGGTGCTCGGTGAGGACGAGATGCGTTCCGGCGTGATCGGACTCAAGCCGTTGCGCGATGCCGCGGCGACCCAGGAGAACCTGGATTTATTACAAATCTGCAATCGTTTGGCCGACCTTGTGGCGGCAAGCTGACGGAGATCGATTAGAGAATGAACGTTTACAACACCGACGAAGAACAAGCCGAGGTCATACGCAAATGGTGGGCGGAAAATGGTCGCTTCCTGATCGCCGGCGTCGTATTGGGCATTGCGCTCTTGGTCGGGTGGAACCAGTGGAAGGCCTACCAGGAGCGCACCGCGCAAGCGGCGTCCTGGCAGTACCAGCAATTGGAGCGTGCGGTATCGAACCGCGCCTTTGACCAAGTCGCAAGCCTGGGCGCCAGTCTGCGTGCCGAGTATGCGGGCTCAGCCTATGCCACGCTTGGTGCGCTACTTCAGGCCAAGGCGTTGACGCAGCAAGGCCAGCTTGACGCCGCGGCGGAACAACTGCGATGGGCCAGCACCAACGGCAAGACGCTGGAACTGCGCGAGCTCTCCCGGTTGCGTCTGGCGCAGGTGTTGACCGCCGACGGCAAGGCCGAGGAAGCATTGACCCTGTTGCAGGGCGACTGGCCGTCCGGCTACACGTCGTTGCTCGAAGAGTATCGAGGCGACGCACTTCGCAAGCTGGGTCGGATCGACGAAGCGCGCGCCGCCTACGATCGCGCCCTGCTCACGGCCGGTGCGCCAGTCGAATACCTACGACTCAAGCGCGAGGATCTAGGCAGCGCGCGGGAGAGCGAATCGTGAAGGCATTCCTGATCACAATCGCGTTGGCGGGGGTGTTGTCCGCCTGCGCCGGGGGCACCGACAACGCCGATCCACCCACGCCGCTGGGTGACATCGAGACGACGCTCGGCGTTGGTTCGGTCTGGTCGCGCGACACCGGCGCGGGCACCGGCAAGGCCTATTTCAGGCTCCAGCCGTTCGTGTTCGATCAGAAGGTATTCGTGGCCGGCCATGACGGGGCCATCGGCGGCTATCAGCTCGCGAACGGCGCGCCGTCATGGCGTATCGATACGAAACAGACGATCTCAGCGGGCGTATCTGGCGGACCCGGGATGGTGGCTTTCGGCACCAGCGAGGGCGAGGTCATTGCGCTCGCGGCGAACGACGGCAGCCCGCTGTGGCGGCGAGCGCTATCCGGCATGATCACGGCGATCGCGCCCGCGGTTGACGGTGTGCTGGTCGTGCGCAGCGGCGATGGCTATGTCACGGCGCTCAACGCACGCAACGGCGAGATCAACTGGAAATTCAATCGACAGGTGCCGGCCTTGAGTCTCCACACGCAAAGCGTGCCGGTGGTGGACCGTGGCGTGGTGTTCGTGGGGCTCGACGACGGCCGGTTGGCGATGGTCTCCCTCGCGGATGGATCGATGGTGTGGGATCGCAGTGTTGCCGTCGCCCAAGGCCGCAGTGAACTAGAGCGGATGGTCGATATCGATGGCCGCATCGTGCTCGATGGTGAAACAGTCTATGCGGTGACCTACCAGGGACGGATCGCCGCCGTGAACGCGGTCAGTGGGCAGCTCGCCTGGGCGCAGGATGCCTCAAGTGTTTACGGGCTTGCGGTCGATCGCGAGCGCGTCTACTACACCGATGCGAACAGTGTCGTCTGGGCGCTTGATCGCCGCAATGGCGCGTCGCTGTGGAAGCAGGACGCACTCAAGTTTCGGCGTGCGACCGTGCCGGCGGTGTTAGGCGACGCGGTCGTGGTCGCCGATTATGAAGGCTATCTCCATTGGCTGGACCGTAACAGTGGCCGTATTACGGCGCGGGTGCGTGCCGACAAGGATGGCGTACTGGCTGATCCCGTGCAGGTTGATGGACGGCTGATGGTACTGGGTCGCAGTGGGGAACTGTCGTTGTGGCAAACAGGCGTTACCCGCTGATATGGCAAGCGTAGTGGTGCGATGCGCACGGTAGTCGCCCTTGTCGGGCGTCCGAACGTTGGCAAGTCAACGCTATTCAACCAGCTCACACGGACCCGTGACGCACTGGTTGCCGATTTTTCTGGGCTGACGCGGGATCGCCAGTACGGTATTGGTCGTCTCGGTGGCGATTATCTGCTGATCGATACCGGCGGATTGATCGAGTCGGCGCAGGGTCTCGATCGCCAGATCGTGCGGCAAACTGAGCAGGGGATCGCCGAAGCCGATCGCATCATCTGGTTGCTCGACGGGCGCGATGGCCTGGCACCCGGCGATCACGCGATCGCGCAAACCCTGCGCGAGGCCGGCAAACCGGTGTTTCTCGCGATCAACAAGACCGATGGCATTGACCCCAACCAGGCGCTGACTGAATTCTATGCGCTCGGGTTCGCCGACCCGATACCGATCGCCGCCTCGCATGGGCGAGGACTCGTCGCGCTGATGGCACGCGTGCTGGAGGGCGTCGAGACTGACCTGGATCGCCTCGACGACAGCGACAATCCCGACGGCGCGATCCGGATTGCGTTCGTGGGGCGGCCCAATGTTGGTAAATCGACCTTGGTCAATCGTCTGCTCGGTGAGGAGCGCGTGGTCGTGAGCGATCTCCCCGGGACCACGCGCGATAGCATCGCCGTGCCGTTCGAACGCGATGAACAACACTACGTACTGGTCGACACCGCAGGCGTGAGACGCCGCTCGCGCGTCGACGAGGTGGTGGAAAAATTCAGCGTGGTCAAGACACTCGCGGCGATCGAACAGGCGCACGTCGTGGTGCACGTGCTCGATGCGCGCGAGGGCGTGACCGATCAGGACGCGCATCTGATCGGCTTGACGCTCGAAACCGGTCGCGCCATCGTGGTGGCGCTGAACAAATGGGACGGCATGCAACCCGAAGACCGCGAACGGGCGCTGCGCGAATACGACCTGAAGCTTCCGTTCATCGATTTTGCCGAGCGGTTTCTGATCTCCGCGCTTCACGGCTCGGGTGTTGGTTTGCTGTTTGGCGCGGTGCGGTGCGCTCATCAATCCGCGACGCTCAAGATTTCGACGACCTTCGCGACCCAGCTGCTTGAGCGCGCGGTCGGCACGCATCAACCGCCACTCGTCGGCGGACGCCGCATCAAACTACGCTATGCGCACCAGGGCGGACGATTGCCACCGCTGATCGTCATTCACGGCAATCAAACCGAGCGGCTCCCGGATGCCTACAAGCGCTACCTCGGCAACAGCTTTCGTGCAGCGCTGAAGTTAGTCGGCACGCCACTGCGGCTGGAGTTCAAGACGGGCGAGAACCCGTTCGCTGGGCGACGCAATACCTTGACCCCCACCCAGCAGCGGAAACGCGCGCGCCTGCGCAATCACGTGCGGCAGCGTTGATGGCCGTGTGCGATTCGACCGAGTCACCAACTTACGCGACCAAGCTCGATCGGATTCAGCCGTTTCACGTCATGCGATTGCTGGCCGAGGCGCGCGCTCTGGAGGCGGCGGGACGCGATATCGTGCACATGGAGGTGGGCGAGCCCGACTTCCCGTGTCCGCAACCGATACTGGATGCCGGCATACGCGCCTTGCAGGCGGGTTTGACGCATTACACGCCGGCGCTGGGTCTGCCGGCGCTACGGGAGGCGATCGCTGCCTACTATCAAGAACGCTATGGCCTCACGATTTCGCCGCGACGCATCCTGGTCACGCCGGGCGCGTCCGGTGCCCTGCAGCTTCTGAGCGCGTTACTGACTGATCCCGGGGACGAGTGGTTGTTGGCGGATCCGGGATATCCCTGCAATCGCAATCTCATCGCGCTGCAGAACGGCAGGCCAACGGGGCTCGCGGTCGGACCGGAATCCGGCTTTCAGCTCTCGGCGGCGCAAGTCGACGCGAACTGGAAATCGGGGCAAACCCGCGCGGTCTTGGTCACGACGCCGGCGAACCCTACCGGCGGTGTGTTGACCCGCAGCGATCTGACCGCGCTACACGCGGTGGTCCGATCGCGCGGCGGTCATCTGGTGGTCGATGAAATTTATCAGGGGCTGACCTATCAAGCCGTCGATCACACCGCGCTGGCGCTGGGCGAGGACGTTTTCGTCGTCAATAGCTTCTCGAAGTACTTTGGCATGACCGGCTGGCGGCTCGGTTGGCTGGTGGCGCCCGAGGCAGCGATACCAGATCTCGACAAGTTGGCGCAAAACCTGTTTCTCGCCGCATCGACGCCGGCGCAGCACGCGGCGTTGGCGGCATTCGCCCCCGGCACGCGCGCGATTCTGGAGCAGCGCCGCGCGCTTTTCGAAGCGCGCCGCGATTTTCTTGGCGCCGCGTTGCGCGAGCTTGGCTTCGGCTTGCCGTACTGGCCTGAAGGCGCGTTTTATCTCTATGCGGATGTATCCTCGACGGGCCTCGACAGCGATACCCTTGGCGCACGCCTGCTGCACGAGGTCGGAGTCGCCTCGACCCCCGGTCGCGACTTTGGCACTCACGAATCCGAGCGCTATCTGCGATTGGCCTACACCACGGATTTCGATCGCCTCGAGCAGGGCGTTTCCAGAATACGCCGATGGCTCGAAACGTGAGCAGGTTCACGCCCGGGGCGATCGCTATGGCCCATGCTTTTGATTCAATCCGGCAATGCGAGGGACGCGTCGGTGACCGGCTAGAGACGCTAGCGGTGGGCAACAGGGATGCCGGCGCTAATAGCGTCCAAATGTTGTGGGACGAGTAACATGCAGCGCGGTGACGAACTCTCGATTCTCCTGGTTGACGACGACGCCGATTTGCGCCAGTACTGGACCGCCCAGTTCGAGCGCGAGTTCGCCCGCGTCCAGGCCCGCGCGACCGCGCGCGAGGCCTTGGAATTCGTTCACCGCGAAACCCCCGACATCGTGCTCGCCAACCTGCAGTTGCGCGATAGCGATGGTTTTGCGCTGTGTGCCGAGTTGCGTGCACATGCGGGGCTGAGCGCGACCTCGATCATCCTGTACAAGGCCGGCTACATCGCCAGCGTAGACCGGCAGCGCTCCGAGCAAGTCGCGGCGGATCTGTTGTTGCCGCGCAATAGCCCGTTCAACGAGATCATCGCCGCCATCAAGGAAGTGCACGCAGAGAAATGCGCGCAACACCTGATCGAGGCCGAGGGCTATACCCTGCTCGAGGAACTCGGTGACGACACCCAGGAGGAGCTGATTCGGCGCAAGCTACTGGAGCAGGTGCGCCAGTTGCACAAGGAGCGCGACACGTTTCGCCGCGCCTTGAGTCGGTACCGCGATTTCGCGCAGGGGGCGGCGGATTTCTTTTGGGAAACCGATGCCAAGCAGCGCTTGCGGTTCGTCGCCGCGGCACCGAACAATCCCCTGCGTCTGCCGCGCGAACTCAACGCGGTACAAACCCTGCCGCAATTTCTAGAAGCTCAGGTGGCGGCGGAGGAATTGCAGGTATTGATCCGGGCGCTGGAGACGGATGATCCGCTGGAATTGACGTTGCGTCTCAACGTCGGCGAGGAACGGATCGTGCGTCTGGTCGCGCAGCCGTTTTACTCGATGGAGGGTCGACTGCTTGGTCATCGCGGCAGTCTGGCCGATATCACCGAGATTCAATTGCGCTCGGAACAGCTTCAGTACGAGGCGCACCACGACGTCCTGACCGGGCTGTTCAATCGGCGCGCCTTTGAAGGTCTGCTCGAGGCCTCGATCAAGGACTTGCGCGATGCCGAGTACCACGTGCTATGCATGATGGACCTCGATTACTTCAAGGTGGTCAACGACACCTTCGGGCACCGGGCTGGCGACGAGCTGTTGATTCAATTGGCGCAGTTGTTTCGGCGCAAGGTGCGGGCCAACGACATGCTGGCGCGGGTCGGCGGCGACGAATTCGCGGCGTTGCTGAAGCATTGCAGCATCGATCAGGCACGTCGTCTGATTCAGGACCTGCATCACTCGGTCAAGACGTTCCAGTTCATTTGGGAGGGTAGAACCTTCGAGATAGGTGTCAGCTTCGGCCTGGTGGAGGTTTCTCAGTCCGCCCTGACCGGCCGCGAGTTGATGGACTTTGCCGATCAGGCCTGTTATGCGGCCAAACGAGCGGGCAAGAACCAGATCCAGATCTATGGCGGCGGCAACGGCGGAGATGGCGAACTCAGCGGCGACGCCTACTGGCTGGAGCGATTTCACCACGCGGTGCAGAACGATAAGCTGCAACTGTTTCGACAACCGATCAAACGTAGCCGTGGCACGGCCTCGAGCGCCTGTGCCTATGAGGTGTTGGTGCGCCTGGACGACGGTGAGCGGCTGATTTCACCCAAGGAATTCCTGCCGGTGCTCGAGCGTTATCGGTTGGCGCAGGTGCTGGACCGTTGGGTGCTCGACAAGGTGGTCGACTGGCTCGCGAATCGCGCGCGTCTCGGTGGCTGGACCGAGGAGTTTTACTCGATCAATCTCACCAGTCATTCGCTGGGGGATGCGGATTTTCGGCGATACGTCAGTCATCGCCTCGAACAAAACACCGAAGTCGCGGCACGTCTGTGTTTTGAAGTGACGGAGTCGACCGCGATCGAGAATATCGGCAACGCGATCGAGTTCATTCAGTCGCTGCGCCGCATCGGCGTGCGCTTCGCGCTGGATGATTTTGGCACGGGCTTTTCATCACTGGCCTACCTCAAGAGTCTGCCGGTCGACTTTCTTAAGCTGGACGGCATGTTCGTCATGGGCATCAACACCGATCCGGTGGATTTCGGTTTGTTGCGCACGATTCAGGAACTAGCGCACGTGCTCAAGATCAAGACCATCGCCGAATATGTGGAATCGGCCGAGGTCGCGGCGCGGTTGCGCGAGATTGGCGTCGACTACATGCAGGGTCACTTCATCGGTCACCCTGAACTGGTGACCGTCGAACCCGAACCGCGGCTGAGTGTCGCGGCGCACGCCTGAATCAACGGTGTGACAGCAATAACCTCAGGTCTGCTCCCAGGGTAAGCGGTCGAATTTCCAGCCATTACGCCCGCCGCGATGGCGGTGTTCGTCGAGATCGCCCTCGAACCCGTGCAGCACATTGTACACCTCGGGAAAGCCGTATTTTTCCAGATAGGCCCCGGCCACGCGGGAGCGGTTGCCGGATCGGCAGATCAGCACGATCGGACGGTTCATGCTGGCGGCCTTGCGCACATGGCCGAGGAAATCCGGGTTGATATCAAAATCGGGACCATCCTGCCATGGGATCAGAATCGCGTCTTTCGGGTGGCCGACGAACAGGTATTCCATCTCCGAGCGGCAATCGATCAGCACCGCTTCCGGGTGCGTTTGGATATAGTCGAACGCCTGTTGCGGCGTGAGGTGTTGCATGGACGGTCTCCGGCGAGTGTTATCCTGAAGCTCGAGTATAGACTTCGAAGCCCCGGGCGCGGACGCCCGCTCGCGGGAAAAATGGTATGGCCGTCGTCACGGCGTACCGACGTTCAGACGATTCAGGAGGTTGGCGATGTGGTTGCGGACGATTTTGTGGTGGGGCGTATGGGTGTTGGCGGGTGGCCTTGGTACCGCCGCGGTGGCGCTCGAGGAGCGCAGCATCAGCCCCGGGATCAATCAGCAGTACGAGAATCCCAACGTCGAACATTGGCTATCGGTGTTCGAGCGCGAGGGGCGGGAGGTTTATGACCGCCGCGCCGATATTCTTGCCCAGCTCAAGTTGCGAGAAGGGATGAGCGTGGCGGACATTGGCGCCGGGACCGGGTTGTTCACGATGTTGTTCGCCGAGGCGGTTGGCCCTAAGGGCAGGGTATACGCGGTCGACATCTCGCCGAGCTTTGTCGCGTCGATCGAAAATCGTGCGCGTTCGGCCGGCGTGGAACACGTCACAGGCGTTGTCAATACCGCACGCAGCGTTGAATTGCCGGACGCGAGCGTGGATCTGGCGTTCATCAGCGACACCTACCACCATTTCGAGTTTCCGTTATCGACGATGGCGTCGCTGTTCCGCGCGCTACGTCCAGGCGCCGATCTGATCGTCGTCGATTACAAGCGCGTTCCCGGCTGGTCCAGTCCTTGGGTGCTGAGCCATGTCCGGGCGGGCAAGGAAACGTTTGTTGATGAAATCACCTCGGTGGGTTTCGTGTTCGTCGAGGAAGTCGATTTCATGCGAACGCAGTATTTTTTGCGATTCAGTAAGCCGATCGTGGTCGTTCCGGGCCAAGAGACCTCGCGGCGATAGTTCACGATCGCGGATGGGTAGTCATCCCGGTAAGCCTGGGCGGTATCAAGGCTTCGCGATTTCGAGGCGGGGGCGGTCGCGGAAAGGGGCGCGAATGCTGTCGAACTTGACCTCCATCTCGTAGCTGCCGGGCGGGGCCTGCTCGGGTACGGTAATGAAGGCGTCGACCACCCAGTGTCCCGGCTTGAGCTCGACATTCGATGAGGTGTCGGTCAGGACCGGCTTGCCGCCGAAGTAGATGCGGCGGGTAAGATCGCCAATGATGGGACGATCGTTGCCGCGCAGGCACAGCGTGTACTCGAACCGGTGATTCACCGTGGCGCCGGCGACGATCTCCGCGGGAAACATGTCGTGTCGGGTGAGTTTCAGGTAAGGCAGTCGGCGATTCGCGCAATCGGCCGATTCCCAGATTTCGTCGATGGTGGCGATCTGTTCAACCTTGGGTTGCAAGCCGCGCTTTTTCATGGCGGTGCTGACCTTGCGATCGAGTTGCTCGATGCCAGACTCGACGGTCTGGAACATGGCACATCCATTGATGGCCATGACGCAGGCCACCGCTCCGAGCACGCGGGGAGCGACCCGAGCGAGGAAATTCAAGGTGTCAGTCATGCGCATCGGCTGCGGAGCAGGTCCTCACATATCCTTGATGACTTTCCAGCCGTCCGCGATCGGCTCCTCGACCGGCACGGCGGCGCGGGTGGGCGGTGCGGGTTCGCTGGGCACGATCTGAATCGTGCCGACGTAGGATTCCGCGGGCGGTTCGACGGTTCTGCGTCGGTCGGCCTTGATTGGCAGTACCTCCAGCTCCGGCTCCAGCGGTACGGCAACTAACTCGGGTTCGGGCGCGGACTCGGCCGCGATACCGGGCTCGGCGTTAAACGCGGCGTCGCCGGCTGCGATCGGCGTCACGGTGTCGTTGGGTACGTCCGCTTCGGTGGCGGTTTCCACCGGTTCGACCGATTGCGCCGCCTCGACCGGGGTTGCCGCGCGCAAAACTCCGAAATCCGCGTCGGCGATGGGCGTCGCGGGAGCGGGTTCGGCGCCTGGGGATTGAGCCGTATCGAGACTCGACTCGCGGGTCAGCAGCACGCTCGCGAGCACGGCGAGTGCGACCAACGGCAGCAGCCAAAGCACTGATCTGGCTCGCCTGCGGTCGTTCGAACCCGCGTTGAAGTGATCCGCGTTCTGCGCGGGCGGTGCGATCGGTTCGCCGATCTGAACCTCCAACACCGGGCCATCGCGGCCCAGGCGGACGCGATCACCCGGGCGCACACTGACATAGCCACTGACGAAGGCATCGTTCACCAGCAGGGCCTTGTGCCCACTTAGGTCATGCAGCCAGAACTTGCCGGACTTGTCGATATCGCGAACGATCTTGGCATGCGCGGCATGCACGCCCTCGTCGTCGAACACGAGGTCGCAGCCCGCATCCCGTCCCAGGGTCAACTCGCTCAGTTGATCGAGCGGAAAACTTTCCTGCCGCGGACTGCGCGATCCGGTGAGATGCTTGATGATGAGACTTTCCATCAACGGTGGTTGGTCACGTCGATACGGCCGGCTACCCAACGAGGTAGTCGGATTTTTGTAGGACGGGTTAGAGCGCACATGAACATATCCGCAAGTTTAAAGTGATCGGTCGAGTTTACAACCATGGCAAATGAGATCTGGCGCCGAAATTCCTCCGCTTGATGGTGTAATTACACGCGGTTTAACAGGAATCGGATGTGTTGCTCCTTTTTCCCGCGCTGAATCGCGGAACCGTTGGGCCGGGCCGTTTCCCCCGCGATCGGGTTCTGCTGCCTGATGACCGGTATCTTGCGCCTCTCGATGACTCGACCGATTGCCACGGGGGTCACGCAGGATTCGTTTAACGCCTCGCGGCCCGGCGTTTGCGATCGCTTGCCTTGCCAAGCAGCGGTTGCAGGAAGCGTCCGGTGTACGACACGGGGGTTTCAACCACGCATTCGGGGGTACCGCTGGCGATGATCTCGCCGCCCCGGTGGCCACCCTCCGGACCGAGGTCGACGATCCAGTCCGCAGTCTTGATCACGTCGAGATTGTGCTCTATGACCACCACTGTGTTGCCGGCGTCGCGCAGTCGCAGCAGCACGCCCAGCAGTTGTTCGACATCATGAAAGTGCAGGCCGGTCGTGGGTTCGTCCAGGATGTATAACGTTCGACCTGCCTCGCGGCGCGAAAGTTCGCGTGCCAACTTGATCCGTTGTGCTTCCCCGCCGGAGAGCGTGGTCGCGCTTTGACCGAGCGTGAGGTAACCCAGACCCACGTCGAACAAGGTCTGGAGCTTGCGTGCGAGCACCGGGACTGGGCTGAAGAACTGCAATGCGTCTTCCACCGTCATCGCCAGGACTTCGTGAATCGATAGCCCCTTGTAGCGGATTTCGAGGGTCTCGCGGTTGTAGCGCCGACCGTGGCAGACGTCACAGGACACGTAGATATCGGGTAGAAAATGCATTTCGACCTTGATCAGGCCGTCGCCCTGGCAGGCCTCGCAACGCCCGCCCTTGACGTTGAAGCTAAAGCGGCCAGGGGTGTAACCGCGTGAACGCGCCTCGGGCACGCCGGCGAACAACTCTCGAATCGGCGCGAATAATCCGGTATAAGTGGCTGGATTTGAACGTGGTGTCCGTCCGATCGGGCTTTGGTCAATATCAACGATCTTGTCGAAGTGTTCATGACCTTCCAGGCTGGCGTAGGGTGCCGGCTCGTCGACGATCAGGCCGAGTCCGCGCGCGACGGCGCGGTACAGGGTATCGTTGATCAATGTCGATTTGCCGGACCCGGATACCCCGGTGACACAGGTCAACAAGCCCACGGGTACTTCCAGATTGACCCGCTTGAGATTGTTGCCGCAGGCGCCGTGGAGCTTGATCCAGCGCGCGGGGTCGGGTTGTCCGCGTGATGTCGGCACAGCGATCGCGCGCTTGCCGGACAGGTATTGACCCGTCAGCGAGGCCGGGTTGTGTTCGATCGCCCTGAGATTACCTTCGGCGACGATCTTGCCGCCATGAACGCCAGCGCCGGGGCCGATGTCGACGATATGGTCGGCGCGGCGGATCGCGTCCTCGTCGTGTTCGACGACGATTACCGTGTTGCCGAGGTCGCGCAGCCGCACCAGCGAGGCCAACAGACGCTCATTGTCGCGCTGGTGCAAGCCGATCGACGGTTCGTCGAGCACGTACATGACGCCGACCAGACCGGCACCGATCTGACTCGCGAGACGGATGCGCTGCGCCTCGCCGCCGGAGAGCGTATCGGCGCCGCGATCGAGCGTCAGATAATCGAGCCCGACATTCACCAGGAACGACAGCCGCTCGGCAATCTCGCGCACGATCTTTTCTGCGATCTGACCGCGTTGCCCCGGCAGTTTGAGTTGGGCGACGAACTGGTGCGCATTGCCGATCGGCATCGCCGCGATCCGCGGTAGATTGTATTCGGCGATGAACACGTGCCGTGCGGCTTGATTCAAGCGCGTTCCGCCGCAACTGGCGCAGGGCTTGGTGCTGAGGTATTTCGATAGTTCCTCGCGAATCGCCGCCGATTCGGTTTCGCGGTAACGCCGCTGCATGTTGTGCACGATGCCCTCGAACGGGTGACTGCGACGGTAGGTGGAGCCGCGTTCGTTGACATATTCGAACTCGATTTCGGTATCGCCGCTGCCGTACAGGATGGCCTTGCGCTGTTGCGGCGTAAGCTCGTGAAACGGGCGTTCGATATCGAAACCATAGTGCCGCGCGAGCGACGCGATCATCTGAAAATAATAGGCGTTGCGCCGATCCCAGCCGCGAATCGCGCCGCCAGCCAGACTCAGCTCGCGATTCACCACGATCTTGTCGATGTCGAAGGCCTGGGTGACGCCGAGGCCGTCGCAATCGGGGCAGGCACCCGCGGGGTTGTTGAACGAGAACAGCCGCGGTTCGAGCTCGGTCAGGGAATAGCCGCAGTGCGGGCAGGCAAAGCGCGCGGAAAACGAAACTTCGGCGCGACCCGGCTCATCCATCCATGCGATATGAACGATGCCATCGGCGAGCTTGAGCGCGGTCTCGAACGACTCCGCGAGGCGCAAGCCCAGGTCGGCGCGGACCTTGAAGCGGTCGACGACAACCTCCACCGTGTGCTTCTGCTTCGCGGAGAGCTTTGGTACCTGATCCAGTTCGATAATCTCGCCATCGACACGCGCGCGCACGTAGCCTTGCGCACGGAGCTGCTCGAACAATTGGGTGTACTCGCCCTTGCGCGCCTGCACCACCGGCGCGAGCAGCATCAGGCGCGTACCCTCGGGCAGTTCGAGCACCTGATCCACCATTTGCGAGACGGTCTGGGCCGCCAGTTCGACGCCGTGCTCGGGGCAGCGCGGAACGCCGGCGCGGGCGAACAGCAGCCGCAGGTAGTCGTGGATCTCGGTGATCGTGCCGACGGTCGAACGCGGGTTGTGCGAGGTCGTTTTCTGCTCGATCGAAATCGCGGGAGAGAGCCCCTCGATATGGTCGATGTCGGGCTTTTCCATCATCGACAGAAACTGCCGGGCGTAGGACGACAGCGATTCCACGTAGCGCCGCTGGCCTTCCGCGTAGATCGTGTCGAACGCCAGCGAGGACTTGCCGGAGCCCGACAGCCCGGTGATCACGATCAGCCGATCGCGCGGAAGCTCGAGATCGATGTTCTTCAGATTGTGGGTGCGGGCGCCACGGATGACGATCTTGTCCATGCGGATTCCGGAGTCGGGTGAGCGTGCGATAATGCGCGAAAGGTCACGGAGTTGCTAATATACACGGCTCATGCAAACCGACGCAGCGCTGTGACGCGCCGCGTGGACCCGGATCGCAACGCAGCGCCTCGATCGCGGAGGTCGATGATCGTGGCAGCGGCCAACCACCGCCGCGGCCACGGAGGCTTGCCGCCGCAGGCATTGCTCGCACGGCAAAGGACGTAAGCTAGAAAATGTCTCCCTACCGCGAACGCGTTTGACGACCGCGACCGGTCGGACCGGCGCCACTCATCATCAGAAAGGTAAACAGTCATGGCAAGAGGAATCAACAAAGTAATCCTGGTTGGCAACCTCGGCGCGGACCCCGAGGTACGGCAGATGCCCACCAGCGGGGGGGTCGTCGCCAATCTGCGGATCGCCACCAGCGAAAGCTGGCGCGACCGCACCACCGGCGAAGCCCAGGAGCGCACCGAATGGCATCGCGTCGTGATGTATAACCGGCTGGCGGAAGTGGCGCGCGACTACCTGCGCAAAGGCCAACAGGTTTATATCGAGGGCAAACTCACCACCCGAAAATGGCAGGATCAGAGCGGTCAGGACCGCTACACCACCGAAATCGTCGGCAACGAGATGCAGATGCTAGGTGGTCGCGCCGGCGCCGGCGGTGGAGGCATGCCGAGTGGAGGAGGCGACGACTACGATTCGGCGCCGATGTACGACCCACCGCAACGGAGCAGCAATCCGCCGCCGGCGCAAGCACCACGCAAGCCCGCCGCGCGCGAACCGATGGCCGATGATTTTGATGATGATATTCCGTTTTAGAAAATAGCTTCCGTAACCTGGGAAGGGGTCTGCTAGTTCGGGCAGACCAAGCGCGGGCGCAAGGACAAGGTCAACGCCTCGGAGGTGAAGATCGGTGCGAACGAGTCGCGCCTTCACCCAGCACTTCAACGAGCCGCACCCGGTTCGCCGCAATTGCGATCTCACGCGAACTCCTTCACAGTTCCGCGCGCATCGTAGTCTGTGTGCTTCAAAATAGCGCGGCGTTACTCGACAATGACACCCGTTTTTTGGGATAAGTCACCTTCGAGATCGCGAAACTGATCGCGGTTCCAACAGCGCCCCTTTATTACCCGACAGGACCCATCACATGCCGCAACGCAAAGGCATCATTCTCGCCGGTGGATCCGGTACCCGACTGTATCCGCTGACGATCTCGGTGAGTAAACAGTTGATGCCGGTGTACGACAAGCCGATGATCTACTATCCCTTGTCAACTCTGATGCTGGCGGGGTTGAAGGACATTCTGATCATCACAACGCCGCAGGATTCCGAGGCGTTTCAACGCCTGCTCGGTGACGGCTCACGTTGGGGCATCAATCTTGAATATGCGGTGCAGCCGAGCCCGGATGGCCTCGCGCAGGCGTTCATCATCGGCGAGCAGTTCATCGGCAACGCGGCGGCGGCGTTGATATTGGGCGATAACATTTTTTATGCCGAAGGGCTCGCGAAACGCCTCCAACATGCGAACGCGCGCGACGCGGGTGCGACGGTGTTCGGCTACTGGGTCAACGACCCCGAGCGCTACGGCGTGGTCGCCTTCGATGAGGCGGGGCGCGCGACCAGCATCGAGGAGAAGCCATCCAATCCCAAGTCCAACTACGCGGTGACGGGGCTTTATTTCTACGACAACGACGTGGTGGAGGTCGCGAAATCGATCAAGCCGTCGCCACGCGGCGAACTGGAGATCACCGACGTTAACAATGTTTATCTCACGCGCGGTGGCTTGAATGTCGAGCGTCTGAGTCGCGGCACGGCTTGGCTCGACACCGGTACGATGGCGTCCTTGCTCGACGCCGCGAACTTCATCCGGGTGGTGGAGGAACGGCAGGGTCTAAAGATCGCCTGCCCGGAGGAAATTGCGTTTCGCCAGGGCTTTATCGACAAGGAAGGTTTGCGCGCCGTCGCCGAGCCGCTTCGCAAGAGCGGTTACGGGGCGTATCTGTTGAACCTCCTGGGCTGAGCGGGTCGCCCAATGAAGGTTCTGGTCACCGGTGCCCGCGGCCAACTCGGTCATGAGTTGGTCAAACACGCCCCCAGCGATTTCGACGTCCGCGGCTATGCTCGTGAGGAGCTCGATATCGTTGATTACGCACGAGTACTCGAGCGGGTCTACCTCGAACGGCCGGACTGGATTGTCAACGCCGCCGCCTATTCGCTGGTCGACAAAGCCGAAGCGGAGCCCGAGGAAGCTCGACTGATCAACGTCGAAGGGGCGGCTAATCTCGCGAAGGCAGCCAAGCTGTACGGCGCGCGCCTAGTGCATGTCTCGACGGATTTTATCTTCGATGGCCGCCAGGGGCATCCCTACCAGCCCAACGATCCGGCGAATCCGCTGAGTGTTTACGGCCGCACCAAGCTTGATGGCGAGCGGGAGGTTCAACGCATCCTTGGCGACGATACGTTGCTGATTCGCACCGCGTGGGTGTATTCCACCCACGGGCGCAACTTTGTCAAGACCATGATCAAGCTGATGCACGAACGTGACGTGCTGCGCGTCGTGGTCGATCAAGTGGGCACGCCGACGTGTGCGGCGGAACTGGCACGAGTGCTGTACCGAACGATGCGCGCGGACCTGCGCGGCATCTATCACTGGACCGATGCCGGCGTCGCGAGTTGGTACGACTTCGCCCAGGCGATCCTTGAGCTCGGCCTGGCCAACGGTCTGTTCGACCGCCCGGTGCGCATCGAGCCGATACCGAGCGAGGCCTATCCGCTGCCGGCGCGGCGCCCGCATTACAGCGTGTTGGACAAGGATAGTCTGCGTGCCGCGATCGACTACCCGGGTTTATATTGGCGCGATGCGCTGCGGAACATGTTGCAGGAGTATTTATAGATGGCGAATTTACTGGTGACCGGCGCGGCCGGATTTATCGGAGCGAACTTTGTTTACTACTGGTTGGCGCGACATCCGGGCGACCGGGTTGTCGGCCTCGACGCGCTGACCTACGCGGGCAACCTCGCGAGTCTGGCCGAAGCGCAGGCGCAACCGCGGTTCCGGTTCGTACACGGCGATATTCGCGATCAGGCGTTGGTCGAACGTCTGCTGCGCGAAGAGCACATCGACACGCTGGTACATTTCGCCGCCGAAAGCCATGTCGACCGCTCGATCACCGGGCCGGACGCGTTTATCGATACCAATGTGACCGGAACCCATAGTCTGCTCAAGGCGGCGCGCGCGGTCTGGCTGAACGGCCCGAATGGCGAGCTGCCGCATCGGTTCCATCACGTCTCGACCGACGAGGTGTATGGATCGCTGGAGCGCGGCGATCCGCCGTTCAGCGAAGCCACGCCGTATGCACCGAATTCGCCCTATTCGGCGAGCAAGGCCGCGTCGGATCACTTGGTGCGGGCCTATCACCATACCTACGGGCTCGAGGTCACGACGAGCAATTGCTCGAACAACTATGGCCCGTTCCAGTTTCCGGAAAAGCTGATCCCGTTGATTTTGATCAATATTTTGCATGGCAAGCCGCTGCCGATATACGGCGACGGCACCAATATTCGCGATTGGCTCTATGTGGACGACCACGCGCGCGGTATCGAGTTGATCCTGGAGCGCGGCCAAATCGGCGAGACCTATAACATTGGCGGTTGGAACGAGTGGCAGAATATCGACATCGTCAATCTGCTGTGCGATCTGCTCGACGAGGCGTTCAGTCACGATCCGAGTCTTGCGCGACGCTTCCCCGAGGCGCCGGCGGCGCGCGGCGCGTCCGCCCGGTCGCTGATAACCTTCGTCAAGGATCGTCCGGGCCACGATCAGCGTTACGCGATCGACGCCACCAAGAGCGAGCGGGAATTGGGCTACAAGCCCGACGAGACATTCGAGACCGGAATCCGCAAGACCCTCGCGTGGTACCTTGACCAGGAGGCTTGGTGGCGCGCGGTGATGGATGGCAGCTACAAGGACTGGATCGATCTCAACTACGCTGAGCGTAAGGCGTCCTAGCCCGCGGTTGAGGAGCAATTCCGACGCAAGAGGCCCCACGCGGGCCTTTTGCCGTTTGTGGGTACGGGTTCACAAAACCCAAGGATTTCGCTGAAACCTTGCCACGCGCAAGCCCGGCGGGATCGGGTAGAATTCGCGGCATCTCGAACAGGGATTATTTTGGAGCGATTGGACGATGAAAGTTGCGATTTACGGTTCTGGCTACGTGGGCCTGGTCACCGGCGCGTGTTTGGCGGATGTCGGTAACGACGTGCTCTGCGTCGATGTCGACGAGAACAAGATCCAGAAACTCAAGGAAGGCATACTGCCCATCTACGAGCCGGGCTTGAAGCAGGTCATCGAACGCGCCCGGAGCTTCGGCAAGATCGATTTCACCACCGACATGGCCCGTGCGGTCGCGCATGCCGAAATGCAGTTCATCGCGGTCGGCACCCCTCCGGATGAAGATGGCTCGGCGGACCTGCGCTACGTGCTCGAGGTCGCGAAGACGATCGGCACTCATATGAATTCGCGCAAGATCATTGTCGATAAGTCCACCGTGCCGGTCGGCACCGGCGACAAGGTGCGCGCCAAGGTCGCAGAAACGCTTGCGAGCCGTGGAGTTGAACTGCCGTATCACGTCGTCTCCAATCCCGAGTTCTTGAAAGAAGGCGCGGCGATCGAAGACTTCATGAAGCCCGATCGGATCGTGATTGGCACCGACGACGACTATGCCACCCGGCGCATGCGCGAGCTTTACGGGCCGTTCAGCCGCAGTCACCAAAAACTGATCGTCATGGACATCCGTTCGGCGGAGCTGACCAAGTATGCCGCCAACGCGATGCTCGCGACCAAGATCAGCTTCATGAACGAGCTCTCGCAGATGGCCGAGCGCTTGGGCGCCGACATCGAGCAAGTCCGCGTTGGCATTGGCTCCGACCCGCGGATCGGGTTCCAGTTCATCTACCCCGGATGCGGTTACGGTGGCTCGTGCTTCCCGAAAGACGTCAAGGCGCTTGAGCGGACCGCGCGCGAGATCGGCTTCGATGCCCGCTTGCTCGCCGCGGTGGAGGAGCGAAACGACGACCAGAAGCAGGTGTTGTTCCGAAAGATTCAGCAACATTTCCGCGGCGACCTCAAGGGGCGTACGATCGCGCTGTGGGGCCTTGCCTTCAAACCGAACACCGACGACATGCGCGAGGCGCCGAGCCGGGTGTTGATGGAGGCCTTGTGGGCCGCGGGCGCCCGGGTGCAAGCCTACGATCCAGAGGCGCTGGAGGAAACGCGCCGAATCTACGGCGATCGCGCCGACCTCGCGCTGATCACCCATCCCGACCTGGCACTCGAAGGTGCCGATGCGTTGGCGATCTGCACCGAATGGAAGATCTTCCGTAGCCCGGATTTCGAGAAGGTGAAGAACCTGTTGAAGGAACCTGTGATTTTCGACGGTCGAAATCTGTACGACCCGGTGACCGTGCGCGAATACGGCATGACCTACTATGCGATTGGTCGTGGAGATCGCGCGGCATGAAGGTACTCGTCACCGGTGCCGCCGGATTCATCGGTCACTTTGTGTCGCTGCGGTTGGTCGAGCGGGGTGATGACGTTGTCGGGGTCGATAATCTCAATGATTACTACGACGTCAACGTCAAACTGGCGCGACTCAAGCGACTCGAACCCTATCGTTCCGCTGAGCTCGGGCGAGCGGAGCACAGTCCGATCGCCGGAGGTGACGGCCTAAACGCTCGGCCGGGCACGTTTCGCCACCTGAAGCTCGATATCGCCGATCGAGCGGGCATGGAGCGACTGTTCGCCGAGGAGCACTTCGACGCGGTCATCAACCTCGCCGCGCAAGCCGGTGTGCGCTACTCGATCGAAAACCCGCTCGCGTATGTCGACAGTAACATCGTCGGTTTCGCGCATGTCCTCGAAGGCTGCCGCCATCACGGCGTCAAGCATCTGGTGTACGCGTCATCGAGTTCCGTCTACGGCGCGAACACCGAGATGCCGTTCTCGGTTCACCACAACGTCGACCATCCGCTCTCGCTCTATGCCGCGTCGAAAAAGGCCAACGAGTTGATGGCGCACACCTACTCGCATCTCTATGGTTTGCCGACGACGGGTTTGCGGTTTTTTACCGTCTACGGCCCGTGGGGACGCCCGGACATGGCGTTGTTTCTGTTCACGCGCAAGATACTCGCGGGCGAACCGATTCCGGTTTTCAACCACGGCAAGCACCGTCGCGACTTCACCTACATCGACGACATCGTCGAGGGTGTGCTGCGCGTGCTCGACCGCGTACCGCAAGGCAACCCGGAATGGAATAGCGAATCGCCCGACCCCGGTTCGAGTCGTGCGCCATGGCGGGTGTACAACATCGGCAACAGCAACAAGGTTGAACTGATGCGCTACATCGAGGTGCTCGAAGAGTGTCTCGGTCGCAAGGCTGAAAAACAGTTGTTGCCGTTACAACCCGGTGACGTGCCTGATACCTGGGCCGACACGACCGACCTCGAGCGCGACGTCGGCTATCGGCCGAACACGCCGGTGGAAGAGGGCGTGCGCCGGTTTGTGGAGTGGTACCGCGCGTACTACCAAGTGGCAGGCTGAATCGGCGCGAGCATGACAATTTTGCCGCAGAGGTCTGTGATTGCCATGCTTTTCAGATCAGACGTACATCCACGACGCATCGGATAATTCGTGTCGGCAGTATCGCAAGCATCCCTCAAACATCACGTAATAAGCGCCGCGGCGTTTCTGCGCTATCGCAAAACGTTACCACGCACGGAAGATGTCCGGTTGATCGTTGAAGTGGCCGACTCCACGCTCGGTTCCGACCGTGACGTCAAGATTCCATTGTACGGTCGGCACGGCATTCCGGAGTCTTGGCTCGTGGACCTGCAAACCGCGCGGCTGCATGTGTTCACGCGCCCATCGATAAAAGGCTACCTCGAATCGCGCTCATTGGCCGATCCGGGGATTCTCAAATTGCCTGCGATGCCCGCTTGTGAGGTGGACCTTGGCGGGCTTTTCGAGGCCTAAGGCAACCGAGGTCGAAACAGCCTGCGACTGCGGTAACGTTCACGGCAACTCAAGTCAGCCCTGGGTAGGGCTTGATCCGTCGTTAGCTATCCTTTGGCCAAATCGCGCCGCGTGGGTCGAAACGGCCGTGGTGCGTAGTCGAAATCCTTTCGCGCCGGCGCGCAGTCGAAAACAAGGTCAAGTGCCATCCGCTCCGCCATTTCCGGTGTCCAGTCGCGCGCGCCGGGTAACAGCGTGGCAACCTGTATCGCCGCGCGCAAAATCCCGCTGGGTACGGCCAGTACCCGAGGTTTCATTTCCAACCCATTGAAAACACGTTCGACCATCGCGCGGTAGCTCAAGGTTTCACCCCCGGTCAGATCGTACGCGTGCCCGAACGTACGAGGATTTTTCAAGGCGAGCAGGCAGGCGGCCGCGAGGTCGTCCGCATGGACCGGCATGCGCAGTCCAGTGGCCGCGCCGACCACGGGGAAGAAGTAAAACCGTTGGATGAATCGGGCGATGGCGGCGATGTTTTTGTCGCGTCCGCCGCCGTAAACGAGGGTGGGTCGGAAGATGGTCCAATCGACTCCGTGGCAAACCGCCCACTCCGCTACCGTGCCCTCGGCGCTGGCCAGCGCCTCAGCCACGCCGCGCTCGTAGCTGCTACGCGACGCCGTTTTCGTGAACCGGCTGGTGGAGCTGAAGGCGATCACGCGGCGGATGCCGGGCGCGGTGGATCGCTCCAGCCACGCGGGCAGGGTCCACAGCGGTGCGAGGTGGAGCAGGGCGTCCTGTTCGTCGAGTAACGCGGAATCCTTAGCCGCCGAGATATCCGAGGAAATCCAGCGAACATTGCCTGTTGATGGTTGCGTTTGCCGCGAAACCGCCGTGATGACCCTGTCGTCGCCCTGCGCGAGACGCGGGAGCAAGTAATGTCCGATCAGGCTGGTAGCGCCGGTGACCAGAATCCGCGTCACCGTAGCCACTTCCTT
>JBHJOI010000079.1:0-70207 GCA_050329935.1 Thiotrichales bacterium | reverse complement strand
ACCCTGAATCCACTGTTCGTCTACGATTCCGAGGAACACCACGCACTTAGCCACGAGGCCGAGAGCTTGCCTTCGCTGATGTTGAACTCAGCCGCGGCGGCGAATGCCGTGATGCTGGGTGCCGGCTACTTCAACCCATTGACAGGCTACATGAATCGGGCCGACGCGATCAGCGTGGCCGAGAATCTGACGACGACCGACGGCCTATTCTGGCCGACGCCGGTCTTGAACATGACCAACGACATTGACGCCGTGAAGGGCAAGAAGCGTCTTGCGCTGCGCGACCCGAACCTGGAAGGGCACCCGGTGCTGGCGGTTATGGATGTTGCTGACGTCGAGGAGGTCTCCGACGCGGAGCTGAATCTGATGGCGGAAAACATCTATGGCACGCTGGACAGTGAGCATCCCGGCGTCTCCACCTTCATGAGCAACGGTCGTTACGCGGTTTCGGGCAAGATCAAGGTCCTGAATTTCTCATACTTCCAGCAGGACTTTCCGGATACGTTCCGCACCGCGGTTGAGATCCGCAACGAGATCCAGGAGCGTGGCTGGAAAAAGGTCGTCGCGTTTCAGACCCGTAACCCGATGCACCGCGCCCACGAGGAGCTGTGCCACATGGCGATGGATCGACTTGAGGCTGACGGTCTGGTCATCCACATGCTGCTGGGCAAGCTGAAGAAAGGCGACATCCCCGCGCCGGTTCGCGATGCCTGCATCCGCAAGATGGTCGAGTTGTACTTCAAGCCGAACAGCGCGATGGTGACCGGCTATGGTTTCGACATGCTCTATGCAGGTCCGCGCGAGGCCGTCCTGCATGCGGTATTCCGTCAAAACATGGGCGCCACGCACTTCATCATTGGCCGTGATCATGCCGGCGTCGGTGACTACTATGGTCCGTTCGACGCGCAGACGATCTTCGAAACCAAGGTGCCGAAAGGCGCGCTTCTGATCGAGATGTTCATGGCGGACAACACCGCGTGGTCGAAAAAGCTCGGTCGCGTGGTGATGATGCGCGAGGCGCCGGGTCACACCAAGGAGGACTTCATCGCGCTGTCCGGTACCAAGGTTCGCGAGATGCTCGGTCGCGGCGAAGCGCCGCCGCCGGAATTCTCACGCCCCGAAGTGGCCAAGATTCTGATGGACTACTATCAGAGCATCGACGGCTAGTCTCCACGTCCTGATGAGTCCGCGCGCTCGGGCGCGGACTCATCGACCGAGACTTTTTCGCTGTTATAGGTGAGCGTCCGCGTCGAACGCGGGCGCCAGAGGCGCCTAGGCTTGCGTACCGTAGTGCGTGCGTACGTAATTTTCGACCAGGGCCTGAAACTCGGCGGCGATATGGTCGCCCTTCAAGGTCACGTCTTTCTTGCCATCGATGTAAACCGGCGCGACCGGACGTTCGCCCGTGCCCGGCAAGCTGATTCCGATATTGGCGTGCTTGCTCTCGCCGGGACCATTCACTACGCAGCCCATGACCGCGACAGTCATAGTCTCGACGCCGGGATAGTGTGCCCGCCAGGTCGGCATCGACTGTCGTAGGTAGCTTTGAATGTCCTCCGCGAGACGCTGAAAATAGTCGGAACTCGTTCGACCGCAGCCGGGGCAGGCGATCACCATGGGAGTGAATGAGCGTAGCCCCATCGTTTGCAGAATCTCTTGCGCGACGATGACTTCCTGAGTTCGCGAGCCGCCCGGTTCCGGGGTGAGGGAGATCCGTATGGTATCGCCGATCCCGCGTTGCAGCAGCACTGAGAGGGCCGCGGTCGAGGCGACGATGCCTTTACTGCCCATGCCGGCTTCGGTCAGGCCGAGATGCAACGCGAAATCGCAGCGCGCGGCAAGGTCGGTGTAGACGCTGATCAGGTCTTGCACACCGCTCATTTTGCACGACAACACGATTTGGTCACGCGGAAGACCCAACGCGACCGCGCGTTCGGCGCTACTCAAAGCCGACTCGATCAAGGCTTCGTGAGTGACTTCGGTGAGGCTCTTGGGCCGCGGGGATCGCGCGTTATCGTCGAGGCAGCGAGCCAGCATGTCCTGGTCGAGTGATCCCCAATTAACCCCGATGCGTACCGGCTTGTTGTAACGGCACGCGAATTCGATCATCTGCGCATACTGCTCGTCGCGCTTGCTGCCAAGTCCGACGTTGCCGGGGTTGATGCGGAATTTCGCAAGGGCTTCCGCGCAGGCTGGGTGCGCCGCGAGCAGTTTGTGGCCGTTGAAATGAAAATCACCGATCAACGGGACGTCCACGTTCTGCCGCAGGAGCTGTTCGCGGATCCGGGGCACCGCCGCGGCCGCGGCTTCGTTGTTGACCGTGATGCGCACCAGCTCGGAGCCCGCGCGTGCGAGCTCGGCCACCTGGGCTACGGTCTGGTCCACGTCGCCGGTGTCGGTATTGGTCATCGATTGCACCACGATCGGCGAGTCGCCGCCGAGGGTGACGTTACCAATGCGAACGGGACGGGAACCTCGCCGAGGGGAAGTTTGCGACACTGCAGTCATGCCTTATAGTCGAACGATGGTTGAAATTGCGACAGTATATCATTCACGCTGAGCGGCCCAGACTGCGTGACCGACACTGGACGTGCGTACTCGCCGTCCCTGAGACCCGAGACTGTAGGCTATGAGTTTGTTTTTACATCAGGATAGCGTCATTGTCGAAACGCGCGGTCGCGCGAGTTACGACATTACCGGCCAGGTTCAGCGCATCGTCGCGGCCGCCGAAGTGGTAGTCGGATTGGCGCAGGTTTTCGTGCATCACACCAGTGCTTCGTTGATGTTGTGCGAAAACGCCGATCCGGACGTGCGACACGATTTGGAAACCTTCATGCGCAATCTGGTTCCGGACGGTGACGCGCGCTTTCGTCACCGCGACGAAGGTCCGGATGACATGCCGGCGCACGTACGCAGCATTTTGACTGGTTCCGGCCTGGCTTTGCCGGTGAGCGGCGGACGGTGTGCGTTGGGGGCCTGGCAAGGTGTCTACCTGTGGGAGCATCGTCACCACCCGCACCCGCGGCGGGTGACCGTGACGGTCATCGGCAACCGCGAACGCTAACGACGCGCCTTGGCGCGGCGGTCGAATTCAAGTCCGCCGTCGCGCATCGGGTAGAATGAACGCTTCTGTCGATCGACGCGAGCTCAGGTATGTTTCACGACGTTCAATGCATCACCTTCGATCTGGACGATACGTTGTGGGATATCGCGCCGACAATCAGGCACGCGGAAGCCGTGTTCTATCAGTGGCTTGAGTTGCATTACCCGCATATCACGCAACGAAAGACGCCAGCGGATCTGTTCGCGCACCGACTCGCGTTCATGCGTGAGCACCCGGCCATGCGGCATGATCTGACCCGGTTGCGCAAGGCATGGCTGGAAAAGCTGGCGCGCGCGACCGAGACCGCTAACTTCCGCGTCGACGAGGGCTTCCAGGTTTACTGGGAGGCGCGCAACGAGGTCCAGATTTACGACCATGTGGAGCAAACCCTCGAGCAACTCGGCGCGCATTACGCCATCGGCGCGATTACCAACGGCAATGCCAGCGTGGAGCGTATTGGGATTGCTCACCTGTTCGATTTCGTGGTCACCTCCGCGCAGGCGGGCGCGGCGAAGCCGAATCGCGAGATTTTTGCAGCGGCGAGTCGGTGCGCGGGCATTCCGATCGCACAGTTGCTGCACGTCGGTGATGACGCGGAGCATGATGTCGCGGGTGCGCTCGCGGCCGGCGCGCGAGCAGTTTGGGTGACCGGAGATCCGAGCGGCTGGCGGGGTAGTCCGCAACCGCAGTTAATCGTTGCCCACGTGCGCGAATTGCTGGATCACCTACCTGCGGTCGCGGTTGCCGACAGCAGTTTGGCCAAGAAGGGCCAAACGTTGTCGAGCAGGTAGGGTTGCGCGGTCGCGGTCGGGTGGATGCCGTCCGACTGCATCAGACTAGGGTCGGTCGCGACCTGTTCGAGAAAGAACGGTACCAGCGATGTGCCCGACTTCTTGGCGACACGCGGGTAAAGCGCGGCGAACGCATCGGCGTAGGCAGGTCCGTAGTTCGGCGGGATCCGCATGCCAAGCAGCAATACCTCGGCGTCTTGATCCTGACTAAGCTCGATCATTCGCGTCAGGTTTTTTTCGATCTGCCAGGTCGGTGTCGCCCGAAGTCCATCGTTGCCGCCGAGTTCGAGAATGACCCAGTTCGGACGGTGCTTCGCCAGTGCCGCGGGTAGGCGTGAGGCACCCCCTTGTGTGGTCTCGCCGCTGATGCTGCCGTTCACGACTGTGATGTCGTGTTCGGCCAGGCGCTCCTCGAGTAGCGCGACCCAGCCCTGCTCACGCCCGAAACCATAAGCGGAGCTGAGGCTGTCGCCCCAGACCAGCAGCGTGGCCGAGCGTGTGGCATCCGCCAGCAAGAGTATTGGAGCGCAAAGCAACCATACCCCAGCGAAAACCTGTGCAAGTTTCTTCATTGTGATGACTCTGCAACAATCCGCGACCATGACGAACTTAAGCCAAGCCGTGGCGAACGGCAAATACCCAGTGCTCGCTGCCCGCCAGTTGCGCTATGGCGTTCGGTTGTCGGATCAAAGCCAGTTGACCTTGTTGGATGGTGTCGATCTTGAGGTCGAGGCGGGCAGCGCCATTGCGATTATGGGTGAGTCCGGATCGGGCAAGACGACCTTGCTGAGTCAATTGGCGGGGTTCGAGCGACCGACCGGGGGCGAGGTCGAAATGTTCGGCACGGCACTCTCCCAACTCGGTGAGGATGATCGGGCGCGAATTCGCGTTGGGCAGGTGGGCTTCGTGTTTCAATCGTTTCATCTGATGCGTGGCATGACCGCCGTCGAGAATGTCGCGTTGCCGCTGGAACTGAATGGAAGCGCGCGCGGTGTGGTCGCAAAGGCCCGAGAGGCCTTGACGCGCGTAGGGCTTGGGCAGCGGCTCGGGCATTTCCCGGCCCAGCTTTCGGGTGGCGAACAGCAGCGAGTCGCGTTGGCGCGCGCGTTCGTGACCGATCCCCGCCTGTTGTTCGCGGATGAGCCGACGGGCAATCTCGACGCGGCGACCGGCGCCAGGATCATGGACCTGATGTTCGAGTTGCGTGAGGCGCGTCGGACTACCCTGGTGGTGGTGACGCACGATTCGCGTCTGGCCGAGCGATGCGATCTCCGTTACGTTTTACGACAAGGTCGATTGGTGGGCGTGGAATGACCTTCCAATCGCTGTTGCGCCTGGGGTGGCGTGATCTCCGGCTCATGCCGATTCGGTTGTGGCTGCTCGCGGTGATGCTCGCGATGGCGTCGTTGACCGCGGTTAATGTGTTCTCCGCGCGATTGGTCGAGGGCATCGAGCGCCAAGCCTCGACGCTGCTGGGCGCCGACCTCGTGGTGGAGAGTCCGCGCGTGCCCGCGCTCGATTACGAACATATTGCCGCTGAACTTAATGTGGCCGCCGCCGGGGTGGTTCTGTTTTCAAGTGTCGTGTTGCACGGCGAATCGACGTTGCTGGTTCAGGTCAAGGCGGTCAGCGAGCGCTATCCGTTACGTGGATCGCTAGAGATTCGGTCGGCGATGGATGTCGCGCCTCGGCCCACGGAGTCCGGTCCGGCGCGCGGCGAAGCCTGGGTCGACGCCGCGGTATTGCAGCGCACGGGTTTGGCGATCGGCGACCGCATTTTGCTTGGCAGGTCCGAATTCTTGTTGGCGCGCATCGTCGATTTCGAACCCGATGGTGGCGTTGACGTGTTGCAATTCGCACCGCGGGTGATGGTGGCGCTCGCCGACCTGCCAGCGACCGATCTGGTCGGCCCCGCCAGTCGTGTCAACTACAGGTTGATGTTCGCGGGGGCGCCGGATTCGATTCGAACACTTCGCGCGCGAATCGAGTCGCGCTTGACGGCGGCCGAGAAACTGGTCGTCCCGAGTGAAGCGCGCAAGGAGCTCAGCGCACCGCTCGATAACATTCAGAAGTATCTGGGACTCGCGGGTTTACTGACCGCGGCGTTCGCCGGGGTGGCCATGTTCCTCGCGATGCGTCTTTTCGTACGCGAACAGGTCGTCGCGGCGGCGGTGCTGCGGGCGCTGGGGAGTCGTCGCTCGCAGCTACTGGCGCGGTTTGGGACGCAGGTACTGGGCTATGGTTTGGTCGCTGGAGCGGTCGGCGGCGTGATCGGTTTGGGGATACAGGTTCTACTCGCCAATTGGGTGACCTCGGTCGCCGATTTTCCGTTGGCGCCGCCACAAGCGCGCCCGGTGCTGCTCAGTCTGGCCTGGATCGCGGTGCTCCTCGCGTTGTTCTCGGGGCCGCAGGTCTGGAAGCTGATCAATACCCCACCTGCCCGGGCATTGCGCGATGAACACCTCAGCGCCGAGCCGCGTACCCTCTGGTGGGTTGCGTTGGCATTTCCGCTACTTGCCGTTTTGGTCGTCATTCAGACCGGAAATCCACGCTTGAGTCTCGTGGGCGTGCTGGTTCTGTCCGCATTGTTGCTGCTGCAATGGGCTGCGGCGGCCGGGTTGATTGGCGCGTTGCGTCATGCGCCGGAGCATGGCCGTTGGCGGTGGCTGACCCATCAGCCACGCCGTGGCCTGGTGCTCGCGATCACGTTGGGTTCGGTGTTGACCCTCGGGTTGGTGCTAACCCAGGTCAAGGACCAGTTGCTCCTGGCGTGGGAGCAACAAATTCCGGTCGACGCCCCGAATCACTTTCTGATCAACATTCAACCGGACGAGGAAGCGGGTGTCGCGGCGCTGTTGCGGGACGAAGGGATGACGTCGGTCGCCCTGTATCCGATGGCGCGAGGGCGCTTGATCGAGCATAACGGACGTCCGATCGTGCCCGAACAATTCGATCATCCGCGCGCGCAACGTCTGGTCGATCGCGAGTTCAATCTGTCGGCGGCGCGAGTTCTACCCGACGACAACAGAATCGTCGCGGGCGAGTGGTTCGCGACCGATCAAGCCGAAGGCCTATCGGTGGAGCAGGGGATCGCGAAAACGCTCGGCCTTGCGTTGGGTGACACGCTCACGTTCGATGTCGGGGGTACCCTGATCACCGAGTCGATCATGAGTCTGCGCACGGTGCGCTGGGAGAGCGTCCGGCCGAACTTTTTCGTTTTTCTTACCCAGCAACGCCTGGAGCAGTTGCCGCGTACCGCCATCACCAGTTTGCACATCAGCTCCGAACGCTCAGGGCTGATCGCACGCATGGTGCAGGCCTTTCCTTCGGTGACGGTGCTGGATGTGCGCGCGATTCTGCAACAAGTCAGGCGCGTGCTCGACCTCGCGTCCCAAGTGCTAATTCTCGTGTTTACTCTGGTTCTGGGCGTCGCGCTTTCGGTGCTGCTTACGCTGCTGTTGGCTCAGCGCGAGGAGCGAACCCGAGAGATCGCGCTGCTTAAGGCGCTCGGGGCGACCGCTCGTCAATTGCGGCAGCGGCTATGGCTGGAATTTCTGACGATCGGCATGGTCGCGGGTGCGGTGGCCGGACTGGTCGCGGAACTCGCGACGACACTGCTGATTCGGCAGCTGTTCGGAATGGACTACCCTATTCAGTGGGCGACGCTGGCGATCGGCATCGCGGGTGCCTGGATCTTGCTCGGCCTGGGGAGCGTACTAATGTTGCAAGGCCTGTTACGCGTGTCGCCGCCAGCGCTGTTTCGTAAGGGCTAGAGGATTCTCGACCGAGGCGCGTTACTCAAGATGCTCCAGCTTGCCGTCCGAGGTATAGCAAAAAACGATGTCGCGGCGCGGCAATTCGGCGTCGACGCGCGGTAGCTGAACCAGCGTAAAGCAGACGTCGTCGATGTGGTCAAAATAATTCACCATTTGCCCTTCGTCGTTCTGACCAAGAAAGCTCACGGAGCCGGAGGCATAAACAGCGACGACCCGCAGGCGGGATTGCGCGTACTCGAAATAATGCTTGAAGTTGATCCCAACCTCATGGTCCTTGCCGATGTACCGCTCGAAACTCTTGATATGGGCTTTCACCTCCTGATACC
The DNA here is from genome assembly GCA_050329935.1 of Thiotrichales bacterium. GTDB lineage: Bacteria > Pseudomonadota > Gammaproteobacteria > UWMA-0217 > UWMA-0217 > CAYSFW01. Next base: position 62,211 of record JBHJOI010000079.1, on the reverse strand, counting down.
GCAGAAACGCTTGCTTGTTGAAGGCAAGCTCGGTCATGATCGACGATTCCTCGACGAGGGTCGGGTCCAGATCGGAATCGGTATCAATGATCTCGTCGTCGCGTTCGGAGCTGAATGAAGCGGGCGTCTCGACGGTAATGGAGTCCTGATCGTAGTCCTGATCCTCCTTGGCTTCCGACGCGCGCAAATGAGCCGCGACCGCAGCCAGTGCGATCTGGCGGTCTTGCCCAACGTATAAGTCGAGTACGGTAGTTGGGGCGTAATCGTCCGAGTCAACCGATTCGACAGGGCTCTTGCCCTTGTGCGGCTCCGATTGATTTTTCTTGGCGTTGACTGCCATTGATGATCCTCCGTTCAAATCTCCACGAGTCTAGCACCGGATACCTACCTAATTGCAACGCCGAAGCTTAACGGCCGCATGGTTTTTTGATCGAGTTGGCAGCGCAAAACGGGATTGCGTTGTCTCGCATGTTGGTGCATGTCATATCGGCGCCACGGATCGCGCCATCAAGCCATTGGCATTACCAATGATCGAGCGGCGCGACCCAAGACATTAAAAAATGGCCAGAATGGCGAAAAACTGCCACCGTATGTGGCAAGAAATCGTCGCTGGACGGAACTGCTTCAAACTCGCTTCCGACCAGCGGCGTAAATTGCGCCATGAGTCGTATCTCGTCATGGCATCGTAATTGCAAGTCATAACATTAATTGTCTGTCCATACACGATACGGATCCTTTTGTATCTACACACTGAAGGTAAAGAACCCATGCCGAGAATATTAGCAGTCGACGACTCCGCATCAATGCGTCAGATGGTTACGTTCACGCTCAAGCGCGCGGGCTTTGATGTGCTGCAAGCGGTTGATGGGGTCGATGCGCTGGGGACTGCAAAAAAAGAACGAGTCGATCTCGTTCTGACGGACATCAATATGCCCAATATGGACGGGTTTCAACTGATTCGTGAGCTTCGCGCTATGCCGGAGTATCGCTACACACCTATCCTTACCCTGACCACTGAATCCACGGCCGAGAAAAAGGCAATTGGACGCGAGGCCGGTGCGACCGGGTGGATCGTCAAACCCTTTGATCCGGAACGACTGGTCGCGACCATCCAACAAGTGATCGGATAATAGTGTCAACGGAATTCCCCACGCGATAGGCGAGGAACCGCCAAGCAACGGAGCAGGCTTTATGTCAATGGATCTGTCAGAGTTTTTGGGCGCGTTCTTCGAGGAGTGCCATGATGGCCTAACCATCATGGAAACCGAGTTGTTGAATCTCGACGTCGGTGCGGCTGAACTCGAGCAAATCAACACTATTTTTCGTGCCGCGCACTCGATCAAGGGCGGCAGCGCCACCTTTGGCTTCAAAGAGATCGCAGGCTTCACGCATGTAATGGAGACGCTGCTCGACGAGATGCGGTCGCAAAAGCGATCCGTGACTGTTCCAACCGTCGATTTGCTGCTCGAGTCCGTTGATACCTTGCGTGAGATGATCCAATCCACCCAGGCTAATGAAGCGTTGGATATCGACCGCGTTTCGGCAATGCAGCGGCGCTTGCAAGCCATGCTGGATGCGCCTGGCAGTGCCGTGGTCACCGCCAAGAACACCGATCCCGTTGTTGCCGTTGAACCATCCAGCGTGACTGAAACCGCGGATCGCGAGGGCTGGACAATCTTGTTCCTGCCGCACGAGAACATGCTCAAGACGGGCAATGATCCGATCAGGATCCTGCGCGGTTTGGCTGAACTCGGCGAATGTGTGGTGGAATGCGACACGAGTCGCCTGCCGAATCTACTTGAGCTTCAGCCGGAGTCCGTATTTCTGGGCTGGAGCATCACCCTTTACGGGGACGTAGCCAGAACTCAGATTGAAGACCTATTCGCTTGGGTGGAAGGCGACTGCGACCTGGAAATCACGCCGCTATCCGAGGCTAAAACATCGAAGCGTATCGAACCGCCAGCGGCGCCCGCCCGGGTACCCGAACCGGAAATCGACGCCGCCGAAGCGGCGCCAGCGAAGGCGAAAGTTTCGGCTCAAGCCGTCGTTGCGGATGCTCCGATTACCGAACGGACACCAGCCGCAAAACCTGCGTCGCCTCGGGAAGCAAAGCAGCCGAATCCCGAAGCCAGCTCGATACGCGTGAATATCGATAAGGTTGATGCCCTGATTAATCTGGTCGGTGAACTCGTCATCAACCAGTCGATGCTGCACGAGTTCACGGATAACTTCGATGAATCTCAGCTCAAAAAACTGCGCGATGGGCTCAATCAGTTAACGAGAAATCTGCGGGAGTTGCAGGAAACCGCGATGCGTATTCGAATGTTGCCAATCAGTCATTCGTTTAATCGCTTTCCGCGTCTGGTACGCGATCTGAGTCAGAAGCTTGGCAAAAAGATCGACTTGAAGATCTCGGGCGAAGGTACTGAGCTCGACAAGACCGTACTTGAAAAAATTGGCGATCCCCTGGTCCACCTGGTCCGTAACTCTCTTGACCATGGCATTGAGATGCCGGAAAAGCGCGTGGCCGAGGGCAAGTCTGAGACAGGTACCATACATCTGAATGCGTATCACGAAGGCGGCAATATCGTGATTGAGGTCACGGATGACGGTGCGGGTCTCAATAAGGATCGCATTCTCAAGAAAGCAATCGAACGCGGTATCGTCAGTTCAGACCACGTAATGACCGATGACGAGATCTACAATCTAATCTTCCAGGCTGGATTTTCAACCGCCGACCAGGTCACGGACGTCTCTGGTCGCGGTGTCGGGATGGATGTGGTTCGCAGTAATATTTATGAGCTGGGTGGCCAGATATTCATTACCTCGGAAATGGGTAAGGGCAGTACGCTTAGCATTCGCCTTCCGCTCACGCTAGCGATACTCGATGGGCAATTGGTGCGGATCGGAAAAGAGGTTTACGTCATTCAATTGGTCTCGATCAGCGAATCGATACAAATAAAGACCGACAGCATCAAACGGGTGAGTAACCAGATTGAGCTTTACCGGTTGCGAGACGAGTATATCCCGATTATTCGCCTTGGCGATCTATTCGGAATTGAACCCCATGCCAAACGCCTGGAAGATGGATTGCTTGTCGTCGTTCAAGTCGATCGGCGTCGTGTTGGTCTCTTCGTCGACGAGTTGTTGGGACAGCAACAGGTCGTGATCAAGAGCCTGGAGACCAATTTCAGAAAGATCGAGGGACTTTCCGGCGCTACCATTCTCGGCGACGGCACTGTTGCGATTATTCTGGACGTTTCGGCACTGGCGAGAAGTCACCTCTATGGTGCCTTGCGCTATGCGTCGGGTGCGGCGCTCGCGGCGGCCTAGGCAGCTACTTGAGCTATGGGTTTGGCTTTACAGTAAATTATATCGGATCGCTTCTCGTCCACAAGCGAGCCAAGCGGGAAAAAATCGAGTTCAAACACGGCGGATATCGATTCGTCGAACAGAGTGATAGGAGATAACTAGATGAATGCTGCGGTTGCCACCGATCTCGAAAGCAAGGCGCCATCTTCCGCGCAAGGTAGCCAATACCTGACCTTCTTGCTGGCAGGAGAGGAATATGGAGTCAATATCCTGAACGTGCAGGAAATAAAGGGGTGGATGCCGACAACCCAGATTCCAAACACGCCGCGACATGTGCTCGGCGTTATAAATCTCAGAGGCGCGGTTGTTCCAATTGTCGATTTGCGCAAGCGGTTTGCATTTGAGCACGTCGAGTATGGCCCGACTACCGTTGTCATTTTTGTAAAGATTGACGGTCAACGTAAGACCATCGGCATGGTGGTCGACGCTGTCTCGGAAGTCTATAACATTCCAGAAACTACGATCGAACCGCCGCCGGAGATGGGGGCCAAGCTCAATATCGAGTTCATCAATGGTCTGGCCACGGTCGAAAACAAGATGGTGATTCTGATCGACGTGCAGAAGCTTGTGGAAGCCAATATGTGAGTCCAGACAGATGGTTGTCTTGCACCACGACTAGGACAGGGAAACCAGGACTGTCGATTCGAAAGGGGGATCTAGATCCTTTGACGGAAGTGCACGCGTGCGTGATGCAGTAAAACAAAAAACCGCGGATGGCGCTCGATTGGTGAGTGGCTCGCTCGGGGAAGCAAGGAGGTATTAGGATGACGGGAGTACAGGGTTGGACGTTTGGCGCGAGGCTAGTGGCTGTCATGCTGTTTGCCTCGCTCGTACCCATGCTCGTCTCGATGCTTGCCATTCAAAAAATCGCGGGGGACACGCTGGAAGAGCAAGCTGTCACGTCGCTTAGTGCACAGCGAGATCAGTACGCGCGCCAGATCACCGGACTCATCCACGAAGTTCAGGTGTTTACCTCAAGTCTGGCCGAGGATTTAATGGTCGTGACCGCACTACGTTCGTTCTCGGCCGAGGCCGATCGACTGATGCAGGATCTACCGCCAACCCCGCAAGAAATCGCCGCGATGCGTGGTGCGCTAGAAGCGTATTACCGTGAGCACCAATACGATCGTGGGAATCGAACGGGTTCCAGTCTGACGCTTCCCACGGATGATTTTGGAATCATTGCTCAGTATCACATGCTGGTGCGCAATCCGCTTGGTGTGGAGCGCAAGCACGAACGGGTCGAGTTCGACGAGCTGGGCACGTATGGCGCGATGCATGTCCAGTATCATCCCAGTCTGACACGGCATATCGAACGTCACAACTACACAGACCTGTCGTTGATCGACACCCAGGGTCGTGTTGTCTATACCGTGAGGAAGAATATCGACGTCGGTGCGAACGTGCTATCAGGCGCTCTGAAGGATTCAGGTCTCGGTCGGGTCGTGGCTCGGGCCATGGCGGCGGCAAGCGCGGATTTAGTCGCGATTTCAGATTTTGAGTTCTATTTCCCAGCGGGAAACGAGGCCACTGCATTTTATGCGGCGCCGGTCATAGATGGGTTTGGGCGCAGGCTCGGCGTCGTTGCGCTTCAGATCAGGCCGGCGTTGGTCGCCCAGGCGCTTGAGGGCAGTATGCGGAACCTGCGCTCCGGCGATATGTATATCGTGGGGTCGGACTCGATGTTGAGAACGCCATCGCGACAGCGCGAGGGGTCTCGCGCGCTTTCGACCCAGATTGACCATGCGGGTGTGGCAAATGCGCTGCGGGGAGATACCGGTGTCGTGACGATTCTAGGTCACGATGGCAAGTCGCAGCACGCGGCGTTCGTCCCGCTTCAGTCATCCGGGTTCAAATGGGCTTTGGTTGCGTCGGCGGATGAAGCCGAGGTGATGGCGATGGTCGGGACGCTACGCCTCACTGGCGCAATCATGATGATTGTCACCGTGGGGGTCGTGTTGGCGATGGCGCTATTTCAGGCGCGCAGTGTTCGTAATCAACTAGGTGGTGAGCCACGCGACCTGGCCGATATGGCCGAAAAAATGGCAAGTGGAATATTCGAAACCTCACCGCGCGATTCGCGTCAAGCCGAGTCAGGCGCGGGCAAGGCATTGGTCGCCATGAAGTGCCGTTTGTCCGAAATTATCGAGAACATACGCACCTCCGCCGCTAACGTGGAAAATGGTGCGCGAGAGATTGCGAATGGCAATGTTCTATTGAGTCAACGTACCGAGGACCAGGCGAGCCACCTTCAGATTACGGCAGGCAATATGAATGAAATGACCGATACGGTTCAATTCAATACTCGGCATGCAAACGTTGCCAGCGCGCTCGCCGCCGACGCCAGAAGCGAAGTTCAGCGTGGCGTGGCAGCGGTGGACGAAACCGTAAATGCGATGTCGGAGATTAATCGGTCGAGTCAGGAAATCGCCGAAATCACTTCGGTGATTGACGAGATCGCATTTCAGACCAATCTACTAGCGCTGAACGCGGCGGTTGAGGCGGCCCATGCGGGTGAGCATGGTCGAGGATTTGCCGTGGTCGCTACCGAGGTGCGGACCTTGGCGCAACGCAGCGCGGCCGCGGCACGTGAGATCAAGGCACTCATCGAGACGAGTGTGGAAAAAGTAGCGACCGGGTCACGTCTCGTCGACGCATCAGGGTTGACCCTGCGAGCGATTTTGCAAGCGGTTGATAAGGTGAATAATATCGTGTCCGAGATCGCGCAGGCCGGTGACGCACAGTTGGCGGGAATCGAAAGCGTCAACCGATCGGTTTCTGGCATGGATGCGATGACGCAGCAAAACGCGGAGCTGGTCGAACAAGTCGCGGCGGCAAGCGAGGCCATGGGCGTGGAGGCGCGGAAATTGAACACGCTGCTCGGGTATTTTCGGCTGAATTCCCCAGCCATTGGTAACCGTGATCTGGCGCTTCCGAACGCGCTTGGGACGAATACACCCGCGCGTCGCCCCGCCGCCCGAGATGACGGATATGTCGACTTGCGCGCGGGTGACGGCGTTAGAAAGCGTGTTGCGGATTACTCAGGGCCTGAGCGCCGCTCCAACCAGCGACCTTGGAACGGGCAATCTAAAGTTGCGCCAAAAGTCGCCGATAACAAAAGTGTTTCCAATGGAGATTGGACCGAATTCTAGTCGTCGGTTCAAACGTTGGATCGAGGGCGCTGGCTTGAAGGACCAGTGGGTGAGGACACAACGAAGTCGCGGCGAGCAGGCATGCCTAGGAACGTGCACTTGGAGCCGCTGACGTCGCTGTCGGGAGCCGTGTAAAGGGATGTCGCCGTTTTGCGCAAGCGTAAACTACCTACCGCAGAGTTCAAAGTTTGGGTAACGAAGACTGAATAATGATTCATGGAGATATTATGGGAACCTACGAGCTTACGCTGGAAGCCACGGCCAATATACAACAAGTGGGTGCGCTGATGGAGGCGATAAAGAACGGTATTGGCGTGGAGCGCACGAATATAACGGTCGATGCATCCCAGACCCAACGCATTGATTCCGCCGTTATCCAGTTGCTTTATGCCACCAAGTTGGAGCTGAAACGGCAAGGGGCTAATCTACGAATTAGCGCGAGCGAACCTGTCTCACGCAATATTGATCTGCTCGGCCTGTCGTCGTTGCTTGGACTAGAGCCTGGAACAGTGAGTTCGGGGGACTGAGCTGGCTTGCACGCGTTACTCGAAGAGCTCCAGACATTCAAAACAATAACTCAATGGAACTTATTTCGATGCCCGATTACGTACAGGATACGACACACGCGCGTTGCATGGAGACGATTCAGGCGCTACTGACGGTGTCGGCGTTGCAGGTCGAACTGGCGTTAACTGAAGGCGCTGACAATGTCGAACAATTGGGCGAGGTCGTCATGGGACTCATGGAACCAGCACTTCTGTCCGGTAAGCGAGCCGACGACGAGGTGACATCCGTGAACGATGAGACGACACCAAGGTTGAAACTGGTCGGAGGTATCGAATCGGCGGTACGCTCACTTCAGTTCTACGATCGGCTGTCACAGCGACTGATGCATGTCGCGAACGGACTCAGAATCATGAGCGACCATCTAGAGTACGCTGGAACGCAGCCGTTCGAGCTCGACTGTGCGTCGATACTGACAAAAATCCACGAATCCTATGTGCTTGAAGACGAGAAGCTTATCTTTTCCCAAGTATTAAAGGACTGCGGTGGAGAACCCACGCGGTCCAACGACGCATCCGAGTACGTCAAGGCACCGACCTCGACCATCGAACTGTTCTAACGGAGTAGCGAATGACTGTTCGAGAGTTCACCTATACCGAGGAGGATTTCCAGCGTATTCGCGAGTTTGTGTATAGCCATACAGGAATTTCGCTGTCGGACGGCAAGCGTGAGATGGTATACAGCAGGCTGTCGCGGCGACTACGTAGCTTGGGTTTACAGCGCTTCGCCGACTATCGGGCGCTTCTTGAGCGCGACGGTGGTGAACTTGAGCAACTCACAAACGCGATCACGACGAATCTGACGGCCTTCTTTCGCGAACAACACCACTTCGATCACTTGGGTAAGACGTTGATACCTGGGTTGTTGCGAAGAAACTCGGCATCTCGACGGTTGCGACTGTGGTCCGCTGGTTGTTCTACTGGAGAGGAAGTGTATTCCATCGCGATGACCGTCCTGGAAAATATTCCGAACGCCGCGCAATGGGATATCAAGTTACTAGCCACCGACCTCGATTCAAACGTGCTTGAGATTGGGAGCGGTGGTGTATACCCCTTGGAGCGAATCGAGAAGCTACCCGCTGAAAAGATTCGCAAGTATTTCCTACGTGGAAGCGGTGCCAACGACGGCAAGGTAAAGGTATCCAATGAGTTGCGCGAGCTGATCACGTTCAGGAAGCTCAATCTGATTCAAAGCTGGCCCTCGCTAGGGTCGTTTGATGTCGTATTTTGTCGGAACGTTGTAATTTATTTCGACAAGACGACACAGATGGAGCTTTTCGATAATTTTGCGCGCGTGCTTAACGATGACGGACATCTATTTGTCGGACACTCCGAGACGTTATCGAACCTGACGGATCGATTCGCGTCGCTCGGTAAGACAATCTATAAGAAAATTCGATAGGTAAGGCGTCCTATGATTACCGTGCAGGCTGGATTCGAGAACATTCGGAAATTCTGGGATCCGAATTTTAGACTGAATGTCGCGAAAGTATTGCCCGGAGACTATTACGTAGGAACTCAGGATGAGCTCATCACGACCGTGCTGGGGTCATGCGTTGCCGCCTGCATACGTGACACGCAGCGGAAAGTGGGTGGCATGAATCATTTTTTATTGCCCCTGGGAGACATGGGAGGCGGCGGTGGCTGGGAAACGACCAGTGTCAGCGCGTCGACCCGTTACGGAAATTTCGCGATGGAGCACTTGATCAACGGCATACTGCGGAGTGGGGGCAAGAAGCAGAATCTAGAGATCAAGCTGTTTGGTGGCGCAAGCGTCATGGATTTGGCCTCCAGTGACGTGGGGCGTCGAAACATCGATTTCGTATTGAGTTTCTTGCGTGAAGAGGGACTTCCGGTACATTCACAGGATCTTGGCGGCACTCTGCCACGCAAGCTTATGTACCACCCGCTCACTGGCAAGGCGCTCGTGAAGAAACTTGTATCCGAGACACAATCGGTGGTCGCTTCCGAAATGAGCTACTTACAAAAGGTGCGGGCGACGCCGGTCGCGGGTGAGATTGAACTTTTCTAGAAAACCCATTGAGAAAAGGGAAGTTATGATTAACCACATGGCGAGGTCGAGCCTCAGACCAAATTCGGCCAGTCGTGTCAGGGTATTGATCGTCGATGATTCACCACTGATGCGTCGGATGTTGACCGAGATGTTGCAAAGTGACGCGGAGATTGAAGTGGTCGGTGCCGCGGATGATGCCTATCGCGCACGCGAAATGATCAAGGCGCTCAATCCCGATGTATTGACGTTAGACGTCGAGATGCCGCGCATGGATGGTATTCAGTTTTTACGCAATCTGATGCGGTTACGACCGATGCCAGTGGTGATGGTTTCGTCGTTGACTCAGGCGGGCGCCGATGTCACGTTGACCGCGCTGCAATTGGGCGCGATTGATTTTGTCAGCAAGCCTTTAGGTGATCTTGAGCGTACATTTCAAACGTATGCGAATGAACTGGTGGAGAAAGTCAAGATCGCCAGCAAGGCTTCCATACGTGCCGATGGAGGTGCGGTCGGCGGTCTCGTCGCCAGGGATGGAGGCGGTCATCGAGGCTCGGAGGAGGCGCACACGCTGACTCGAAGGGACTCGATCATTGCGATAGGCGCGTCGACGGGCGGTACCGAAGCAATCAAGGAAGTCCTGTTGTCACTGCCCGCGCAAACGCCGGGTATCGTTGTTGCGCAGCACATACCGGAACAGTTCAGTGGTTCATTTGCCCGCCGTCTTGATTCGATTTGCCCGCAAACGGTGTCGGAAGCGACCGATGGACAGCAGATCGAGCCGAGTCATGTCTACATTGCGCGGGGTGGAAAGCACTTGCGTGTTGAACGGCAGGGTCCGCGGTTTATTTGCCGTTTGAGTGATTCGGACCCCGTCAACCGTCATCGTCCGTCGGTATGTGTATTATTTGATTCGGTCGCGAGTACCTACGGACGCAACGCGATTGGGGTGATCCTCACAGGCATGGGCGATGATGGAGCGGAAGGCATCAGGCGTATGCGTGAAGCCGGTGCGTTCACCGTTGCGCAGGACGAGGCGTCCAGCGTCGTTTGGGGAATGCCAGGGCAAGCAGTTAAACGGGGTGGTATTTCGGCGGTTCTGCCACTCGGACAGATTGGCGAGCGCATCAGCAAGACGTTCGCGGATGCATGAGGTTTCGGTGAAATAGAGACTGGCGACCAGGAAATGCCTGGACGATGCAGGGAGAATTCGAAAGACAGATCAGGAGATGGAGCAAATGCAGATACTCATTGTGGATGATAGCCCGATCATGCGTATGATCGTAAAAAAGACGATAAAGGAAGCCGGCTTTTCAGGATTGAAGATCGCGGAAGCTAGCAACGGAGAGGAAGGGTTGAAGAAAGTGGGGGAGGTAAAGCCAGCGTTGATTCTATCGGACTGGAACATGCCGGTGATGACAGGGATCGATTTTCTGAGAAAGCTCAAGGAATCGGGTAGCGCCACACCGTTCGGCTTCGTAACCACGGAGGCGACATCAGAGATGCGGCAGATCGCCAAAGAAGCGGGTGCGCGTTTTATTATCGCCAAGCCTTTCACGGCGCAATCGTTTTCGGATGCCCTCATGCCCTTCATACACTAGGGGCATGAGCGCCGACGCAATCGGCGTCGGTCCAATCGATAACAAAAATAACTAAAGGGGAAAATATGTCCTACAATTATCTGGTTCCGACCGAAGCGGAAATATCCGCGATGCTCGGTATGCTATACGGAGATGGGCTTAGGGTTGATCGAAGCGAAAAGTCAATTGACAACCCGGCCAGTGCGATTTACGCATCCTATATCGACGAAAACGGCAGGATTGTCGCGGCGGCGCAATGCGATCTTCAATTCGCGGCGTATTCGGCGGCCGCATTGTCCATGATTCCGGTCGACGTAGCACAGGAAGCCGTGCGTGATAAGGCGTTGACGACAATGATGCGGGACAACTTGCATGAGTTGATGAATATCTGTTCGCGCTTTCTAATGAGTGACGAGACGCCGCATCTGCGATTCGACAAGGTCTATCCGAGCCTGTCGGATTCGCCCAACGGCATGCGCTATCTGCTAGACAATGCGCAAGCGATTCGCCATTTCGATGCGCTTATTCCGAAGTATGGCAAGGGCAAGTTGAGTTTCATCGCCAGCTGACCGTTTCCGCCGGGCCTGGATCGGGTTGGCGAGGTGGCGGCCAATCCGAAGCGCCGAACGTGTGCGGTTGATCGTGCCTTTCGCATTCGACGCGTAGTGGTATACTGTCGCTCGCCTGCATCGGTCCCTTCGCGACGATACGCTGTGAACCCCGCCAGGTCCGGAAGGAAGCAACGGTAACAGCGGATTCGGGCGCCGGAGTGTGGCTGGTGCAGGTCTTTTGCTAACGCGCCTACATCAACCCCGCAAGACGTTCGCATCATGATACCTGCATCCCCAAGAGTCGACCGCATGGCGTTGAGCGCCTATGCGCGTGCGCCGAGTACCTCCGCGCGCGGGCGTGACGTGTCCGGGCCACGATCCGCGTTCGACGATTGCTAGGGGTGTCAGTGAGTTACCAGGTGCTTGCCCGGAAATGGCGGCCAAGCCATTTTCAGGAGGTTGTGGGGCAGGAGCATGTGTTGCGCGCATTGATCAATGCGCTCGACCAACAGCGCCTGCATCATGCCTATCTGTTCACGGGTACCCGTGGGGTAGGTAAAACGACACTCGCGCGCATACTCGCGCGTTGTCTGAACTGCGAGACAGGCGTGTCTTCGCGACCTTGTGGTGTCTGTTCCGCCTGCCGGGATATCGGGGAAGGGCGATTTGTCGATTTGATAGAGGTGGATGCGGCGTCGAGAACCAAGGTCGATGACACGCGGGAGTTGCTCGACAACGTTCAGTATGCCCCGACTCACGCGCGATACAAGGTTTATCTGATCGACGAAGTTCACATGCTGTCGGCGCATAGCTTCAATGCGTTGCTGAAAACGTTGGAGGAGCCCCCGCCCCACGTTAAATTCCTGCTCGCGACCACGGATCCCCAGAAGCTTCCGATAACCGTCCTGTCGCGTTGTCTTCAGTTCAACCTGAAGCGAGTGCCGGAGGAACAGATCAGCGATCACCTCGATCACGTGCTACGCGATGAGGGCGTTGCACATGATCCACGTGCGATACAAAGGCTGGCGCGAGCGGCCGAAGGCAGTCTGCGCGATGCGCTGAGTCTGCTCGATCAATCGATTGCGTTCGGGGGCGGCGCGGTCGAACTCGATGCGGTTGAAGCGATGCTCGGGCATATCTCGCAGGATCACTTGCATAGTTTGCTTGTCTTTATCGCACAACACGATGTCGAGGCGTTGATGCAGCGCGTGGCGGAACTCGCGGCGCAGGCGCCGGATTACGATACGGTGCTCGCCGACCTGATCACGCTGGTACACGATCTCGCGATGGCGCAGCAGATTCCGGGCGCGTTGGCGTCGCGCGGCGGTGACACGCAACAAACGGCCGCGCTCGCGGCTCAGCTCGGCGCGGAAGACCTGCAACTGTTCTATGAGATTGCGATTAAAGCCAGACGCGAGCTCGATTTGGTGCCCGATCCACGGCAAGCGCTGGAAATGGCGCTGCTGCGGATGCTGTTATTCAAACGCGCGAAACCGGTGCAATCCGACCCACGGCATAACGTCAACGCGCAAGGCGATACCGCCAAGAATGCGGCGCAACCACCGAGATTCGAGCCACCGACCACTCCCACGTCTGTGCGGAATGCTGTACCCACATCGGACGCGGAGACTGATTTGATGGTGCGCGAAGTTGATCGGCGAACGCCGCCGCCGGCGCCCTCGCAGGGCGAGGAATGGGAGTCCGTGCTGGAACGTTGCGAGATGAATCCAATGGTGAGGCTACTCGCGAGTCATTGCATATTGCGCGCGCGCGAACCAGGTATGGTGCAGCTACAGTTGTCGCGTCGGCACGAGCAACTCCACAGCGAGGCCGCGGTACAAAAGTTGTCCCAGGTACTCGGCGGCTACTACGGCGAGGCGACCCGAGTGCGCATTGATTTCTCGGATGATATGCCTGAGTCGCCCGCGGAAAAGGCGCGTCGGCAAGCCGCTGAGCGCCAACTCCAGGCGGAAGACGCGATCGCGCGCGATCCGGTGGTCGCGACCTTCAAGGAGCAGTTCGGCGCGGTGGTGGTGCCGGGCTCGATCAAGCCACTCGAACATTAATTCAAGCAGCGAGGAATGATCCTATGAAAGGCGGAATCGGCAACATCATGAAGCAGGCGCAGAAGATGCAGGAGACCATGCTCAAGGCGCAGGAAGAGCTGGCCTTGATGGAAGTCACCGGTCAGTCCGGCGGAGGGATGGTCAGCGTGACGATGAATGGACGCCACGAGGTGAAGCGGGTGGCGATCGACGCGAGCCTGATGCAGGACGACAAGGACATGCTTGAGGATCTGGTTGCCGCGGCGTGCAACGACGCCGTGCAACGAGTCGACGCGGCGAGCAAGGAAAAAATGTCGAATATCACGGCGATGCTGCCGCCGGGATTGAACCTTCCGTTCTAGGATCTTGGCATGAACGGCCGTTGGGCTTTGTTAGGTCAGGCCTGAAATGTCGGTCGCGACGCGAGTGCCATTGCTGCAGCGCCTGATCGACTCACTCCGCTGTTTGCCGGGTGTTGGTCCGAAGAGTGCCCAACGCATGGCGTTTTACCTGCTGCAACGTGATCGCGCGGGCGCGGCGCGCCTTGCGCAGGTGCTTCGCGAGGCGCTCGATAATCTACGGCGTTGCTCGCGGTGTCAGACGCTCACGGAGGATGAGGTGTGCGAGACCTGTCGGAATCCCGCGCGTAGCGACGATCAGTTATGCGTCGTCGAAAACGCGTCGGATGTGCTGGCGATCGAATCGACCGCTGCCTTTCGTGGCCGATACTTCATTTTGCATGGTCGCTTGTCACCGCTTGATGGCATCGGTCCTGCCGAGCTTGGCCTGGATCGCTTGGAGCAGCGGTTCGCGGCAGGTGGGATTCAGGAGGTCATCCTGGCGACCAACCCGACGGTCGAAGGGGAGGTCACGGCGCACTATCTCAGTGAAATGGCGCACCGACATGGCATCAAAACTTCACGGATTGCACAGGGTGTTCCCGTCGGCGGCGAACTCGAGTATGTCGACAGTCAGACGTTGACGCAGGCGTTTGCCGGGCGCAAGACTTACTGATAACCGATATCGGAGCGCCGTCTGGCGCCCAATCAACAAGGTTTAATGACGATGACCGAGTGTATTTTTTGCCGGATTGCACAAGGCGATATCCCCGCCGAGATCATTCACGAGGACGAACTCGCGCTCGTGTTCCGCGATCTCCGCCCGCAGGCACCCCAGCACCTGTTGGCGATTCCGCGCAAACATATCGCCACGCTGGAGGATTTGACGGAGTCCGATACCGTGATCGTTGGCCGCTTGTTTCAGGTCGCGCGGATCGCCGCCGAGAAAGTCGGTATCGCCGCGTCCGGCTACCGGGCCATTTTGAACAATGGTCGCGATGCTGGGCAGGAGGTCATGCATATTCACATGCATGTTCTCGGTGGCCGACGCATGACTTGGCCGCCAGGGTAGGCTTGTCGCGTGTTCGAGCGCGGTCAACCACGCGCCCTGGGTTCGGACTCGGCCGCCGCGAGCGTGCTCAGGTAACTTTCATAGCGACGGCGACTGAGCGCGCCTGATTCCACCGCCGCGCGCACCGCACACAGCGGCTCACCGCGATGCAGGCAGTTATTGAAGCGGCAATCGGCTGCAAGGCGCGCAAACTCGATGTACCCGCGCTGGACATCGACTGGAGCGGGCAACGCGGGTGTGAAGTCCCTGACGCCCGGTGAGTCGATCAACGCGCCGCCGGCTGCGAGCCGATAGAGCCGTGACATGCTGGTGGTGTGCTGCCCGAATCCCGTGAGGTCGGAGACTTCGGCTGTACGGGCCTCGGCTTCTGGCAACAACAAGTTGGTCAAGGTTGATTTGCCGGTGCCGGATTGGCCCACGAGCACGTTCACCTTTGCCCGGAGTTCGTTGCGCAAGCAGTCTAGTGTCGAGGGCAGGTGTTTCGATGCGGTCTGTACCGAATAGCCCATTGTTCTAAACGCGTCCAACGCAGCCGCTTGTTCCGATGGTAACGGTAGATCGTACTTGTTCAACAGGATCAGTACCTCGGCATCGATTTGGCGTGCCGTCAGCAGCAGCCCGTCGACCAGTGACCAATCGGGCGCTGGACGTGGCGCGATACAGATAATGATCTGGTCGATATTGGCCGCAAGCGTTCGGCGGGCACCGCGAAAATAGGTTCGCTCGAGCGCGTTGCGGCGCGGTTTAACCGCGATGACCGTGCGATCGTTGTTTGGTTCAGCCCCCCATACGATACGGTCGCCACAAACGACATGATCGAACTTGCGGCGCAACATCGCGCGGAACACCGCGCCGTCCGCGGTTTCGACCTGGACTTCGGAACCGTATCGCGCGACAACCAAACCATCGCCTTGAGTCCGTGGTCCGACCATGGGTTTGGTCGGGCGACGGTCGTTCACTGCGGGGGAAACTTGTAATACGCCTGATTGAGATACGTGGTGACGCTCAGAATATCTTCGTCGAACCACTTGGTTTGCAGGTTCGCGTCACAACGCCGGACTTGCGCCTCCAGGGCCGCGAGTGAGTTCACCTTGCGATCGGAGCGCGTGTATAACACCGAGCCATCGCCGCCGGTCATACGCACGTGGCAATTGACGCAATTGCCGTTGTGCAGGGTTTCTCCCTTTTGCGCATCCGCGGCCGCGTGCGCGCCCGGGATGGCGCCTAGCATAAGCACGGTTGCAAGGGTTCGGATAACGGGTTTCATCTCAGTGAGTCCTCGAAGATTTGATGATTAGCCAAGCGCTGCGACCTGAAGGTTGCGGATTCGATCGAGCGCGGGGGGATGTGAGTCGTAGAACGCCGAGTGCAGGCGGTCCGGGGTCAAGGTCGATGCATTGTCGCGGTAAAGCCTTACCAAGGCTTGGGCAAGATCACGCGGATCACTCTGCTCGGCTGCATATCGATCCGCTTCGAACTCGTGCCGGCGCGACCACTGGGAGAACAGGGGTTGGGCAAAATACGTGAACAGCGGGGCGACGAATACGAAGAGCAACAGCGCCAGATCCACGCTCGGCGTGGAGACGCCAAGGCCCTGATAAAACGCCGGTTGCGGCATCAGCCAGGCTAGCAGGGCGAAAAACAGCAAGCCCGTGAGCGCGCTCACGGCGAGGCCCTTGAGCACATGCCGGTGTTTGAAATGACCTAGTTCATGGGCGAGCACGGCGAGTATTTGTGGTTGGCTCAGTGTGCCGAGCAGGGTGTCGAAGAACACAATGCGCTTATGTTTGCCGAACCCGGTGAAATAGGCATTGCCGTGGTTCGATCGGCGCGACCCGTCCATGACGAACACGCCCTTGCTCGCGAATCCGCTCCGATCGAGCAAGGTCTCGATCGATTGGCTGAGCGTTGCGTCCTGTAATGGTGAGAATCTATTGAACAGAGGTGCGATGACGGTTGGAAACAACCACGTCATCAACAGACTAAAGCCAAACCACAGCGCCCATGCGTAGAGCCACCAAGTGGCGCCGGCCGCGTGCATCAACCACAGCACCCCGGCGACAATCGGAATTCCGAACACGCAAGCGAGCAGCGCGCCTTTCGCCATGTCCTGAAGCAGGATCGGCCAGGTCGTTCGATTGAAGCCGAAGCGGCTCTCGATCCCGAAGGTGTGGTACAGGGTGAACGGCAAGTCGAGCACCCAGGCGATCAGTCCCACCAGAAATACCGTGCCGACCCCGAGCGCGATTGGGTGGGTGAGCGCGATGGCCGCTAGATCATGCGCCCATTGCAGCCCGCCGCCCAATGTCCAACCCAGTAGCACGGCGGCATTGAACACTGTGGCCCAGCGCCGCAGCCGAGCTTTCGCAAGCGTATAATCGGCCGCTTTCTGATGTGCCTCCAGGCTGATCTGCGACGCGAAGGGTTCAGGTACCGCCGCGCGGTGACTCGCGACGGCGATCATTTGGCGCTGGTTCAACCAGAGCCGGATCAGCACCGAAAGACCCAGCGCCGACAAAAACAGATTGGTGATCAGACTCGCACTCATGATTCGATTTGGCTACGCGACACGGAAAGAGCTTTTCAGATGATAACGCGTCACAGACCCCGCCGTATCAAAGCACCCATCGCGACGCCGCAATTAAGCCATGCCCTTGCGGTCTGGAACAGCGTGCGTCGTCAGCCGGCATTGGTTACCAATAGCGCTACCGTCGCGCCCGAGTTGCCGATTCCGGGACCGTACACTCGAACGTCGTCAACTGCGGTAGTTGGGGAAATCGGTGCTAGACTCGCGGCCCTGATTCGTTTTCGTGGACCCCACTTGCCATGCCATGCAACGCCGAAAACCTGATCTGGATCGATCTTGAAATGACCGGACTGGATCCCGAGCGCGACCGCATCATCGAGATCGCGACCATCGTCACCGATAAACATCTGAATCTCCTCGCCGAAGGCCCGGTGCTCGCGATTTCGCAAAGCGAGGCTCTGCTCGCGGACATGGACGAATGGAATCGCCGGACTCACGGTGAATCCGGCTTGATCGAGCGGGTGCAAGCCAGCGCGATCGACGAGGCGCGGGCCGAGGCCGAGACCCTCGCTTTTCTGAAATCCTGGGTGCCGGAGCGCGTCTCGCCCATTTGCGGCAATAGTATCTGCCAGGACCGACGCTTTCTCGCGCGCGGCATGCCGCAGCTGGAGGCCTACTTCCATTACCGCAATCTCGATGTCAGCACGCTCAAGGAGCTTGCCAATCGTTGGGCGCCCGAGATCGCCAAGGGCTTCTCCAAGCATTCGAAACACCAGGCGCTCGACGACATCAGGGCCTCGATCGACGAGCTGCGCTATTACCGCGATTACTTGCTGAAGCCGCTACCCGGGGAGTGATCCAGCGCGCTGGCGCGCGCGGCAGTGCGAATCACGATCACGGTGGCGCCGGTGAGGGTGTCTCGCGCAGCAATCCGTCGATGACCGCGATGGCCTCAGCATCGTCCCAGGCGATCGCGCTGTTCACTGAGTAGCGAATCCGCCGCTCGCGATCAAGCAGGAACGACGATGGAAACGCGAAGACCTTCCAGTCGGCCGATGTCGCCCCGTCGCTGTCGAGCAACACCGGAAACGCAACATGGATCAGTTCCTGGAAGCGTCGAATCTCCTCGGCCGGTTCGCGGAAATTGATAGACAGGATACGAAACTGTTTCGGATCGTAGCGTTGCGCGAGTCGATTCATCGACGGAATTTCCTCCACGCAGGGTGGACACCAGCTCGCCCAGAAGTTCACGAGCAACACCTGGCTCGATTCCGCTTCGAGATGCCAACGTCGTCCCGCCATATCCGGCAGATCGTAGTTCGGCGCCGGGACGGGTGCACGCCATTCCACCAGGCCGCGGGTAGTGTCGGAGGTGGTCGCGCTGACGCGTTCGCCTAGCGGCCGCGCTGTTGTCGGTTTCGGCGCGGCACGCAGCAGTCGTTGTGCCTCCGCGAGGTGCTCCGGCAGGCGTTTGATCCAGCGCAGTTCGCTCTCGGTGCTCGGTTCGTCGGCGTGATGCATGAAATACCAATCCCGTACGCCGGGTTGGATCCAGGCATAAGCCGGACTGCCGCCCTGGCGCAACGCCTTCAGCACGCCCGGCAGATGTGCCAGCATTTGTCCCTCCGCCGGCTGGAACAGAAACACCGGGTAGTTGGTCGCGGCGACGATGGGTTCCAGTTCGCTGTCTTCACCCGCCACCGGCGTGTAGGCGTGGAGGCTCGGGAAGAACAGGATCGCTCCGTCGATCCTTGGGTTGGGCGGATCGGATGACTGCCATGCATGCAAGCCTTTCAACGCCGGAATCGCCATCTGCCCCGACGCAACCAACGCGACCTGCCGTGACGAGCTGGAAAGCGCGTGCCGCAGCAGCGCGGCGACATGTTCGCCGCTAAGCTGGCGCACATTATCCTGGGTGCGGGTGAGGAACAAAGACTCCAGCAGATCGACCGCCCAGACCTCGACCCCCTGACCTTGCAAGGTCGACAGCGTGCGTTGAAAATCCGGACGTTCACCGCTGCGATAGGCCTCGGTCAACCAGATCAGCAGGCGTTCGCCGGTCGCTGCGAATGCGGTAACGCCGAGTCGCTCACCATCGATGCTCGCGACTTCGAACGGGCGGACCTCCGCAGCCGCGCGAGGCGGGGCGGCCGCAGCGCACAGGGCAATTAGGCAAACGCCGACCCAACGGGCTAGCCTATACTCACCCCGTTCCAGGTGACGGTTGCTGAACGAGAGGGCGATGAGTTTCCAGAAGACATTGATCATTTTGGGTCTTGTGCTGCTGGCGATCGGATTGCTTTGGCCGTGGCTCGGGAAACTCCCGCTTGGGCGTTTGCCAGGTGACATCTGGGTCGATCGGCCGGGGTTCAAATTCATTTTCCCGCTGACCACGATGATAATCGTCAGTGCGGTGATATCGCTAATTCTCTGGTTTCTCAAGAAATGAACCCCAGTCGCCGTGGCATGAACCTTACAGGTCGACGCGAATGAATCAGGCACCGGAACTGCTCAGACTACCGGCCACGGAAGCCATTGCCGGATTACTACAACGTCAGTTGGCGATCGCGGCGGATCAGCTCGACGCTCTGCGGCGTACAAACGACCCGGACGCCTTGCATGATTTTCGTGTCGCGCTGCGGCGCTTTCGCAGCATCGCCGAGAGTTACCCTGAGTTCGGCAAACGTCTGGTGGGCCGCAAGCGGCTCGAACGACTACGCAAGCTTGCGCGACGCACCAATGCCGCGCGCGATGCGGAGGTAAGACTGCACTGGCTGGAGGAAAGTGTCGCCGCGCTGCCGCAAGGTCCAGGGCTGCACACCGGCTGCGATACCCTGCATGACGCCTATGCGGTCGAATTTCATACCCACTTCGACGCGCTGCGCAAGCCGCTGCAACAGCGTTTCGGTCGTTTGCAAAAGCGTGTGTTGAAGCGTTTGCGCAGGCGCCGCACGGCCGATGCGCCCGCGTTCGCGGCCGTCGTTGGGACGGCCTGCGACCTATTGGCCGGGACTTGGCTGGAGGGTCTCTCCGAACTAGGCCAGGCGCGCGATCCCGCGAACTTGCATCGGGTGCGAATCCTCACCAAGCGGTTGCGTTACCTCCTCGAGCCCGTGGTCGCCGAATTGCCCCCGGCCGCATTATTGCTGAATCATTGCAAGGATTTGCAGAATGATCTTGGCGATTTGCACGATTTGCATTTACGCGCCGACGACTTGTTGCGAAAGAGCGAACGTTCGGGCTCCCAGATCTTTCATCGCATGCTCGGCGACATACTGCGCCGCGGCCAGTCGTTGGAGGTGTTGGATACGACAGGCGTGCGACCTTCTCTGAAGGGTGTGCTGCTGTTGGCGCAACACCTCTCGAACCAGATCGATGCCCGCTACGAGGTGCTTGGGGAACGTCTGGCAAAAGGGTTGGTCGATACGATTCAACAGGATCTCGAGCGACTAAAGGCGGATTTAGGCGCGATTAGCGATGAACTGGATAGGGCCGAGCGCGCCCCGAGCACGGTCGAATCCGTGGACCTGGCCGCGCCTGGCGCGGTCTCTGCATCGCTGGGCCAATCGGGCGATCCGAGCGTGGTGGCCGTACCGCGGGGGCCGGCGCATGATTCGGACCCGGATTGAGGGCATGCGCGGTCGGCGCACTGGCGTCAGGACGATCGCGTCGCCGAGGTTGATTCGGGTTCCAGAGACTTGATTCGCTTGCCTCCGACACCATGATGATCACGAGATGAACGCGAAAGAAATCGCCCGCCACAAACGACTCAATACGATCCAGACGGTGTTGATGCTGGCGGGCGTACTCGGTGTTTTGGCGCTGGTGGGCTGGTCCTTCGGTGGCGCGCCGATGATGGTTGGTTTGCTGCTGGCCGGGGGATTGCTGGCTGTCATCGCGCCGCGCATTTCACCCACGCTCGTATTGCGGATGTACCGCGCGGTGGCGCTGGACCGATATACCGCGCCGGGCATGGTGCGCACCGTGGCCGAGTTGGCGCGTCGGGCGGGGCTTCCGGTGGCGCCTGGTCTCTATTACATCCCGAGTCAGACGATGAATGCGTTCGCGGTCGGCGATCGCGAGCAGGCCTCGATCGCGATCACCGACGGTTTGTTGCGGCGGCTAGACGATCGCGAGATCACCGCCGTGCTAGCCCATGAAATGAGTCATATCCGCAATAACGATATGCGGGTGATGGGACTCGCCGATACGCTGTCGCGCCTCACGCACAGTATGTCCTTGGTCGGTCTGCTGATGTTGTTGCTCAATTTGCCGCTCGTCATTGTCGGCGGTCAGACCGTATCTTGGCTGGGGGCGTTGCTGTTATTACTCGCGCCTCAGCTCACTGCGTTGCTGCAACTTGGCCTCTCGCGCAGCCGGGAATACGACGCCGATCTAGGTGCGGTCGAACTCACGGGTGACCCGAACGCGCTTGCCTCCGCGTTGCGCAAACTCGAGTACTACGGCAACGGTGTGTTTGAACAGATCCTGCTGCCCGGACGACGTAGTCCAGACCCCTCGTTGTTACGTACCCATCCGCGGATCGAGGACCGCATCGCGCGACTGCGCGACTTGGCGCCAGCGCGGTGGGCGTCCGTCGGCATTCGGGCCGATCACGGTGGCACGCCAGCACTGGACGCATTGCTGGACTTGATCGGCAGGCGGATCTCCGCGCCCAGATCGCGATTCAGTGGTTTGTGGTATTGATTGCCGACGTTCTGTCGGTAAGCGGCAAATTTGAAGGAGCCAGTAGCCAGAAGGCGAGGGATCGTGCAGACAGGTCGCGTTGCGAAGCATATACGCTGCGCGCGTGGGTCATCAAACACCCCCCGCGTCGTTTGCTATTTACCCGAACCGCGGATGTCCAATGGCGGAGTCTAACCGGCATCCGGTCCGTGTAGTTTACGCGCGCGTGGCGCGAGATCGGTCAGGTCGGGGGGTGCTTGATCCCATGTCGTTTCAGTTTGCGATAGAGCGTGTTGCGGCTCATCTGGAGTGATCGCGCGGTGTCCGAGACGTTCCACTGATGGGCTTCCAGGGCCCGCGACAAGGTGGCCTTTTCGGCGGCGTGCAGGGGATTGTCACTCGAATTCGCCCCCGCGGAACGAGGCGGCGCGAGTTCCGCATTTGTCGTCGTCTGCTCGGCGAGCGTTGTGGCGGGCGTGTTCAAGCAGGTTGCGAGGCGCGCCGGCAGTTCGTTCAGCGTGATGACTTGATGGGTACTGAGCGCGATCGCGCCACGCAGTACGTTTTTTAGTTCGCGAAGGTTGCCCGGCCACGAGTAGGCCAGTAGCGCATGGGTGGCCGTCTCGTCGAGCCGCACCTGTGCCGCGCCATCGTTTTCGCGGGCAAGCACTTCGTGGATCAACTCAAGGCAATCCTCGCGCTCCCGCAGTGGCGTCAGTTCAAGGCTGATACCATTGAGGCGATAATACAAGTCTTCGCGGAAGCGGTCCTCGCGAACAAGCGTCTCGAGATTGCGGTGACTGGCACTGATGACGTGCAAGTCGATGTTGACCGCGCGCTCGCTACCGAGCGGGGTGATCGCGCAGTCCTCGAGGCAGCGCAGCAACCGCGTTTGTAGCGCCAAAGGCATATCGCCGATCTCGTCCAGGAACAGCGTGCCGCCGCTTGCTTGCTCGATACGTCCTTTCATGCCCTCGCGGCGAGCACCGGTAAACGCACCGCGGCCATAGCCGAAGAGTTCACTTTCGATCAAGGATTCCGGAATCGAGGCGCAGTTGATCGCGACAAACGGCTTATCGCGGCGCTCGCTGGCGTCGTGCAGCGCGCGCGCCAACACTTCCTTGCCGGCGCCGGTCTCGCCCTGAATCAATAACGCTACATTGCGATCGACGACCCGGAGCGCATTTCGCACGGTGCGCTGCATTCGCGGATCCTTGCCGGCTACCTCACATAGACCGAGCCGAGTGTGGCGGGTAGGCGCCGCGGTTGGTTGCGTGTGACGCGGCAGGTTGTAACGCGTCGCGAAAAGCTGGCAGGGATTGCCGATTATTCGGAACGGCAAGATATAACCGTCCCGGGCCAGGGTGCTGGTCAGCAGATTCGTCGCGTCGGCGCCGACGAATCGCGCCAGCGGCTCACCGATCAACTCCTGTACACTCGCGGTGCCTAGATAGCGGCTGGCCGCGGTGTTGGCGGCGCGAATCCGGTCGTCCTCGCCAATCGCGAGCAACGCCTCGTGCGGAAGTCCGAGAAATTCCGCGTGCGTGTGGAAGCGAAAAATCCAATCGGCGCGGTGATTGAGCAGTAGTAACTGGTTTTCAATCGTGCGGGTCGAGTTGCTGACTAGCGCGCGTACCAGCGCCTGGCCGCTACGTGCGCTTTCGCCGGAAACCGACGACAAGTCCAGCACCGCGATCATTTCACCGCGAGGATTAAAGATTGGCGCGGCGCTACACGTCAGATGAATGTTGTGTGCCAGGAAATGTTCGTCGCGGTGCACCGTGACTGGCGTCCGTTCGATGATGCAGGTGCCGATGCCATTGGTGCCCGCGTGTGATTCCCCCCAGAGGCCACCCGGGGCCAATCCGGCGCCGCGAAACGCGGTTTCCAGCGCTGGATCGCAAACCGATTTCAGAATCACGCCTTCGCGGTTGGTCAGTATGATCGCGTAACCCGATCCGGTAATGGCTTTGTAGAGCTGTTGCATTTCGGGCAAGGCGATTCGCGCGAGCTGCTCCATCTCCTCGACATGGTATTTGAGTTCGCCGGAATCGAGGAATGGAATGCGCGGCGCGGCGATGGGATCGATCGCGTATTGCTGAATGCATCGCTTCCAGGACTCGACCACGAACGCTTCGAGATCGAAATCCGGAGCGCTCCGGCCCTCCGCTAGTCGGCTGATCCGGTAAGCGTGTTCGGAAATCATGAACTCGACTGCAAGTAAGCGCCCACCGGTATGCTGACCAGCGGGTTGTTGGACGACGACGGCGGGCAGGCCTCGGTGTTCGCGGGTTTGGTGTTCTGTGTATTCATGTCAAATTCGTGAGTTTCGTGCGCGCTTGTCGGGTCGTCATCCCGAATATTCAGTGAACCCCTGTCAGGAAGGCTCCGGGCGCGCCTTAAAATTATAGATCATGACGAGGCAAGCGATTCAAGAGACAGATTTTTTTGACGAAATATCGCGGTCTCGAGGCAATATGGCTTGGGCGGGGTGTTGGTGACGCAACAATTGGTGCTTGTCATGGCCTTTTCCTGCCTAAAATCGCGCGAACTTCTTACTTCTCGCCTCTGCTTGGGGCACCGCTTGCTACGCGCCTAACAGTCATGGCGAGGACGCTGCCCCGGAGGTTGAAAGCCGCACAGGGCAGGGTACGCAGGAGATATCGTGAGCCCATACCCGCGGGCTCGGCAGTTGCATAACCGCTACCGACGCGCTCGCCTACTCAACCCGAAGCGGCGCCCGCCGCAGCGATCTTGCTGTCACCGTGTGTCACGAATTCGTGACAACTCCGTCACACTTCAGGGTGGTGTTTGAACACCGTGGTAATGGGCCGCCGGGCTGTGGGCCTGGATTACGAAAACATTTTAAAACAGATACATGGGAGTGCTTATCGGCCGAGCATCGACGTCTTCGCGCTAGGGTGGTCTGGTAATTGCAAGCATGTCTGCGTTCGCCTGAACCGATCGCATCGCGGCTGCCGCGGCTGGTCAGGCGAAATCGCCCCTTGCCACGATCATAACGGAGCCAGAGAGATGAACCACCCCAACTCGGAGCACTGCGTGAATCCATTCATTCGACGCTCGATTGCCCTTGCGCTACTCATCGCCAGCGGCGGCGTATACGCCGACGCGACCGCACCTGCCACGACCAAGACAGCGGTCGCCGCGTCGGTCGCGGTCACGGACGCGATGGTTCTCAACGACGCGAAAGACACCTCGAATGTGTTGAGTTGGGGGATGGGGTTGCAAGGGCAGCGATACAGTCCGCTGAAGCAGATCAACCCGGAAACCATCAAGAATCTGGTGCCGGCCTGGTCGTTCTCGTTCGGTGGCGAAAAGCAGCGCGGCCAGGAGGCGCAGCCATTGATTCACAATGGCAAGATGTTCGTTACCGCATCGTATTCACGGATTTTCGCGATCGACGCGCGGACCGGGGAGGAGTTGTGGCAGTACGACCATCGGCTACCCGACGGCATTCTGCCGTGTTGCGACGTGATCAACCGCGGCGCGGCGTTGTACGACAACCTGGTGATTTTCGGTACCCTCGACGCGCAGATCGTCGCGCTCAATCAAGATACTGGCGAGGTGGTCTGGAAGGAAAAAATCGACGATTACAAGGCCGGCTATTCGTTTACCGCCGCGCCGATCATCGTCAAGGGCAAGGTGATCACGGGCGTTTCCGGCGGCGAATTCGGTGTGATCGGACGCGTCGAGGCACGTGATGCGAAAACCGGCAAGATGGTCTGGAGTCGTCCGTCGGTCGAGGGGCACATGGGTTACAAGTGGGAGGGCGGTACCCAGGTCGAGAATGGCTTGACTGGGACCACCAACGCGAGCTGGCCGGGCGACCTGTGGAAGACCGGCGGTGCGGCGACCTGGCACGGTGGTAGCTACGATGCCGACACCAACACGGTGTTCTACGGCACCGGTAATCCAGCGCCGTGGAACGCGCATTTGCGTCCGGGTGATAACCTGTATTCGACCTCGACCCTCGCGATCGACCCGGATACCGGTAAGATCAAATGGCACTACCAGTACACGCCGAACGACGGCTGGGACTACGATGGTGTCAATGAAGTGGTGTCATACGACGCCGATGGCAAGAAGCTGGCGGCGCATGCTGACCGCAACGGTTTTTTCTACGTGCTCGATCGCACCAACGGCAAATTGCTCAATGCGTTTCCGTTCGTCAACCAGATCGACTGGGCCAAGGGTATCGATCTGACGACCGGACGCCCAATCGAAACCGGCGTTCGCGCGGGCGACCCCACCAAGAGCGGCGACGGCAAGAAGGGCGATAGTGTGTTCGTCGCGCCGTCGTTCCTGGGCGGTAAGAACTGGCAGCCGATGGCTTACAGTCCCGATACTGGCTTGTTCTATGTGCCCGCGAACGAGTGGGGGATGGACCTCTGGAATGAACCGATCACCTACAAGAAAGGCGCCGCTTATCTCGGGGCGGGATTCACCATCAAGCCGCTCAACAAGGACTACATCGGCGCGCTGCGGGCAATGGATCCGAAAACCGGCAAGATCGTTTGGGAGCAACGCAACAACGCACCGCTCTGGGGTGGCGTGATGACCACGGGTGGCGGCTTGGTGTTCACCGGTACGCCGGAAGGATTTCTCAAGGCCTTCGATGCAAAAACGGGGACGGAGGTCTGGAAGTTCCAGACTGGTTCCGGCGTGGTCGGCTGCCCGGTCACCTGGGAAATGGATGGCGAGCAATATATCGCGGTGCCGTCGGGATGGGGCGGTGCCGTGCCGCTCTGGGGCGGTGACGTCGCACAGCAGGTCAAGTATCTGAATCAGGGTGGTTCGGTCTGGGTCTTCAAACTCCACAAGAGTTGATGCGCGGTAGAAATGATTCGTGGTGCACCGCCCGACAGGCTCGGGTGATGCACGACTGGATCGTGTCGGTGACGAACAGTAGTTAAAGTGAATTGTGCGGATATGAGAACTAAATTGAATTCAATGACCTATATGTCATTACTCGGGTTTGTGCTTACGTTCGTAGCGAGTCATGCCTGGGGGCACGGCGACGTGACACCGCAACCGGTCGATACCTCGGGTCTGCCGAAACTGGGTGAAGCCTGGGTCGAACGAAACCCTTTCAAGGACAACGAAGCGGCGGTTGCGCTCGGCGCTTCGGCCTACAATCAGAACTGCGCGCGTTGCCACGGGCTCGGTGCCGTATCGGGCGGGATCGCGCCCGATTTGCGGCTGCTGGCCGACGATGCCGAAGGTGACGAGTGGTACGTCGAGCGGGTGCGCAACGGTGCGATCCGTAACGGTGTCACTTACATGCCGAAGTTCGAAGGTGTGCTCGATCAGGAGGCGGTGTGGGCGATACGCGCATGGTTGATCAAGCAACCGAAGTAAAAGCGAGGTGGGATTGATGCGAGCACTCGATGTGATTTCGCGCGTCGTTGTCGCGCTGGTGGTGGGCTTGCTGAGCGCGGTCGCGCACGCGGCCGACCCCGAGCAGTCGGCAATGGCGCGAATCAAGGAAAAAGGCGTCCTCGACGTCGCGGTGTACGCGAACTTTCCGCCCTATTCGTATGTTGAGGGTGGGATCATGAAGGGGGTGGATGTCGACGTCGCGAAGGCAGTCGCGGAGCGACTCGGCGTGGGCGTCGCGGTACGTGGGGTCGGTGCCGATGAGTCATTGGAAGACGATTTGCGCAACAACATCTGGAAGGGGCATTACCTCGGCGGCGGAGTCGCGGACTTGATGTTGCGCGTGCCGCATGATGCCGGTATCGCGCAACGTAACTCGCGAATACGTCTCGTCGCGCCTTATCACCGGGATCAGATCGCGGTCGTGCTGCATCCGCGCGTCGCGGATGAACTTGATGCGTTGAGCGTCTTCGAAAAGGAAAAGGTCGGGGTTGAGCTTGACACCCTGGCGGATTTTTATCTGCTCAGTGCGCGGGCCGGCGCCATTCGTAACAACGTGGTTCATTTCCGTAGTGTCGGCGAAGCCTGTGCGGCTCTGATGCGAGGTGAGCTTGGCGGCGTGATGGCGCCGCGAGCGGAGATCGAGGCGGCGTTGGTCGAACAGCGAGAGGCTTACCGCATTGGCGCGGTGCAATTACCGGGACTGCTGCAGAGTGCCTGGGATGTCGGCGGCGCGGTCAAGGCCGCGGCCGGGGATCTGGCGCTCGCGCTGGATCAGGCGCTCGATGACATGCGCCAATCCGGCGAGCTCGAGCGCATCTTCCAGCGCCACCGCTTGACCTTCCAGGCGCCTGCGCAGATCAAGCTGTCGCAGCAGAAGTAGCGCGGCGCATGGCAAGGTTTATTGGCGCTCTTCGATGTGCCAGCCTTTCGGGCCGGTCCGTGGCGGGCCGGCCGTCGCGGCGGGCGGTCGCGTCAGCGCGCGGTCGCGTCGCGTGGTTGGTTGTGCTGAGTCTGCCGGGGTTGTTCGTCGCCGCGCTTGGCACGACCGATGTTCTGACGCCAGCGAAAGATCCACTGGACTCGACACAATGGTCGAACATGGTCACGACGCTGCTGGGCGACGCAAAGGTGGTGTTCGATGATCGGGTGCGCGTGATCGCACCCGTCTCGGCCGAGGATGCGCTGGAGGTGCCGGTGTTTGTGGACGCGAGCGCGCTGGACGGGGTGACCGAGATGCGGGTGTTCGCGGATCTCAACCCGATACCGAAAGTGTTGGACTATTTTCCCCGCGCCGGCACGCGGGCGACGATCGGATTCAGGTTCAAGGTGCAGCAATCGACACCCATACGCGCGGCGGTGCGGACCGGCGATGGGATCTGGCGGGTGGGTGGTGTGTGGTTGGAGGCGGCCGGCGGCGGTTGCACGTTACCAAGTTTTGCCAGCGGCGACGAGGTGTGGGCCGCGCGACTCGGGGAGACGCGGGCCGCGACCTGGCCGCGCGAGCACGGTCAACGGTTACGCTTTAGTGTGATGCATCCCATGGACACCGGCCTCGCTCCCGGAGTGCCGGTATTTCACATCACCGATATTCACGTCGCGACCGAGTCCGGCGAGGATCTTGCGCACCTCAAACCGTTCGAGCCGGTGTCGGAAAACCCGGTGTTCTCGCTGGATCTCGGGCAAACCGGCGCGGTCACGCTGCGCGGTCGAGACAATAACGGCAATCGATTTTCCGCGCGCGTCACTTCGAATGAGGCGGGTCGATGAACGGCCGGACGGGCGGTTGGCTGAGCGTTTGTTTTGCGCTGCTCGTTTTGGCGGTCACTGAAGCTGGAGCGGATAGCCGTGACTATGGGCTCGCGCCGAAGGCGATCGCGCTAGGCGTTTATGTATTCGAAGGCGCGAACGAGGATTTTTCTTACCGCAATGGCGGCAATATATTAAATACCGGCGTGATCGTTGGGGATGAGGGCGTGATCGTCATCAATACCGGGCCATCGCGACTTTACGGCGAGCAACTTCGCGCGGCGATTGCCCGTTTGACCGACAAACCGATCCTGCGTGTATATCTAAGTAAGCCTCACCCGGATCATTTCCTCGGCAATCAGGCGTTCCGCGACGTGCCGATACACGCCCACCCGCGCGCGATCGAGCTGCTGCGGCAGCAAGCGGACCAATTTACCGACAACATGTATCGGCTGGTCGATACCTGGATGCTAGGGACCGAACCGGTGCTCCCGACCGATATCGCGACCGCTGGTGTGGTGCGGGTCGGTGGACGACTGTTGGAGGTCATCACGCTGTCCGGGCACACGCCGGGTGATCTGGTCGTGTTGGACCGGGCCAGTGGCGTGTTGTTCGCCGGAGGCATCGTGTTTCATGATCGCGCGCCGACCACGCCCCATGCCGATCTCAAGAGCTGGCTCGCGGAGCTCGAACGGCTGCGGCGGGTGACTTATCGAATTCTTGTCCCGAGTCATGGACCCATCGCCGTTGATGGCGGAGCGATCGATCAAACCGCCGCCTATCTGCACTGGCTCGACCAGACCCTGAATCATGCCGCGCGTGACGGGCTGGATATGGCCGAGGCGTTGGCGCTCGACCTGCCGCCGGAGTTCGCGGCGATGGCGGTGATGCCGGCCGAATATCAACGTTCGCTCAACCATCTGTACCGCGACTACGAGGCGCGTTACCTGGTCCCGGTTGGAACGACGCGCGATTCGGGGCGATGATCGCGTGGATATCGCGTGAAGTCCGTGCTGGTGCGCTTGGAATCCTGCTGCTCGCATCGCTGTCGGCCCTGGCCGAGCCACCGCGTCATCTGAACGCCGAGGGCTATCGCGCGGCGTACTATCGCGCTCCTACACCGGCGAACGTACCGAACGGCACCACGCTCACAACGGCGGAGCTACGCCAGTTACTGGCAACCCAATCTCCCGTGCTGGTCGATGTGCAGGCGATCGCGATGCGCCCGGAACTGCTGGATTTCGCGATCGATTGGTTGCCCGACGTGCCGAGGCAGAGCCTCCCGGGCAGCGTCTGGTTGCCGAATGTGGGCTATGCCAGCTTGAGTCCGACGCTTGATGCCTACTTCCGCGAACAGCTCGCGCGCCTCACCGCGGGGGATCGTGCCCGTGCGATCGTGATCTTCTGCGTCGCAGATTGCTGGATGTCGTGGAATGCGGTGCAACGCGCCCACGGTTATGGCTATCGCAACCTTTATTGGTATCCCGACGGGACCGATGGCTGGCGCGAGGCACGGTTGCCATTGACCGAGGTGCAGCCTGTCCCGCTTGATCGCGAGGTTACTCGTTAACCTGAAAGAACGTGATTACAGGGGATGTGGTTGCTTAAGGGCAGGCGCCGACGCCGCGGGACGGTTCACGGTATCGTCTGCTATATCCTGCCCTTGGCGACTTTCATCCTTACGGACGGAGTTTTCGCCAAGAAAGCATGGTTGTCCTTCGGTCGGGCGACGGTCAGGCGTCCCACTTCTCGAGCACCAGCGCCGCATTGGTGCCGCCGAAACCGAAGCTGTTTGACAGGATCCGACGCGGGTTCGCGTTGTCGATCCGTTCGAGCACGATCGGGATCCCGTCCGCTACCGGATCGAGGGTCTCGATGTTGGCCGATGCCGCGATGAAGCCGTGCTTCTGCATCAGCAGACAGTAGATTGCTTCCTGCACACCCGCGGCGCCGAGTGAGTGGCCGGAGAGCGATTTGGTCGAACTGATCGGCGGAATCTCGCTGCCGAAGGTCGCGCGGATTGCGTTGAGTTCCGCGACATCGCCGACCGGTGTGCTGGTGCCGTGCGTATTGATGTAGTCGATTGGTCCGTCGAGATCGGCAATGGCCTGACGCATGCAGCGTTGCGCACCTTCGCCGGAGGGCGCGACCATGTCGTAGCCGTCCGAGGTCGCGCCGTAGCCGACGACTTCTGCGTAGATACGCGCACCGCGCGCGCGGGCGTGTTCGAGTTCCTCGAGCACCACCATGCCGCCGCCGCCAGCGATCACGAAACCGTCGCGGGCCGCGTCGTAGGCGCGCGACGCGCGCTCCGGAGCCTCATTGAATTGCGACGACAGCGCGCCCATCGCGTCGAACAGGGAGCTCAGTGCCCAATGCACCTCCTCGCCACCGCCCGCGAACACGATGTCCTGCTTGCCGAACTGGATCTGCTCGACGCCGTTGCCAATGCAATGCGCGCTGGTCGCGCAGGCCGATGAGATCGAGTAATTGACGCCCTTGATTTCGAACGGTGTGGCCAGACAGGCGGAAACGGTACTGCCCATGGTCTGCGTCACGCGATAGGGACCGACCCGGCGTACGCCCTTACTACGCAGAATGTCGGCGGACTCGACCTGACTCGATGCGGCGGCGCCGCCAGATCCGGCAATGATCCCGGTGCGAGGATTCGAAATCTCCGCGTGCGCCAATCCCGAGTCCGCGATCGCCTGCTGCATGGCGAGGAAGGCATACGCCGCGGCGTGGCCCATGAACCGAAGTTGCTTGCGATCGATATGGGCGGCGAGGTCGATCGCGGGTACGCCCGCCACTTGGCTGCGCATGCCCATTTCCTTGTAGTCTTGCTGGAAACTGATTCCAGAGCGCCCGAGGCGCAATGATTCGGCAACGCTGTCCTGGTCGTTGCCCAGGCACGAAATGATACCGATTCCGGTGATGACTACCCGTCGCATGTTACTGACACTCCGCTGTTTGCTGCTACCGGTCTAAAAATCCGCGGTCGAGGTAAACAATCCGACCTTGAGATCGCTTGCCGTGTAGATCTCACGGCCGTCGACCATCACGCGGCCATCGGCGATGCCCATCACCAGTCGGCGCTGGATGACCCGTTTGAGATCCAGGTGGTAGGTCACTTTTGTCGCGGTCGGCAGAACCTGACCGAAAAACTTCACCTCGCCCGCGCCGAGCGCGCGACCGCGGCCGGGGCTGCCCAGCCAGGCCAGGTAAAACCCAATCAGTTGCCACAACGCGTCGAGTCCAAGACAACCCGGCATGACCGGATCACCCTCGAAATGGCAGGCGAAAAACCAGAGATCGGGTTTGATATCGAGTTCCGCGATGATTTCGCCCTTGTCGTAGCGCCCGCCCGAGTCGGTGATTCTGATCACGCGGTCCATCATCAACATGTTGGGGAGGGGCAACTGGGCGTTGCCGGGGCCGAACATATCACCCTTGCCGCAGCGGATAAGTTCTTCTCGTGAAAAGGATTCAGGTCGGGTCATGCAGTCGGGTCCAGGGCGATGTCGCGGAATCACGGCACTTTAGTACATTTGCGCTAAAAACTCACGGTCCACCGCTTCCCGGTCCGACCTTACTTTCATGTCGAGGACGCCGCCTCGGCCGATGAATGCCGCTCCGGTTCGGCTAAAGGCGGGAGACGCCGCGAACCCCTCCCTGGGGGCTCAACGGCCGATTCCATGCGGCCTATGCGCCCGCCTATCCAACCCGGACCGGCGCCCACTCTGGGAATCCGGCATTTCGCGTAAATATTACATGGCGAGGACTCCGCCTCGGCCGATGAAAGCCGCTCCGGTTCGGCTAGGCGGGAGACGGTGTGAACCCGTTTTTAGGGCACGACGACTGTGGTCCCGCTTTGACGCTCCTGCTTACCCAACCCGGAACGGCATCCCCATTTGCACCGGCGTTTCACGGCAAAATCTGGGGGCGCGGTAACTCGATTGCAGGTACCATATCGAATATCTAGGTTACGGACAGTTGAGGAACGAGCGATGCAGATTGTGAGTGGCAAAGTCGTCACACTGGATTATGTGTTGAAAAACGATTCCGGCCAGGAATTGGAGCGGAGCACCGAGGATAATCCCTACGTCTATCTGCACGGCGGCGACGACATCATCCCTGGACTGGAGAAGGCGCTGGAAGGCCGTACCGTTGGCGACGAACTCGAGATTGTCGTCGTTCCGGAAGAAGGGTACGGAGACTATGACGATACGCTGCTGCAGGTTGTGCCGCGGGATATGTTCGGCGATGCGGAGATCGACGTCGGCATGATGTTCCATGCCGAAACCGCGCATGGACACCAGGTCGTCGTGGTTCGCGAGGTCGTCGATGACAGTATCACGGTGGACGGCAATCACCCGATGGCGGGCCAAACGCTTCATTTCGATGTGCGGGTGCAAGCGGTACGCGACGCCACCGATGACGAAATGAACCATGGTCACGCGCACGGCCACGGTGAATGTGGGCAGGAACACCACGAGTGCGGGTGCGGTCACGAGCACTGAGGACGAGCCTCCGAGTGCACCAGGTTTAATCAATCGAGCTTGGTGCTCATTGGTCGACCGGAAGGCCGCGGATCTTGCCGGTGACCTTCTCGACGACGTTTGCGGTGTCCATCAGCGGACAGCGCTTCAGGACCTTGGCGGCATCGTGGTTGCGTCTCCACGCGATCGGCTCGAGTTCCCTCGGTCACCGAAGCGAAGGCGCAGTTCATGGCGGCAAATTCCTTCCATCGCGCACCGACCCGTTTCAGATACGCTCGTCCGGCCGCGCTGATTCATTTCGCTCGGCCGCGCCCGGCGCTGGCGCCGCGGGCGCGTTCCGCTTGAGTTCCTGACCGAGTTCTTCCATCCCCTGATTGAACTCCCGCAAAGCCTCCTTGATGCCCTGGGCAAACAAGACGCCCAGTTGCGAACCGAGTTGTTGCGATTTCTGTTCGTCGGACAGTGCTTCGAGTTGTTGCTTGAGCTGCGGTAGTTCCTGATTCAACGACTGCATGAAGGACTCTATCCCGGTGGTGACGGACCGGGAGAGATCCTGACCGATATTGGCGAGGTTGTCGCTCACCTGACTGGCCATCAATTGCACCGACGCGGTGACCAGCGCGTCAACGCTACGCTGGCCGTGTACCCGCCATTGCTGATTCTCGCGTACCAGTTGCGTGCTGATTGGTAGACGTGTTTCCTTGCCGGGTTCCCCGCCGACGAGCGTGGTCGCGACCTGGGCGCTGATCTCGGTTTTTTCCGCCGTGCCGATCTCGACGGCCCGCAACTTGCGGTCATGGTTCGAAAGCAGCCTCGGATCCTTGAGCGAGTCCTTGGCCACGAGTTGCTGCATCCGTTCCGCGTTGTTCTCGATCACTGCATTCCAGAAATCGCGGGTGACCTCTTCGGGCGTAGCGGGCTGGTGCGAACAACCAGCGAGCAACGCGCCCAACAACACGAGGCAAGTCAGCAGGAAGCGGGGAAAGGTCATGGCGCGGTCTCCCGATGTTTGTACCGTTTACGAGTTTAACCGATTCCGCGGTTCGTTCAGGGTGCGCATTCGTAACGTAATGCAACGCGATGCCGGCGCGGTCGATTAAAGTGATGGGTCATAAGCCCAAGGCATGTGCTTTCAGCCTCCGTTGCAGCGTTCGCGCCGTGAAAGTCAGGCTGAGGATTCGCGCCGCAACGCACCGCCACAGAATCGACAGTGATAAATCACCTTGCTGCGCAAGATTCGATAATGGCGGGTCGCACTCAGTTCGTGCGCGCGACAATCGCATTGGTACGCGAAGCGCGCCTGGCGCCGCACGGGCACATTGGCGAGCGAGTGGCGATGGGTGGTACTGGGCGCGTCGAAGCCGAACAGCAGCATGACCGAACGCCATTCACGACCGTGCGGCTGAAGTCGGCGCCTCGGTCTGGGGTGCAACAAGTCGACGACGAAATGCGCGACCTCGTGCGGCACCGTCTCTTGGATACCATCGTCAAAGAATTGCGCGAACAGCCAGGGATTGTAACGAATGCGGCACTGATCGCGATGCCGCACGTAGTAACCCCAGGCGGAGCCACGCACGTCGAATCGAATCTCCACGGGTGCGGGACGCGTCAAACCGAGCGCTGCGACCGCCTCACGTACGCGTTGTTCGGTCTCGATCACGATGCGCTGCTGCTGCACGAGGGTCAGCGGGCTGGGGTTCGGCGGCGGCATGATGGGGTGATTTCTGCGTATGGCTCGGATGGATTCCGAATCATAGCCAGTGGCCGCGTCCACTGCTATTTTGGGCCACCGAAGTGATTAATTTGACAGGAGCGTCCCGATGTCGAAACGTGACCTGCGCCATGCGCGCCGCGATTACAATCTAGGCGAACTCCGGCGTGCTGACCTCGATCGAGACCCATTCGTGCAGTTCGCGAATTGGTTTGAGGATGCGGAGCATCCCGAGGCGGTGGATCCCACCGCGATGTTTCTGGCAACGGCGACGGCGGAGGGTGAACCGGCTCTGCGCACGGTGTTGCTCAAACACTTCGATCACGCCGGCTTTTGCTGGTACACCGACAAACGCAGCGACAAGGGGCGCCAACTTGAAGCGAATCCGCGCGCCGAGATCCTATTGTATTGGCCCGAGTTGGCACGCCAGGTGCGAATCGCGGGACCGGTTGAGCATTTGCCGATGACCGAGGCGGAGACGTACTTCCATTCACGGCCGCTGGATAGCCGCTTCAGCGCGGCGAGTTCGGTGCAGAGCGCGGTGATTGAAAGCCGCGCCGTGCTCGAGGCGCGATTGGCGGATTTGCAGCGCGCATTCCCGCTGGGCGACGTTCCGCGGCCGGAGGCTTGGGGGGGTTACCGACTGATACCACAACGTTTTGAGTTCTGGCAGGGTCGGCCAAACCGGCTGCATGATCGATTTCGCTACCATCTGGTCGCAGGGGCGTGGGAGATCGATCGTCTCTCACCATGAATCCATTCGACGACTTCCGGCTTGAACCGGGTTGGGCCGATGCCCTCGCGGATGTGCTCGAACAGTCGTGTTTCGGCGCGTTGAACGACTTCCTGCGTGCGGAGCTTGCGGCGGGCAAGCAGATCCTTCCGCCGCCCGCGCAGTGGTTTCGCGCGTTCAATGCGACCCCGATGAGGCAGGTGCGGGTCGTGGTGATCGGTCAGGATCCTTATCCCACGCCGGGCCATGCGAACGGTCTGTGTTTTTCGGTGCGCCCGGACGTAAAGCCGTTGCCGAAATCGCTGATCAATATCTTTCGCGAGTTGCGCGATGACCTGGGCATCGACAACGAAAATGGCAGTCTGAGTGCTTGGGCGGAGCAGGGGGTGTTGCTGCTCAATACGGTGCTCACGACGGAGTGCGGTAAACCTGGCAGCCATCGCGGTAAAGGCTGGGAGCGGTTCACCGACCGCGTGGTCGCGGTGCTCGACCGGCAACCGCGACCGCTGGCGTTCGTGCTCTGGGGCAACCACGCGCAGCTGATGGGGCGTGGCCTCGATCGCCAGCGTCACTTGGTCATAGAAGCACCGCATCCCTCGCCACTCTCGGCTTATCGAGGTTTTTTCGGCAGTCGCCCGTTTTCGACCATCAACGCCTTTCTTGAACGCAATGCCACGCCGCAAATCGATTGGCGAACGGGAGTGGACCCCTCGTGATCCCGGCGGCGCCGGGCGTGTCTTTGGCGGGTTTCCGTCGCGAATCGGACCCGTTGCGTGCGAGCCTCGGCTGGCGGCGGTCTGAGATCGTTCGCAGCCGCGTCGGGCGTGGGCTCCGGTGGGGATGGCGTTGAGAGTGGCGCTGCGTGGTGCGCGTCGCGGCAGGCTTTCCCGCGCCGGCGTCGAATCCGGATGCGTGTGATGCTTGATCGCCTGTTTGTCTATGGCACGCTGCGGCGCGGTTGCGATAATCCGTGGCAGCGACGTTTGCGGCGCGAAGCACAGTGGTTGGGTCATGCACAGGTCGTTGGTGGTTTGTACGACCTCGGACCCTATCCCGCGATGGTACGGTCGCCCTTTGCGGCCGGCATGGTCATCGGCGATCTTTACCGCCTGCGCGCTCCGACCGCGACCTTGCGCTGGCTCGACGCCTACGAGGGCTGCGACGCGGCCGCTCGGGAGCCTCGTGAGTATCGGCGCAAGTACCTGGAGATCGTTGCCGTTGGCGGCACCAGCGTTGACGCGTGGGTTTACCTCTACACGCGTCCGCTACGAGGCGCGATCCCCATCGAGACTGGCGACTATCTCGCATTTTGCGCCCGCGGGTCGCGATGACCCAGGCCGAGGGCGGTTAATTGTGTCGTCATACAACCCGGTTACAGTGCGGGTACCGACAACATCAGGAGGTCATGAACTCGTGCCTTCACGCCCGTCCGCGCCACGAATCGTCCAAATTACGGATTTGCACCTGTTCGAACATGAACACGGGCAACTCGATTGGCATGACGATTGTCGAGAAATCAATACGGATCGGACGCTGGCGCGCGTGCTGGACCGAATCCGCGCGCAAGAGGCGCATGTCGACGCGATCATCGTCACAGGCGACATTGCGCAAGAGCCAACGGTGCAGACCTATCGGCGATTCGCGTGGATCATGGCGAGCACTGGGCTGCCCGTATTTTGTCTGCCGGGAAACCATGACGATGTTCCGGTGATGCTCGCGGCGCTCGCGACCGGAGAAGTGTCCATCGCTAAACACGTGATCCTTGGTGGTTGGTTATTGTTGTTTCTGAACTCGGTTGACCCTGGCTTGCCGGCTGGTCGAATACCCGAGACGGAAATGGAACGAGCGGCGTCTCTGCTGCGGCAGTACCCCGATCTGCCCGCGCTGTTGTTTTTGCATCACCAGCCAATTGCGATCGGCAGTGCCTGGATCGATCGAATCGGTCTGGCCAACCGCCAGGAATTGTTCGCCCGGTTGGCCGCGTTTCCCCAGGTTCAAGGCGCGGTTTTTGGTCACGTTCATCAGGCGGTCGATGTCGTGCACGGTCGTTTGCGCATGCTCGGCACGCCGTCAACCTGCGTACAATTCGTCTCGAATCGCCCGGATCACGCCTACGATACCTTTCCACCGGCCTACCGAAGCATCGATCTGTATCCGGACGGAACGCTAGGCACCGAGGTTGTGTACGTCGCGACCGATGCGCTGGATTTTCCACGGTCTTCGCGGACAGGCTCGGTGCAGCTTTCGCCCTCCGGCGATCAGTTGCCGGCGACCGTCGTGCTTGCCGCGAGCGCTCCGTCTGAATCCTAGTCGGCGCATACTGGCCACGCTTGAGCGATGAATGTGTGAGATCGCGTGTTGCGCTCGCCGAGTACCTAGATTCCCGGCCCCGCTCGCATACCCGGCCCGAAGCGGATTCCGTGTCCGGGTCATGAAAGCCTGGCGCGAATCAGCGTGCGAGCTGTGCGTCTACTCTAATCGCACCCGGTAAACTTCGGCCAACGAAATCCGTCGTTCTCGGGCCAACGCCAAGGCGTTTCCGGTCAGGGGTTGCATGCCCGCAGTCAGCGCCGCGCGCCGAATATGATCCGCCGGCGTGTCGTCGGAAATCATGTCACGTAGCGTCGGTGTCATGATCAAAAGTTCGTAAACCGCGCGGCGTCCCTTGAATCCAGTGTCGTTGCACTCATCGCAGCCGCGACCGTGGTAGAACACCTCGTCCGTCGACACGCCCAGAAACTTGCGCTGCATTGGATCGGAGGGTTCTGGTTCCAGACAATGCGGACAGTTCAGCCGTACCAGGCGTTGCGCCAGTGCGCCCAACACGGACGATCGGACCAGGAACGACTCGACGCCCATTTCAATCAGCCGGGTGATGGCCGTCGGCGCGTCATTGGTGTGCAAGGTGCTGAGTACCAAGTGGCCGGTGAGGGCGCTTTCAACTGCGATTTTCGCGGTTTCCTGGTCGCGGATCTCGCCGATCATAATAACGTCGGGGTCGTGCCGGAGGATGTTTCGCAAGGCGCGGGCAAAGGTGAACCCGGGCACGGTATTGACTTGGACCTGCTCGACGCCGGTCATGTGATATTCGACCGGATCCTCGACCGTGATGATGTTGACGTTCTGCTTTCGCACCTCCTGCATTGCGGCATACAACGTCATCGATTTGCCGGAACCGGTGGGGCCGGTGACCAACAGGATGCCGTAGCTTCGGTGCAACAGATCGATGAATCGCGCCTGATCCTCGGCGGTGAACCCGAGGTCGGAGATCGAGGCAAGCGCCTTTTGGGCATTAAGCAGCCGTATGACGACACTTTCCCCGGAGATCGTCGGAATGATCGAAATTCGGAAATCGACGAACGCCGCGCCCTCTTCGATCCGGGCTCGACCGTCCTGCGGCAATCGGCGCTCCGCCACGTTCATCCTGCCGATGATCTTGATGCGGGCGACGACCGCGGGTAGCAAAGCCTTGTTGAATCGCCGCGCCTGGACGAGGGTGCCGTCTTCGCGGTAGAGCAGTTCCACGTCTTGTTCACCGGGACGGATGTGAATATCCGACGCGCGCCGACGCACTGCATCGACCAGGATGCTGTGAACCAGCCGGACGATCGGCTTTTCCTGCCCTAGCTTTTCAAGGTCCTCGTGCGATTCTGATCTGAATTCCGGCGCATTGGCCGCGCTTTCCAACTCCAGCAATGCGTTGTTGGCCTCGGTTGCGCCGAAATGACGAATGATCGCAAGCTCGAGATCCGCGCTCGAGGCCACGCAGGTTTCGACATTTTTGCCGGATAGGAATTGTGCCATCCGGGTCAGCTCGGAATCGGCAGGATTCTCCATTGCCACCACGAGGTGATCGTCATGAAATGCGAGTGGCAGCACGCGGCGTTCGCAGATAAAGCTCTCCGGCAGTGCCGCGAGCACCTGCGGATCAATCTCGAAATGGCGGGGATCCACCAATGGCACATCAAACCGTCGCGCCAGTTCGCGTGGACTTTCCCGCGTCGGTACGGGCGTTGGTATCGGTGCCTCGGGCACCGACAATGTCGAATAGGGATCGCGTGCAACCAGTAGTCTGCGCAGATCATCGGCACGCAATATGGTGATTTCGGCCCGGGCCTCGCCGAGCTCGATCGCCGCTGGTGTCGTGGCCGGCTCGATCGGCAAGGGCGCGCTGTTTGGTGGCGTGCCCGGTTCGATCGATAGAGGCGTATCGTTTGGCTTGTCGCCCGCCTGGTACCGCAAAATGTTGTCATGCGGGATCAATACGCGATAGGTGCCGCCATCCGTGGCCACGCACGCGAAATGAAGTCCAACCGCGTCCTTGACAAGGGTTCGATAACGCCCCGTCCGGACATGCCCGTCGGTAAACTTGACCCGAAAGGCCAGGATCGTTTCGCCGACGACGGGTTTTAGCAACGCGGTCAGGTCGGTACTGAACTTTACGATCCGGATCTCTCGGAACGAGGCCACGATACTGTGGTCCGCGTTGCGCAAGACTAGCCGCTTGTGTTCGGGTTCGTAGGCGGTCAATTGGCCGCGCTGTTTGCGTCCGTCGGTAAATTCGACCGAGATGATCACGTCGGTATGATCCACCGGCGCGTAGGTCGATGGAGTACCCGAAGGCGATGTCGTCTGGCGCTGGGTTGCGGTGATCATCCGTCGGCGGCGTTATAGCAAGTGCCGCCATTCTAGGGGGTTTGGTACAGGTGGGATGGGCGC
This sequence comes from Thiotrichales bacterium, assembly GCA_050329935.1. Taxonomy (GTDB): domain Bacteria; phylum Pseudomonadota; class Gammaproteobacteria; order UWMA-0217; family UWMA-0217; genus CAYSFW01. The sequence continues at coordinate 21,506 of JBHJOI010000079.1, read as the reverse complement.
GACGATCGATTTGCGATCAGTCCGACGCTCCTCGGTCGCCGGTCATCGGTATGCCCAGGACAATGCGAGAAAGCCCTGTTCGTTCCTATTGGCCGCCGCGTCGGTCAGGCACCCGGTTGAAGGCGCAAGATCGCGCCGTGTTCGAGATCGGTTAGCAGGTAGACGTATCCATCGGGCCCGACGCGCACATCGCGTATGCGCGGCACCGCGCCCTGGAGCATGAATTCGTCAGCGATGAATCGGTCTCCGTCGAGTTGAACCCGGATGACCGCTTGTCCCCTGAGCGCGCCGATGAGCAGGTCGCCTTGCCAATCCGGAAACTTGTCACCCGTGTAAAAAGCCAGACCCGAGATCGCGGGCGAGGGTGTCCAGTATTTGACGGGTTGCGCCAGTCCCGCCTTTTCGGTGCCTTCGCCGATGCGAGTGCCGATCCCATAATTCACGCCGTAGGTGATGATTGGCCAGCCGTAGTTGACGCCCGCCTGGATCAGATTGAGTTCGTCGCCGCCTTGTGGGCCGTGTTCGATCGCCCACAGCGCGCCGGTTTCGGGATGCAGCGCGGCGCCTTGGACGTTGCGGTTACCCAGGGAGTACACCTCGGGGCGCGCGCGGGTATCGTTCAGAAAGGGATTGCCGGGCGCGGGTGCGCCACGATCAGTGAGTCGAACGATCTTGCCCGCGTGGTCATCCAGAAGCTGCGCACGGTCCTTGTCGCCCCGATCGCCGAGCGTGAGATACAACATCCCGTCGCGATCAAACACGATTCGCGAGCCGAAATGCACGCCGCCGCCGGATTTGGGCGCTAGGCGGAACAAAGTCTCGACGTCGTTCATCCGGTAGCTACCGGGTTCACCGGCCAGCTTGCCACGCGCGAGTTCGGTGCCGTTGCCGCCGGTGCTGTCGCGTTGGGCAAAGCTCCAGTAAATCCAGCCGTTTTCGGCGTAACTGGGATGCAGCGCCACGTCCATCAAGCCGCCTTGTCCGACCGCGTCGACTTTGGGTAGACCCGCGATTGGGGCCGGATCGATTTGGCCATCCGGGGAAACGACGCGCATCCGCCCTGGGCGCTCGGTCACGAGCATGCGGCCGTCGGGCAGGAACGCGAGACCCCAGGGATGTTCCAGGCCCTCGGCAACGGTGATGACGTCCACGGAATGTGCGGCGGTGGGCACGGATTCGGCGCAAGCCGACGTGGTCAAACCGAGGAGTCCAGCAAAGAGAAGCGCGATGTGACGTGGCATGATCGGGTCGCTCGGGTGGTTGATTGGGTTGGCATCGTCAACGGAGCTGTATTCGATCATCGGTCGTTCGATTGTCCGGTTCAAGTTCTCGGAGGTAGTGCTTGGGTTTCATGATGGCGAGTATTTCGGAGTGGCTATCCGCGCGGCGGGACCGTTTGAGTAAGAACCGAACTGGACCTTGCCGAAATGGCGCGCGCGGAATCTGGCTTTCTCTTGTGGTCGGGTTCGCGCTTCTGCCATCGGGCGTGGTCTTGGCGACCGCGGAACAGTCCTTTCACGACGCCTGGCGACTCGCGCGGCAATACAACCGAGACCGCGCGGCGGCGGTGCTCGCGATCGCGCGGGCCTGGGAACAAACGCGCTATGACGCCGGAACGCTACAGTCAAATCCCGGCGAACTCAATTTGATCGTGCGCTTCGACCGCCTCGATTGCTGGACGCTGGTGGAATTGGCGACGGCAGTCGTCTGGTCGGCCGAAAATACAGCCCAACCAGACTATTCGGATTTTCTCGCTCGACTGAGGGCCTTGCGCTACCGTGACGGCCGCGTGGCGGGCTATGGATCGCGATTGCACTATTTCAGCGAATGGCTCGATCAGAGCGAGCGACTGGGTTTGCTTGCGGACCACACCGCCGCGCTCGGCGGTGAAACCTATTCAAAACCGATCGGATTCATGACCCGCGATCGGGCGCACTACCCGGCACTGGCCGACCCGGCGACACTGGCGACCGTTCGTAACGCGGAAGCCGCATTGAGCGGCATCCAACGCTCGTTCATCCCCAAGGCGCGGGTCGCCGAGATCGAGCCGGAACTGCGCGACGGCGATCTGGTCGCGATCACATCCACCCGCCCAGGACTCGATATCGCCCATCAAGGACTGATCGTGCGACGTGGTGAGCGGGCCTATCTGCTCCACGCGTCGTCGGAGTTCGGGCGGGTCCTCGTCTCGCGCTGGCCGCTTGCGGAGTACCTCAATCGCAATCGATCCCAGGGCGGAATCGTTGTCGCGCGTTGGCGCGTCGAGTCGTGACGATGCGTTCCATCAATCGCCGCCCGTGAGGATGAAAGCCGTTCCGGGCAGGGTAGGCGGGAAACGCCGTGAACCCATCCAGAGGGCTCGACGGGCACCTCGGTGCGGCCGTGCGAAATCCCGCTATAAAATGGCGCGATTTCATAGCCTTGCTTGTTATCGAAAAGCCATCTGGTACGGCGGTTTCGTGAACCATCGACGAGTGCTCAACTCGGAAGTCATACCGTAAACGATGGTTAACGAATGGATGAATAATTGATGACCTTCTGGTTTTTTCTCCTGGGATCGCGCTATATTGCAGTGCAGCAAATATATCATCACGTTAACCAGTATCATGAATCGGTGTCTCAGTCTCCCCATGACCCCCGCGGTGGCGCCCGCCAGTCCGCACATTCGGGGCCCCGGGGCGCCCGCGTCGGCAGAGATTTTTCTGCTGCGCCAAATCACACCCCTCCCTTGGATGTCTTTAAATGCAGCGCGGGATAGCGAAATGAGCATGCAGAACCTGGATTACCTGTTTCGACCGAAGTCGGTCGCTTTGATCGGCGCCTCGAACACGCCGCGTAGCGTCGGGCAAGTGGTGATGAAGAATCTTCTGGAAGCGGGTTTTTCCGGCCCGGTGATGCCGGTGAACCCGCGGCACAAGGCGGTCGCGGGCGTGTTGGCCTATGCCGACATCGCCGCGCTGCCGGTCGCGCCCGAGCTCGCGGTGATCGCGACGCCGCCGCATACGATCCCGGGTTTGATCTCGGAACTGGGGCAGCGCGGCACGCGCGCCGCGATCGTCATGACAGCAGCGTTGTCGCAGCACGTGGACGCGCAAGGCCGCACCCTTCAGCAGGCGATGCTGGACGCGGCCAAGCCATTCAATCTGCGGATCCTCGGCCCGAACTGCCTCGGCTTGATCGTGCCCGGCATCGGTCTCAACGCGAGTTTCGCGCATACCAGTATTCTCCCGGGCAAGATCGCGTTTCTCTCGCAATCGGGTGCGTTGTGCACCACGGTCATGGATTGGGCCAAATCGCGCGGGATCGGGTTTTCGCATTTCGTCTCGCTCGGCGACAGCGCTGATGTGGATTTTGGTGATTTGCTGGATTACCTGGGATCCGATCCGGGTACCGAGGCGATCCTGCTATACATCGAATCGATCAAGAGCGCGCGTAAGTTCATGTCGGCCGCGCGCGCCGCGGCGCGCAACAAGCCGGTGCTGGCGATCAAGGCCGGGCGGGTCGCCGAGGGTGCCAAGGCCGCCGCCTCGCACACCGGCGCGCTCGCCGGCGCGGACGATGTTTACGACGCGGCCTTTGCCCGCGCCGGGATGCTGCGCGTCTATGAGATCGACGAATTGTTCGAAGCGGTCGAGACCCTGGCCCGTGCGCGTCCGCTCAAGGGCGATCGGCTCGCGATCCTTACGAACGGCGGCGGTCCCGGCGTGCTCGCGGTGGACTATCTGATCGCGAACGGCTGCAAGCTGGCCGAATTCAATGACAAGACAATGGCCGCGCTCGATGCCGCCCTGCCGGCTTCGTGGTCGCGCGGGAACCCGGTCGACATCATTGGTGACGCGCCCGATTCGCGCTATGCCGATGGCGTGTCCACGCTGCTCAAGTGCGACCAGATCGATGCCTTGCTGGTCATGCATTGTCCGACCGCGATTGCACCGAGCCACGAGTCGGCGCGGGCGGTGATCGACGCGGCGCAGGGCACGCGGCGCAACGTCCTGACCTGTTGGCTCGGGATGGAAGGGGTCAAGATCGCCCGCGAGATGTTTCGCGGCGCTGGTATTCCGACCTACGACACCCCGGAAAGCGCGGTGCGTGCGTTCATGCACATGGTGCGTTATCGCCGCAACCAGGAGCTGTTGATGGAAACGCCGGCCTCGGTGCCGAGCGAGTTCACGCCGGCGACGACGACCGCGCGTCTGGTGTTGGAGAATGTGATCGCCGATGGGCGCGAGCAGTTGTCCGAACCGGAAGCCAAGGCGGTGCTGGCGGCCTATGGCATTCCCGTGGTCGAAACCCACATTGCCAAGTCGCCCGAAGCGTCGGTCAAGGTGGCGGGCGAGATCGGCTATCCGGTCGCGATCAAGATCCTGTCGCCGGACATCATCCACAAGTCGGACGTCGGCGGCGTGGTGCTCGATCTCGAAGGGCCCGACGAAGTACTGAAGGCCGCGCACGGCATGTTGAACCGATTGCGCGAGATTCATCCGAACGCGCAGTTGCGCGGGTTTTCGGTACAGAAAATGGCGCGTCGCCCGGGCGCGCACGAGTTGATCATCGGCGCCGCGACCGATGCGATTTTCGGACCCGTGATTCTATTCGGACAAGGCGGTGTCGCGGTCGAAGTGATCAAGGACCGGGCGGTCGCGCTACCGCCGCTCAATATGAACCTGGCCAGCGAGGTCATTCAACACACCCGTGTCTCGCGGTTGCTAGCGGGTTATCGTGATCGGCCGGCGGCGGATCTGGACGCGGTCAAGCTGGCGTTGATCCAGGTGTCGCAGCTGATCGTCGACCTGCCCGAGATCGTTGAGCTCGATATCAACCCGCTGTTCGCGGACCAGGATGGCGTGTTGGCATTAGACGCCCGGATTCGGGTGCAACCCGTTGCGCGTACCGGCGACGATCGATTGGCGATTCGTCCCTATCCCAAGCAACTCGAAGAGAAGCTGACCCTGCTGGACGGGCTCAAGGTCATGCTGCGGCCGATTCGACCCGAGGACGAACCCGCGCACCATACGTTCATCTCGAAATTGACGCCCGAGGATATTCGCTTTCGCTTCTTCGGCTTATTGCGCGAGATCCCGCATACCCAGATGGCGCGTTTCACGCAGATCGACTACGACCGCGAAATGGCATTCATCGCGACCGCGCCGAACGAGCATGGTCAGCCCGAGACGCTCGGCGTCGTGCGCACCGTGACCGATCCCGACAACGTACGCACCGAGTTCGCGATCGTGGTTCGCTCCGACCTCAAGGGACATAAGCTCGGTCGTGCGTTGATGGACAAAATGCTGCGCTATTGCCGCCTGCGCGGGACGCGGGAAGTCTTCATGCAAACCCTGCCGGACAATCGGGCGATGCTGTCGCTCGCCAAGCGGTTCGGGTTTGAACACCGCATGGCGGACGACGGCGAAACGGTCGAGTTGCGTTTGCAGTTGCGCGACGCGGCGGCCTGAGATTGGGCCTAGGCGGATCGCGCGGGGGTGGTACGTTCAGCCACCGGTCAGTGGATCGAGCGACGCGCGCAGGTCGTTGATCCATATCGCGTCATCTTCCGATTGCACGTTGTATTCGCGGTAATGCGTCCGATTTCGCAACGACGGCCGCGAGTGCGAGTTGCACGGCGGAGAGGTAGCCGATGAGCGCAAGGCGTCTGATGTGCATGGGTTGTGGATTTGTGTCGTTCGATGGAATCGATCGAGTGCGACAGGCTCCGGGATCACGTTTCCGCGCCGGATGCCCCAGGACGAGGCGCCGATGCGATGAACCCCATCGCGGTCATAGCCCCATCAGCCATTGAATCACGTTCTTCGCGAGAAACCCGAGAATGCCGAACGCGAGTACGAAAAACAGGACAAAGGTGCCGAACTTTCCGGCCTTGGATTGTTTCGCGAGGTCCCAGATGATGTACAACATCAAAAGGATGAACCCGCCCAAACCATAGGTTAGACCGAACTCGGCGATTTGTTCTTCGGTAAGGCCAAACATCGCTGTTGATTGTTATCGAGTTAGGGGGTCGTGACACCGACGCGCGGGGGCAAAACCGTCGCGTCCACCAGATCGCGGTAGGCATGCCAGGTCCCGTGTCCGATGATGGGAACAACCAGAATGAACCCTAGCATCAGGGTTGCGAGACCAAACAGGGTGGCCAACATGATCAGACCGGCCCAGACAATCATCGGCGCGGGGTTTTCGGCCACCGCGTTGAAACTGGTGGCCACCGCGCAGAGTAGCCCGGTGTCGCGGTCCAGCAGCATGGGCGCCGAGACCACGGTTGCCGCGAATACGAGCGCGGCGACGACGCCACCCATCGCGGCCCAGATCGGAAACAGATTCGAGCCCTCGGAGAGCACGACGTGGCGCAGGAAGTCGTCGAATCCGTTGATCGAATCTTGCAGAAACAGTGCGATCAGCACCGCGGAAACGAGCACCCACAGCGTGGCGACCAGCGCCAGTACCAGACCCAGCCCGACCAGATTGCACGCGCCGCAGCGCCACGCCGCGATGACGTGTTGCCAGGTCGCTCGCTCGCCCCGTTCGCGCTTCTGGCTGAGCACATAGAGTCCGGTCGCGAGGATCGGGCCGATCAGGAGGAATCCGGAGATCGCGCCCGGAAGCAAGTACCAGAGCACCGCGGCGACCGAGACGATGCAGAGTCCGAACGCTGCGAGCAGAACGCCGTGCAGAATGCTGGGCCAGCCGATCTGCCACATGTCTTGCCAGCCGAGACGAAGCCAATGCAACGGTCGCAGCAGCGTAACCCTGCGGATGGTAGCGGGGGAGAGTGGCTGCGAGGTCGATTCGTGGGATGAAGGCATCGGATTTGGCACGCCGTGTCGGACTCGTTTCGGAAGATTGCTTTTAGCCGTAAAGGCGGTCTGCGTCCATCGCTGCGTTGACCGGGCGCGAATCCTCACCGAATCGCCCACCAGGACCGAGAGAAAGTTGCACGCCGCTCTCCGCATCCGCAGTATGCCTGAAACCCCGGCGTGGACACGATGCGCATCTGTCATCGCCGGTCCGAAATTCCAACCGGATCAGCATTCGATGAGCGAAAATCTTAACGTACTTGGCGAACCGCTCGAAGCGTGTTCCACCTCGCCGCTGACCGGTTGGACGCGTAGCGGCAGTTGTGAGACCGCGCCTAGGGACTTCGGTTCGCACACCGTGTGTGCCGCGATGACCGCTGAGTTCCTGGAATTCAGTCGCGCGCGTGGCAATGACTTGATCACCGCCGTGCCGGCATTCGGATTTCCGGGGTTACAACCCGGCGATTCGTGGTGCCTGTGCGCGGCGCGGTGGAAGGAGGCGTTCGAGCAAGGCAAGGCCCCCCGCGTGCGGCTACGCGCGACGCATGCCCGGGCGCTCGAGCTCGTGCCCCTGGACGCGCTCAAACGCCATGCGCTCGATCTCTCCTGAACACGGCGCGCGCGGACCGGGCGGATCGCGTGGCGAGCGCTAGCCACTGGCCGGGTCTGCTACGTTCGCTGGCTATCTATCTGGCCATTCCGGGTCGCGCGCGACGCTTGCGTCGCTTTTATGCGCCCTGGATCGGTGTCGGGGACCTTTGTTTCGACCTCGGCGCGCACGTTGGCAATCATGCGCGTTGCTGGCGCCGGCTGGGCGCCACGGTGGTCGCGGTTGAGCCGCAACCGGCATTCGCGCGCTGGCTACGCTGGCTGTTTCGGGGGGACAAGCAGTTTGTCCTGCTCGAACAAGCGGTCGGTGCCAAGGCGGGTTGGGCGGTTCTGCGCGTCAGCCCGCGAACGCCGACGGTCAGTACCCTGGCGACGGCATGGATCGCACGCGTTGGCGCCAGTGACGCCTTTGCCGGTGTGCGTTGGGAACCCGGACCCGAAGTCGCGGTGACAACCCTCGACGCGCTGATCGCCCGTTTCGGGGAGCCAGCGTATGTCAAGATCGACGTCGAGGGGTTTGAACGCGAGGTGTTGGCGGGACTCGGACGCCCGCCGCGTGCGGTGGCGTTCGAGTACATACCTGCCGCGGTCGATCTCGCGATCGCTTGCGTCGAACGCCTGGCCGAACTGGGTCAGTATCGTTTCAATCGGTCCGAGGGTGAAACCTATCGCCTGTGCGAGCGCGACTGGGTGGACGCCGAGACGATGATCGACCGGTTGCGCACCCTCGACCACGCGCCGCGTTCCGGCGACGTGATCGCCGTGCGTGCCGATGCGTTGAAGGACTCGTAGCGTCGTTGTTAGTCTCCACAGTCGATTGAGCCACGCGATGGGCTCAAGCGCCACGCTTCATCACAAGCGCGCTCGCGGCGCGGCAATCATATTGCCGGACCTAATCGGGATGCTCGCCGACGGGTCGATGCGCGGGGTCGTGAAAGGCATCCAGGAGCAACAGGCTGGCTTCATGAATCGGCGCGAGCAGAGTGTCCGGAAGGCCCAATCCAGGTTCGAATCCCGCCTTCAACAGTGCGTCGATCAGTTCGGGTTGGCGCGCGATGACATGAAGCGGAACGTCCCAGGTCGCGCCGTCGCCGCTGACCGCGGCGGGTGGCTGATGGTCACCGAGCAGAAGTATTACCCGCTCGCGGGCACGCGGACGTTCAAGCTCGTCGGTGAGCACGCGCATGCTGTAGGCGATCGAGTCGGTATAGGCCGGGCCGAGGTCGCGCCAGTCCGCGGGCTCCGCCAGGGCAGCGGTGACGCTATTGGGATCGAACGGTTCGGGGCCGAGCAAACGCTGCCAATCCGGTTGTAACGGTGGCGTCGGCTTGAAAGGCATGTGGCTGGTGATGGTCGGAAAAAAGACCAACGCCGGTTGGCTGCGATCGACGTGCAAGACCTCGGTCGCGAAGCGCACCCAGCTGTATTGGTCGGGAATACGCCACCAGCCAAACTCCGGCCCCTGGTAGTCGAGTCGTTGCGCGTCGTGGATCTGGTCGAAGCCGTAGAAGCGGCCTTCCGGCCACGGGCCACGGGTGCCGGGCATCAAGCCGAACGTAGCGTAACCCCGCGCGGCGAACAGGCGGGGCCACGACGGTCGTTGTGTCTTCAGCAGGATGGCATGAGTTTCCGCGCTGGTGATCGGGGTCGCGCCGAGCCAGCTCGCGTGGGCAAGCCAGGAGCCGCCGCCAAAGGTGGTCGAGCGGATGCGTGCGCTGACCACGGTATGTCCGGTCCCGTCAATCGCGGCTTTGAGCGTCGCTCGCGCGTCACTGAGCGCCTCGGCATGGTGCGGATTCTCGTAGGCGGTGGCGCCATAGGATTCGAGAAACATCAGCACGACATCGGCGCCTTCGAGCCGCGCCAGGTTCGATGTCAACCGTGGCGCTTCGGGTAGACCTCGGGCGGCGGCGAGTCCGGACCAGGTTCCGGCAAGGAGACTGACCTGACGTGCGTACAACGGTCCAATACGGTCGGCGAACCAGCGCTCGGTCGCAAGGGCGGGGTGAAACTGGCCGGCGCCGAACCAGCCCACCAGCAACAGACCACACATCGCGATCGCCGGTCGCGTTGAGGGCTCAGCCAGCGTCGCGCCAAGGTGACGCCAGGCGAGCTGTGTCGCGAGGTAGACCAACGTGAGCACCGCGACCGGAATCGCCACGGCGATGAGCGTCAGCCACGGCGGCGCGGCCGTCGCCAACATTGCCAGCACGTTCGGCAGGTGGCGGGTGTCCCAATACAGATCGATCGGCCTGCCATAGAGCGCCGGCGCGGTGACCATCGCGTAGCGGCCGACGATCAGGGCGGTATAAACCAGTGCGAACCCGCGCAAGGCCGGGCCGGACAATCGCCGTTGGCGACGTGTCAGCCAGGTCGCGACCAGCAAGGCGATGCCGAGTTCGACGGTAAACGCCGTGCCCGGTGCGATCCAGGGCGTCGGCCAGACGTTGCGAAACACCAGCGCGTGATTCAGCAACAGCAACGCCAGGCCCGCGACCAGCAAGCGCCATAACAGTGTTAACTTCGGTCGCTGGTGACGAATCGCGGATATTGTAGGCTTGGCCCACGTGGCCGGGTTGTGCTCGGGCGCCACTCAGACCACTCGCGACAGCGCGACGAACACGGCGGACCGGCTCCGAGCGATCGGCCCACCGGAGGCCGACGTGTGCGATCGGTGGCGAGGCACACCTTTCATGCCGCGTGCGCGCACCGAACTCGGCGGCATGCGGATCGGCTGTTCCGGACCGTGCAACGGTGAACCCGCGAGATTACTTGCGTCGCGCTTCGAACTCGATGATCAGCTCGACTTCGTCGCCGACCCAGCCGTTCTCGACCGCGTAGTTCATGCCGTAGGCGCTGCGCTTGAAACTGCCGCGAGCCGACACGCCCATCGCGTAGGCCTTGGGGCCGAACGGGTATTCCGCGCTTTTGTTCCAGGTGGCGTTGAGCGTGACGGGTTGGGTGCGACCCAGCACCGTGAGCTCACCGTCGATGACGAAATCGCGCTCGCCGCTACGCTTCGCGGTCGACGCGGTGAACACCAGCTCGGGGAACTCGGCGCTGTTCAGGAAATCCGCGCCACGGAGATGTTCATCGCGTTTCTTGTGATTGGTGAAGGCACTCGCGCTGTCGATCACGATACGGACATCGGAAAGTGCCCCGGTCGTCTCGTCGAAGGCGTAGCTGCCGCGGGCATCGCGAAACATGCCGAGTACCTTCGCGTAGCCAACATGATCGACCAGAAAGCCGATGCTCAGATGTTCGGGATCGAGTTCGTAAGTGGCCGCGGCGGCCTGCGCGGATGAACCGGCCGCGAGCAGCAGTCCGATGCCGAGCAGGGCGACGATTCGCGAACGGAAATGACGAAAACGGGACGAAGTGTGCATGGTTCAGTCCTCGATGCGGTTGGCATTGCGCTTGAGCCAGCGCAAATCGACCCAAAAAGAGTAGCACAGGAACACTAGACCGACGCCGGCAACCCACGCGCTGCTCGGGGTATGCAGCAGCGGCGTGAGGCACGCGATCAAGGTTGCGATTTGAAGCACGCAGGCCGTCTTGCGGCGAAAGCTGCACGGCAAGGGCCGGTGTATCCATGCCCACCAGTGACCGGCGCCGACAAAGGCATAGCGCAGCACACCGGCAAGCAGTATCCACGGTCCCGCCTTGTCCAACTGCCAGGCGAGCATCGCTAGCACCAGAATCAGCAACGCGTCGGTTTCCATGTCGAAACGGGCGCCAAACGCGCTCTCGGTTCGATAGCGGCGCGCGAGCCAGCCGTCCACGCCGTCGAGCGTAACCACAACCAGCGCGCTGCCGACGATCCACCAGCCTAGAGTGGACGTCGGTGCGCCGACCAAGCCGGCGAGCGATGCGGTTAGACCGAGTCGTAGCAGGGTGACCGTATTGGCCGGTCCGAACCGAGCGTGAGGCCGGTGCAGCGAGAGGAGCGGAGAAAGTAACCCAACCATGATCAGGAATACCACAAGACTTTTCAGCGGATAAGCGAACCCTAGCCCGAGGCGCGCCGTGATTTCCGTGGTCACGAGTCCGAGCGCGATCAGCGCGCCGGCGACCTGCCCGGCGGCCGAGCGACGCAGCGGGTCCAGGGCGGTTGGTGTGGTCAGTCGCATGGCGTGGCGGAATGCATCATCGCGGATGATAATCCAGGCAAGCGCAGAGCGCCGAGATCGCGATGATCAATCGGGTCGCGGTGACCTGACGCTTTGCGGCTTCCCGCGCCCCGGCGAGCCTTGCTTTTTAACCGAAACCATCAGTAGCGAACCTCATTCATGCCCATACGCGGCGATGTTGCATCCAACCCCGCCTTCCACGCCCGGGCTTACTGGGTGACCGCGCCCGGCCAGGCCGAACTGCGCGACGAGCGTTTGCGAGCGCCTGGCGCGGACGATGTGTTGGTGCGAACGCGATACTCCGGTATCAGCCGTGGCACCGAAACCCTGGTCCTGCATGGCGAGGTGCCCCCGAGTGAGTATGCGCGGATGCGTTGTCCGCACCAGGCAGGCGAGTTCCCGGCACCGGTCAAGTACGGCTACATCAATGTCGGCGTGGTGGAGCAGGGGCCAACGGCACTGCTCGGCCGCGAGGTGTTTTGTTTGCATCCGCACCAGACCCGGTATGTTGTGCCGGCCGGCGACGTCGTGCCGTTGCCCGAGCAAGTGCCGGCGGCGCGCGCGGTGCTTGCCGCCAATCTCGAAACAGCGTTGAACGGACTATGGGACGCCGCGCCGTTGCCCGGCGATCGGATCGCGGTGATCGGCGCCGGCGCGGTCGGGTGTCTGGTCGCGTGGCTCGCGGGATCCATTCCGGGGTGCGAGGTGGAACTGATTGACATCGATCCGACGCGGGCGAGGGTGGCGGCGCGCTTGGGGCTTGGCTTCGCGCTGCCGGCACAGGCCCGTGATGATGCTGATCTCGTGCTGCATACGAGCGGCAATCCGGCCGGACTCGAGACCGCATTGCATATCGCCGGCTTCGAGGCGCGGGTGATCGAGCTGAGTTGGTATGGCACTCGGCGTGTCGCGTTGTCGCTGGGTGAGGCGTTTCACGCCCGTCGCCTGACGCTGCGTTCATCCCAGGTGGGCAGCATCGCAGCCTCGCAACGCGCGCGCTGGAGCTATCGACGGCGACTTGAGCTTGCGCTGCGTCTGCTGGCTGAGCCGCGACTCGACGGTTTGATCACCGGTGAAAGCGCATTCGAGGATCTGCCTACCGTCATGACCCGATTGAGCGGCGCCGCCGCCGGCGAGATCTGTCACCGCATCCGTTATGACTGACGCTGGGTTGTGGAATGGTGCCGCGCGGCCGTCCGACGACTCCATTTTCGGAGTGAAATCGAACCCGCTGTGGCGAATCAGCGATTGCGGACTGGTACACTCGGCCCGTGATTCAAAAGGAGACGTGCGATATGGATGGGTTCCTGTTTTTTGCCTCGATCATCGTGATCATCGCGGTTGCGCTAATCTTTGCCGGGATCAAGACCGTGCCTCAAGGCGAACGTTGGACCGTGGAACGGTTCGGGCGCTATACCCAAACGCTTGATTCCGGTTTACGGCTTATCGTGCCGTTCATCGACCGCATCGGGCGCCGACTGACAGTGATGGAACAGGTGCTGGATGTGCCCGCGCAGACGGTCATCACCAAGGACAACGCGGCGGTGATCGCCGATGGGGTGGTGTTCTATCGCATCGACGACGCGGCGCGGGCAGCATATCAGGTGCGTCATCTCGAGGAGGCGATCGTAAATCTCACGACGACCAACCTGCGTTCGGTCATCGGTTCGCTCGATCTCGACGATACGCTGTCGAATCGGCAAAAAATCAACGAGATACTGCTAAGCGTGGTGGATGAGGCGACCAATCCGTGGGGGATCAAGATCGTGCGCATCGAGATCCGCGATCTGAAAATGTCCGCGGAACTGCAGGACGCGATGAATTTGCAGATGACCGCCGAGCGACGCCGCCGGGCTCAGGTCACCGAGGCCAACGGCAAACGAGAAGCGGAAATTCTCGCCGCCGAGGGCGAAAAACGTGCCGCGGTACTGCGGGCGGAAGGTGAGCGTGAGGCCGCGTTTCTCAATGCCGAGGCCCGCGAGCGCGAGGCCGAAGCGGAAGCGAAAGCAACCCGGATGGTCTCCGAGGCGATCGCGGCGGGCGACATCCAGGCGATCCAATACTTTATTGGCCTCAAGTACGTCGAGGCGCTCAACGAAATTGGACGCTCGTCGAGTTCCAAGCTGGTGCTGATGCCGTTGGAGGCAGGCGGTCTTACCGGCGCGGTGGCGGGTGTCACCGAATTGATCCGGCAAACCCAGGCCGAAAAGACCTAAGTTTCATGGTCAGAGCGCCGCCATTGAGGACGAAAGTCGTTCCGGGTTGGGTAGGCGGGAGACACCGTGAACCTATTCCTGGCGGCTCGATGGCCGCGTCCGTGCGGCCGATTCGCCCGCCTATCCAACCTGGAACGGCACCCCGCTGTGAATCCGGAGCTTTGTTAAGGTCATGAGCATGTTTGATTCGCTGTTTGCGTCGCCGTGGTTGTGGTGGATCGTGGGGGCAATTTTAATCGGATTTGAGATCGTTGCGCCGGGGGTGTTGTTGCTGTGGATTGGCCTTGGCGCAATGCTGGTGGGGCTTTCGGTGTGGCTCGCGCCGAATCTTCCGCTCGCGTGGCAGCTGCTGGTGTTCGCCGTGGCGATGCTAGGTTCCATTGCGGTTGGGTTCATGGTCCAGCGTCGAGGGCGGGCGGATATCGCAAGCTCGACGCTCAATCGCGAGGTCGCGGCGCTCGTCGGGCGTCAGGTCGAGGCGGTCGATGCATTTCAGAACGGACGCGGCCGAGTGCGCGTCGGCGATTCAAGCTATGCCGCGATCTGTGCCAAGCCTGTCGCCGCCGGGCAGTCGGTACTGATCACCGGGCTGGATGGCGATGGCCGATTAGTGGTCAGTCCGCAAACGGGTGTCTGAGGCGGTAGAGGGGGCGGTTTCGGTGACCGACGCCGCGTTTGGACGCACTCATGCCAAGGGTTCGAGGCGCGGGGTTCGCGGTTGCGTTAACGTCGCGGATCAGCTTCGAATCAAGACCGTTACAAAGGAGCCAGCCGATGTATTCACTGTGCGTACGTGACCATTGCATGATCGCTCATAGCTTTCGCGGCGAGGTGTTCGGCCCGGCGCAGCGGTTGCACGGAGCCACCTATGTCGTCGATGTCGAGCTGCAACGCGAACGGTTGGACGCGGATAATCTGGTGGTCGATATCGGGCTTGCCGCGCGCGCGTTGAGCGCGGTGTTGGCCGAGATCAACTACCGCAACCTCGATGATGACCCGGCGCTGGTGGGGCAGAACACAACCACCGAGTTCCTGGCACGCTTGATTTTCGAACGTATGGCGAGGCGAGTCGCGGTGGGCGAATTGGGACCCGCGGCGCTGGGGCTCGACGCGATGCGCGTGACCTTGCATGAGTCGCATGTCGCGTGGGCGGCCTACAGCGGACGCCTCGAACGGCCCGCCTGAGTGGATCTGCACCTGTTGGTACCCGGCGATCCGGCCACGCTGACCGGCGGGTATCTCTATGACCAACGTATCGCGCAAGGCCTCCGCGAGCGCGGCTGGCATGTTTTCGTCCACGCCCTCGACGCGAGTTTCCCGCTGCCGAGCCGGGCCGCGCTCGAGGACGCGGACGCGTTGCTATCGAGTTTGCCCGACGCGGCGACGGTGGTGATCGACGGGCTGGCGTTCGGCGGGATGCCGGCGCTGGCCGAGCGCCATGCGACGCGGCTGCGACTATTCGCACTGGTACATCATCCGCTGGCGGACGAGACCGGGCTCGATGCCGAGTCGCGAGCGCTGTTGCTGGCGCGGGAACGGCGCGCCTTGGCCGCCGCGCGAGGCGTGATCGTGACCAGCCGCTTTACCGCGCGCAGTTTGACTGTCTACGGAGTCGATCCGGCCCGGATCGCCGTGGTCGAGCCGGGCGTCGATCCTGCACCGGCCGCGGCGGGTGGCGATGGCCGCACGCTCGCGCTGCTCTGCGTCGCGACGTTGACGCCGCGCAAGGGGCACGACCTGCTGCTTGAAGCACTGGCGCGCCTTGGCGACCGCCCGTGGCGGCTCGAATGTGTCGGCGACAGGCTCCGCAATCCGGTCACAACCGCCGCCTTGCTGGCGCGATGCGCGCGCCTCGGTCTGGCGGATCGGGTGGACTTTCGCGGCGCGGTGGACGCCGCGACGCTTGCCCGGTATTACGATCGCAGCGATGTCTTTGTGCTTGCGTCCTGGCATGAGGGTTACGGCATGGCACTCACGGAAGCGTTGGCCCGCGCGCTGCCGATCGTCAGCACCACCGCCGGCGCGATTCCGGAGACGGTGCCTGCCGAGGCTGGATTGCTGGTGCCGCCCGGCGACGTGGAGGCGTTGACGGCCGCGCTCGCGCGGGTGCTCGATGACGCCGATGAGCGTGCACGACTGGCGGCCGGCGCGCGGGCTGTCCGTGCAAGCTTGCCCAGTTGGGGCTTGAGCAGCGCTCGCTTCGAGCAGGCGATCGCATAGTGTGGATCGACTCACCGTGCGGCGCGCGGAAGGTTTGCGCGCCACTCGAGGTCTTGAGCGATCCCGTGTGCGTCACCCATTGTGACCACGCGCTTTGACGTTCATGGCGAGGACGCCGCCGCGGAGGCTGAAAGCCGCGCTCCGGGTTGGGTAGGCAGGAGACGCCGTGAACTCATCCGTGGGCGGCTCGACGGCCGCGTCCCCGCGACCGACGCGCCCGCCTACCCAACCCTGAGCAGCGTCTCCTTGAGAGCCCGGCGTTTTACTTAAGTGCATATGGGGAACACTCCCGCGAACAGGTGCTTTCAACACAAGATTGGGGGATGAAATCATTGCGATGAAAAGCGGTTTTTGTGCGGCGTGGCTGGAGACACGCGAAGTTTTCGACGCCTTGGCGCGTGCGCCTGAATTGTTCGATTGGCTACGCCCGAGGTGGACTTCCGCCGCGCCGTTGCGCGTGCTCGATCTCGGCGCGGGCACCGGATCGAACCTGCGTTACCTCGCGCCGCGCTGGGGCGGCGCGCAAGATTGGACGCTGGTCGATCATGACCCGACGCTATTGGCGCGCGTGCCGGTTCAGTTACATGCCTCGGCGTGGTCATCGTCCCGGCACTACAGCGTGAATGGCCTATCGGTTTCGACCGCGCCGAACGCTGATCCGATCCAGGTTGAAACGCGGCACGCCGATCTGGTCACCGCACTCGCAGGCCTGCCCTGGGGCCGCGTGGACCTCGTGACCGCGTCCGCGCTGCTCGATCTGGTTTCCGCGCCGTGGCTCGCGGCGTTAATCGCGCGTTGTCAGTCGGCGCGGGCCGACGTGCTGTTCGCGTTGAGTTATAACGGGCGGATCGATTTGCGGCCGCGCGATCCCTTGGATTCGCAGTTGCGCGAATGGGTCAACCGGCATCAGTTGACTGACAAGGGGTTCGGACCCGCGCTGGGACCGGGTGCGGTCGCGGAGGCCAACGCATTGCTGACGGCTTCCGGATACGAGGTTCGACAGCGCTCGTCCGATTGGGTTATCCCATCCGAGGCGTACGACATGCAGCGCTACTTGTTCGACGGTTGGGTGGCTGCCGCGATCGCGTTGGAGCCCGACGCCGCGTCGACGATCGAGGCCTGGCGCGCGCGTCGCGAAACCTGGCTCGATCAGGGTGTGTCGGGCATCGTGGTTGGGCATGTCGACCTTGCCGCGCGATGGGCAGGTGGAGACGCCTGATAACCGGCTAAAAGGGGCGCGCGCCTTGCGAACCGCTCGGGGCGATCTATAGTCGATACAGGCATCGGGCGCGCTGCCCGAACGCCAGGCGGCGAGTCCACAGCCGCGTCCACGACGGGCATGAGGCGCGGCTCGCATCGAAGTAGACTCGAACCGATTAACGTTACGAAGCGCCGGGTCCACGGAGGGCTTCGCCGCTCCAGGTTAGGTAGGTGGGAGCGGCGTCCCCGCCATGAAAATTTAGAGGCATGCCACCATGAGTGCGGATATCGTCGTACATATCGATGAAACCCTGGATGACCAACGACTACACGATCTGGAACGGGCCTTGATCGCGGATGCTGGCGTCATCAGTGCCTGCGTGCATGAAAACCGACGGCATTTGCTGGTCGTGGACTATGATCCCGCGTTGATCTCATCGCAGCGGATTCTACGCTCCGTCCAGCATCACGGTGTCCACGCCGCGCTGGTCGGTTTGTAGGATTCAGACGCGTACACGACGGCCAATCGTCCGCCGGCGGTCGCGCTTCACGGGTGCCGGGGATTCGGTACTGCTCGGTCGCGCCAAGTCACCACGGCGCGTCTCGCACTTCAGTCGCGTTGCGTATTATGTTTGACCGGACGCGTCTGGGTTGCTCGCGGGCGCGGCGGCGCGCAGATCGAAATCCCACAAAATGTCGCGGCCGAGCCGATACACCCGTGAGAGTGGCCTCAGCGCGTCGCTTAGGCGCTCGATCGGCGGTAGCGTGAGCCCAGGCCGTCCGCTACCCAGGATGAGTGGCGCGACTGCGATGTGCAGTCGGTCGAGCAGATGTGCTTCGAGAAATCTCGATACGGTCAACCCGCCGCCCTCGACAAGAATCGTGCCCAGCCCCAGCGCGCGCAGTTGCCGAAGTAGATCGGTCAAATCGAGTCCGCGCGAAGTCACGGCAACGTTCAATACCTCGGCGCTGGCCACTGCGGATTCGGACAAACCGGTTTGGCGGACGATCAGGGTGCGTGCGGCATTGTCGGTAATTAGCCGCGCGGACCCGAGTTCGAGGCGCCCGCTGGCATCGAGCACCACGCGGACCGGATTGGGTCCCGGCACGCGCCGCGTCGTCAGGCGCGGATTGTCGATCGCGACCGTGTTCGCGCCAACGATGACCGCGTCACTGAGTGCCCGCAATCGATGCAGATGCGTGAGATTCTCCGGGCCGGTCACGTAGTAGGCATCGCCGTCACGGGTTGCAATATAACCGTCGATGCTTTGCCCGAGCTGCGCCAATACCCAGGAAACGGACCGGCGCGGCTCGATCAGCGGCAGGTAAAGGTCCAGCAGGTCGCGGACGTCCGCGGACACCGACGCGCCAATTCGCCAGCCGTCACCGGGCGCCCATGCCAGCGGCGCGTCCACGTCGGGCGGCAGCCAGTCCAGCCGATCGTGCCGCGTGTCGTACCGAATCGCGAAGGCCGAATTTGGCAGTGTCGCGGCGCGGCGCGCGTTGGCAAGCGCAAGCAACAGACTCCAGCAGGTATCAGGGGTCAATGTCGAAGCTCCAACGTCGATGGCGCCCAGCTCTGTCTTTGGGCGCTGGGATAGCATCGGTTTAAACGACACTGAAATAAATCAGTAACAAACATGGGCTTTACAAACGCGGATATATTTACCGGTAATCTTGCGAGTCTAAGTCATGTACGACCGGAATGAACCTAAACCAATGAATGAAGACGAGTATTCCGACGCCGCCGGCGCCGTGGATCGAGTCATCCACGAGCTTCGGCGCGGGCGCGAAATCGAGCTCCATGATGAGCGTTCGGCGTGGTGCCTGGTGCCGGTGGAGGCGCTCACGGATGCGCGTTGGCAAGGTCTGGCGAAGGGGGCGAATGAGCTTTTTCTATGCCTGACGCGCAATCGTCTCCTCGCGCTGGGCATTGAGATCAATGCGTCGGGGGGGCGCATACGCGTCGATTCCAACCAGACGTTGGCGAATTTGCAGTGCCTGAGCGGTGCGGTCGTGGAGCCGACGGGCTCGCGGTGCGAAGTCACGGCGGAACTGCTCGGCACCACCCACCCCTTGACCGCGACCGTGCTGGAACTTGCGCTGCAAGCGCGACTATTGCCGGCGATGCTGGTCTGGGAATCGGGCCGCGCGGCGCAACCCGCGATGCCAGGCCTCGCCGCGGCGAGCGTCGCGGACTATGTGCGACTGCGGGCCTCCGCGTTGCGCCTGATCAGTCGGGCGCGGGTGCCGCTCGCGGGGCATGAAGCCTGCGAGTTCATCTTGTTTCGCGAGAGTTACGGCGACAATGAGCATGTCGCGATCGTGATCGGTGAGCCGGATCTCAATGCGCCGGTGCCGGTGCGCCTGCATTCATCGTGTCTGACGGGCGATCTGCTCGGAAGCCTGCGCTGCGATTGTGGCGACCAGTTGCGTACCGCGGTGGAGCGCATCGCGACCGCCGGTGGCGGCGTGTTGCTCTATCTGGCGCAGGAGGGGCGCGGCATTGGCTTGGCGAACAAGTTGCGCGCCTATGGTTTGCAGGACGCGGGTCTGGACACGTTGCAAGCGGACCGACATCTGGGGTTCAGTGCCGAGGAACGGGACTTTCGTGTCGCCTGCACCTTGCTACAGGCGTTGAACATTCGTCGTATTCGCCTGCTTACCAATAACCCCGAGAAAATCCGGGTGCTCGAAGAGGGCGGTATCGAGGTTGTGGATCGCCTCCCATTACTTGCGCCAACCAACCCGCACAACGAACGGTATGTGCGAACCAAGCATGAAGACGCGGGTCACTTGCGGGAGGGCTGATGGATTCGCCCGAACGATCTGGCTACATACACGCCTTCTTCCCGGCGGGTCAGTGACGACCCGTCGGGTGAAGTTTCATTCGATCGCTATCGAGCGCCGATGCGCCTTTTCGACCTTTGGCGCAACTAGTTCAAGCACGCCATTTTGGAAATTGGCTTTGACCTGCGTACTGTCAACCGAGCTCGGCAGGGTCAGCGTTCGAATAAAAGAGCCGTGCATCGTCTCGCGGCGATAGTAGTTCTCACCCTCGTCCTTCGATTCCTGGGTCGTGTTGCCTTTGATCGTGACGGTGTTATCCGTCATCGTGACGTCCAGATCCTTTTTCTCGACGCCCGGTAACTCGGCTCGCACGACGAGTTCCGTTTCGCGGTCGATGATGTCGACCCGTGGTGACTTGAGTTCCATCCGCGGGAATCCGCTCCATTCCGGCCAGTCCCGCAGCGGTTTCCACCAATCGCGATGGAACAACTCTTCCATCCGTTTCTCCATTTCCTCGAACGGCGTCAACGCCGTCGATTCGGTGGTGGGTTTCTCAGCTTTCTTGACTTGAAGTTCAGCGGTGTTGCTCATGATGACCCTCCTCGAACCGCTATCGTTGGCGATTCGTTTTTCCGCACTTCTAATTTTCTTATAGTCCATCGCCGTCGCAACGACATGACGCGTGTCAATAAATACCGTGGATCGATTGGACGGTCTTTGGAGCGCGTTTTCCAGAGTGCTCGGGTGTTTGCGCTGAGTGGCTCAAACGCACTTGGCGAGGGCGCCGCTCCGGGTTGGGTAGGCAGGAGACGCCGTGAACCCGTCCCTGGGGGCTCGACGGCCGCATCCTTGCGGCCGACGCCCCCGCCCTACCCAACCCGGAGCGGCGAAGCTCATGCTGCGAAGTCTGTGTTTCGTCATGCGCTGGCTCCAAAGCGAATATTGCGTGACAGACTTGCCCGATCGGAGCGAATTGCGATCGCAAGCGCCTTGGCGTCGCGCGGCGAACAGGCTCCAACCGTCGCGTGCATCCACTTACCAGAAGGGTGGAGGCTCGGGGTGTGACGTGCCGCAGGCATACTGTCCACCCGTCTCATCGTGACCCGATTGCGCCTACATTCGGCGCAGCGAATCCAGGCCGGCTCCAGCCGCGGTACCCAGACGCGCGTGAATTCACCCGCCGCCAGTTCAGGTGCGGAAAACTGCCAGATGGCCTGTCGGTGTATGCCCTCTTGGGTCAGGCGTCGCCTTCGATGGCGTGTAGGACTCGGTAGCGAGGTGATTCGGGCGTGATTTTGGGATTGTCAACATTGATCCGGCGCGACTATGCGCTGCTAGCCAATGTGCAAACGTAGCGACGCGGCGGAAGGTTTGATGACTTTGTTCTATTGACATGAGTTGGGTCTAGGCGTATGTTGCACTGCATCAATTGTGCAATGCACAATGAGCTTAAACCCAACCCAACGCGATGGAGTAGATCATGCAAAAAGAACTGTTTGAACTAGCGACCAAGATGAGCCAATCGGTCCTCGACT
>JBHJOI010000078.1:0-8341 GCA_050329935.1 Thiotrichales bacterium | reverse complement strand
CAACTCGGCCGAGAGCCCGGTCGCCTCGGTGCCGAGATCCAACAGGCGCTGATGCGCTTCAAGGTGCTGACCGATCATCGCGCGCGCCGCTGGATCCGCGATGTGATCCGGCGTCGCCTTGGTCATATGTTCAAATCCGATCAGCGCACTAACGACGATAGTCACGACGACCGCGACCAATACGCTGAGCTTCGACAGCGCCGGGATCTTCTTCAGACCCAGCATCAACACCAGCGCGAAGACCGACATTGCGAGGGTCGGCAAATGGGTGTCCGGCAGATAGCGGAACATCTCGCCAATGTCATACAGGAACGAATCACTACGCCCCTTGGGAATACCGAGCAGCATGTCCACCTGCGACAACGCGATGATGATCGCTGCGGCGTTCATGAATCCCAAAATGACCGGGTGGGATACGAAATTCACGATCACCCCGAGCTTGAACACGCCGAGACCCAACTGAATCACGCCCACCATCAGGGCCAGCAACAGCGCCAGACCGATGAACTCCTCGGAAAACGGCACCGCGAACGGGGTAATCGCCGCGGCGGTCATCAACGAAACGATCGCCACCGGGCCCGTGGCGAGCTGCCGGGAGGAACCCCACAACGCGCCCAGGATCGCGGGCACCAACGCCACGTAGAGTCCAAAATAAACCGGCAACCCAGACAATTGCGCATAGGCCATCGCCTTGGGCACCAATACCAGCGCGCCGGTCACCCCAGCGATCAGGTCGCCGCGCAGAACGAGCGAATTGACGGGAAACCAGGTTAGAAACGGAAACCAGCGAAACAGCAACGAACTCGTCGACATGCGGGCGCGCGTCCAAATCCAGATAGATGCGTTATGCAGTGGCGGTGTGGTAGATCGAAGCAGTCTAGCAAACGCGAGACAGATATTCCCGATCGCAACGGGTGTTATTGCCTTGATCGGCCGCAAAATTCGCACGAATTATTCCGCAATCCAAGTGACTGCATTCGTCTATCCGCCGCGATTTTGCGCGGCGAACTGATTGCCAAGGTGAATGCACTTTTCTCTCTGATCTGCCGTGATCCGAGCCGACGAAGTTGATGAAACGGGCGACATGAAGACGATTGAAATCGGCACCGGGTCGAACATTCAAAACAGTATGCTCACGGAGGATCGAGCAGATTGCGAGCCGATGTGCGGATACAAGCGAATCCGCGACGCATAGTGATTCGCGACGATGCATCGGCGCCAAAAGGATTCCTCGGCGCATCTCAACAATCACATAGTCTGACGCACGTCGCCTCGCACGGTGTCCAGCAGCCGTCGGTGCCTAGTCAGCGTTTGAGCTTGTGTCATAGCGACGTCCCCGACATCGGCGAGAACGCGCCGGACCACGCCCGCTACACCTCAATCATCCTCCCCCAACTCGGGATTCCAGCCCTTGTCGCGCGCACGCGTCATGGCTGCGTTATAGATCGCGGCATGCCGTTCCCGCAGATCGTCCGGTAGCCGACTTGGAAGCTGTCCATACTTCTCCCACTCGGCAAATACCGATTCATAAAGCACCTGCATTTGCGCGGGACTCCACTGCGCGCAGTTCTCACTCTCCGGGATCAGACCGAACACGCGCGCATCGAGCACGATGCGCCCCATGTGGGTCATGCCGCCTGCCGAATCCTGATCGAAACCAACGTATTTTTGGGTCATGGTGCGTGCTCGCAAGCGTAGCTGAGGGGATGGCGACAAGTTTACCAGCACCGCAGCCTTTGTGACGGGTTGTGACACAGCCAACGGTTCGATAGTACCGCAAGTAATCTCGGGTATAATGCGTCGCGACTTGAGACCCGCATCCGAGAAATCCAATGAAAAACTTCTTTTTTCAGGCTATTTCGCTGCCGCGACTGCTGGCGACCCTGTGGTTGGCCGCGTGTTCCGTGGCGGTGGCCGCCGACGACAAGAATGTCATCAGCGAGACCATGATTCAGCTCCAGGAGGACGGTTACTCCTATATCCAGCACCGCGCGATGCGTAGCAATTGGAGCAGCTACGATTTTCATGTCGACAAAGGCGTCGGCCAGGACCAGATTTTTTACGTTTATCCCAAGGACCACGTTTGGGATGACACCTCGAGTGCCGACTCCAACATCCTGAAATTCTCGCAAGGCAGCTTCGTCGTCATGCTGCCTGGCAAGTTCAAGACCGAAGTCACGCGCGCGGACGACGGCGTTTATACCTTTCAGAGCTGGGGTGACCGGCCCAATCAAGGCGAGCGTTTCGGGTTCTGGAACTCTCCAGGGAACTACACCGACTTCGTCTACGGCTGGATGTTCCCCGAAAAGTTCGAAATTCTTGAGTACACCAGCAACCAGCCGGGTGACTGGATCGTGCGTAACAATACGATCGCGTTCTACGGTTCGGACCTGAACAACATTACGTTCACCATCAAGTACCGCGAGAAGCCCGTACCGCCAGCTCCGCCACCGGTGTTGCCAGACAGTGACGGCGATGGCGTGGTCGATCTGGTCGATCAATGCCCCGATACGCCCAAGGGCACCAAGGTCACCCCGCTGGGCTGCGAAGTCGATAGCGACGGCGATGGTGTTGTCGACAGTCAGGACAAGTGCCCGAATACCCCAGCATGCGCGAAGGTCGATGCGACCGGTTGCGAGATCGATTCCGACAAGGACGGCGTGGTCGATAGCCAAGACAAGTGCCCGGATTCGCCCGCTGGCGCGAAGGTCGATGCGACC
The DNA here is from genome assembly GCA_050329935.1 of Thiotrichales bacterium. GTDB lineage: Bacteria > Pseudomonadota > Gammaproteobacteria > UWMA-0217 > UWMA-0217 > CAYSFW01. The sequence goes on along the minus strand of JBHJOI010000078.1, from coordinate 5,621 downwards.
GGTTGTGAACTCGATTCCGATAAGGACGGCGTGGTCGACGCGACGGATCTGTGTCCCGGAACACCAGCAGGCGTCGAGGTTGACGGAACGGGTTGCGAAAAGTCCGCGGCGATCACACTCGAGGGTGTCAACTTCAAGACGGCTTCCGCCGAACTGACCGCAGACTCCTCGTCCATTCTCGACCGCGTGGTCTCGGCCTTGCGCGTCAACGCAAGCCTGAAGATCGAAGTCGCCGGACATACCGACAGCCAGGGCAACGACGACCTCAATCGGCAGTTGTCGCAAAAACGCGCCGAAGCCGTTCGTCAATACCTGATCGATGCCGGTATCGACGCCGGACAACTCGTGGCAAAAGGCTATGGCGAGACTGAGCCGGTGGCGAGCAACGATACCGAGGAAGGTCGGGCCAGCAACCGTCGCGTCGAACTGAAACGACTCGATCAGTAACCCGACGCCCCGTGACGCGTGGGCGGCGTTCGCTGCCCACGCGTTGACGCGAACGCGCGTAGACCTCAAAGCGACGGTCCGCAGCGCCTCTACCAAGCGGCCATCAGCGGCCGAAAATGCCTGTCGGCGCTCGTCATACTCGAGTCCACCCGCGATTCAACCGCAATGAAACCGCTCTAAAGCAACGACCGTCGCGCACCGAATTGCGCAAGCTCAACCGTCGCCTCGCAGGTCTCGCGCAAGTGCCGCGCCAGCTCTTCCAACGCGAGTAGTTCGCCATGCACGAGGACGACCGGTGGCTTATGTTTGAAGCCGCGGTACCACCGCGTCAGATCGCCCTGGTCGCCGTGCGCAGAAATCCCGCCAACCGTATGAATTTGCGCGTTGACGCGAATGGTTTCGCCCCACAACCGCACGTGCCGAGCCCCATCTACCAAAGCGCGCCCCAACGTACCGCGCGCCTGAAATCCGGAAAACAGGATGTGCGATTCGCGGCGCCATAAATTGTGTTTAAGGTGATGCTTGATGCGCCCACCGGCACACATCCCGCTGGCGGCAATGATGATCGCGCCCGAGCGCATTTCATTCAGCGCCATCGACTGCCGCAAGGTGCGGGCAATATTCAGATTGGGCAGCAGGGATTGCCGCACATGGCGCTGCCACAACCTTGAGGCTTCGGCATCGTACAAATGCGAATGTCGAAGATAGATGTCGGTCGCCTCGATCGCTAACGGACTATCCAGCCAGACTTGCCAGTGCTCCAGCCCCCACTCCGCGTAATGCCTGCCCATCAGGTAGAGCAAATCCTGGGTGCGCCCGACCGCGAAGGCTGGAATCAACACATTGCCGCCGGTCGCGGCAGCCGCCGAAAATATCGATTGAATCTCTTTCGAGGTCTCGGTCCAATCTCGGTGAAAGCGATTACCGTAAGTGCCCTCCATAAGCACCAGATCGGCCTCATCGATTAGCGCGGGATTTCGCAGAATTGGCGCGTCCCAGGCCCCGAGATCACCACTGAACACCAACTTGCGTTGCTGCCCCTCGGCGTCGAGCCATAGCTCCACCGCGGCGGAGCCTAGAATATGCCCGGCATCGCGCAAGCGTACCCGTATACCCGGCAAGATCTCGCGGATCTCGTCGTAGTGCAACCCGTGGAATTGGCGCATCGCCGCGTGCGCGTCATCCATCGTATAAAGCGGCTCGACCGGCTTGAGGCCTTTGCGTTCGCGTTTGCGATTCTCTATCTCGGCCTCACGTTCCTGAATGAACGCGCTGTCCTTCAGCATGATCCGGCACAGATCACGACTGGCGCCTTGGGTGAAAACAGGTCCGGAATAGCCGCGCTTGACCAACAGGGGAATTCGCCCCGAATGATCGATATGGGAGTGGCTTAATACGACGGCATCAAGCGACGCCGGATCGAAAGGGAACGCCGCGAGGTTCCGCTTTTCATCTTCGCGACGCCCTTGAAACAATCCGCAGTCGAGCAGGATTCGATAGTCACCCGCCGTCACCAAGTGGCAAGAACCCGTCACACCTTCCGCCGCGCCGAAGAATTCAACGTACATACAACGCCTCCTCACTCATGAGCTGAAGGAAAGTGCTTACAACGAGCTGCCGTGAGCGTTGGGATTGATAGACGCAAGCGCCTGGTCGTGGGTCGGCCCGATCCAGGCGCCGCGCGGATCACTAGAACGCGGGCTTTTCAGGGCTGGTGCGGTACATGCGTACCCCATCCAGGATTTCCTGTTTGGCTTCCTCCACGCCAGCCCAACCTTTGACTCGTACCCACTTGCCCTCTTCGAGATCCTTGTAATGCTCGAAAAAGTGGGCAATCTGGTTCAAGAGCAACGCCGGCATATCCTCCGGCCCCTTCGCCTTCACGTATAACGGACAGAGCTTGTCCACCGGCACCGCGAGCACCTTGGCATCGTCACCGGACTCATCCGTCATTTGCAACACCGCGACCGGTCGGCAACGTATGACCGAACCGGGAATCAACGGGACCGGCGTAACGACCAATACATCGACTGGATCGCCATCATTCGACAGGGTGTGAGGAATGTAGCCGTAATTACACGGATAGTGCATCGCGGTGGACATGAAGCGGTCGACGAACATCGCGCCGGTTTCCTTGTCCACCTCGTACTTGACGGGATCCGAATGGGCTGGAATTTCGATGATCACATTGACATCGTTCGGGACATCATTGCCCGAACTGACACGGTCTAGATTCATGTTTGTTTTGCTTCCTGATCGAGTACTTGAGGGGTAACGCTTGCAGCCTGTCGAACCGAGGGAATCGCGGCGAGAAGATGGCGTTCCATCCAGATGATTTCGGACGATTCGTCCAAAGCCCGACAGGCTCTTAGTATAGCTGTTAGCCCGCAGCGAGTGCGGGCCGAATACTGTGGCGCGCAGACCTCACGCGGTGCCGCCCCGAGGCCGGGGCGGCGCGCAAACACGGGTTAAAAACTACCGACGAAGTCGAGGAACCAACCGCGCGTGCGGTAGTTGAGGCGCGTCAGATCGTCGTCGAAATCGGTGAAGTTGTAACCGGCGCCGACGCGGAAATTGTCGTTGACGTGGAAGTAGACGCCGGTCAACGCGCCGTGATTGACATCGTCCTTCGTTTCCGCCTCAAGCCAGCGGTACTCAACCATCGCATCCCAGCGCCTGATGAAATGGTAGCGACCCCGCACCAGGGCCATGTGCGCACCCGAGTCGAACCACGGCCCGCTATCACGCTGCAACCGAGTTTCGCCCTTGCGGTACGCAAACTTGCCACCCAGTTCCCAACGTTTGGTCAGATCGTACAACGCCTCGATCGAAAGCACATGGCTACGTTCGTCCGGCAACAGGTCGCGCTGGCCCGAGCTGCCGAGATCAGACAGGTAGCTATATTTAGCCAATAGATTCAAGCGGTCGTTGAACGCCGGACGATACGCGGCACCCAGGTTGCCTTCGACGAAACTCGCCTCGGTTCCGCCAATCGCATCGTTCGCCGTTCGCGCCAGGTTCAGCTTGATCAGCCAGCGCAAATGCGGGTTCTGCGCCCAGTTCAGCGCATTGCTGGTCAACCACTGGGTCGTGTCGCCGGCTTCACTGTTACCGCTGGCCGAACGATCACGGCGATATTCGAGGCGCGTGCTGGCCTTGAGGTCGCGGTCGCGGTAACGCAATCCGGCACTGGCGCCGTCGCGCTCGACATCACCGAGCAAGGTGTCGTAGCTGGAATGCTGCAAACTGCCCGAAACCGTGTAGTGGCGATCGAGCTGATGATCGACGCCGAAAACATGTGTGATGCCGGCGTCCTGATCACGTCGCGCGAACTGCTGTTCACTGAACAATTGGGTGGCATTGCCGAAGCGCTTGCGTTGGCCCAACGTCAGGCTGCGCTCCTCCTGGTCGGTACGGTCAGTATCAATCGCATAGGCGCCATACAGCTCCATTCCACCCGCGGTGGTGTAGCTCGTTCCGATTCGACTCGCCGCGCCGTCGCCGAAACCGGCGGCGAGATTCACGGTCATGTCTTGCGTCACCGCATAATCGACGCCGAGCGTCAGCGCTTCGCCGCGATCGCCGGCGGTCACTTCGCCGAGCACCGCGAGCGAGTCGTTGACCTGGCGTTTCGCGCCCAGGGTCGCCGAATCGTTGTCACGGTAAGGCACATTCTTGTCAACCACGGTTTGAGCCGCGCCAAACGCGGTGGTCTCGGCATCGACCTGATAGTCGAAACCCACCGCGCCGAGCGTGGCGCGGGCGTTGGGTGCCGCCACCCCGCTCACCGCGTCGATCTCGCGCTGTTCGGTGTTGCGGATCTCGGCGATCAAGTCGAGTTTTTCCGTCGTGGTAACGCGCGCCTGCACGCTCAGATCTCGCTCGTCGCGCCGGTTGCCCGACGCGAGCAAACCCGTCGTCGCACTCTCGACCTGGGTCATTCGGGTCGACAGCGCGACCGTATCGTTGATTGCCCAGCGCGCGTCGACACCCGCGTCGCGAAGTGGTTGACCGTTGTCGGTGCGCGCGGTACTGAACCCGGCATCCCGGTCCCGCATCCACGCTTGTACGCGGCCCTGGGTTTCGCCGTCCGTCAATTCGGAGAGGTTCACTTGCCCCTCGATCGCGCGCGCATTGCCGTCACGCCGATCGTTCGCGATATCCTGGATACGGCCGAAACTCAGACCGCCATTCAACGAGGACCATCCGCCTTGGGTCTGAGTCGCGCGACTTTGCGCGAGCTCGAGTTTCAGATGGGTGCCTTTTCCGGCTTTCAGCGTGACATCCGCGCCGCGCAACTCGTAATCGTCGCCGACATCGCGATCTTCATTGACGAGGGTGCCGCCGATTCCGACGTTGTCGTTGATCCAGGTCTTTCCGCGCACACCGACGCTCAACTCCTGCCCAGTGAAGGCGTCAGGCAAGTACTCGTAGTCCACCAACAACACGACGTCGTTCCCTTCCAGCGGACGATCCTTGATGATACTGCCGCCGCTGCCGAGCGAATCGACCTGGGCAAGCGGTCGATTGAGGATGATCCGCCCCTGGAAATAATCGATGTCGTAATCCTGCCCTACACGGTAGGTACGCGTTTCGAGTACCCGTCCGGTACTACGGTCACGAACCTCGACCCAGATCTTCTCACTCCCTTCGATCACCTCGCGATCACGCAGGTAGTACAAGCTGCCGCCGGTCCCGAGAAACTCGTTGTGACCCATGGCCGTCTCCGCTTCGGAGGCAAATCCATACACCTCGTTGCGCCGATCGCCGAATCGCGTCAGTTCGGTGGCGCGATGCACGAGATGCGCGCCGTAGAGCGAGCGGTTGTACTGAGCGAACTCGTTGCCGGTGAACAGCGTGTTGAAGTTGCCCCACAGGGCCTGGCTATGATCCCACTCAAGACGTACATACAGCGCCCCCTGAGTGTTCACGTCACGCTGCGTCGTCGAGTCGTCACCGTAGACTGGGTAGTAACGGTCGGGGTCGAGCTTGCGGAACAACGACCGCGGTTCCTTGCGGCGGAGATGGTCGCCAAGTTTGTGGAGCTCGTCCTCAGTCGTGTCGAACTGCGCGGTCAGTAGATACTTGCCCTGAATCTTGCCCTTGAGATACATCGCCGCGCGGCCGTCGACGAACACATCCTCGTCGAAATGATCGTCGCCGTTCAGCGGCGC
>JBHJOI010000077.1:0-21092 GCA_050329935.1 Thiotrichales bacterium | reverse complement strand
GGCAGGAAGCCGGTCGAACAAGTAACTATCCCAACCCACGAACATGATCGTCTCAAGCACGGTTGCGTTTGCGTCATACCCTCAACTCCCCAACACCCGCATTTGCGCCATCACCGGCTGCAACGGTGTTCCATTCGGTGCGCACACGGATTGACTGTTCATCAACACCAGCGGTTGTCCGCCCGAAGTCACGCGCAGCGCGGCGACGATCCACTGCGCGGTGACGCAGGGCGAGGGGGCGCCGCTGATGTTGAGCGGGCAGCCGGCGATGATCCACGGCGCGGACATGACCACGGTGGGTTGCCCGCTGACCAGCACGCGCGGATTCGGCGTGACGGGATTCGCGCTGCCGCCGTGGGAGCAGAGGACCGTGGCGCCGAGGTGCAGCAGGGGAGCGCTCATGTCACACCACCGTCAGCGCGCCGTTGTTGATGTCGACCACCGGGCCGATCAGGGTGAGCGCGGCACCCTTGCCGTTCTGGATATAAATGCCGGTGTCGTTGACGATCAGCGTCGCGCCGGTGGCGCTCTTCAACATGATGCCTCCGGTTGGACCGGGCAGGTCGGAGATGGTGAGTCCGTTTTGCAGCGGGGTCTGCAAGGTGATCGCGGGCATCCCCGGCGGCGTCGCCAGCGCCAGCGCCGGCACTTCCGCGGCGCTGCCCCAGAATGCACCGACCCAGATCGGGTAATCGGGGTTGCCCTGTTCGAACTCGATCCAGACCCCCGAGCCGATGATCGGCAGCGCGAACATGCCGTTCTGAATCCCCGCGATCGGCACGCAGGGCATGGCCCAGCTCGCCGGGGCGAGGCCGGCGACGTCGGGCACTTGCACTTGCAGCCGCCCTTGCTGCATCGGGTCGATGTTGTTCAGCACCATGCCGCGATATTTGCCGTAAAAGCGTGGACCGTCGGCTTGCGTCATGTCGGCACCGTCGGGGTCAGCGAGATCAGGCCATTGCGGGTGAGGGTGAAACTCTGCTTGAACTCGCCGCGTTTAAGCGTGCTGGTGACCGATTGCACGTAGTACAGACCGTCATGGGCGAGGCCGGCGCCGCGTACACCGACCAGTCGCCGCGCCTTCAGCGGGCGTCCGTAACGCAGGACGTCGAGGCTGCCGCGCGCGGTGACCGCGTCCTGCGACTCGGCCGCTTCGGCGAGACCGCGCGAGAGGGCCTGCATCGGGTTCATTCGCGCGGTGTCGTTCAGATTGCGGAGCTGGGCGATCGGGGCCGGCAGGGCGCCAAGCGGCGGTTGCAGCGGGTTCAAGTTCGGCACCGGAAGCGGGATCGGTACCCGAGTCTGGGGATTCTGAATGTAGACGATCGGGAGCACGCCGCGACTCGGATTGAACTGAAAACTCAGTGATTCGACATTGGTGTGTGCGTCCATGTCGAGGTTGAGCGCCGGTTGCGGCGGGCCGACTTTGATTTCGGGGCCGAAGTAGCCGATGTTGGTGCCGGGCACCGGCCCGGGTTCGATGTAGAACACATAGCCGACCTCGCGCGCGAGTTGCCGCAGGTAGGCGAGGTCGGTGCCGCGATGCGCCGGAATTCGATCGACCGGGATGGGGATGTCGGGAAACAGCACCGGGATCGGTAACGGAATCAGGCCGAACGCGGCGTACTTGGCGCAGATCAGCGCGACCCGGGCCTCGATCGGCATCGCCGGGTACGGCAGGCCGCTGAAGTCGATGAGATCCATCGCCTTGCTCACATCCTCGCCGGTCACCGTGAGCGTGCCCGCCTGGCCGTTTTGCCCCGGTTGAACCTCGACCTGGGTCATCACGCCGTCGAACAGCGGCTCGGGCGTGCCGTTCAGGGTCACGATCAGCAGCACCCGCAGCGGCGGTGTGCCGAGATTGGCGTTCTGCCCGGCGGCGATCAGAAAGATCGTGTTCAGCTCCGACTTGCTGTGGAAACCGAACTGGAGCTGAAACCCGCTCGCGGCGCCGGCGGCCGACGTGACGGTTACGCTTTCCAGCGCGTCGAGCACCGGACGCGGCACCGGCAACGGCACCACCGGACCCATCAACAGGGTGAGCTGGATGCCTTTAGTCAGCATCGGCGGCACCCGGCACGCCTTCGGGCAAGGTGATCCGCAGCCGCGCGCCCGGGGTCGCGACCAGTCCCTCCGGCTGTAGCGTCGGCGTCGCATCACATACTCGCCAATACTGCTCGGGATCGCCGAGATACTGGGCAGCGACCGTATCGAGCCGATCGCCCTCGGCGACCCGATGGGTTTGCAGTGTTGCGTATTGCTCCGGCGGCGGGATGAATCGGCGCGTGACGTAGGGCAACTCGCGGCCATCCGGCGCGGTCCAGATCGTGGTCGCGAGGCCGTGGTAGCGGCTCGTCGGCGGAAACGCGGGCGCCTCCAGCGCGACGGATTGCAAAAAGGTCTTCAGCGCGTCGGTCATGGAATGCCTCCGAGCCCGAGCGCCCCGAGGGTAATGCCGGGCGATTGCGTGGCGAGTCGTTCCTTGGTTTGCAGGTAGCCCATGAACAGCTGGCCGCCTTTGTGGTCGAAGCCGAGATCGTCGATCGAGAGCACTCGCAAGCCGAGGCTGACCTTGGCGCGAATGGGATTCAGCGACGGGTCGAACGCTTCCTCGGTGATGCTGAACTCGGTCACCCGCACCGGCACGATGCGGCTGCGGCTCCAGACGAACAGGGTCAGCGGTGCTTCGATCGGCGCGATCTCGAGGGTACCGGCGTTGGCCAGCGCGAGGTTCGCGAGCAGTCGCTCGCTGGCGGGATGGACCAGCGCCTCGAGCGCCGCGAGCTGAGGCTGCACGCCGTACTTGACGACGGTTTGATGTTGCTCCGGCAATTCCAATTGGTCGGCCGCGTCGATCTCGGCCTCCAGCCGCAGCGACTCCACCGCGGGTCCTTTCAGGCGCAACGGTTCCGCACGCGGACCTTCGCCACCGACCGCCTGCATTTGCAGGGTGCGGGTCAGCGATTCGGGGTTGTATTGCAGGCTGATGATGCGTTGAATCGCCGCGGTGCCCGGATCGAGCAGTACCAGACCACCTTTGAGGACCTTGGGGGATTGGGTGTAGCCGGTCATCTCGATTCTGTGCTCCGGTTAAAAGCGTAGTTCCAATGAACCGCCGACAAAGCTCGCGGGTGGCCGGCTGCCCGGTTCCGGCGTCGTGAGCGGACCTTGAACGCCGAAGCGGAAGGTCGCGACCGGCACCTCGCGGCAGGGGGCGCGCACCCGTTCGACCGTCTCGTGGACGTTGGCCAGCGCGCTGACGACATCGGCGAGGCGGGCGTGCGGGGCAAAGGTCCGCTCCAGTTCACTGGCGTCTGCCGCGGGTGCCGGCGGATTCTGGACCGCCGCGATCGCGCCATGCAGCCGCTCGCCGGCGCGTTGCAGCGACGACCGCGCCGTGGCTGGGTCTACCGCGCGACAAACCGTGCGCGTGGTTTGAATCGTGAGTCCGGCCGAGCCCGCGCCGGCCGTGGTGACACGGGCCTCGGCGCCGATCCGCACATGCGGAATCGAGTTGATCGTCACACCGAACGAGAATTCGGTCGGGCTGGCATTGAGTGCGAGCGCGACCTGGGTGGCGCCGCGAAACGGAATCGGCAAACGCACCGCGAGCGAGGCCGGGAGGTCGACGCTGACCGAGGCCGGGCCGAGGTTGAAGCGAATCGTCGTCGATGGTAGCGCCAGACCGCCGCCCGCGCCGCGACGACCTCGCGCGGGCGCTGCGGGTGTTGTGCCCGGACGCGGCGGCGGTGGCGATGGCCGACCAAAATTGGGGGTTAGACAGGGATTGCCGCCGACCAGCTGGGTCGGACTGACGCCGGGGTGACAGCGCAAAAAGGCGTCGAGCACGCGCGCGCGGCTCACGACGCCGGGGGCATGCATGCTGAGCGGGCACAGGGTCGCGAAATCGCAGGCCGCCTCGGCCGCGGTGGCGTTGCGTTCGGCCTCGGCATCGCTTACCGCGTCGCGCGCGAGTCGTGGCGCCGTCGGGCTCAGATCTCGGGACGCCATCGGTCGCGCGTCGCGATCGCGTGGGCGTTCGCCGCGCGCGACGCGGGGGTCGGTCGTGGTGTGTTCGCGCTGAATCGCAGCGCGTGGTGTAGTCGGGCGGTTCGCGCTGGCCGTGCGCGCGGCCCGATTCGCTTCGGCTTCGAGCCGTGTCGTATCCGATTGCGCGCTGCCTGGCGTGCGTTGCTGGACGACATGCGCGAGTTCGTGCGCCAACAACTGGGTCGCGGCGGGCGATTGACCCGAACCGAACACGATGTGCTCGCCGACGGTGTAGGCGCGCGCGGCGATTTGCATCGCGGAGCGTTGCGCGCGGGCGTCGTCGTGTACGCGCACCTGACCAAAGTCGTGGCCGAAACGGGCTTCCATGGCGTGTCGGGTCGAACCATCGAGCGGTCGGCCGGCTGTATGCAACACGGTTGCGATCTCGTGGGTCGGCGCGAGGTGCTGTGGCGTCGAGCGGATTTCGGCGCGCCGCGCGCAGGGCACTGCCGCGGGCGCGGATTGGCCAGAACGCGCGAGTAGCCGCCGAGCGCTCATCGTCCACGTCTCCGTGAACCACGCCCACGGCGCCGACGGCGGGCGGGCGCGGTGAGCGGAATGGTGACGTTCGGCAGACCGGCGGCGATGTCGGTCTCCCAACTGGCTTGCCCGCCCGCGTTGCAGCCGTGCGCGGAGTCGCGGTCATAATTCGCCTGTTGGGTGCGGAGCACCGTGCGCGCGTTGGTCAACAGCGTCGCGAGGCTGGGCGCGCTGGCGAGCAGCCCATTCGCCTTCGTGGCCATCTTGCAGGTGAGGTCGAAATGGCCCTGCTCGTGTTGCAGCAGACGGGCCGACTCGGCGACCGCACGATCGGTGCAGTCGGCGCCGACCACGGTGCGGCACTCGGCGCGGTTGTTGGCGACGTCGCCACGCGCGGTGACGCTTGCGGGACAACCCGTGTCGGCGGCGCTGGCGAGGCTGTAGGTGCCGGTTTGGCCGCGCCGCGTGAGGCGGTCGAAATGACGTTCACAGGTGCGGATGCGGGTATTGCAGCCGTTGGCGGCTGGATCGCCGGCCCGCGCCGATTGGGCCTTGACCCAGGATCGCGACGCGTTGAGAAACGCCTGGATGCCGCGGCCCGGCGCGGTCGCGGCGGCGGCCGAGTTCGGCATGCAGCGTAGCAACGCGACGTTCATGTCGCGTTCGCGCAGATCGGAAGCGGTGGCTGCGCCGAACCGGCTGCGGCGGGGGACGCGTCCAGAGAAATCGGCCCAGGTCAGCGCGCGATCGGGCGTGCATTCGGCCGGATCCGGGCCGGTCGCCGCGACGCAGGCTTGTTGCGCCTCGGCCTCGGCGCGGATGCGCGCGGCTTCGTCCTTTTCCGGCCACGACGATTCTTCGATTTCATCCCCGACTTGGCGTTGCAGCCGTAGGCCTCGCGGCAAGGCGGAGATGCCGCCGGATTCTTCGTCGGCGTGTACGGATTCCGGTGTCGCCGCCGGCAGGTGTTCGTCGTCTTCGTCGGGCGTCATGCGTGCGTCAGGTTCGGACGTGATCGCGTGGCGTTGCAACGCGCCGCGTTGCTGAATCACGTGAGTCAGTTCGTGCGCCAGCAGCGCGCGGCCGCGCGAGGTCGCCGGCGCGTATTGGCCGGTGCCGAATACAACGTGCTGGCCGACGGTGTAGGCATGGGCGTTCACCGCGCGGGCCGACGCGGCGGCGGCGGGGTCGCGATGGACGCGGACGCGACTCAGATCGTAGCCGAGGCGCGGTTCGAAAAAGGCGCGCGTCGTGGGTTCGAGGGTTTGACCGGATTGGTGCAGCACGCGCTCGACCACGCCGGGCGCCCGGATGCCGGCCACGGGGCCGTCGCCAAGACGCTGCAACTGGCGTGGTGCGCGATGCGCGATATCGGCGTCGGATAGTTGCGTGACGCGCGCGGCGACCTGGTCGGCCTCGCGCTCCCAAGGATCGCCGGGTTGACTGATCGCGAGCTGGGTCTGGACGCCGAGTGCGCGTTGGCGGCATTCCTCGCATTCACCGGAAAGTGTCGACGCCTGTGCTCCGCAAGCGCATTTACGCTGGAGCAGCGGCTGGACGCGGGCTGGCGTGAAGCGGCTGGTCGCGCTGGCGGCTTGGATCACGCTTAATTTCATTGCTGACCTCCGCCGACGATGCGCCGGGCGACGGCCGCGCCGAGTTGAGTCGGCCGTGGTGCGTCGGGCAGATCGATCGCGCCGAGGCGGACGCGGGCGTGTCGGTCCCACGGCGTAAATCGCGCGGCGCCGTCCGGACTGGCGAGCAACCGCGTCAGCTCGGCCTGGAGCGCGGCGGCGACGGCGACGCGGTCATCCGGCGCGACCCCGCGCAACACGAGCCGATCGATGTGCAGGATGACGCGGTTCATAACCACCCCCGGGTTTCGCTATCGGACAGCGGGCGTTCGCGTTTGGTGGCCTCGCGATGGGCGGCCAGCAGCAGGTGGGACATGTCCACCGCTGTGTCTTCGGCGGCGGCGAGGAATGCCGCGTTAAGCGCGATGTTGCGAATGTTGCCGCCGGCCATCTGCAACTGGGCGAGGCGCGTGGGATTGAGGTTGCGGCGTGGCGTCTCGAGCGGAAACGCGCGTCGCCAGATCCGTTCGCGCAGGGCGGTATCGGGGAACGGGAACTGGACGATGAAACGCAGTCGGCGCTGAAAAGCCGGATCCAACGCCGCGCGCTGGTTGGTGGTGAGAATCGCCAGGCCGCGATAGGCCTCCATGCGTTGCAGCAGATAGCTGACCTCGAGGTTCGCGTAACGGTCGTGGCTGTCGCGCACCTCGCTGCGCTTGCCGAACAAGGCGTCGGCCTCGTCGAACAGCAGGATTGCACCGCTCTCCTCGGCGGCGGCGAACACCTGGGCGAGATTTTTTTCGGTCTCGCCGATGTATTTGCTGACCACGGCGGCGAGATCGATTCGATACAAGTCGAGTGTGAGTTCGGTGGCCAGCACCTCCGCGGCCATGGTCTTGCCGGTGCCGCTCTCGCCGGCGAACAGTGCGCTGATGCCGAGGCCGCGCGCGCCCTGGCGGGCGAAGCCCCAGTCCTGATAGACACGCGACCGATGGCGAACATGGGCGGCGATCTCGCGCAGCGTGGCGAGTTGTGGATCGGGCAGGATCAGATCGTCCCAGGTGGCGGCGGGTTCGATGCGTTGCGCGAGCGCATCGAGCCGGGTTCGGTTGAGTCCGCGGCAGGCTTGCCACAGCGCGGCGTCCGGTTGAAGGGTGGTGGCAAGTCCGGGGCCGAGCACCGCGCCGGTTGCCTCGATCTGACGTGCGCTCAGCCGAAATTGAGCCGCGACGCCCTCGATCGCGCCGTTAAGCCGGTTCGCGTTGGCGCCGAGCGCGGTTTCCCACAGGCGGCGTTGTTCGTCGACCGCCGGCCGGTCGACGCGGACGACTTGATTGACGCGGTCGAGGCGCAGCGGTTCGGGGGTCGCGACCAGCAACAGGCCGTCGCAGCGTGCCAGCAAGCGTCGCGCCGCGTCGCTGGTGTCTGGGTCGCGCGCGTCGAGCAGCAGCGCGGCATTGAGCAGGATCGCCTCGCGCCACCACAAGGTCAGCAACGCGTCCATTTCCGCCGCCGTTGCGGGCAAGTCGCGCGCGTCGATGCGGTAGGTTTGCACCTGCAGACGTTCGGCGAGGGCGCTGGCGACGTCTTGTTTTCCGTCCGCGTCGTCGCCGACAAGTTGAATCGGCGCGAGCGGCGTCGGGCTGGTGCGGATGAGCGCGACCAACTGGTCCACGAGGCCGGCCTGGGTCGCGGCCATCGGCGCGGCGGGCGGCAGCGGGCGGCACAGCGGTTGCAGCCGCGGATCGAGGTAGTTGAGGCCGGCGAGGTAATGCAGGATCCGTTCGTCGAGCCGCAGCGGCGCGTCGGCGCGCGCGTGGCCGGAGTCGGGTTCGAGCAAACGCCAGCGTCGCAGCGGCGAGATCGGGGCCAACGCGCTCCAGTGTGCATCCGGCAAGGTCGCCAGCGCGAGACCGAAACTGACCCAGGCTTGATGCGGCGGACCTCGGCGTTCGGCACACAGTGGGGCGACCGCCGAGTCCATTTCGACCGCCGCGCAGAGCAGCAGCAGATCGCGCTCGAATGCGCTGAGCCCAAATTCATCGCCGAGGACGTCGATGGTCGCCGGCGCGGGCAACGTGGCGCGTGCGTCGCGCAACGCCGCGGCGGCGGGCTGTTCGGCGCCGAGATGGGCCTTGACGCGGGCGAACTCGGCGACGAGCACGCGCTGGTTGGCGTCATCCCAATCGAGCTGCGTTGCCGCGTTCATGTGATGTCGATGCGTTGGTTGAGGAACACGGGCGGTGCGGCGGCGCGGTCGATGAGCGGGCTTTCGATGCCATCGATGCGCAGGCGTGCGAGGTGATTGCCGATCGGCGCGTTCGGCACCACGAAGTCGAGGTTCGCGGTCGGCGCGGAGAATGGCGCGGGATCGATCGCAAGCGGTCCGAGTAGTAACGAGACGGTTTGACCGGGACGCAGCGTCGGCCGAAAGTCGAGCGTGAAGCTCGCGGTGCCGGCGGGGTTTCGCGCGACCGTGAGCGGCAGGCCGCCGGGTTCGGGGGCGAGCACCAGCGCGAGTCCGTTGGTCGTGCGCGGATCGGCGTCGCCGGGCGGCGTGAGCTCGGCACTCACTTGGTAGACCCCGGCCGGGAAGTCGGCCGCGCGTGCGAGCGGAATCGTGAAGGCGATCCGGTCGGCGGCATCGGGTCCGGTCGCGGCGAGGACTTCGTCGATGCCGAAACGTTCATTGACCAGCCTTACCTGGTGGCCACTGCCGTTGAGGTGATGCCCGCGCAGGGTGACTTCGGTCCCGAGCAGCGCGACCGGTTGCTGCCCGGCCGGAAGGACTGCTTCGAGGGTCGGCAAGGGCGGAATCAGGTCCGGGGTCACGACCACGCCGCGCTCGCGGCCGGTGACGGCGTCGCGCGGGCCACGCGTCAACACCGGCAAGGCGGCGCGGGTCGGGGCGTTCGACTCGATCAGCACCACCGAAACCTGGTACGCGGCAGTCGGACGATAGTGGGCCTGGGTCGCGGTCCAAAGTTTCGACAGGTCCTCGGTATTGAGGTACTCGGGCGTGATGCGCAGTTGTTCGAACTGCTCGGCGAGCCCCGAATCGGCGAGCGCCCGCAGTGCCGTTGGCAGGGTCGCGCCGACGTCGGGCGAGGGGTTCAACGCGGTGCGAATCGCCTGCCGCGGGACGACCGGGTGCTCGTGCAGCAACTGCATCGCATAGCCGAGCAGGATCTCCGCATGCAGGTCGCCGCCGCTGTAAGCCGACACCAGATAATGCAGATTCAGTGCCAGCGGCGGATTGTCGAGCCGATGTCGGCCCGAGACATCGCGGCTCGGCAGGCCTTCGTTGCGCCAACCGGTGTTTGGCGTCACTTGATGCAGGAACAGGTTGAGCTGGCTTGTCTCGGTGCCATTCGCGGCGACGACCCGATCCGGTGGCAGCACGCTCACGGTGACGGTGCTGCCGACCACGCCGCTGACGTTGTGATTGATCAGGCCGTCGTTGAGCAGGTCCCGCAACACGGCGGTGACGCCGGCAATGGCGAGCGCGGTGCTCATGCCGAACCCTCGCGGCGTTGCGCGAGATAGTCGTCGAGCGACATGGGTTGCCGCACCGGCCGGGCGGGTTTGTTCGGCGCGGGCGCGGGGTAGTTGGCGATGACCTCGATGCGACCGATGTGAACGTGGACTTCAGCCGGCTCGGCCGGCGTGCCCGGCGCGTTGGGGACGGGTCCGGGTTGGCGCGGCGGTGGATTTGGGGTGGGTTCGGATTCCGCGAGCAGCCGGCGTGGCGTTGGGTGAACGGTGTCCCGGTCCGGTGGCGGTGCACGTTCGTCGCCGGGCCGTGGGATTGTGGCCGTGGCGGTCGAACGGGAGGGCGTGAGCGACGGCGCGATTCCGTCGGCGTGACTGTGCGTCGGCGTCGCGGACAACGGCGCGTGTTCGATCGGATTCATGGCAGGTATCGGGGGCGGTCCCGTGTTGGGGTCGAACGTCGCGTCGGGACGTGCGGTATCCGGGTGCCGCGCGTTGCCTTTTTCGAGCGTGCGCAGTAACGGTCGCGGTGGATCGCGATGTTCGGCGCCGCTCGTGGATGCTTGCGCGAGAGTCGCGGCCGAAGCGGAGGCGTTGACGCTTGGCGGGTCGAGCGCGAGCGTTGTTGACGCCGGACCCGCGGGCATCCGCTCGGCGATCGGTGCCTTGGGCGGCTCATCGGACGGTGCGAATAGCGCTGGCGCGAACGGCAGTTTGGCGCTGGAATGAATCGCACCCTGCCGCGCGCCTAGTGCTTGGCGGGCGAGGCGGTGCAGCAATCCGTTCATGCGAGCACCCGTTCGATGTAGGCCGCGCGGCGCGCGGTGGACAATGCGAGAATCTCCGCCTCGGGCCAGCCGTAGGCGCGCGCCAGCAGGTGGACCTCATCGAGCAGCCGGTGCGCGGTGGTTTCCAGTTCTTCCCATAGCACGGTGGTGACGTCGAGTGTGCCGTGCCAGGCGTGGCCACAGCGATCGCAGTTGAGTTCGAGCGCGAGGTCGCTCCAGGGGTCGGCAGCTTCCAGCGCGGCTTCGAGGGCGTCCAGGTCGGTTGCGCGGGTAGTTCGCGCGGTGTCCGGGGCACGGGTCGTGCAGAGTCGTAACAGCGTCAGCGCGGCGCGCTCGGGATCGGTGTCCTGTGCGATCAGGGCGAGATCGCGGCTGGTCGGCGGCCGCAGCAGGTGATCGCCGGCTTCGATGGATGTCGGTGGCGGGGCATAGTCCCTGAGCAGGGTCGCGAGGTCGAGCGTGAACGCCAGGCGTTCGCCGCAGTTCGGGCAGTCGACCCAGGCGTCAAGTGCGTTGCCGAAGCTCGCCTGGCGCAGCCGCAACAGTGCGGCGTTGCGCTCGCTGAGCGGCCGATCGGCGAGTGTGTCGGGTGCATGCCCGGGCTCGGCCAGTGCGAACAACAACAAGCCGCGATCGAGTGGATGGCGGCGCCGTCCCTGTTCCCAGGCGGTGACGATTCGTTCCGCGTCGAGCGCGCGCATCGCGTCAGGCCGGCTCGGTGAAGCTCGGTTCGGTCGGTTCGGTGACGTCGTAGTCGCGTTCCCAACCCTCGTTCTCGAGCTTGATATTCTGGATGGCGACCGCATTGGCGTTGGCGTCGAGGTCCGGCAAGGCCTGGAACTCCGACACCCAGCAGCGGTAGACCTTGTACGCGAGGGCAAGTTGCCCGGCCTCGTTGTAGACCTCGATGATGATGTCCTTGCGGAAGTCCTTCAGCGAGACCTCCGCGCCGAGCCCGGAACCGAAGTTCCAGACCTTGTTGGCCCACTTTTCGAATTCGGTATCGTGGGTGACGCCACGCTCCAGCGTGATGGCCTCGAACTTGGTGCGCCCCGGGGACTTGCGCGAGGACGAAGGGTCGCCGCCCTCGCGGTGTTCGACGAGCTCGGTGCTGCGTTTGAGCGCGCCGACCTTGCTGACGCCCGCCACGTAGCGGCCGTCCCATTTGACGCGGAATTTGAAGTTCTTGTAGGGATCAAAGCGTTGCGCGTTGACGCTGAACTGTGCCATGACGATGCCTCCTTAGGTTTCGACCTGACCGGCCATCTGCTGGATGCTGATGACGACGAACTCGGCGGGTTTGAGCGGGGCGAACCCGACCAGGATGTTGACGATGCCGCGATCAATGTCGTTCTGGGTCGTGGTTTCCCGGTCGCATTTGACGAAGTAGGCCTCGCGCGGACTGCGACCCTGGAACGCGCCCTGGCGGAACAGGTTCTGCATGAACGCGCCGAGGTTGAGCCGGATCTGGGCCCACAGCGGCTCATCGTTGGGTTCGAATACCACCCACTGAGTGCCGCGGAACAAGCTTTCCTCCAGGAACAGCGCGAGCCTGCGCACTGGCAGGTATTTCCACTCCGAGGCCAGGCTATCGGCCCCGCGCAGCGTGCGCGCGCCCCACACGACCCGGCCGTTGACCGGGAAGGCGCGCAGGCAGTTGACGCCGAGCGGATTCAAGACACCATTCTCGCCATCGGTGAGTTTGACGGTCAGTTCGGTAACGCCGCGCAAGGTCGCGTCCAGTCCAGCCGGCGCCTTCCATATCCCGCGTTCGGTGTCCGTGCGAGCCATGATCCCGGCGACCGCGCCGCACGGCGCGAACTCGCCGAGGCGTCCTTCCTGCAGCGGGTCGGGCATGCGCAGGCGCGGAAAATACAGCGCCGCGTTCTCGCTGCGAGCGAGACCCCAGGTAGCACTGTCGAGGCTGTTGGCGCCACCGGTGAGGTCGGACGGTTCGTCCCACGCGCTAAGTGGATCGACGATGTAGACGGCCCGCCGCGCGTGGCAGTAAGTCGCCGCGGCGGAGCGGGTCTGTGCGCCGATATCGGCGTCGAACGTAAACGGCGGGATGCAGAGCAGATTGAACAGATCAGCGCTTTCGAGCGCCCACAGACCCTGCCTCGTCGCCTCCAGCGCGGGCGCGGAAACCTGCGCGTCGGTGATGGCCGCGCCGTTGTCGCCGTCGGTATTGAAGGCGAGCGAGCCGGGCGTGACGGTCATCGGATCAAGTCCGGGGGCCGCGTCCGGGGTCGCGCCGGGACGCGCCGCGGGCGCCGCCCCCGAGAGCCGGACCAGCCTGGATTCCTGCGCCAACACCTGACCGACGTAGCGCGGATGACCGGCTAGCACGGAGATGTTCAGGAAGCGCTCGGTCGCGCCGCTGCCGCCGTCGCGGACCGTTAGGTTGAACAACTGTTCGTCGCCGATCTCCGGGCGGGTCTGGTGATCGACCCGGAGTCGCAAGGCCTCGCCCCAATCGCCCGGGCTGGCGGCGACCAGATTGAGGGTGTCGGCCGCGCCGGTGGCGGCGGCGCCGCCGTTGTCGACCCGTACCACCAGGGCGTCGCCGCCCCCGTTGCTGAAGAAGTGATTGACCGCGTAGCCCAGCGGACTGTCGCGCCATAAACCACCAAAAACGCGGGTGAATTCCGCGAAGCTCTGGACCCGCACCGGTTCATCAGTCTGACCGCGCAAGGCGCGACCGACGAACGCGGTGATCGAGGTGGCGACGCCGGTGATCGTGCGAACGCCACTCGGGACTTCTTCGATATAGACGCCGGGATAGGTCAGTGCGGACGGCATGAGTGTGACTCCAGGTGAGAGGTGATACAGGACACCGTGTGCGGAGTGCCGATAGCGTCGGATGCGGATCGCGCAGTGGGGGCAAACGTATCGGCTGGCGGGCGGGAGGCGGTCGAGTGACGCGCGCGATACCGTTCATCGGCTGCTCTGCTAGCGACCGCGTGAAGTGGGTTCGGATATTGCGCCATGCGATTTCGTCCTCTCGAAACCTCGGTGTTCGGCACCGTTTTACGGCCTCGACCCAACCGCGGCGTGATTATTGGCGATTGGAGCCCTTCGAGGTGCCGCGACGTTGGTCGCAGCCCGCGTAAAATGTGTCAAATTGTTATAGGTCGAAGAGCTGACCGTGCGCGACGAGACCGGATAAACGGTGATGAATTATTGATGGGTGGTATTTTTGACCTATGCGAAGCCGTTTGCCGTAGGCGTCCTATCCGGGCTGGGTCGGCGGTGGTTGCGCGGTTGCGCGGGCACGTGAGGAGGGCAAAAAAAAAGCCGTCCAGCGGGACGGCTAAATAACTCAGGAGGAGTCACATCCAATGAATGTACGGGTGTTATTTTAGGGGCTAACTGATTGTTTTTGGAATGTCCTGATCTGTTAAATGCTACCGTTTATCGAGGTGAGTGTGAGGGTAGTCACAGTTTGCGGCTAATCGGCCGCGAAACGGCTCACAGGGGCATTGGAATACAGAGGGGCGTCTCCGCGCGACGGCTACCTTTACCCGCGCGCGATCACTGTCAAACGAGGGGCCGCGCGTGGTTTGGGATAGACTCCGTGTCCGCGACGAGGGCAAGACTGGTTGTGCTCGGGCGCCGTGTCGGAACGTGTCGATAGTTTCTAAGTGATTGGATGGAATGATTTTTTGTTGTTGGAACAAGACTGCTTCGCGGTGCCACGCGCACTGGGTTCCAACGCGCGATGCAGCGACGAGTGGGTGTGGTACCCATTTTCGTATCGCTTTAATCCTCCGAGGCCGCTACCTGCCACGAAGGTTCGATTGAATGTCTAGCGGTCGGGTCGATCTGGTGGTGCCGGGTGTGTTCGACCGTCTGTCGGAATGGCAGGCGGACTACGCGGGACTGCCGACCTTCGCGAAACTTGCGGGTTGGTGGGGGCGGGGCGTCGCCGAAGCGATCGACGGCCGCGGTTACGAGGCGACGCTGTGGCGGTTGTTGCGCGGTGCCATCGCGGCCGACACCGAGTTGCCGGTGGCGCGCGCGTTGTGCGACCGCGCCGGAGCTACCGTTTGTCGGGCCGATCCGGCGCATCTGCGTGCCGATGTATCCGATTTGATCGTTTCCGGATTGACGGCGGCGCCGCTCGACGCCGCCGAGCGTGAGGCGATCGCGAATCTGGTCGGCGCGCACGTGCGCGAATACGGAGGTTGGTTTCAACTCGAGGCCGATGGGGCAGGCTATCTGGGGTTGCCGGACGCGCTCGGGCTTGGCACCGTACCGCCGTCGCGAGCGTATGGCCGTGCCGTGCGTCGAAATCTGCCGGCGGCTTCGGCACGGCGCGTGTTGCATGGCTTGTTGAACGAAGTTCAGATGTTACTGCACAGGGCGCCGTTCAACGCGGCGCGGGCGCTACGCGGTGCCCCGACCGCGAATACGCTCTGGGTGTGGGGCGGCGGCACCGAGGCGGTCGAGGCCAGCCACGACTATGCCGCGATCGTCGCGGATGATGCGCTGGTGGCCGGTCTGGCGGCGCGCGCGGCGATCCCGGTTGATGAATGGTTGGCGCGACCGGCGTTTCCCGATGGCGATACGCTGATCGTTTGGGACCGTCTGCTCGAGCCGGCTTTGTATGACGATTTGAACGCTTGGTTGGAGGCGATGCAGATATTCGAGACGAGATTGCGACCGTTCCTGCGGCAAGCGCTGGCGCGAGGCGCGTATCGCGAGTTGCGGATCATACCCTGCAACGGAACCCTGTTCCGGCTTCGGCGCTGGGATCGTTGGTTACGTTGGCGCGCGCCGAATGCGCTCAACGCGCTCGGTAAACCGATGTGAAGCCCGCCGAGTATCGACTGCGTCGTCGACCCGCGCTGACGTCGGTCAACGGTGTTCCGAGCCTGTTGGCGCGGGTGCTGTCGGCGCGCGGGGTGAGCGGCGACTCGGAGCTGGACTACGCCTTGACCCGTTTGGCGCCGGTGGAGGCGTTGACCGGGCTGGCATCCGCGGTCGAGCGACTGGTGCTCGCGCGGGAACGCGACGAGCGCGTTTTGGTGGTGGGCGATTTTGATGCCGATGGTGCGACCAGCACCGCGCTCGCGCTACGCGGTCTGCGCGCGCTCGGCGTGCGTCAGGTCGACTTTCTGGTGCCGAATCGGTTCGAATTCGGTTATGGCCTGACGCCCGAAATCGTGCAGGTCGCGCGGATGCGCGACCCGGGTCTGATCGTCACGGTCGATAACGGCATCGCCAGTATCGACGGCGTCGCCGCGGCGAACGCGGCCGGGATCGATGTGTTGATCACCGATCATCATTTGCCCGGCGCGACCCTGCCGGCGGCGGTCGCGATCGTCAATCCGAATCAGCCGGGGGATGCGTTTCCCAGCAAGGCGCTGGCCGGGGTCGGTGTGGTGTTTTACCTGTTGATCGCATTGCGCCAGGCCTTGCGCGCGCGCGGTTGCCTTGGCGTGGACGGTGTCGCGGCGCCAAATCTGGCGCAATGGCTCGATATCGTCGCGCTGGGCACGGTCGCTGACGTGGTGCCGCTCGATTTCAACAACCGGGTGCTGGTCGAGCAAGGATTGCGCCGGATTCGCTCCGGTCGCGCGGTGGTCGGCATTCAGGCTTTGCTCGCGGTCGCGAATCGGGAGGTTCGGCATGCGAGCGCGGCCGATCTCGGTTATGCGGTGGGGCCGCGATTGAATGCGGCGGGGCGGCTGGAGGATATGTCGCTGGGTATCGAATGCCTGCTGACTGACGATGCCGAGGTAGCGCGTACGCTGGCGGCACGGCTCGACGATCTCAACCGGCAGCGGCGCGAGATCGAGGCCGACATGCAATCGCAGGCGCTGGAGATCCTGACCGGGATCGACCTCGACGCGGCCGAGCTGCCTTGGGGTTTGACGCTCTACGGCGCGGACTGGCATCAGGGGGTGATTGGCATCCTCGCCTCACGCATCCGCGAACGCGTGCACCGCCCGGTGATCGCGTTCGCCGACGCGGGCGATGGCCAGCTCAAGGGTTCGGCGCGCTCGGTACCGGGATTGCATATACGCGACGCGCTGGACTGGGTCGCGACGCACTACCCCGGCGTCATCACGCGCTTCGGCGGCCACGCTATGGCAGCGGGCCTGGCGCTGGAGTCGAACCAACTGGCGACGTTCAACGCGGCGTTCGATCAGGCGGTCCGCACGCTGCTACCGGAGGAGTTGTTACAACCGGAGGTTTGGTCGGACGGCGCTCTGGCGCCCGACGAAATGACCGTGGAATCGGCCGAGATGCTGACCCGGGCCGGTCCCTGGGGGCAGGCGTTTCCGCCGCCGCTGTTCGACGGTGAGTTCGAGGTGGTGCAGCGTCGGGTGTTGCAGGAGCGGCATCTGAAATACGTGCTGCGGCCGTTGCGGCAATCGCTCGCGTTGGACGCGATCATCTTCAACGTGGCGCCGTCGGAGTGGCCCGGTCCCGGCGAGTCGATGCATATCGCGTTTCGATTGGAGGTCAATCGCTTCAACGATTCGACCACCTTGCAATTGATGATCCAGAATCGGTTTGGCTAGAGCTGCGCGTGGCCGG
Source organism: Thiotrichales bacterium (assembly GCA_050329935.1). Lineage (GTDB taxonomy): Bacteria > Pseudomonadota > Gammaproteobacteria > UWMA-0217 > UWMA-0217 > CAYSFW01. The sequence continues at coordinate 4,159 of JBHJOI010000077.1, read as the reverse complement.
CGTTGGGCGTGTCCACCGGGCAGCCGGATCGGGCCGAAAAACGTCCGCGTCGCGGCGGTATCGGGATCCGGAATTCAGGTATCATCGGCGTTTTTTCGGGCGTGAACATGGAACTCAATCCGTTATACAACCAGATTGAAGACCTGCAGGGGCGAATCGCGTCCCTGAGGGGGTATCTTTGACTTCGAAACCAAGGTCGAACAGCTAGAGGAGGTCTCGCGCGAACTCGAGGCGCCGGATCTCTGGAACAAACCCGAGCGCGCGCAATCGCTGGGACAACAGCGCGCCAAGCTCGAAGCGGTCGTCAACGTCATCCTCCGCTTGGAAACAGGCCTGCGCGACGCGCATGAGTTGCTCGAGCTGTCCGAAGCCGAGTCCGACGAGGAGGGTGTTCGCGCGGTGCAAACCGATCTCGATCAATACCAGACCGAGGTCGAGAAGCTGGAGTTTCGGCGCATGTTCGCCGGCGAAATGGACGCGCACAATGCCTATGTCGATGTTCAGGCCGGTTCCGGTGGGACCGAGGCGCAGGACTGGGCCGAGATCCTGCTCAGGATGTACCTGCGCTGGGGTGAGGCGCATGGATTCAAGACCGAGCTGATCGAGGTCTCGCCGGGCGAGGTCGCCGGCATCAAGAGCGCGACGATCCTCTACAGCGGCGAGTATGCCTTTGGCTGGCTGCGCACCGAGACGGGCGTGCATCGGTTGGTGCGCAAGTCGCCCTTCGACTCGGGTAATCGTCGTCATACCTAGTTCGCAGCGGTGTTCGTATCGCCGGAGATCGACGACGAGATCGAGATCGACATCAATCCGGCCGATCTGCGGGTGGACGTCTACCGCGCCAGCGGCGCCGGTGGCCAGCACGTCAACCGCACCGAATCGGCGGTCCGCATCACGCATCTTCCGTCCGGCATCGTCACGCAATGCCAGAATGACCGCTCGCAGCACAAGAACCGCGACACGGCGATGAAGCAGCTCAAGGCCAAGCTATACGAAATGGAAGTGCAAAAGCGCAACGCCAGCCAGCAGGTGATCGAGGACTCGAAATCCGATATTGGCTGGGGCAGCCAGATTCGTTCCTATGTCTTGGACCAATCCCGGATCAAGGATCTGCGAACCGGCATCGAGACCGCGAATACACGCGCGGTGCTGGACGGCGATCTCGATCAATTCATCGAAGCCAGCTTGAAAAGCGGCTTGTAGCGGCGCGGCGCGAACGAGGCGCCGCGCCCGATGCGACGACTCCCTTCTTCAGGACAACCGACGACAATTCAGGCGATCATGAACGAAAAAACCGAATCTCCAGCGCTGGAAGAACACAAACTGCTCGCGGAGCGCCGCGAAAAGCTGAAACGTTTGCGTGAGAGCGGCGTCGCGTTTCCGAACGATTTTCGGCGTAATGTGATGGCGGGCGAGCTACAAGCCGAATACGCGGAAAAGGCGGCCGAGTTTTTCGAAGCTGAACCAATCCGGGTCGCGGTCGCTGGGCGGATGATGGCCAAGCGGATCATGGGCAAGGCCAGTTTTGCGGCGTTGCTCGATATGTCCGGCCGAATCCAGATCTATGTCCAGCGCGATGCGCTGCCCGAGGGTGTCTACGCCGAGTTCAAGACCTGGGACGTTGGCGACATCCTCGGCGCCGAGGGCACGCTATTTCGGACCCAGAAGGGCGAGCTGAGCATCCACGTCGATAGTTTGCGTCTGCTGACGAAATCGCTGCGGCCGTTGCCCGAGAAATTCCACGGCCTGACCGATACCGAGCAGCGCTACCGCCAGCGTTATCTCGATTTGATCATGAACGAGCCGGTGCGTGAGACGTTTCGTATTCGATCGCGCATCGTGAATTTCATCCGCGATTATCTCGACGCGCGGGGGTTCCTCGAGGTCGAGACGCCGATGATGCAGGTCATTCCGGGCGGCGCGACGGCACGTCCGTTCGTGACCTTTCACAATGCCCTCGATATGGATCTGTACCTGCGCGTCGCGCCGGAGCTTTACCTCAAGCGGCTGGTGGTTGGCGGATTCGAGCGGGTCTATGAGATCAATCGCAATTTCAGGAATGAGGGTTTGTCCACTCGGCACAATCCCGAATTCACGATGCTGGAATTCTACGAGGCCTACGCGACCTATTTCGATCTGATGGATTTGACCGAGGACCTGCTGCGTAAACTCACGCTTGCGGTCAAGGGGTCCACTACGGTGTCGTACCAGGGGCGCGACTATGACTTCGCAAAGCCGTTTGCCCGCATGAGCGTGAAGTCGTCGATCCTGCACTTCAATCCAGGGTTGGCGGCGGCGGATCTCGACGATCTTGATCGCGCGCGAACCGTTGCGGCAAACCTTAACATTCCCCTCAAGCCCAGCTATGGACTTGGCAAGGTTCAGATCGAGATCTTCGAAAAGACGGTCGAGCCACGTTTGCTCGATCCGGCCTTCATCACCGCCTATCCGGCCGAAGTCTCACCACTGGCGCGTCGTAACGACGCCGATCCGTTTGTGACCGACCGTTTCGAGTTTTTCGTCGGTGGACGCGAGATCGCGAACGGCTTTTCGGAGCTGAACGATTACGAGGACCAGGCCGAACGCTTTCGCAGGCAGGTCGCCGAGAAAGAAGCCGGCGACGAGGAGGCGATGCACTTCGATGCCGACTACGTCCGCGCGCTGGAGCACGGCATGCCACCCACCGCGGGCGAGGGCATCGGTATCGACCGGTTGGTGATGTTGCTGACCGACTCGCCGTCGATTCGCGATGTTTTATTGTTTCCGCACATGCGGCCGGAGGGGTAAAGGCGCGCGCAAGGGCTATGAGGCAAGAAAAAAAGGGCGACCGCAGTCGCCCTTTTCCGAGGCGTAAGCTCGATTACATTCAGGCCGTGGCGGCGCCTTCGTCAACAGGCTTACGCCGGAACGCGGTGCGCGCCAGCACGAGCAGTCCGCCGATAAACAGCGGTAGAGCCGCCGGCAACGGTACCGGTGTGTAGCTGAGTGTCGCCTCGCTCAACCACAACCATTCACCATTGTTTGCTGATGGCGTAACACCGTTCGCGGAGTTGGTCAACCAGAACCGGATATCGCCACCACTGATCAGACTGGCAAGCGTCGCTTGCGGGATCGGGATCGATGTGTTGTTGTACGTGTCGTGGCCATTGCCCCAGTAGTTGTCGAGGAGAAAACTCGTGACGTATGTGCTCGATGCCAACGACGGAGCGCCACCGAATAAATAGAAGGTATCTGCGGTTTGGTTGTGGTTGTCGCGATCGCCTGTGGCCCAGAACTGAAGCGTTCCGTTCGAGGCCGGGACCGGCGTTCCGGTGAACAACAGGTTCATCTGATTGATCAGGTTCGATACCTGATTCTCGGGACGCCCGGCCTCCCTGCCGTCTGCAGCTCCTTGGGCGATATCGTCCGTTTGTGTGAACGCGAACGCGCTGGATGCGCAGAACAGCAGCGGAAGCAAAGCAAGTCGTAATTTCTTCATATATAAAAGCCCTCGTGATGATTTCATCCCTAAAACGGCACACCCAACTTCGCTGCTAGCGGTCTACCTAGCGCTCGGCGCCGATGAGCCGTATGTATAGCCAGTATAGGAGCGCTACCACAGGCGGCACAATGCGGTTCATCAGCTAAACCGTGATGTCAATCTCATTTTGCATAAATTTATCTACAGCGCACCGGAGGCTGAGATCGCGAGCCGTAGTGTTTAGCCAGTCATGGGCGATCAAGGGCGTTGACGGGTCGCGAAGCTGAACGAACCAGACAGCGATCGGGTCGTTGGGCGGCTAAATCCTCCTTTATGTCCATGATTTTTCGAAACTCCCGGTGTCAGCGGTGATTATGTGACAGATTCCAGCTAAACTCGTGGGATTGTAGTCAACGCGGTCGGTGTGATGACCGGGGGCGGATACATGATGCGCCTTGGTACACGGGCCTGATGCGAGTTGGAGTATTGACAGCCACGCGAGGACGTGTCTTACGCCGCTGGCGACATATCCAGGCGCCTGCCAATCGCCCTGCCGATGCCCCCCAGCCTGGAGATCCGAATGCCCCATTTCAAGTTGCGCGAGTATCTGCCGCGTATCCCATTGTTCTCGGAATTGCCTGCGGAAGACCTGGATACCGTTACGCAAGCGGCCCACATACGCGAGGCCGAGCGCAATGA
>JBHJOI010000076.1:0-30069 GCA_050329935.1 Thiotrichales bacterium | reverse complement strand
TATATTAAATAATATTCTAATACCCTAATGCACTAGGGTCAGCACCAGATTAGTGCTTTTTTTGTCGGGATCGCGCGCCGCGCCTGATCGACGCCGCGCGCGAGCACGTCAACGACTCGCGGCCTCGACGTGTTTCGTATCAAAACGTTGCTCCAGACGCTCCATCTCAATCGTCGGCACCGCCAACTTGTCCTTGCCCAGTAGGTGATCGGCGAAATGCTGCAAAAAAGGAACGGTAGTTGAGTTTCGCGATCACCCGGTGACTTTCTCGGCTTTCAGGGCGACATCGCGGGACCAGTCGGGTACTCCGCCCAAGCATTGACAAACTGCGTGGTGTGCGCGTTTCCGCGCAACCGCATCATGGAACTAATGGGGCGGGAGCCCGCTATCGCCGCGCAACTGATCACGATGAACGCCCGCTCGATGAGCATCTGCCAGGAGTGTCTGCTGAACACGGCTCATTTCGATCCGACGTCGATCGGCTATAGCGCCATGGTCTAGAGGCCATTTCGATCGGCGACGCAAGTCCGACCTGTGGCGCGCGCCGCGTCACCCGGTTAAAGTCACGACCCAACGGCGCGCCTCGCGTCGAAGCGCCTGGACCCCATGCACATGACTTCGACCTTCATCGACAACCGCAACGCCGACAGCGCCGCGCTTGAACAACTTTTCGACGCGCCCAGGCTGGGAATCGACACCGAGTTCGTCCGCGAGCGAACCTATTACCCGCGCCTCTGCCTGGTTCAACTTGCGACCACGCGCCACCTACTCTGCGTCGATCCATTGACGCTCGAAGATACCACGCCGCTCACCGCACTGCTGAGCGCCGCCTCGAGCGAAAAAATCATCCACTCCGCCGGGCAGGATTTCGAGGCACTGCTCAGCGCCTACGAAACGATACCGGACCCCGTGTTCGATACTCAGATCGCCGCCTCGCTCCTGGGATTCGACGAACAAATCAGTTACGCGGCGCTGGTCAAGCAACTACTCAACGTCGAACTCGCCAAAACCGAAACCCGCACCGACTGGTGCAAACGACCCCTGACGTCGGCGCAGATCGCCTACGCGGAGGACGACGTTCGTTATCTCTTGTCTCTTCGCGATGCACTTGCCGACCGACTCGACCAGCAGAATCGTCTCCCCTGGCTAGCGGAAGAGATCGCAACCTTGCGCCGAGGCGTCATCGAACCGCGCGACGGCAACGATTTACTCCATCGGGTCAACGGCCAACGCGGCACGACGAGCCAACAGCGGGCGGTGATTCGCGAACTCGCGGTGTGGCGGGAGCAACGCGCACGAACGCGCGATCGACCACGCAAATGGATTCTCGCCGACGAGAGCGTCCTTGCGATAGCACGCAAACTACCGAGCACGCCGCAAGCACTCGCGAATTACCCGGAACTGGCCAAGCTGCCGCCGGAGTCAGTACGCACGCTACTCATGGCGATTGAAACCGCGCTTGCGAGCGCCCCGGATACCTGGCCACCCTCGCTCGAAAGCAACCCTTTCAGTGATTCTGAAAAGCGACAGATCCGCGCACTTCAGGATCGCATTCAACAACTTGGCACGGCATTGCAGATAACACCCAGCCGGATTGCGTCGCGCCGGGACATTGAACGCCTGATTCATCGCCATACGGATTCGCCGCTCTTGCGCGGGTGGCGAATGGAACTACTAGCGGACGACCTAAGACAGGTCATTACGAACCCAGAATACTGACGGTAGCTCAGGCGACCGCGCTCTACCCGTCGGTTTCTTTGAATTTCCCGCGTTCGCGGCTAGACTCTCGCCGCCACTCGACTCAATACCGAGACCCGACAGGAGCGTGACAATGTCACCCGATGAAATCGAACAACTGATCAACGCAGGCATGCCGGAAAGCCAAGTAAGCGTCAACGGGGACGGCAGCAAATTCGAAGCCGTCGTCATCAGCGCCGATTTCGCCGGACTGGGCCCAGTTAAGCGGCACCAACGCGTGTACAAAATCGTAGCCGAACAGATCACCAGCGGCGCGATTCATGCATTGACGATACGCGCGTTCACTCCGGACGAATGGCTGGCCAACCAAGCCCGACCGCGCGACGAAGGCTAGGCGCCGGTGCGCTCAGGATCAGACGCGGATTGCGTCCGATTGCCAATCTGGTAGGCTTACGCCGCATCCAAACCAGTCAGGCGCAGCACGCGCCCCATCCGCTGCTCCACGCGCCACGACGCCACCCCCACAATTTTCACGACCCGAACAAGGAGATAGACCGCAGTGATCATGCCGACCGCGTGTGACCCGATCGTGGCCCGCCTGATAGCGTTTACCCGTACCCTCGCCGTTGCTGGCGTGCTGAGCGCAACCATGCTCGGAACCGCGGCGGCATTCGAGTTCGGCGACGTCGAACACAAGGCCAAGGCGCTCGCCGCGCAACCTTACGACGCGCCCAAGCCGGTACCGGAATTCCTGCGCCGTCCGAACTTCAATTACGACCAGCACCGCGACATTCGCTTCAATCCGGACAAATCCATTTGGCGTGGCGGCAACGGTAATTTCGAGGTGCAGCTGTTCCACCCCGGATTCGTCTACGAATACGGGGTCGATCTCCATCTGATCGACGGCAAGACCATCAAACCACTGCTGCTGGAACCTCAACTGTTCGACTACGGCAAAAACAACATCGCCGATAAACTACCCTCCGACCTCGGTTACGCTGGCTTCCGGTTGCACTATCCGATCAAGAATCGACGCTATTTCGATGAAGTTATCACCTTCGCCGGTGCCAGCTACTTCCGGGCAGTCAGCCGCGACACGCTATATGGGATTTCGGCGCGTGGCCTGGCCGTTGATACCGGTCTCCCCAGCGGCGAAGAGTTTCCGATATTTCGTGAATTCTGGCTAAAACGCCCGTCGCCCGAGAGCAAGTCTGCAAGAATCTACGCCTTGCTCGACGGCCCGCGCGTGACCGGCGCCTATGAGTTCAACATCAACCCCGGCAAAACAACGACGACACACGTCAAGGCCGCGATCTTCCAGCGTGAAAAGGTCAAGGAACTTGGCGTCGCGCCGCTGACCAGCATGTTCCATTTCGGCGAAAATACACGCCGCCCCAATGGCGAGTGGCGCCCCGAGGTGCATGACTCCGACGGTTTGTTCATGATCAACGGCAACGGTGAGCGTATCTGGCGCCCATTGTCCAATGAGTCCCGGCTGCGGCTGATCTCGTTTTCGCTTGAAAATCCGCGCGGCTTCGGCCTGTTCCAGCGCGATCGCGCGTTTTCGAGCTACGAAGACCTGGAAACGCATATGGAGCAGCGGCCAAACGCCTGGGTCGTACCCGTCGGCGACTGGGGCAAGGGCTATGTAAAGCTCACCGAGATACCGACCAACAGCGAATACAACGACAACATTGTCGCGTATTGGGTTCCCGAAACCACGCCCGACCCCGGTGAGCCATTGCGCGTCGAGTATCGGATCGACTGGGGCAACGAGCTGCCGGCGATCGAACCCAAGGCGTTGGTCTTCGCGACCCGCACCGGTTTCGATTTCGACGATAATGGCAATCCCAAACACCGTCGCGTACTGATCGACTTCATCGGTGAGAAACTCAAGGCGCTCGGCCCTGAAGCGAAGGTCGAGCCGGATGTGACGATCGGCGCGGGCGGCGAACTGATCGAAAAGCACCTCACCTGGAACAAGATCACCCAGGGGTGGCGTCTATCGTTCGCGCTGCATACCGAAAAGGATAAGCCCGTCGAACTTCGCGCGTTTCTCAAGGCGCAGGACACCGCGCTCAGCGAAACCTGGACCTACTTACTGGAACCGCCGCCACTTGAAAAATAATACTCTTGGTCCAAGACTAGTTACGGAAACCAACACTCTGGTGCATTCAATGAGTACGAAATCGACCCATCTGGATTTTGCCCGAAAACGGATCGAGCAGTACCTCGAGATGCTCGGTTGCTGCACTGAAGCGAGTCAGGCGGTCATGCTGGAACTGAGCGGCGCGTTGCCTGACGATGCGACCGAGTCCCAGATCCTGGAAACCGCGTTTGCCAAGCTGAACGAGCGATTGCTGGGTCATCGCGAGGTCAATCCGGCCGCCATGATTCATGCGTGGTTCACGCGTGACGGCGCCCATGACGACCTGGAAGTCGAAGACTTTCAATACCGATCCTGGGGCTATCCGCCGATCAACCGGACTCTCATCGCGCCGCGGCGCCGGCGCGAACAGGCTGCGAGCCAGTCCGCGAAACCGCTCGAATCCATCTAAACCCAGAACCGCGCCAGTCGATGAGCAGCCAGTTCGATAACTGGCAGCGGGTAGCCCTGCTGCGCCGAGCCACATTGTTCGGCGTCGCCGGGCTGCAGACGTTTATTGCGACCCGGTACCTGCTCAAGACACTACCGAACCACGGTGAAACGCCGCTGGAACTGACCATCACGATCCTGTTCGCGATACTCTTTGGTTGGATATCACTTGGATTCTGGTCCGCGATGGCGGGATTCATCGTGACGCTATTTCCCGGATTGGGTCGCCGCTTTTCGATCAGCAATGTGTTGATCCAGGACGGCGACGAAGACGACATTCCGCTCGCCCGGACCGCCATCGTCATTCCGATCTGCAATGAAGACGCCGCGCGGGTGTTTGCCGGCTTGCGCGCCACCTACAACTCGCTCCGCGAGACCGGCCTGATCGATCACTTCGACTTTTTCGTTCTAAGCGATTCCAACGACCCCGACAACTGGGTCGAGGAAGAGCACGCATGGGCGCGCTGGTGTCGCGAAACCGGCGATTTCAAACGCATTCACTACCGTTTGCGGCGAACCCGCATTAAGCGCAAGACCGGCAATATCTCCGATTTTTGCCGCCGCTGGGGCAGCCAGTATCGCTATATGATCGTGTTCGATGCCGACAGCATCATGCGCGGCGATACGCTGGTCAAGATGGTACGGATCATGGAAAAGCGGCGCCAGATCGGGATCCTGCAAACCGCGCCGATGACCGTCAATCGCGAGTCGCTTTACGCGCGAGCGCAGCAATTCGGCAACCACGTCTACGGACCGTTGTTCGCCGCGGGATTGAACTTCTGGCAAATGGGCGATGGTTATTACTGGGGTCACAATGCCATTATCCGGCTTGCGCCGTTTATCGAATATTGCAACCTCGAGCGCTTGCCAGGCAAGGCCCCGATGGGTGGCGAGATCCTGAGCCACGACTTCGTCGAAGCGGCCTACATTCGCCGCGCCGGCTGGGAGGTTTGGCTCGCCTATGATCTTGAGGGCAGTTTCGAGGAGGCACCGCCTACCCTGCTCGACGAACTCAAGCGCGATCGACGCTGGTCGCAAGGCAACCTGCAACACCTGCGACTGATCAGTGGCTGGGGCATCAAGACCACGCATCGTATTATGTTTCTGTATGGCATGATGGCGTACGGGTCCGCGCTGTTGTGGCTCACGCTGCTGGGTGTCAGCACGGTGGAGGTCGCGACCCGGGTGCGAACCGCGCCGGATTATTTCCCAGAGCGATTCACCCTGTTTCCGAATTGGCCCGCCGCCTGGTTCCCCGAGTGGGTGATCGGCCTGCTGGTGGCGACCGCAACGCTACTGTTTCTACCTAAAATCCTCGGCATCATTTACGTCGCCTTACGCCGAATGCACGCCCGACTCTACGGTGGCGTGGCGGGTTTAACCATCAGCGTGGCGCTAGAGGCGCTGTTGTCGGCCCTGCTCGCGCCGGTGCGAATGCTATTTCATAGTCGTTACGTAGTGATGACGCTAGTTGGACGCGATGTACGCTGGGGCACCCAAACACGCGAGGACGTTCAGACCCGCTGGAGCGACGCGCTGGTACATCACGGCTTCGGCACGCTGCTCGCGCTCGCTTGGGGCGCCTACATCTACTATCTCGACCCGAAATTTCTACTCTGGACCTCACCGATTATCGTCGCACTCGTGCTAGCCCCTGCGGTCTCCGTCGTGAGCAGCAAACGCAGCCTCGGCCTGCTGGCGAGCAGGTTGCGACTGTTCCGCATTCCGTCGGAAACCGCGCGCGAACCGCTTTTGCGCGACCTCGACCATATCATCGCCGACGAAAACAACGCGCGTATCAACGCGCCCACGGGATTTGCCAAGGCCGTGATCGATCCGGTGGTCAATGCGATTCACATTTCGTTGCTGCCGAAAGACAAGCAATATCCGCCAGACACCCAATCCGAGTTGCTGGCGTTACGCGACAAGGTTTTTGTCGAGGGGCCCGATGCGATCAATCCGCGCGAGAAATTCCGGCTCCTCACCGATCCCGACAGTATCCGCTGGCTGCACCGACAACTCTGGCGTTCAAATCAACCCGAGGTTCTTACCGCTTGGCGCTTTCACGAGTACGCGAAGCCGCAGGAACCCGCGACGGCGGCGTTCTAGGCTCGTTGTAGCGCTCATGCAATCGCTGTTAAGCGCCCGTGTGCGGGGATTGTCCGCTGCTCCGGCATGACGCCGGGGACTTCACGCCGCCAGGATCGCTCGGTATGCGACATAGGTCGAAGCAATCAGCGTCGGCACGACCAACAACAGCCCAAGCCCTGCCGTTAACAACCCCAACACCGCCCCAACAAGCGCTACGAGTCCCCAAACCATAACCGCGGCGAGATTGCGGGTGCATGCGGTGAAACTCAGACGCATCGCGACAAGTGAGGTGATCTCGTGCCGAATGATGAGTACCGGCGCGAACCAGATCGCCATGGTTAGCAGCAACAGGCACAGGAACGCCATCAGCATGATCGCGATCACGGGCAGCAAATTCTCGCCCGCGACCTCCGGCAGCAGTGCGGCGCCCACGTCCCCGACGACGGCCACCAGGCCGATCATTGCAAACAACGAAACCAGAAAGTTGCCGATTAAGTAGAACCCACCGGCAAGCACCAAGCCCGTCGGGCGCCGCCGCAACCCCGATAATAACAATCTCAAACCGAGCGGACGCCCGGCGTCGAGGACAGCGCAACCTGCCATCAAGCCCCCGAATAGCAGCACTGAAACCAATGGGTAGACCAACACTCCAATCAGCGGGATCAGCGCAACAGCGATCGAAACAACGAAATAGAGCAGGACCATGACTGTCCACATCACTGGTGAGCGCCGGTGAAGCTCGAACCCGCCAACGATCCAACGCCATCCAGCAATGGGGGAGAGCCTGCGTGGCGAAACCAAACCGGCGACGAGGGAAGCCGCTCCATGGTCCGCGACGCACGCTCGTGGCGGCCTATAAGGGTTGTCGTCCGGAAGATGCAATGGATCCAAGCGCTGGTGTCGATTCGATTGGCGGGAAATGTGAAGCGCGAGCGCGCGCGACGATTATGCGTTTTCGGTCTCAAGTACCTTGAATTCACACACCTTGGTATCGCTCACAGGCCCGTCTACCGGCGCGATCGAGCATCGAACATGTCTAGAATGAATACGACATACCCAGCGAGAAGACTGGTGTCACGTAGTCTCCGTCCAGATCTCCGAATGCGCGGCCGAAACCCATACGATTCGATGTCGTGCCACCGTGGCTCGATCCACTCAATTCGTTGAGGTCGCTCGATAAAAGCCCCATATCCACGCGCATGCCGAAGCGCTTCTCGGCGTCGAACCGGGTAGCCCACCCCAACCCAAGATAAGAGGTCAGGCCTTCCGCGTTGTGATTGAGCAACGCATCGGTCGACCATCGCGGTCGCCCGCCAAGCACGCTATCCAAGTCGGTCGACGGCGACACGGAGAAGTCCTGGTATAACAACGCCCCACTCAAGTGCAGGCCGCCACGCCAAGGGTGCCATTGGGTGAACCAGCCCAGCCGATCGATCTCTATTGGGTCACGATCGAACGACGAACCACCGAGAATCATCGGCGATACACGCCCGCTAAACGCGAAACGCGAATGAAAACGCTCGGTCGCGTCATGGTCCGCCATCAGATGGATCGGATCGTAGTTGATCAACGAACCCGGTTGCCCATTGGCTACACCGGTACCCAAACCGAGCACAACCAGCGCGGTGACTGCGATCGAGTTGACGAATCGTGTCGACATTTCGGCACATGGGTAAGTTGACTTCTTTAAAGTATAGCAAAAGAGAGACAACGCCGCTGGATTCGTCCGATTTTCGCCACAATCCACCCGCGCTTGGGTTAACCGCTCGCTTCGGGCGAACTTGCCCGAAGACGAACGGCCGTACAACCACGAAGACCTCAGCGAAAGCGCGGCTCCGTCGTGTCGTACAAACCTTTCTGCGATGCGTAATAGGCGGCCAGATCCTCGATATCCTGATCGCTAAGCGCGGCGACCATACCTGCCATGATCGCGTTCTTGCGCGCACCGGATTGATATGCCTTGAGCGAATGTGCCAAGTAATCCTGGTACTGCCCTGCCAACGTCGGGAACTGCGCGGTGGGTGAATTGCCGTCCAATCCGTGGCAAGACTGGCAAGTCTGCGATTTTTCCTTGCCGCGCGCCACGTCACCCGCCGCCTGAACCGCCGTCATCGCGAACCCCGAAAATCCTGCCATCGCCAATACCACCAAATACTTCGAAATTCTCTTCATTTTTCTCGACCTCAGGTTATCAACGCGTGACCCGGTTAAGGGCGACCAAAGCTGGCAAAATAAGCGGCGAGATCAGCCATGTCCTGATCACTCAACGAGGCCGCTTGCGCCTGCATGGTACTGTGCTCTCGATCGCCTGCACGGTAGGCCTGCAACGCGGAAACGAGATACTCGGTGTGTTGGCCGCCAAGACGCGGGACACGATAGGTCGGATAGGTATTGAAATAACTGGTGACACCGTGGCAACCCATGCAATTGCTGGCCTTATCGCGGCCCTGCGCGGCATCACCGGCGGCGCCCGCCAACGACACATGCGAACCCGCAATCGCGACCGTAAACGCGAGCGTCAAGAATTTCACAAGCAAGTCTCCTTTGGATGGTATTTGTTATAAAGATCAAGTCACTGCGTGACGTCGACCCTGCTGGTAAGAATACTCGAGCATCGGCATACTTCATCGACGACCGCAATCACGACGCTCACCCGGATGCCGGTATGCCGCGAACGCCGGTCTATCGGCACCGAATTCAAAGCAAGCGGCCGCTTGCACGCAGACGACAGACCAGACGAGTATTCCGGTACGAAAATAGCACCCCTATGGGCAAATGAAAATTGTTTCAGAAATCGACTGGGAGACCTTGAAGGCGCTACTCGCGCGATTTGAGCTTGAAGCAACGCACCTCGCGCGAGATCAAGAGATTCCCGGGAGTTACTGGGGTGCACCCGAGGCCGGCCTGATTGGCAACCAGATTTTCGTCCGTCCCGACACGCCGATCCAGTCACTGCTGCACGAGGCCTGTCATTTCATTTGCATGCCCGCCGCGCGGCGGGTTGGACTGCATACCGACGCCGGGGGCGATTACGCGGAGGAAAACGCCGTTTGCTATCTCCAAATCCTGCTCGCCGAGCACTTGCCCGGGTATGACCAAGCGGCCTGCATGCGCGACATGGACGGATGGGGCTACACCTTTCGTCTGGGCTCAGCCAACGCTTGGTTCGAAAGCGACGCGGACGATGCGCGCGAATGGCTGATCGCGTCCGGACTGATCACCCCGGATGGTGAGATCAAGACCCTGCGGTGACCCAAGCGCCACGAACGTCGCAGGGTTTGACCGAGTTCATGACAATTCGCGATGGATTTGTTTACGATAGCCCGTCAAAGCCTTTTCACGAGTGACTACTCCGATGTTTTTCGATCGCAACAAGAAAACCCCCATCGACCGCGAACCCGAACTGCCCAGACCGCGCTTCAAGGTCGAGCGGGATCATGTCGTGACGCTCGACTACACCATTCGCGATGAGGACGAGCCTGAGATCATCCTTGACTCCACCAGTGGTCATGGCTTGCTGACCTACCTGCACGGCCGAGGACAATTGCCAACCGGACTCGAACGCGCACTTGAAAACCACGTGCCCGGCGACAAGATCACGGCTGTGATCCCTGCTCGCGATGCCTTTGGCGAGCCGGATGCAAACGCACGCCAATCGATCGAAAAGGCGCTATTTTTCGAGATTGAATCGTTTGAAATAGGGATGGAATTCGAGTTGCCGACCGAGAACGGTCTGCGTTATGCACGGGTCATCGACGTGGACGAAAACGTTGTCACCGTGGATCTGAACCATCCGCTTTCGGGCAAAAACCTGAACCTGTCGGCGCTGGTCGTCAGCGTACGGCCCGGCTCGGAGGACGAAATCGAGCAAGGCAAGGTTCTGCTGTAACACGTCAATCGGGGGATCGAGCCCTGGCTGGATCCCCCGGAGGCGCCGCCGGCCATATTCAGCGGTATGTCTTGCCGTCGTGTAGTATCCAGCCGCCTTGCATGTTGCCGCGTGGATCATGATGAGTCCAATGCAGTACCCCGCCCTTGTCGTTCCACTCGTAGCGCCCGCGAATTCGCGCCACGTCATCCACGCGCAGCATCGCGATCCGCTCAGCCAAATCGATGTTGTGCGCGACCAACACGGTTCGATTATCACCAACGGCGAGTAGGAAGCGCTGGTGGCGGCTGCCTTCGTTGTCGTCGGGCAGCATTTTGGTGACCCGCCCCTGCACCTCCATCCACAGCTTCGAGCGCCGCTCCTCGAATGCCTGCCGGACCACCTGGCTGCCGTCGTCCGCGGCATCGTGCGCCGTGTTCACCCCATTAGCCAACTCGTAACGCTGAGCCAGATACTGCGCGCCAAGCACGACCAGCAGAATCACGACGCCCCAAACGCCATAGCCGGACTTTTTCATGGTGATATCATTGTTCAAGGTTTGGCAAGGCGCGATAGTGCCATACGGCCTCAGTATGCCCAACCCGGTCCGTACCCGCGCTCACGATTCGTGTTTTCGCTAGACTACATGCCTTCGCACCAAAGACGAGCACCCATCATGCCCATCCAGCGTAAGCAGCCGGATCGAATCTACGCCGAGCCGCGCGCTTCGATCGAGCGTTTCGTATTCGACGAGGCGGTAACGCAGGTGTTTGCCGACATGATCAACCGTTCCGTGCCCGGGTATCAAACCGTGCTGGGCATGCTGTCGGTGTTCGCGCAACGGCACTCGCGCGCCGATCGCCCGATCTATGACCTCGGCTGCTCGCTCGGCGCATCGACATTGATGCTGCGTCGAGGCGCCAACCCGGGCAGCCGCGTCATTGCCATCGACAATGCGCCTGCGATGGTCGAGCAATGCCGGCGTCACATTGCGATCGACGACGAAAAAATTCCCGTCGAGGTCCAGCTCGCGGACATTGAAGACGTGGCATTCCAGCCCGCGTCGCTGGTGGTGCTTAACTTCACGCTGCAGTTCATTGCACCGGAACACCGGTCGGCGCTTTTGCGACGCCTCAACGATACGCTGTCCACCGGTGACGCCCTGGTCATCGCGGAAAAGATCCACTTCGACGAGCCGACAACTCAGTCGCTGATGACTGATCTTCATCACGGATTCAAGCGGGCGAACGGCTATAGTGAGCTTGAGATCAGCCAGAAAAGGGCAGCGCTGGAAGCAGTCTTGCAAACCGATACGGTCGACACTCATGTCGCGCGTTTACGTACGTGTGGCTTTCGCACGATCGAGGTCTGGTTTCAATGCCTGAATTTTGTCGGACTGATCGCGATTAAATGAGCAACGACTATGGCCAAAATGATCGACTACGCGAGCGCTACGGCGCCGGTGTACTAAACCTGCTCCGTGAGCAAACGACCACCGCACTCGAGCCCGCCCGCCACGGCCATCTAACAGACTGGCAGAACGCGCTCGGTGCGATATCCACAATCAAGGCGCTCCACGTCGATGTGACCCGCGAGTGGATCGAAGTGGGTCGGGCGGATGATCTTACCGCGGACCAACAGGTCGCATTGCACGCGACGCTGCGTGCCTTGATGCCTTGGCGCAAGGGACCCTTCACGATCTTTGGCATACCGCTCGATAGCGAATGGCGGTCGGACATGAAATGGCGTCGATTGTTGCCGCACATCCAACCGTTGCGCGATCGTTGGGTACTCGATGTGGGATGCGGCAATGGCTACTACGCTTTGCGGATGTTGGGAGCAGGTGCCGCACAGGTCATCGGCATCGACCCAACACCACTCTATGTCATGCAGTTCAACGCGCTCGCACAACTCGCCGGCCCCCTGGCCGCCACGGTACTACCGCTGACTCTGGAAGCTCTTGATCCCAAAATCAATAACTTCGACACAGTATTTTCGATGGGCGTGATATACCATCGCCGCTCACCCATTGATCACTTGATGCAATTGCATGAACGCTTGCGTCCGGGCGGTGAGCTTGTGCTCGAAACGTTGGTGGTCGACGGCGAACGTGACCGGGTATTGCTGCCGCAAGAGCGTTACGCGAAAATGCGCAACGTCTGGTTCATCCCCAGTGTGCCCGCACTTGAATCGTGGCTGCATCGATGCCGCTTCGATTCAGTTCGCTGTGTCGATGTAGAACCGACGACGATTGAGGAACAACGCCGCACCGATTGGTCTAATGAAGAATCATTGATCGATTTCCTGGACCCCGAGCATCCAGAGTTCACGATCGAACAGTATCCCGCGCCTCGTCGCGCGGCACTCATCGCCCAGCGACGACGATAACAGCTTCGTTTAGCGCAGGATTTTGCTAATATGAGAAACAGGAATGTATCTATTCGTGAACACCGAACGCAGGCCCCCCCCAATAGCCATGAATGCGCGAAAACACGAGGCATGAGTCTCGGACGCCTTATGCTGATTGTCGCGGCAGGAGCGATACTATCCGCCTGCGACCAGTCTGTCGGCAATGACCCCGATCAGCTACCCCAACCCTTGGCGCTGGTTGAAGCGATACATCCATCGCTAGTCACCGTCTGCGCAAATGTCAACGGCATTCAAGTTGTACATGGACTGGATCACGACGCGGATGGATCCCTCGCACCGTATGAACGGCTGACGATCGAGTACCTCTGTCATGGCACAACCACAACGGTGGCGGCAGCGGAGTTCGAGCGGCGCGTGGCGCAACTACGCACCGATGATTCACAGCTTTCGAACATCGTGGAACAACACTGACGCGGAACGGCCCCACCCCGGGGCATTTGAAACAACCAAATGGCGGTTTCGGAGGCGGTGGAGCTTACTCTGGCCCGGCACTATCCCGCCGATTTTTACGCTTGCGCAATCGCAGCACGAAGATCACGGGCCCTGACAACGTATAAACCAGAAAACCCAAAAACAAGGTCTTCGGCGGATCAAACGCCAACAGCATCACCACAAGCACCATCACCAATACACCGAGAAACGGCACCCGGCTCTTGTAGTCGATCTGCTTGAAACTGGGGTACAGAACATTGCTCACCATTAAGGCGCCGGCAGCGATGGTGATGATAAATGCCGGTACCATCAAGGTCTCACCACTGATGCCCAGGTCAGTCGCCACCCATACCGTGCCGATCATCAACGCCGCGGCCGTGGGACTCGGCAATCCCAGAAAGTAACGCTTATCCGCCGTCCCCAGCGAAACGTTGAATCGCGCCAGACGCATCGCCGCGGCCGCCGTGTAGAAAAAAGCAGCGAGCCAGCCCAGCTTGGCCCAGCCCCAACCAACGTCGTTCATATTGAACAGCGACCACTGATACATGACCAGCGCGGGCGCCAATCCAAACGAGATAAGATCGGCCAAGCTGTCATACTGCGCCCCGAACGCGCTTTGCGTATTGGTCATGCGTGCCACGCGACCATCGACCGCGTCCAGAATCATCGCGATAAACACCGCGACCGCCGCAGCACTGAATCGCCCCGTTTGCGCCGCGATGATTGCGTAGAATCCACTAAACAAAGCCGCGGTTGTAAACAGATTCGGGAGCAAATAAATGCCGCGACTACGCCGCCGCGGTGCTGACTCAGACGCCGCGTCGGCTTCGGTTTCGTCTGACGAATGATGGGGCTCAATACTCTGCATGAAATCACGGTCCGAATTGAGTGAGTGTAGTCGACAATACATGCAAGCCCCGCACGTCCGTCGACCCGTGGCTATCAAACGATAGCCTTAGCAGAAAATCCAGCCGATCTTGATCTAAGTAGGCGTGCGGGTGCGGCTGGTTAACTGACGCGACGCGCCCAATGTGTCACAAAAGCAGCGGAAATGCGCGGGCCGCGCGTCACATACAAGCCAAGCGATTGCAGTCCGCCGACGGCGGCGGACTGGGCTCCAACGCCGCTCGCCGACCTAGGAGCCTGTCGGACTTAAGATGAATCGGCTGCAAAAGTGGGAGAGCGGTCCCTTTTCCCGATCCTTTGATTCCGGGCCTCCTGCCCTCCACCCTGCGGGCCGGCCTGGGGTCGTTCCCTTTTGCTCCTGGCGAAAGAGTCGTTAAATAGCTACGGCTATTCGCCTCAAACGATCGGAAAAATGGCCTCGCTCGCCCCCTTTTTCGCTACGATCCCCTCGAGTCCGACAGGCTCCTAGGGCGAGCGGCTACAGCAAAAGACTAGTTTCGGGACTTATCAACAATCTTGTTGGCACCGATCCAGGACATCATCCCGCGCAGACGCTCGCCGACCTGCTCGATCTGGTGCTCGCGACCCAAACGACGCATGGCGCGGAAGTTCGCCCCCCCCGATTGGTTCTCCAGAATGAACTCTTTCGCAAACGCGCCGGTCTGGATCTCGTTCAGAATCGTCTTCATCTCCGCCTTTGTTTGCGCGTTGATGATTCGAGGTCCGCGAGTCAGGTCGCCATACTCGGCGGTATTCGAAATCGAATAACGCATGTTCGCGATGCCGCCCTCATAGATCAAGTCAACGATCAGCTTGACCTCGTGCAGGCACTCGAAATACGCCATTTCTGGCGCATAGCCCGCCTCGACCAAGGTTTCGAAACCGGCCTGAATCAGCGACGTGATACCACCGCATAGCACGGCTTGCTCACCGAACAAGTCCGTTTCGCACTCCTCGCGGAAATTCGTCTCGATGATCCCCGCGCGACCACCGCCATTGGCCGAGGCATAGGACAATGCCAGCTCCTTGGCGCTGCCACTGGAATCCTGAAACACCGCAATCAACGATGGCACGCCACCGCCCTGGGTATAGGTCGACCGCACAAGATGCCCGGGCCCCTTCGGTGCGATCATGATCACATCGAGATCGGCGCGCGGAACAATCTGTTCAAAATGGACGTTGAATCCATGCGCGAACGCAAGGGCCGCGCCTTTTTTCAAGTTGGGTTCGATCACCTGACGGTAGATCATCGCCTGATGTTCGTCGGGCGCAAGGATCATGACCACATCCGCGCTCTTGACAGCCTCGTCGACCGGTTTGACGGTCAAGCCGGCGCCAGTCGCCTTGACCGCCGATGACGACCCCGGACGCAGCGCGACCGTCACATCGACGCCCGAATCCTTCAAATTATTTGCGTGCGCGTGGCCCTGCGAGCCATAGCCAACGATGGTAACCTTCTTGTTGCGGATGATGCTGAGGTCAGCGTCCTTATCGTAGTAAACATTGATCATGAGCGTGGGTTCCAGGCTAGTCGTCTAAAGATTAAAAACAACGCGGGATCAACCGCGGAGGGCGGTGTCGCCGAGCGCGATACCCATCGCGCCCGAACGGACCACCTCAATGATATTGATCGGCTCGAGTGCCTCCAAAAAGGCATCGAGCTTATGTCGCGTGCCGGTCAGTTCGAGCGTATAGGCGCGCGTCGTGACATCAATGATCCGGGCCCGAAAGATGTCCGACAGATGTTTGATATGCTCGTGGCGCCCCCCGTCGGATTGCACCTTCACCAGCATATACTCGCGCTCCAGATGCCGATGCTCGGTGAGGTCCATCAATTTGACCACATCGATCAGCTTATTAAGCTGCTTGGTGATCTGTTCGATGATCTCGTCGCTACCGGAGGTCACCAACGTAAGCCGCGACAACGTCGGGTCGTCAGTCGGCGCGACCGACAGCGATTCGATGTTATAGCCGCGTGCCGAAAACAGCCCGGCGACCCGTGACAGCGCGCCAGATTCGTTCTCCATCAGGATGGAAATGATATGTCGATTCACAGCGCCCCCTCAAACTAGGATCATTTCGTTCTGGCCGGCGCCGGCGGGCACCATCGGGTAGACGTTCTCGGTGGGATCGGTGATGAAATCCATGAACACCAGTCGATCCTTCATCGCAAACGCCTCCCGCAATGCACCTTCGACATCGCCTGGTCGCTCGATACGCATCCCGACGTGCCCATACGCCTCGGCCAGTTTCACGAAGTCCGGCAATGACTCCATGTATGACATCGCATAACGGCCTTGATAGAAGAACTCCTGCCACTGCCGCACCATGCCCATGTAACCGTTATTCAGGTTGACGACCTTGATTGGAAACCCGTACTGGCGACAGGTACCCAGTTCCTGGATGCACATCTGGATACTGGATTCCCCGGTCACGCAGGCGACCGTCGCATCCGGAATGGCCGCCTGGAC
This sequence comes from Thiotrichales bacterium, assembly GCA_050329935.1. Classification (GTDB taxonomy): domain Bacteria; phylum Pseudomonadota; class Gammaproteobacteria; order UWMA-0217; family UWMA-0217; genus CAYSFW01. The sequence continues at coordinate 13,577 of JBHJOI010000076.1, read as the reverse complement.
CCCCATCGCCGCTGGCAAACCGAACCCCATGGTGCCGAGACCGCCGGAATTGATCCAGCGATTGGGCTTGTCGAAGCGGTAGAACTGAGCGGCCCACATTTGGTGCTGCCCGACGTCGGAGGTCACATAGGCGTCACCGCCGGTGATCTCGTGCAGTTTCTGAACCACGTACTGCGGCTTGATCTTGTCGCTGTTGCGATCATATTTCAGGCAATCCATGGCCCGCCACTCGTTGATCTGCGTCCACCAAGTCGCGAGCGCCTCAGTGTTGCGAACCCCACCGCGTAGACGAATCTCCGCGGTCAGCGCCCGCAACACCGGCTCGACCTGACCCACGATGGGTACATCGACCTTCACGTTCTTGGAAATCGACGACGGATCGACATCGATATGTACGATCTTCGCGCGCGGACAGAACTTCGATACATTGCCGGTCACACGGTCGTCGAACCGTGCGCCGACCGCGATGACGAGGTCGGCGTTATGCATCCCAAGGTTCGCCTCATAGGTGCCGTGCATACCCAGCATGCCGACGAACTGCGAGTCGCTGGCCGGAAAGCCACCCAATCCCATCAAGGTATTGGTAATCGGGTAACCCAGCTCCTTCGTGAATTCATACAGGGCAGACGCGCCACGCCCAAGGATGACGCCGCCGCCGCTGTAAATCATGGGTTGACTGGAGGCGAGAATCAGATCCACCGCGCGCCGGATCTGCCCCGAGTGGCCCGCGGTCGTCGGCCGGTAGGAACGCATCTCTACCTTATCGGGGTAGTGATACTCGGCACGCTCGGCGGTCACGTCCTTTGGAATATCGACCACCACCGGACCGGGGCGGCCCGTAGTCGCGACATAGAACGCCTTTTTGATCGTTTCCGCCAATGCATTGACGTCCTTCACCAGGAAGTTGTGCTTCACGCACGGACGCGTGATACCGATCGTATCAACCTCCTGGAACGCGTCGTTGCCAATCAGCGCGCGCGGCACCTGACCGGTGAACACCACCAGCGGCACGGAATCCATGTACGCATCCGCGATACCGGTGATCGCATTGGTCGCCCCGGGTCCGGAAGTCACCAACACCACGCCGGGCCTGTCGCTACACTTCGCATAGCCTTCCGCCGCGTGCACCGCGCCTTGCTCGTGACGCACCAGCACATGAGTGACCTTGTCCTGTCTGTACAGCGCGTCATAGATGTGCAGCACCGCGCCGCCGGGATAGCCGAAGATCGTATCGACCCCCTCATCCTGCAAGCAACGGACAAAAATCTCGGCACCGGTCAATTCCACGGAGTCACCCCTTGAGTGAAGCTAATGAATACGGAAGGTCAGGTTTGAAGACGTCGACCCGTGACTGCGTACCGGGCGAGGGCGATTGATCGACCGCGCGGTGCGGATTGCCGGTCGTGGTGGTCACCGTTGATCGCGTCGAGCGCGCCGCGACAACATTCTTCACTAGCCTGTTTTGCAAGGATTTCTATCACGCCTTGGGCGCATCACCAAAAAGGCCACCAATTTAACATGGCCTCAACCCAAGTTCCCAGCGCTTTATGCACTGCAACCTCTGGCCCGACACGGACTCAGGGTTCGACGATGCGCAGTCGTTCGATTCCGTTCAGCGCGAATTCCTCTTCGTACAACTCGCGAATCGGTGCCGAAACGCGGTAATACTCCTCGATCGAAGGCATCGGCGCGCCGTCGTCGCTCTCGTCGGCGACGTCACGCTCGGTCAGACGCTCGGTCAACTCGTCCCAAAAGGTATCTTCGTTGTAGCGATCGATCAGCGATTGCGCGACGCTGTGATCCTCGTACGCGCGGGTCGGAAAGTACTCGTTGCTGACCTTGTCGGCCTCGATGAGCTCCGCGCAACCGGCCTCGATCGCATAGGAATATAGCTTTTGCGTCAACATCCGGTGCGGCGCGGTCTCGGTCGAATCCTCGACATCGTGCGCGTGCATCACCCAATCGCTCAGGTAAAGCAAGTCGAGCAACAGCCGGTATTCCTGGCTGGTCAAAGTGATTTTCATGATCTAGGCCTCGCAGGCGCTACCGCAGACACCGAGCGGCTAGCATACCGCCGTTCCCCGCCGTGCAATAGTGTCAAGCGCGTCCGGATGCCACCGCCGACTCAGCGCCTGCGAAGAAATCGTAGCGAGCGGCCCCGGAGCAAGGCGGACGGCGCGCAGCGACGAGACATATCAAATGGATAGGCAAGGAGCGAGCACCGACCAACACGGCGATCGGGACGCGCGGTAGATCCATACGCAGACTCTCAGTTCGGGCCGGCTGCCCCGATGAGTCGGTCCAGCACGTCACGCAGCATATCGTTGATCGCGGCATACGGCGCATCCGCCCGCAGGATTTCGAGTTCGCCTTGCACCCAAGGTTCGAGCCAAAGCTCCCCGCGACCGTGCGCGACAAGTTCTGCGGCACTCTCGGGCGTGGTCTCGATATGGAACTGAAGCCCCAGTACCCGCTCGCGCCAGATAAAGGCCTGATTCTCGCACGCCTCCGATCGATACAACGCTACCGCGCCATCAGGTAGCGAGAAGGTATCGCCGTGCCAGTGAAAAACGCACTGTCGCATCGGCAGTTCACGCCCCAGGTCCGAGCGTTCGGCCGTGGGAAGACGCTCGATATCGAACCAGCCGATCTCGCGCCGCGGATTGCGCGTAACGCTCGCGCCGAGCACCGTGGCCAGCAACTGCGCACCGAGACAGACGCCGAGCATCGGCTTGCCGCTGGCGACAAAGGCAGCGACGAATTGCTTTTCCGCGCGCAGCCACGGGTAATCCAACTCGTCATGCACGCCCATCGGACCGCCCATGATGACCAGAAAATCAATATCATCCGGGTTCGGCAACGCCTCGCCGGCGTATAGGCGCGTCGCGCTAAGCGGATACCCCCGCGACGCCGCCCACGCGGCGATCCCGGCCGGTCCTTCGAACGGTACATGCTGAAGATAGTGCACACGCATCCCGGGCGCCTCCTCAATCCATCCAGATCAGGCTCGCCATGCGCCCGGTCGCACCACCATCGCGCCGGTAAGAGTAAAAGCGCTTACTGTCGGTATAGGTGCACAATCCACCGCCGAAAACCTGCCGGCAACCGACGCTCATCAGTCGCAGCCGCGCCAACGCATAAATATCGGCGAACCACTTGCCGCTATGCGCGGGCTCGAAGCACGCGATGACATCCGGCCCGCCCTGCAAGAATGCCTCGAGTACTTCCTGCCCGACCTCGAACGCGTTGGGCCCGATCGCGGGTCCCAACCAAACCATGACCTCCTCTGGCGGCGCGGCAAACGCCGCAAGCGTGGCTTCGAGCACGCCGCTCGCCAGTCCGCGCCAACCGGCATGAGCCAACGCCACCTTGTCGCCATCGAGGGTACTGAAAAACACCGGCAGGCAATCGGCGGTCAAGACCGCGCACACCACCCCTGAGCGATCCGTGATCGCCGCGTCGGCCTCGACCTGACCCGTCGGTGGCAGACTCACGTCCGCAACTTGAGTGCCGTGGACCTGCGTCAACCACACCGGCTCCTCCGGCAATTCGAGCATCAGGCGTAACAGGTCGCGATTGCGCGCGACCCGCGCCGGATCATCCCCAACATGGGTCGCGAGATTGAAGCCTTGATAAGGAGCGCGCGAAAAACCGCCGGTTCGCGTCGTCACGAACGCGTGCACGTGCCGCGGAATCGGCCACTCCGGACGCAGGAAATTTGGGTTTTGTGTCAATTTCATGGCGCTTGATACGGCTCCAGCGCCTGCAGCAGGCACGCAAAATCATCGGGCAAGGCAGCCTCCCAGCTTACAGCTTGATGTGTCTCAGGGTGTTCAAATGCGAGACGGGTCGCGTGCAATGCTTGCCGACGTAGCCCCTGTAACGCCGCGACCAGCGCCGGATCGGCGTTTTTCGGCAAGCGTAGTCGACCAGGGTAAACCGGATCACCGACGACCGGATGCCGCAAATACGCCATGTGCACACGGATCTGATGCGTGCGCCCCGTCTCCAGGCGCACTTCAAGCAAGGTGTGTGCCGCATATCGCCGCGCGATCCGATAATGAGTCACCGCCGTCTTGCCACCCTGCACCACCGCCATGCGTTTACGATCCACCGGGTGTCGCGCGATCGGTGCCGAGACCGTACCACCGGCAACCAGTTGCCCTTCGACCAACGCCGCGTAGGTACGGCTAACGGTGCGCGCCTCCAGCGCGGCGACCAGATGCTTGTGCGCCGTCAGCGTGCGCGCGACCACCAGCAGCCCACTGGTGTCCTTGTCCAGACGATGAACAATGCCGGCGCGTGGCACCGCCGACAACTCCGGGTAGCGATCCAATAGACCATTGAGCAAGGTACCCGACCAGTTACCCGCCGCGGGATGCACGACCAAGCCAGGCGGTTTGTTGATGACCACCAGCGATGCGTCCTCATGCACCACCTCCAGCGCCATCGGCTCCGGCGCGAAATCGTCGAGGCACTCGTCGTCGGGCAGTTCCAGTTCGACCAGCTCGCCGCCCGCGAGCCTGTGCTTGCACCGCGAAACCGCGCCATCGACGGTAATCGCGCCACGCTTGATCCAGCGTTGCAAGCGGGCCCGTGAATAGCCCGGCACCAACGCCGCGAGCGCCTGGTCAAGCCGCTGCCCCGCGAACTCGCTCGGGATCGCGAACGGCGCGAGGTCGGAATCGGTCACCCGCATGGAAGCATCACGGTGAGCGGCACGCGATTCGCATCGCTGACGATACGACGCGTCGATAGAGACCAATGGATAAGCATCGCGCTATTATACCGGCTGTTTGTGTAAATACCGGACTCGAAAACACGCATGCACGCGCGCATTCTGCCCTTGATCCTCGCGGTGACGCTCACCGCCTGCGCCGGCGACGGCAAGACCAAAAAGTCCGCGGTCGACATCGATCCCCGCGAAACCGCCGAGTCACTCTACACCGCCGGCAAGACGGACCTCGACAAGGGCAACTACGAAACAGCCATCGAGTCCTATGGCAAACTCGAGTCGCGTTATCCGTTCGGACCTTATGCGCAACAAGCCCAACTCGATACCGCCTTCGCGCATTACAAGCTGGACGAGCCGGACGCCGCGATCGCCGCCGCCGACCAGTTCATCAAGCTTCAGCCGCAACACGCGAACGTCGATTACGCCTATTACATCAAGGGCCTGGCGAATTTCCAACGCAACGCGAGTTTTCTCGACCGGGTCTTTGGCAAGCGCCTGTCGGATGTCGATGTGACCCCGTTGCGGCAGTCATTCATCGATTTCAAGTTGTTGCTGCAACGGTTTCCAAACAGCATATACGCCGATGACGCCCGTCAGCGCATGATCTACCTGCGCAATCAACTCGCCCTGCACGAATACGAGATCGCGCGCTTCTATGCGCGCAAACGCGCGGATGTCGCGGTCGTGCAACGCCTCACCAGCCTGATCGAGCAATACGACGGCGCCGACATCATCCCCCGGGCATTGGTCCTCCTTGCCACCACCTACGACCGCTTGAAGCTGGCGGATGCTTACAACGAGACCCTGCGAGTGCTTGAACACAACTTTCCCGACCAGGCCGGGAAAGTCAGACGCAACTGAAGTTGCGGGCGAACCGGCGCTGGGAGCCTGTCGGACTTGAGGGGATCGTAGCGAAAAAATGGGAGAGCGAGGCCATTTTTTCGATCGTTTGAGGCGAATAGCCGTAGCTATTTAACGACCCTTTCGCCAGGAGCGAAACGGAACGGCCCCGGGCCGGCCCGCAGGGTGTAGGGCAGGAAGCCCGGAATAAAAGGATCGGAAAAAGGGACCGCTCCCCCACTTTTTGCAGCCGATTCATCTCAAGTCCGACAGGCTCCTACACCGCGTCGGATCCCGTTTCGCCGGTGCGAATCCGGATCACCTGCTCGATCGTCGAGACAAAGATCTTGCCGTCGCCGATCTTGCCGGTCCGCGCAGCCTTGGTGATCGCCTCGATACAACCGGCCACGCGGTCGTCGTCGATCACGACCTCGAGCTTCACCTTGGGCAGGAAATCCACCACATACTCTGCCCCGCGATAAAGTTCGGTGTGCCCCTTTTGCCGTCCGAACCCCTTGACCTCGATCGCGGTCAATCCGGTGATGCCGATCTCGGTCAGTGCCTCGCGCACTTCGTCGAGTTTGAAAGGTTTGATGATCGCTTCGACTTTTTTCATAACGTGTTCCAGTGCCTGATGACGATGCCCACGCCGCGGGAATTCCGCGTCGTCAGCGGTTGAAGAATTTTTGATAGCCCGAGGTGATCGGATAGCGCCGATCCTTGCCGAATCCGCGCCGGGTGACCCGCACCCCGGGCGGCGCCTGACGCCGTTTATATTCGTTGCGCAATACGAGCGTCGCCACCCGCTTGATCAGATCCATGTCGAATCCGGCCGCCTTGATCTCCTGCATCGACTGCTCAAGCTCGATGAACCGTTCAAGAATCGGATCCAGGATCTCATAGGGCGGCAGACTGTCCGAGTCCTTCTGGTCGGCCCGCAGCTCGGCCGAAGGCGGCCGCGTGAGCACGCGCTCGGGTATCACTGCCCCGAGCGAATTGCGGTAGCGCGCCAACTCGAACACGCGTGTCTTGACGACATCCTTCAGCGGCGCGAAACCGCCCGCCATGTCGCCGTACAGCGTGGCATAGCCGACCGCCATCTCGCTCTTGTTGCCGGTTGTCAGCAGCAGACGCCCCGACTTGTTCGAGATCGCCATCAGCAACACACCGCGGCAGCGCGCCTGGATATTCTCCTCGGTCACATCCATCGGCAAGCCCTCGAACACCGGTGCCAGCGTTTCAATGAACTGCTGGAATACCGGTTCGATCGAGATCTCCCGATACGCCACGCCGAGCGCATCGGCCTCGGCCGCGGCATCCTCCAGGCTCATCGGCGCCGTGTAGCGTGACGGCATCATCACCGCCTCGACCCGCTCCGCGCCGATCGCATCCACCGCGATCGCCAGGGTGAGCGCGGAATCGATTCCGCCCGACAACCCCAGCAGCGCGCCGGCGAAGCCGTTCTTTTCCAGATAATCGCGCACGCCGAGCACCAGCGCCTGATACACCAGCGGCGTTTCGGGCAACGTCGTCAGATCGACCGGATGCGAAATCGGCGCGAACGGGGTGTCTACCGTAAACAGCCCCTCGCTGAAGGCGGGCAATTGCAGCGCCGTTTCGCCGCCACCGGTCATCACCAGCGACTGGCCGTCGAAAACCAGCTCGTCCTGGCCGCCGACGGCGTTGACGTACACAATCGGCAGCCCGGTCTCGACGCATCGATCCCGCAAGGCGCGCACCCGCTCCGCGAGTTTGCCGATGTGGTAGGGCGAGGCGTTGAGATTGACGAGCAGCTCGGCGCCCTCATCGCGCGCCAGTGACGCCGGCTCCGGCTGCCAGATATCCTCGCAAATCGTCACGCCGATCCGCACCCCCTGGCAGTCGAACACGCACGGCGCGGTGCCCGGCCGGAAGTAACGCTTCTCGTCGAAAACGCTGTAATTGGGCAGGATCTGTTTGTAATAACTGGTCAGCGGCTTGCCGTCGCGCAACACGAAGGCCGCGTTATACAGGTCGCGCCCCTCCTGCCACGGCAACCCGAGCACGACGTCGATACCCTTGACCTTCTGCGACACGCGAAACAGCGACGCCTCGACGCATTCGAGAAAGCTCGGCCGCAACAACAGATCCTCCGGCGGATAACCCGTCAACGTGAGTTCCGGGAACACCACCAAGTGCGCGCCGAGTTCGTCGCGGGCGCGACAGGCATGGGCCTCAACCTTCTGGGTATTGCCTTCGACGTCACCGACCAGCAGGTTGACCTGCGCGATCGCGATACGCAACGAGGGGATCATCGGGATCGCAACACCTCGGCGACCTTGGCACCGATCTCGGCGGGCGAACGCACGGTGTGCACGCCGGCCTGCTCAAGCGCACGGTATTTGTCCTCGGCCCTGCCGGAACCCCCGGAGATGATCGCGCCGGCATGTCCCATGCGTTTGCCCGGTGGTGCCGTGACCCCCGCGATGTACGCGACCACCGGCTTGTTGACCCGCGCCCGAATGAACTCCGCCGCGGCTTCCTCGGCACTGCCGCCGATCTCACCGACCAACACGATCGCCTCGGTTTGCGGGTCGTCCTGAAACCGACTCAGGCAATCCACGAAATCCAGCCCCTGGATCGGATCGCCGCCGATACCGACGCAGGTCGATTGGCCTAGGCCTTCGCGGGTGGTCTGAAACACGGCCTCGTAGGTCAGCGTGCCCGAGCGCGACACGATGCCGACCTTGCCCGGCTGGTGAATCACGCCCGGCATGATGCCGATCTTGCATGCGCCCGGGGTGATGATGCCGGGACAATTCGGCCCGATCAGCACCGCGTCGCCGCCCGCCAACGCGGCCTTGACCTTGAGCATGTCGAGCACCGGGATCCCCTCGGTGATGCAGACGATGACCTTGATCCCGGCGTCGGCCGCCTCGAGAATCGCGTCCGCTGCATGAGCCGCCGGCACATAGATCATCGTCGCGTCGGCGCCGGTTTCGCGCACCGCCGCGTCGACGGTGTCGAACACCGGCAGTCCAAGGTGAGTTTGTCCGCCCTTGCCCGGCGTGACGCCGCCGACCATCCGCGTGCCGTACGCGAGCGCCTGCTCGGAATGAAACGTGCCCTGCTTGCCGGTGAAGCCCTGGCAGATCACCCGGGTGTCGCGATCGATCAGAATGCTCATGCCACACCTCCGCGCGCCGCGGCGACGACCTTTTTCGCCGCTTCCGCGAGTCCCGCCGCGGCAATGACGGCGAGTCCGGAATCCGCCAATAGCTGCCGCCCCTCCTCGGCGCGCGTGCCCTCCAGCCGCACCACGACCGGCACCTGGACCCGGACCTCGCCGATCGCGCGCAGAATGCCCTCCGCGATCAGGTCGCAACGCACGATCCCGCCGAAAATGTTCACCAACACCGCCTTGACGTTGCCATCGGACAGGATCAGCTTGAACGCCTCCGCGACCCGCGCCGCGGTGGTACCGCCGCCGACATCGAGGAAGTTCGCCGGCGCGCCGCCCTCGAGCTGGATCAGATCCATCGTCGCCATGGCCAGCCCGGCGCCATTCACCATGCAGCCGATATCGCCATCGAGCCGAATGTAATTGAGGTCATGTATGCGCGCCTCGACCTCGTGCGCGTCCTCCTGGCGTTCATCGCGCATCGCCGCGAGTTCCGGGTGACGGTAGAGCGCGTTGTCATCGAGATTCAGTTTCGCATCGAGCGCGATCAGTTCACCCGCGGTGGTCACGACCAGCGGGTTGATTTCCACCAGACTGGCGTCGCTCTCGATGAAGAGACGATAGAGTCCTTGCAGCAGCGCGCTGAACTGTCCGACCTGCGCCGCCGTCAGCCCCATCCGGAAACCCAGCGTGCGGCCGTGATACCCAAGCACGCCGACCGCGGGATCGATCCACACCGAGTGCAGCTTTTCCGGCGTTTCCGCCGCTACGTCCTCGATCGACATCCCACCCGCCTCGGACGCGATCACCGTCACCCGCTTGCGGGCGCGATCCACGAGCATGCCGAGATAAAGCTCGCGCGCGATCTCCGTCAGCGGTTCGACGTACACCTGGTCGATCGGCAAACCTTCGGCGCCCGACTGGTGCGTGCGCAAGCGACCACCGAGCAATTGTTCGAGCGCCGCCGTCAACGCGCCGCCATCGCGCGCCTTGAGCACGCCGCCGGCCTTGCCGCGTCCGCCGGCATGCACCTGTGCCTTGACGATACAGCCGCCGGACCGCAACCATTGCTCGATTTCGGGGGCGGCCTCGCGCGGGTTCGACACCACCTGTCCGTCGGGGACGGGTAACCCGTAGCGGCGTAGGATCGCCTTGGCCTGGTACTCGTGTAGATTCATCTTTCGTGATTGATTTTGATTTGGCAGAGGGGTATCGGTGTTGCCCGGGCAACGCGCCGACTATTGTCGTCCTACAACAAAACCTTGTCACCCGCGTGACGCAGTGCACACCGTGTTTGTAGTCTAGCGCATAAGATCCCAAGGGCACCTCTAAGAATTCGATCAAGACGTGAGGGCAAGGCGGAAATGGGCGAAAAAGCGGAGTTTACACGCAGTAAATGAGCATTTTGAGCCCATTTCCAACGCCGCCATCGCGGCTTCAGCGAATTTTTAGAGGTGCCCCCAAAAGCACTCGCCCACGTTCATCGAGATAGGACCGCTCCACCACATGCTGCACCACCGCCGAGGCAAACACCGCAGCGAACGGGATTCGTGGCGCTCGCTCAAGCTATTTTTGTTTTACCGCCTGAGCGTCTCGATGCTGATCTTCGCGCTGCCCCGATTTGACGTGGTCACGGGCACCGGCGCCGAATTGTTCACGCAGGTCGGCCAGGCCTACCTCATCGTGAATCTCACGCTGCTGTTTCCGACCTTCATGCAGGGCTCGAGCTTCCGCCCGCTGGTAAGCGCGATGGTCATCATCGACATTCTCGCCTTCACCCTGCTCAGCTTCAGCGCCACCAGTCTGGGGCGCGATTTCGGCTTGCTGATCATCCCGAGCATCGCCGGCGCGAGCCTGTTGCTGCCGGGTATCCGCGCCCCCTTCTTCGCCGCCCTCGCGACCCTCGCCGTGCTGTGCGAGGTGAGCTGGGGCACCTGGCTCGGCCGCTACACCGCCGCCGATTTTCCGTCGGCCGGCATTCAGGGCATCCTGTACTTCGCGGTTGCCATCCTCGCCGGCCAACTGGCGCGCAAGGCCGAAACCAGCGAAGCGCTCGCGGCGCAACGCGGCCGCGATCTGCGCGACCTTGCCACGCTCAACGCCCACATCATCGAGCGCATGCACGCCGGCGTATTGGTGGTCGGCGACGACGGCGAAATTCGGCTGGCCAACCAAGCCGCCCTGCGCCTGCTGGGTAAAGACAAGCTTCGCGCCGCCGAGCGCCTCGCGGGAATCGCACCGGAACTCGATCGCCGCTTGCGCGACTGGTTTGGCGCCGACAGCGCGACGCAATCGGCTCCGGTGGCGATCAGCATGGATTACGCCGCGCGTTTCGTCCGCCTCGGCAACGCGGATCAGGTCTCGACGCTGGTGCTGCTCGACGATCTGCGCGAACACACGCGACAGGTGCGCGACGTCAAGCTCGCAGCGCTCGGCCGCCTCACCGCGAGCATCGCGCACGAGATCCGCAACCCGCTCGGGGCAATGAGCCACGCCGCGCAACTGCTGCTCGAATCGGAACACCTCGACGCCGCCGACACCCGCCTCACACGCATCATCCAAACCAACGCCGGGCGAATGAACGGCTTGATTCAAAATATCCTCGACCTGACCCAGCGCCGCGAACCCCGCCCGGAACCGATCGCGCTCGACCACTGGCTCGCCGGCCTCGTCGACGAGTTTCGCCAGGTTCGCAAACTGGACGCAGATCAACTTAAGACCGGGTTACCCGCACGGCTGCCCGCGGTGGCCTTCGATCCCGCGCAGTTGCACCAGATCCTGTGGAATCTGCTGACCAACGCCGAGCGTCACGCCCGCGTCGGCGGCCAGCCGCGTCTGCGTATCGAGGCCCAACCGGCGGCGGACGCCCGCGTCGTCCAACTCGATATCGTGGACAACGGACCCGGCGTACCCGGAGAATTGGAGGAGCGCCTGTTCGAGCCGTTCTTTACCACGGCCGAACGCGGCACCGGGCTTGGCCTCTACATCGCCCGGGAGTTGAGTGAAAACAACCGCGGCCGACTCGAGTATCGGCGTACCCGCGCTGGTGAGAGCTGTTTCCGCCTGACCCTGCCGTTCGCGGAAGCGAACCCGGAGAACGATGAGCATCAGGAACATACTCGTCATTGACGACGAACCCGATATTCGAGAGCTGCTCGAAATCACGCTGGCACGGATGGGCCTGCACGCCGCGTGCGCGGGCGACGTGACCGAGGCCAAACAGTTGCTCGGCAGCGCGACCTTCGATTTGTGTCTGACCGACATGCGCTTGCCGGACGGCACCGGCCTCGAGATCGTGGAACACATCCAGCGCCACCACGCCGGCCTGCCGGTGGCCGTCATCACCGCCTACGGCAACATGGAAACCGCGATCCAGGCACTGAAAGCCGGCGCGTTCGACTTCGTATCGAAGCCGGTCAACCTCGAAAGTCTACGCGACCTGATCCAGTCGGCGCTCAAGCTCGCGAGCGCGCCGCGCGAGCCCAAGGCGGGCCACGACCCCCTGCTCGGCGACTCGCCGGCCATGCAACAACTCCGCGAAACCATACGCAAGGTCGCGCGCAGCCAGGCGCCGGTCTATATCCACGGCGAATCCGGCACCGGCAAGGAACTGGTGGCCCGCCAGATTCACCAACTCGGACCACGCGCCGAACGCCCCTTCGTCGCGGTCAACTGTGGCGCGATTCCCTCCGAACTGATGGAAAGTGAATTCTTCGGCCACCGCAAAGGCAGCTTCACCGGCGCCAGCCGCGACCACGAAGGCCTGTTCCGCGCCGCGCATGGCGGCACCCTGTTTCTCGATGAAGTCGCCGACCTGCCGCTCAACATGCAGGTCAAACTGCTGCGCGCGATTCAGGAGCGCGCCGTGCGTCCGATTGGCGAACAGCAGGAACAACCGGTGGACGTGCGCGTACTGAGCGCGTCGCACAAACAACTCGCCGCCGAGGTCGCCGCCGGTCGGTTTCGGCAGGATCTGTTCTACCGCCTGAACGTGATCGAGATCGCGGTGCCGCCGCTGCGCGGACGCACCGCTGATATTGAAACGCTGGCCACACATTTCCTGTCCGAGATCGCCGCGCGCTGGCGTGTGCCGCCGGCACGACTGACCCCCGCCGCGCTCGCGAAACTCACGGCCTACCCGTTTCCGGGCAATGTCAGGGAATTGGAGAACATTCTGGAGCGCAGCCTGACCCTGAGCGACAGCGGCCTCATCGACGCCGCGGAGCTCGTGCTGCCGAACCTCGACGCAGACGATACGGAACACGCACCGCTCGCGCTCGCGGAACAGGAACGCCGCGCGATCATCGACGCGCTCGAGGCCAACCGCTGGAATCGCACCGCGGCCGCCAAGAAACTCGGCCTCACCCTGCGCCAACTGCGCTACCGGATACAGCGCCTGGGGCTGGAGTGACGGATGGAGGGTTACACTCACGCACCTCTCGCAATCGTCACCCCGGCAGGGAATGCCGGGGCCGAGTGTCCCCGGATTCAGCGCCTAGGGCTGGAGTGACGGATGGGTAGGCCACACTCATGCGCGTCTCGCGACCGTCACCCCGGCAGGGATTGCCGGGGCCCAGTGTCCACGGACGGACAGGTCGCTTGTTGCATCCACCCTAAAGCCTAGGTACACGCAATCTTGCAACCACGTTCAGTTGAGGATTTAACAACCTTAAGCGGATTTACCCGAAAATTGAGGTGAAATGAGGTATTGATGCAGAGACCTCGTCGCCGGGTCCCATTCCGTGGCCGCCGACATTGGCGAACAGGGGCCGGTCGGCAACGAAACTGTCAGATGTTGACAACCAGTGTGACAATAATGTCGCTAACCCGGCTCGCCACGCC
>JBHJOI010000075.1:0-21690 GCA_050329935.1 Thiotrichales bacterium | reverse complement strand
AACGGATAACGACGACGGGTTTCGAGCTTTTTGGAACGTTATAAACAAACGTCCAACTCGTCCAAGAGAAGAAAATCTCTGTCGCGATGTGTTGTTAACGCGTTTTCGCGCACGCCTCTCGCCTCAAGGCGTCGACTGCCAACCCGAAGGAGATTACTCGAACGACAAGCGCGCCGACCTCCGAGTCTCTTACCGCAACAAGCTGGAGATCCCTATCGAAATCAAACGCGACAGCAGCAGCGAGATCTGGTCCGCGTTGAATAACCAACTCAAAGCAAAATATTCGATCGCACCTCGCGCGGATGGCTACGGCATCTATCTCGTGCTTTGGTTTGGACAGGGTGGAATGCCGACACCCTTGGATGGCGGGAGTCAACCGAAATCACCGCAGGAACTTCAATCCCGTTTGGAGGCGCGAGTTGAACCCATCGATCGAGCGCGCTTGTTTGTCCGCGTGATCGACGTCAGTTGGCCTAAATAGCAGCGGATCGACCTATCGTTGCCGAGGGTAAATCCGCGCACGCGGGTACCGGCATTGCAACGGCACAACTCAGCCCGATTCCATCTTCCCGCGCTCCGCGGGGCCTGCCGATCCGCCCTGCGTTCAATACACCAAGAACAAAATCAACGCACCCAGCAACAACCGGTAAACCACGAATGGCATCATCCCGATGCGTTCGATGAAACGCAGGAAGTAGAAGATCGCCAGATACGCCGCGATCGCCGACAACACCACGCCAAGACCCAGCGCGGTCCAGTCCACGGGCGCGTCTTCCCGCACGAGATCGAGCGTAACCAGCGTGCTGGAGGCGAGAATGGTTGGAATCGCCAATAGAAACGAGAATCGCGACGCGGCCTCGCGGGTGAAGCCCAGCCACAACCCGGTCGTCATCGTGATCCCGGAACGCGAAGTACCGGGGATCAGCGCCAAGACCTGGCTCGCGCCGATCAACAGTGCATCGGGTATCGTCAGTTGATTCAAATCACGCTGACGCCGCGAACGCAAGTCCACCCAGCCCAGCAACAGGCCGAACACAATGGTGGTCAGCGCGATCACCCAGGGGGCGCGCAGCTCGCCTTCGACCAGCCCCTTGAACATAAACCCCGCAAGCACCACCGGCAGGGTGCCGACGATCACCGCCCAGCCCAGCCGACTCTCGACCGACGGCGCGCCCCCCGGCAGCAGCGCGCCGAACCAACCCCGCGTGATCTGCCAGACGTCCCGCCAAAAATAAGCCAACACCGCGGCCAGCGATCCGAGATGCACCGCGACATCGAACGCCAGACCCTGGTCCGCCCAGCCCAGGAGATGAGGTGCGAGAATCAGATGCCCGGAGCTGGAAATAGGCAGGAATTCAGTGATGCCCTGAACGACCGCGAGCACCAGGATATGGAAATCATTCATCAATTACGCTCCTGTAAAGACATCCAAGCCGCGCGCGTTACCGCTCGGCATCCGGTCCCGCGCCCGGTACGCGGTAGGACGTGAATCCTGCGATCGGTGGCTTGCGCTGGAGTGTCGCCGTCGGCCACACGCAGGCGGTTTTCGGCTAGGCGGTAGGCGTGGGAACGGCGCGTATTATACCGGGCGGCGGGTCTTTGGCGACGGACCGTTCGTGAACCGGATCGCACGAATGAAATCAAAGGCCAGCGATCGTTTCGCGCACGATGTCATCGCTAGACCGACCTTCAAACGCAGTTTGATGGCGGGTATGGTTGGCGGCAAAAACGCCACCGTCACGCATGACGGTGGCTTCTCACGTTGGCGCCTTGGGCGCCGTGCCTCGTTTTGTATTAACGCGCGGTGACGATCACCTCGACGCGGCGATTTTCTTGTCTGCCCGCCGAAGCGCCGTTGTCCGCGATAGGGCGGTCAGCGCCAAGTCCCGCTGTCGTGATCCTGCCGCCGGTTATGTTCGCTTCGATCAGCGCGTTGCGAACGGCTGCGGCGCGGTCGCCGGATAGCCGCTTGTTGAACGCGGGATCGCCGCGATCGTCGGTGTGCCCTTCAAGCAAGATGGTCACGTTCGGATAGGCATTCAGCGCGGCGGCGAGGTCCGCGACTATTTTTTGCGAATCCGCGCTTATGCGACTGGACGCTGTCTCGAAATTGAGCCCGCGCAACGTGAACGACTGCGGCACCGCCGCGTTGGCGTCCCGCAGGTATTGCACGATTTGATCGACCGCGCCGCCCGTATCCAGCGCGAGCTGCGTTCCATTCGGCAGGTCCACGGTCTCGCTCGGCGCGGCCGGCATCGCGTTGCCAGACGCGGCGGATGGGGTGGACTCGTCCGCTGGCATCGGCGCGGAAGTCGATTCGGTTATCGCGGCGGTCGTAACCGCCGGCTCGCTCGCCACCGTCTCGGCCGCATCCGCGGCGACGGTTGACGACACATCGCGCTCCGAAGGTCTCGCGCCGTCATCTTGCGTCGCGGGCTCGCTCGTAGGCGTCTCGGACATCGTAGCCGCGCTCGCGGCGGAGTCGGCGGTCGCGACGGCCGTCGGCGTCTCGACGGTTGAAGCTGTGGTGGCGCTCTGGCTCGCGCCCTCATCGCTCGCGCGGAATCCGCCATCGTTGGTGCCGGGCACCGTGGCCACCATCGTCGGATCCGGAGCAAGCGGCACCCGATCAGGTCGCGCGGAGATGGACTCGACCACCGAGCTTGACGCGGATTTGTCCGCGTCGGGTAGCGCTGCGGACGGCTTTTGCGGCTGACAGTTGGTCAACATCCAGGCGAGGGCAAGGCCGATCGCACCCAACACTGGAACCAGAACCCACCAGCCACGGTCCCCGGTGTCTGCCGGGCGCTCGCCTGCCGATAATCGGACCTCGTTCGCGGCGACCTCGCTGCCGGCCACCGCCGTTTGAGCGGCGCCAGCCGGCATTGCGCTCGCGGCGAGCGCTGCGCGGTCATCTGGACCCGAGTCGACGGTTGTCGCGGCAGTCGGCGTCAAGATGCGCGGTTCGACTTCCGGGATCCCGACAGCCGGTATCGCGATGCGCGGATCAGCTTCCGGTGTCGTAACGGTCGGTGTATCAACGTGCAGCTCGATTTCCGGCGTCGCGGCCGGCAGTTCAACCTCCGGGATCCCGACAGCCGGTATCGCGATGCGCGAATCAGCTTCCGGTGTCGTAACGGCCGGTGTATCGACGTGCAGCTCGATTTCCGGCGTTGCGGCGCGCAGTTCGACATCGGGGAAAGTCGCAACCCCGGTTACACCGGGGACGTCCGGCGTCGAACTCGCGTCGACCGCATTCAGGGCCGCCGCACCCGCGGCGACGGCAGCCGTCGCGATCGCGACCGTTTCCGTTTCGAGCGGCTTGAACGTGACCGCCGGAGGCGTTGACTCGTCGCTTTCGGACGGGACGGATGCGTCGATTCTCGGCTCTATGACAATCGGCAGGTCCGCGGTTTCGGCCGTGATGCTGGCCTCGCGCGTCTCGGTCGATGCGGACCAGGCGACCGGGCGTTCCGCCTCGGGTATCGTGGTCTGGAACGGCGCGGTTTCGATTGGGTCGTACCCGTCCTGCGCGAGCGCTGGAATCGCCTCATCAGTGGTGAAAAGCGACCGCGGCACGTCCGGGGAAAGCGCTTGAATAAGGTCTGATCCGGTCGGAGCGTCCGAGCGACTGGGCGGGCGCGTGTCGGGCATGTTGATATCGGCCCGGTCGGCAGCTGCCACCCACGTGCCTGCCGTGACTTGAGCTCGGTCAGCGATCTCCTCACCAAGGTTGGTCCCGACGGTGACGTCGCCCGCCTCGCCGTTCCCGTGGGCGTGCGCATCGTCGGGCACGGATGCGTCTCGCACGCGGGCATGAGCGCCAGACCACACGGCGACACCGGCCGCCGTGAGTCCACTCAGCGCGGCGGCGAGTGCGCCGTCCGCAACGGGCTTCACCTCGGACCCTGTCTCGTCCGTTGCCGGGTTAATCTTGGCGGACACGTCAGGCACGCGCTCATCATCGCGATATAGCGAGATCATCTCGGTGACATCGCCGGGCGCGGCGGTGCCGAAGTCGTGGGCGGAATCCAGGTAGGTCTCGACCGTGTCGTCGATCGGCTCGACTTCATCGAGCAGTGTCTCGCGGAGGTGGTCGGCCGTTGCCGCTAACGACTGATCGTCGCGCAGTAGGGTCGCCGCGAGGTCGGCGTACTCGTCCGACGTGGACCCGCTGGCGAATCGAGCTGGGTCGGTCGCGCCCGCGTCAGTCAGAGGTGTCTCGGTGTAACCGGCCGACCGCGTCGGATCAGCCGTCTCGGCCGCGTTCGCCAGGCGTCTGACGAGGGCCGCGAGGTCCTGGTTACTGACCGCGTCGAGGTCGGTCAAGGTCGGCTCGACCGCATTGCCGGCCGCACCTAACACCTCGCTCGCATCGAGCCGGATCTCCTCGGTAGAATCAATCGCGTCGAATGCGTGCAAAGTCCCGACCGCGTCCAACTCGCGGTGCGAAACGGACTCATGCATCGCGGCATCGTCGAGAGAAGCATCGTCAACCCGCGCGTGCGCGCTCGTCGAACGGTAGGGGTCCGCGCCGAAATCAAACACCCGAGCGCCAATCGCGTGCTCCAGGAGCGGGCGTTGCCGCGCAAGCAAATCCGACAAGGCACGGTTGTCGAGCTGGTCATCGGCCACGATCTGTTTGAGCCGCGCGGCAACCGCCGGCGCCGCCAGTCCAAGCAAGGCGCTCGCGCGTTCGGCCGGAAGCCCGGTCAGCGTGCCGACGTGTTCGGTCAAGGCTTCGCGATCGTCGCCGAACAGTTTGCGCAGCAGATCGCCGTCTTCGCTCGGGATCGTCTTTCCCGCCGTCGCCGTTTGCCGCGCAAAGTCCTGCGTTTCCGGCTGCGCGGCGGCGGGCGTCCCGCTCAACGCGGCGAGCAGGCGGCCAGCGCCAGCCGGGTTGGCCGCCCGATTCGTAAACCCGTTCAACAAGACCAGGAGGGTCTGGCGAACCTCCGATTCGGCTTCGAGTCTACCCACACCCAACAGGTTCGACGCCTGCGCGGCAAGTCCAGGCCCCAATTGGTCCTGCATCATTTCGACGAGATTCATACGATCAGCCTTGAGTTGATTAACTTGGGTCGACAAACAATGGCGTGAGAAAACGTAGCCCGTTCACCGAGGTTCGGCCGTTACGTACTCGCGTTTGTGATCTAAGTCACATCGCATGACTTTGTCAACCAGCCGATGTGTGGCCGATTGGACTGGCGGAATGGTCGCGCGGGGTTGACAGTGCGCGGAGTCTGTTTTTCGCGCTGAAATAGGCCGTGGATTGGCTTGATCGCGACTCTGGCGCGGGCTTGTCCGAGACTGTAAACGATCGTGGCATTTCGTGCCGAGCTAGCTCAACGGCGGATATAGGTCGTAACGGCGTGTAATTCCGACCGCAACGCTTACGCTGCGTTACTTGCGCACAACAGGATCGATTGGCCATCCATTCACGACGCGCGAGCGCCAAGGAAGAATCGCGGCGGAATGGTAACCGAGCGTATCGCGTGGCGACGCTGGGCATTTGGCCGGGCTCGCCGCGCGCTCGAATCGGCGTACCATGAGCACTCAATCTCAACCATCGTCACGCGAAAACCATGTCCGACACCCACCTCCGTCCGCGCTGCCACTGGGTCGACCTGTCGAAACCGGATTACGTCGCCTACCACGATTGCGAATGGGGCGTGCCGGTCCACGACGATCGCCGCCTGTTCGAGTTCCTGATCCTCGAATCCGCCCAGGCCGGCCTCAGTTGGTACACCGTGCTGCGCAAGCGCGAAGGCTACCGCGCGGCATTCGACGACTTCGATCCGGAGCGGATCGCTCGTTACGACGAGGCCAAGGTGCAAGCCCTCCTCGCCAATCCCGGCATCATCCGCAATCGAGCCAAGGTGCTCTCGGCGATCAACAATGCCCAGCGCTTTCTCGAGGTTCAGGCGGAGTTCGGCAGCTTCGACGCCTATATCTGGCGTTTTGTCGCGGGCAAACCCATCGTCAACAGTTTCGAAGCCTTGAGTGACTACCCGGCGACGACACCCGAATCCGACGCCCTGGCCAAGGATCTGCGCCAACGCGGGTTTAAATTCCTCGGTTCGACCGTCTGCTACGCGCACATGCAAGCCACCGGCATGGTGAATGACCACGCGATGACCTGCTTTCGCCGGGCGGAGATCCTGGCGGGATAGCGCGGCCTGGACGCTACGAACTGCACGAAAGCATCGAGCAGCCCGCGCGATGCCGTGCCCATTCGGGCCGCTTTTCGGCGAATCGTTCCCGCCCGGGCTGTTCGTCGTAGGGTCTGCGCATGACGTCAAGCAACTCGTTGACCGGACCAAAATCGCCCTGGGTAGCGGCGTCAATGGCGATCTGCGCCAGGTAGTTGCGCAACACGAATCTTGGATTGACGGCGTTCATGCTCGCCTTGCGCGCGGCGGGATCGCGCCCGTCGCGTTGCAGTCGGGCGGCATATTCGCGCAGCCATTTGTCCCATTGTGCCGCGGTATCGTCGTCGATCCGGTCGGGTTGGTAGAACGCCGGCAACAACGGTGTAAGCAACGCTTGGCCGCGCCGCGCGCCGTCGTTAACAAACGTGGGATCAAACTCGGCCAGACAGCGGAACACGATCGTCATGTCGGTTTCGGCCAACCGCAGGGTGTGATCGAGCAGGCCAAACAAGCCGGGATCGGATCCCGCATCGAAAGTATCAAGTCCCAGTTTTTGCGCCATCATCGCCTGCCAGAGTTGGCGGAAGCTCGCCTTGTAACGATCCACGGCGGCCTGCAGCGGGGCGATATCCTCCAGTAGCGGCGCGAGCGCGTTGCCGAGTTGCGCCAGATTCCACAGCGCGATCGACGGCTGGTTGCCGAATCGGTAGCGGCGCCCCTGGGCGTCGGTGGTATTTGGAGTCCAGTCGGGATCGTAGTCCTCAAGCCAGCCGTACGGACCGTAGTCGATCGTCAGACCGAGAATCGACATGTTGTCGGTATTCATCACGCCATGAACAAAGCCCACCCGCATCCAGTGCACCAGCAATGCCGCAGTGCGCTGGCAGATTTCGTCGAACCAGACAGCGTAGGTATCGGGGCCGGGGGCGCCGAGGTGCGGGAAATCGGTGCGGAGGGTGAAATCGACCAGCTGTTTCAAGCGCGTGAAATCACGCCGCGCGCTGAAGATCTCGAAGCTGCCGAAGCGCAGGAACGACGGCGCGACACGGCACACGATCGCGCCGGGCTCTTCCTCCGGATTGCCATCGTAGAACATGTCGCGGACCACCGGTTCGCCCGTCGTCACCAGACTCAAGGCTCGGGTGGTCGGCACGCCGAGGTGATGCATCGCCTCGCTGCACAGAAACTCGCGTACCGAGGATCGCAGCACCGCGAGTCCATCGGCCCGACGCGAGTACGGAGTCGGGCCGGCGCCTTTCAGTTGCAGGGTGTAGTGCTCGCCGCGCGGGTTGACGAGCTCGCCGAGATTGATCGCCCGCCCGTCGCCGAGTTGCCCGGCCCAAGCGCCGAATTGATGGCCGCCATAGCACATCGCGAACGGGTCCATGCCCGGCAATAGCTGATTACCCGAAAACACGGCGACAAAAGCGGCACTTAAGGCCGCATTCGTGTCCGGCGCCGGAATCCCCAGCAGCTCGACCACTTCGCGCGAGTACGCGACCAATTCCGGCGCGACGACCCGCTGCGGTTCGACCCGCGAGTAACACGCGCCTTCGACCTGGCGGCGAAAATTGTCGGTGACGGGATCGGCCGGCAGTGCGCCGGTGAAACGATTATTGAAGCGTAAGGTATCGAGCATGACGACCATGGATCGAGATCGGGCCGTCATCACACCAACTCCGGCGCCGCGGCTCAAGAATCAGCGTGAATCCACGGGTTGCCCGGCCCGACCCGCGCCGCCGCTTCAACGGGCGGGTAGATGCAACAAGGGATCCACCGGTCGGCCGTATTGCCGGATCTCGAAATGCAGCACCGGCTGCTGGTTCTCCGAACGGCCGCCGAGCTCCGCGATCGGCTGACCGACCGCCACTTGCTCGCCTTCCTGCGCGATGCGTATGCGGTTGTAGGCATAGGCACTGAGATAGGCATCGTTGTGCTTGATGATAATGAGCTCGCCGTAGCCCTTGAGGCTATTGCCGCTATACACCACCTTGCCCGGCGCCGCGGCGAGCACCGGTTGACCGGGATTGCCGCGAATCTCGATCCCGGCCTTGCTGCCATCGACCTCATTGAAACGTTTGGCGACCGAACCTTCGGTCGGCCAGTGCCAGTCCACGGGCGGTTCGATCGCCTCGGGTACCGGCACCATCGCGCCAGTCGAGGTCTTCGCGTCGGCCGACACCTCCGCGCCCGCGCGCGGCGATCGGCTCGCCTCCGCGACCGGCACCCCGGGCGGACCAAGGTCGAGGCGCTGGCCCGCGAAAATTGTGTACGGCGGCCCGATCTTGTTCCAGCCGGCGAGCTTGTCCAATGGAATATTGAAACGCCACGCGATCGAGTACAGCGTGTCGCCGCTCTGCACCTGGTACTGCGGCGGTGAGCCTCGCACCCGCTCGCGGCCACAGCCCCCCGCCAGCGCCAGAACAAGCACCAGCGCGACCAGCATCGCCAGACGCGACGCCGACGCGGCACCGCCGATCCAGCGGCGCGAAACGCAACGTTCGCGATCGCTCAGCGTCGCTCCTCCCGCCCCGGCAGTAAAGGCACAAAGACCACCGGCAGCATCGCCTCGTCTACAAAGCCGTGTTCGGTGCGAGTCACGACGGTCAGTTGTTGCACCGCGTCGTTCGCACCGACCGGCGCGATCAGACGCCCGCCGACCCGGAGCTGTTCCAATAAGGATTCGGGAATGTGACTCGTGGCCGCGGTCACGATAATCGCGTCGAACGGAGCCTCGTTGCGCCATCCCAGGATGCCGTCGGCATGCTTAAGCCGCACATTGCCACACCCAATCGCCCGCAGCCGCTGCCGCGCCTGGTCATACAGACGCGCCACGCGCTCGACGCTGAAGACCTCGGGCACCAGTTGCGCCAGCACCGCCGCCTGATAGCCGGAGCCGGTTCCGATCTCCAGCACCTTTCGCGGCGGCGGCTCGACTTGCAACACCAGTTCCGTCATCCGCGCGACGATGAACGGCTGCGAGATCGTTTGCCCCTCGTCGATCGGTAGCGCCACGTCCTCGTAGGCACGGCTAGCCAGGGCCTCGTCGACGAACAAATGCCGCGGCACCGTGAGCAAGGCCTCAAGCACCCGGGGCTGCTCGATGCCCTCGTCTCGCAAGCGCTGCACCAAGCGCTCGCGCGTGCGCCGCGACGTCATGCCAATGCCTTCGATATCGAACCGATTCGGATACATCAGGCCAGCCAGTCCGCGATCTCGCGCAACGCCCCGTGGCGAGTCAGATCGATCTGCAACGGCGTGACCGAAACGTAACCGGCGCGCACCGCGTGAAAATCGGTACCGTCGCCAGCATCCTGCTCGGGTCCGGCCGGCCCCACCCAATAGATCGTCCGCCCGCGCGGATCGGTGCCGCGGCAGACCGGTTCCGATTTGTGCCGATGCCCGAGCCGCGTCGCCCGCAGGCCCTGTATGCGCGGCCACGGCAGGTCCGGCACATTGACGTTGAGAATGGTATCGCGGGGTAGCGGCCGATCCCGCAACCGCGTCAGAATCAGGCGCACCGCCTCGGCCGCGCTCTCCAGATGGCGCGGTTCGTGGGCCGCGATCGAAACCGCGACCGCCGGCAGACCGAGAAACCGGCCCTCCATCGCGGCCGCGACGGTGCCGGAATAGATCACGTCGTCACCCAGATTCGAGCCGAGATTGATCCCCGACACCACCATGTCCGGTTCTTGCTCCAGCAAGCCGGTGATACCGAGGTGGACACAGTCGGTCGGGGTCCCGTCGACCTTGTAGAATCCGTTTTCCGCCAGCGCCGCGCGCAACGGATTATTGAGCGTGAGCGAATTGCTGGCACCACTGCGATCGCGGTCCGGCGCGACCACGGTGATGGTGCCGAAACCGGCCGCGGTTTCCGCGAGCGCCTTGAGCCCCGGCGAAAGATATCCGTCATCGTTGCTGACGAGAATGTGCATACTGTCTCCCCAATGGACACAATAAGGATACTCGAAAGCCCACAGCGACACGACGCCAGATGACTGAACGAGACGATCCGCCGAGCGACCGCGACCTGTTCCACGCCGCGATCGGCAAGGTCCGGAAGATGCCCCAGGATGTGCATCCACCCAGCGCCCCACCGCCCGCGCCACTGCCGCGCCAGACCCAACTCGACGAACGGCGCGTGCTCGACGACATGATGAGCGACGCCTACATCACCGAGGAAGTGCAGCCGGGCGACGTGCTATGCCACCTGACCCCCGGCATTTCCAAGCAAATCATGCGCCGCCTGCGACGTGGCGAGTATCGCCGCGAGGGCACCCTCGACCTGCATGGCCTCACGGTCGAACAGGCGCGGCAGTCGCTCGCGGCGTTCATGACCGAGGCCAAGGCGCGCGATTGGCGCTGCGTGCGCATCATCCACGGCAAGGGTCTGCGCTCGACCAACCAGGGACCGATCCTGAAATCCCGCCTTAATGCCTGGCTGCAACAACGCAAGGAAGTACTCGCGTTCTGCTCGGCGCCGCCCCGCGACGGCGGCACCGGAGCGGTGTACGCGCTGTTGCGCGCGGCGCCGGGGCGGTAATCCGCGCTCGTATTGAAGTATCAGCCTGCGCGCTCGCCCGCGCGCCAGTCGGGTTCGCGGTAATCCACCAACTCGCGCAATACGACCGTCGCGTAGGCACCCGCTGGCAAGGTGAACCCAAGCGCGAGTGTCGACACATCCAGCCATTCGACACTCAACCCGCGGGGTGGCAGTCGCAAGGCACGGCGCGTCGCAGTCAAGCCTTCGCGTTCGAGGCCATCGACCCAACCCTGCCATTGCGCAAGCACGGTTTGCTCGACCGTCTGGGCTAGGTCGGTGGGTTCCAGTTTGCCGGGCGCGCCGACGAGTGGCCCGGTCGGATGCACATCGCCGGCATCGACCCGCGCGCTCAGCTCGGCGTCCACCGCCGCGACCTGAAACAGGCTGTGGCTGCCGTCCAGCATCGCCAGCTCCCCCGGCAACAAGCGGCACCAGTCTCCGCGCCGCACGCGCTCGGCCAACACTGCGTTGAATAATCCGCCACGCACGCTCGACAACAGCAACCCGCGCAAATCACGATCGCGCGGCGCGCGACCGCCTGCGAACCAGTGTCGCGCCTGCGCAAGATTGCCCGCGTCGGCGCCAAAACGCTGCTCGCCGAAGTAGTTCGGCACGCCCGCTTGCGCGAGCGCTCGCCAACGCGCGGCGAATGCATCCGGGTCGCCGGTCACCTCGCGCAACACCAACCGAAAGCGGTTGCCGCGCAACGCGCCCCGCTGAAGCTTGCGACTGTGGCGTACGGCTCGCAATACCTCGGCGCCAGGTAACCAATCACCTTCGAACGACGGATCGGCCTGTCCCGGCAGATGCAGGCTGAACCATTGCGTCGTCACCGCGCGGCGGTCCTTCATGCCGGCAAAGCTCACCGCAAACGGCTTGACCCCGGCGCGGCGCGCCAGTTCGCGCGCGACAACCGGCGTATTCAAGTCGCGCTTGCGTACCCACAACCACAGGTGTTCACCTTGCCCGTCCGGTTCGCAGATCGGCAGCTCCTCGACCTCGAAATCCTCCGGCGTCGCTCGCAACACCCCGGACAACGGCGGCGGCGCGGTTGGCGGCGCGTCCAACTCAAGGCTTTGCAGCTCGGCTTCGGAATTTGGCATAGTGACCACGATTGTTTGACTGGATGATCGAGTGTAAATGAACCTGGACGCACGCGTCGCATGGCACGGATCCACGCTATACAGCGAACGCTTCGACGACACCTACGCCGGCCGCGCCGATCCGCTCGCCGAGAAGCGATACGTATTCTGCGCCGGCAATGACTTGGCGAACCGCTTCGAGGGTGCGCGGCGCTTTGTCATCGGCGAACTCGGATTCGGCGCCGGACTCAGCTTCTTAGCGACCTGCCTGCTCTGGCGCGAAACCGCCCCGTCCGCTGTCTGGCTCGACTTCATCACGGTCGAGCAATTTCCGCTGTCCGCCGCGACGCTGCGCGAGGCGTTGGCGGCATACCCCGCGCTCGCCGCGCCGCGATCCGAACTCCTTGCCGCCTATCCGGTGCCGCTCAAGGGATGGCACCGGATCGAGCTGCCCGAGTCGCGGGTTCGACTCACGTTGGTGGTGGATGAGGCGCTCGCCGCGCTCGAGTCCGTCGATCACGCCGTCGACGCATGGTTTCTCGACGGCTTCGCCCCGCGCAAGAACCCGGCGATGTGGCGCCCCGCGCTCCTGCGCGAGCTCGCGCGCCTGAGCCACGCCGACACGACCTTTGCCACCTACACCGCCGCCGCGCAGGTCCGCCGCGATCTCGCGATGGCTGGATTCGAGCCCCACAAGCGGCCCGGATTCGGCCACAAGCGCGAGTGCCTCGCCGGCCGCCTTGGATCCGCGACCGAGACGCGGACCGTGCGTGAACCCTGGTTCCTCCGTGCCGCGCAACCGCCCACTGAACGGACCGCGATCGTGGTCGGCGCCGGACTCGCCGGGGCGGCCTGCGCCAATCGCCTCGCCGCGCGCGGGTTCGACGTCACCGTTCTCGAACGAGGCCCGCGCTCCGCCAGCGCGTGCTCGGACAATCCCGCCGCCGTGCTCTATCCCTACTTCACCCGCGATGACAACGCCGCCGCCCGGTTATCGCGGTTGGGATTTCAGTACACCGCGCAGAGCGTGCGGCGCCTCGCCGCGGCCGGTCTCGATACCGGATTCGATACCGGCGGCTTGGCCGACCTTGCGCTCGACGCGGCGGAGATCGAACTCAAACGAGCCACCGTGGCGCGGCTGGAGCTGCCCGACACGTTCGCGGAGTGGCTGGAAGCAGACGCGGTCCCGGACCGCTGCGGATGGGCCTCGCCGACGCCGGGCCTCTACTACCCGAACGGCGGCTGGTTCGCGTTGCCGAGCCTGTGCTCGGCCTTGTTGCGCGAGCACGCCGAGCGCGTCGAACTGCGCTGCAATCAGGCCGTTGCCCGCCTTGAGTATCGCGCTGGATGCTGGCAGGTGTTCGCGGCGGACCAACCGCAACCGCTCGCGTCCGCCGCGTTGCTGGTGCTCGCCAACGCCAACGCGGCGAGCACTTTCGCCCAGACCGCTTATCTACCCCTGGTGCCGAATCGCGGCCAGCTCTCCGGTTGGCGCGGGGACCACGGTCTCGCGACCGCGCTGAGTCACGAGGCCTACTGCGTCAACGCGGGCGATCGGCTCTGGTTCGGTTCGAGCCATGTCCCACGCGAAACCTCGCTCGTTCCGTCCGACCGCGAGCATCGCCGTAACATCGCGCGCCTCGCCGCGCTCAACCCGACATTGGCCGGCAGACTCACGGATCCGTCGATGCTCGACGCCTGGGTCGGCCTGCGCGCGACCACGGTCGATCATCTGCCACTCGCGGGCGAGATCGTAGACCCCGCCGCGTTCGCCGCGCGCTACGCCGGCATGGCTCGTGGTGAACGCGCGCGCGAACCGGCGCCGCCGCCGAGCCTGCCGGGGCTGTTCGTGTTGACCGGCCTGGGCTCTCGCGCGCTGTCGGTCGGACTGCTGACCGCCGAACTGGTCACGGCCGTCGCGAATGCCGAACCCCTGCCGGTCGATGCCGGCGTCCAACGCGCGGTACACCCGAGCCGGTTCCTGATACGCGCGCTGAAACGCGCTCGACAGCGCTGATTCAAAATGCCTCGGTTGCATCGAGCCGGAGACGCTGAAAGCCCGCATCCCCGGTTCTCCCAGTAACCGAGCCCCTCGCCCTATCGGAGATGGGTTTGGGTGAGGGCAAACGCGCTAGCCGTCTGAGCTTCGATCCGATTTATCTGCTCGAACAACGGCCCGACCTGACCTTCATCGCGCGCACACCGCCGCCGAGAACAAAAGCCGCTCCGGGCAGGGAAGGCGGGAGCGTCGGCCGCAGGGACGCGGCCGTCGAGCCCCCAGGGATGGGTTCACGGCGCCTCCCGTCTTCCCTGCCCGGAGCGGCCCCGCCTGTGAATCGGGCATTTCACGTTAACCACTCTGCTCGGCGCAGCTTTCGTGCACAAGGTCGGCGTCCTTGCCATGGAAGTCAGGAGTTCAGTCGAAGCAGCGCCCCGGTTGCCGGCCAGCGCAAGCGTGAAAAATTACGGAGCCTTTTTCTCCTCGGCACGCGACTGGTGCGTAACCTGATCGCGCAGATAGACCGGCTGGGCCAGGTCGGGCGCGATGGTTTCGCCTCGCGCGACCATCGCCGCCCCCAACATGGCGAGCGCGCCCGCGTGCGGCAGACAATCTGGCAACGTCCGCTGCAAACAGGGACCGAAGGCCGCGACAAGACACTCGCCATAGGTCGCCCAGCCAGTGCCGGCGCCAAGCCAGACGTCGATGGTCGGCGGTGTCCACTCGGCCGCCCTGCAAACCCGTTCAACGCCATCGAGTACACAGAGGCCATCGTCACCGCGCCGATAGTACGCCGCATAGATTTCGCCCATGCGCGCGTCGATCGCGCTGGCGATGCGGCTCGCCCCGGTGATATTCGCCGCGTGTTGTGCCAGCGCGGCCAGTGTCGAAACCGGCGCCAGCGGCAAATCGGCCGCGAGCGCCGCCCCTTGCGCCACCGCGGTGCCGATTCGCACGCCGGTGAACGAACCCGGACCGCGTCCAAACGCGATGGCATCGAGTTCGCCCAGACGTACGCCGGCCTCGGCCAACAACGCATCGAACATCGGCAGGATCAACCCGGCGTGCCCGCGCGGCGCGTATTCGAACCGTTCGAGAATCTCGCCGTCGAGCCACAACGCGGCGGTGCAGGCTTCGGTGGAGGTGTCGAGTGCCAGTAGCTTCATGCCCGCAGTCTACAGCCCGCGCAAGAACGTTTCAGCCTCGCCCAGTTCGTGGGTGACCGGCAGCGGCGGCAGGCTTGCCAAAAAGCGCCGTCCGTAGCTCATGCGCCCGATCCGCGGATCGCACAACACGAGCAAGCCGCGGTCGTCGACATCACGGATCAAACGACCTACGCCCTGCTTCAGCGTGATCACGGCCTGCGGCACCTGGTATTCGTTGAAAGGATTGCGCCCCTTGGCACGCAATGCGTTCAGGCGCGCCTCCAGCACGGGGTCGCCGGGCGCGGCAAACGGCAGCTTGTCGATGATCACGCAGGAAAGCGCCTGCCCGCGCACGTCCACGCCCTCCCAAAAACTGCTGGTCGCGAGCAGGATCGCGTTGCCGGCGTCGCGAAAGCGGGTCAACAGCTCATGGCGCGGCGCCTGCCCTTGCACCAACAGCGGCCGGCTGGTCTGGCCCTGCAACGCCGCCGTGGCCTGTTGCAACGCCCGATAGCTGGTGAACAACAGAAATGTGCCGCCGGGATTGGTTTC
Source organism: Thiotrichales bacterium (assembly GCA_050329935.1). GTDB lineage: Bacteria > Pseudomonadota > Gammaproteobacteria > UWMA-0217 > UWMA-0217 > CAYSFW01. The sequence continues at coordinate 6,217 of JBHJOI010000075.1, read as the reverse complement.
AAGCAGCGGCGCCACGCGTTCGATGATCCGTGCGGTGTAGCTCGGCGAGTCGGGCGGCGGGAGTTCGGCGGGCAGATAAAGCAACGCGTGGCGGGCGAAGTCGAACGGGCTATCCCAACGCCGGGTGACCGCATCGTGTATGCCCAACCGGTCCGTGAAATGACTGAAGTCCTCGCCCACCGCGAGGGTCGCCGACGTGAACACCCACCCGACCGGCAGCAGTTCGAGATATTTTTGAAATACCGGCGCGATCTCCAGCGGCGAGGCATGTAGCATGAAACCGACGCGGCTGGTCTCGTACCACTGAATCGTTTCGTCGCACGGCGCCTGTAGCTCGATCAGCAATTGCCGCAAGGTGACGGCGCGGCGGTGGCAGGCTTGCAGTCCGGTGCTGCGCACGCTGGCCTGATCCAGCCACCCGGTCAGCGTCTCCAACCGTTGACCCGGCGTGTCGAAGGCCGCGCGAATCTCCGGGTCGTCTCGCCGCGCCGACCAGGCCGCGCGCTGATTGTCGCCGCCGAGCCGATGCCGCAGTTGCATGACCTCGGCCGGCAGCGACTCCGCCAGCGCGATCAAGTCACGCAGATCGGCGGCACCATTGAGCGCTTCGGTAATGGTGTCGTCGCACAGGTCGAGCAGACCGCGACTACTCAGCGTTTGCCCAAAGAAGCGGGTGGCGATCTCGGGCAACTGGTGGGCCTCGTCGAGCACAAAACCGTCCGCTTTCGGCAGCAGCTCGCCGAAGCCGGTTTCCTTGAGGGCCAGATCGGCGCAAAACAGGTGATGGTTGATCACGACGATCTCGGCGTCGAGCGCGGCCCGGCGCGCCTTGACCACGAAACACGTCTGGTAATGCTCGCATTCCTGCCCCACGCAGTTGTCGGTGGTCGAGGTGACCCGGTACCACAAGCGGTGATCCTCCGGCAGCGCGGTGAACTCCGCACGATCGCCGTGCTCGGTCACGCCGCTCCAGCTGCGTAGTTCGCGCAACAACCGGTAGTCTTGCGCGCCGCGTTGGGGAATCTCGGCCTCGGCACGCTCGAGCCGATGCCGGCACAGGTAATTGGCGCGCCACTTCAGCAATACCGCGCGCTTGTCGATCGCCAGCGCCTTGCGCAAGGTCGGCAGATCTTTTTTGAATAGCTGGTCCTGGAGGTGTTTGGTGGCGGTGGAAACGATGAACTTGCCATCTTCCAGCAGCGCCGGGGTCAGGTAGGCGAAAGTCTTGCCGGTACCGGTGCCGGCCTCCGCGACCAGCATGCCGCGATTGCGCAAGGCATCGGCGACCGCCTCGGCGAGTTCAATCTGCGCCTCGCGTGGCGCGAAATGTCCGATGCCCTGTCCGAGCGGACCGCTCGCGCCGAGGAGGTGCCGTAGCGCTGACAAACAAACCCCCGGCGCGGTCCGGATCCGACCGTCGCTATTGCAGCCGCGTGGCGCGATCTCGCGCTTCGGCCGCGCCGCTCGTGTCGCCCATGCGACCGCGCGCCTCGCCGATCAACAGCCAGTTTTGCGCAACCAGACCGCGGTTGCCTTGCGCGAGACTGGTGGATTTTTTCGCCATCTCCTCCGCCTGCTGGTAGCGCCCCTGCTGCAACCGGATTCGCGCCAGTCGTTGCCAAAGATGCGCGTCTCGCGGCGCGACCCGCAATCCGCGCTCGACGCTGCTCGATGCCCGATCGAGATCGCCGGACTGTTGGTACTGATCGGCTGCGCTAAGCATGCTGACGACCACCGGATTGGTTGGTGCCGCGGCTTGCGGCTGCGCGGCCGAGGCGCCGTCGGCAGCGGGTTCCGCGCCGACGGCGGCGGGTGCGCTCGGGATCCCGCTGGTTCCGGGCAAAGTCGTGACACCGTTGTCCGGCATCGCCGGCGGCATCGGCATGGGTAACCGCTCGGGCAGTCGCTCGGGGCGGCCGATGCGCGATTCACCGAGCGGAGTCACCTGTGGATGCTCGACTCGCGGCGTGGGTTGAACCGGCGGCGCCGGGTGCTGCACGATTGGTGTCGACGTGCGCGGCGGCGCGGCGGCACAACCGACCAGCAGCAATCCCGGCAGCAACACGCCGAGCACGGCGCGGCCCGCATCGGGCCAGGTCATGATTCCTTTGCTTGATAAGCGCATCACTCTAGAGTCCATCAGAATCCGAAATAACTATCCGTGGTGATCACCTCGTCGGTCCAACTCGGCCGGCAATCATACGGGGCCGCAAACATCAGCGATTCGCGCGAGAACGGCAGCGTCGCGCCGTCCGTGCAATTCGCGGCAAGTGTTTGGCCGCTACGCAAATCCGCTTTTTGCCATTCTATGCCATCCGGTTGAATCGGTTGTAATGGAGTCGTCTGAATGTCGCGAAAAACCGACGCCCAGAGGCGCATCGCGCCGGTCGAACCGGAAAGCCCGGTGGGTTGATTGTCATCGCGTCCGATCCAGGCCACGCCGACGTGCTCGCCGCTAAAACCCGCGAACCAGCTGTCGCGCAAATCATTGGTCGTCCCCGTCTTGCCCGCGACCGCGATGCCGCCGACCAACCGCGGCAGATTGCGCGCGGTGCCGCTGCGGACCACTTCCTGCAATGCATAAGCGAGCAAGAAACTCGGTTCGGCACGGGCCGCCTGCTCCACCTGCACAGGGTAACGCTGCAAGGTCTCGCCGCGCGGGTTGACCACCGCGAGAATCGCGCGTAGCGGCGCGCGATAGCCACCCGCGGCGATCGATTGATACATCTGCAGCACCTCGATCGGCGGCACATCGGCCGCGCCGAGAAACAGCGACGGAAACGGATTCAAATCGCTGTCGATGCCGAGCGCGCGCAAGGTCTCGATGACGTTGCCGACGCCGACCTGGAGGCCCAGCCGCACGGTGGCGATGTTGTAGGACTTCGCCAGCGCGGTCAGCATCGGCACCCAGCCGTGGAATTCCTTTTCGTAGTTACGCGGCGCCCAAGGCTCGCCGACGGGTTGCGGGATGATCAGTTCCGAATCGTCGAGCAGCGTGGCCAGATGAAACCGTTCGGGCCGGCTCAAGGCCGCGAGGTATATCGCCGGCTTGACCAGCGAGCCGATCGGCCGCCGCATGTCGGTGATCCGGTTGAATCCCGCGTAACGCACGTCGCGCGCCGAAACCACGGCCTTGATCTCGCCCTGCTCGACCGATGCGACGATCATCGCGCCTTGCAGGGTCTCGTGCTTCATCCGCCGCTCTTTCTCGATCCGCGCAAGATCCTCGACCACGGCACGTTCGGCGCTATCCTGAATCAGCGGATCGAGCGTGGTGAAGATCCGCAGCCCCTCACTACGCAGGTCTTCATCGCGGTAGTCGCGCCGTAACTGGCTCCGCACCAGCTCAAGGAAGCCGGGAAACGGCGTCACGCCGGAGGGCGGCGACTCGGTCACGCCGAGCGGACGCGCCTTGATCTCGATCGAGTCCTCGGCCGAGAGCTTGCCCTGTTGCACAAGGGCATCGAGGACCAGGTTCCGCCGCGCGAGCGCGCGCTGGGGATGGCGGCGGGGGGCGTAATAGATCGCACCCTTGGCGAGGCTGGCGAGCAGCGCAAGCTGTTCCGGATTCAATTCCGCGAGCGGGCGCTGGAAATAAAACTGGCTCGCGAGACCGAAACCGTGAATCGCCCGCGCGCCGTCCTGCCCCAGGTAGATTTCGTTGAGGTAGGCCTCGAGCAATTCATCCTTGCTGTAATGCATTTCGAGCAGCAAGGCCATTAACGCTTCGTTGACCTTGCGCCGCAGCGTGCGCTCGTTGCTGAGAAAATAGTTCTTGACCAACTGCTGGGTCAGCGTGCTGCCGCCCTGCACGGTACGCCCCGCGCGCAGGTTCGCCCACATTGCGCGGAAAATCGCCTTGTAGTCGATGCCGTGGTGCTCGAAGAAGCTGCGGTCTTCCAATGCCAGTAGCGAATCGACCAGCATCGGCGGCACGTCGGCAAGCTGCACCAGCACGCGATCTTCGTTGTGCTTGGGGTAGATATTCGCGATGTGAATCGGCTCAAGGCGGAACAACGACGGCGCGTCACCGCCGTTCGGCGCTTGCAGGTCCGAAATGAGCTTGTTCGCGACCGTGACCGCTACCATGTCGGACGCCTGGGTCTCATCCGGAAAGGCGAAGCCACGCGCGTGGATGACGATGCGACTACCGTTCACGGCATACTCACCCGAACGATCGGGATCGGCGACCTTGCGGTAGTTCAGCAGCCTGAGCTCCTGCTCGAGCGCGGCGATACTCATCGGTTTGCCGACAAATAACTCGAGCGGTCGCGCGAAAACCCGGGCCGGCACTTCCCAGCGCTTGCCCTCGAACTGGCTGCGAATCTGCTGATCCAGTTCGCGCATATAGGTAAAGCCGAGCGCCGCGAGGATGACCGTGACAAGGGCCATCCCGGCGAGGAAAACCGATAGCCGATGGCGCGGTCTCGGACGCTGCCGCTCGGCAGGATCGGGTGAATTCATAGGTCGATGATATGACGTGACGGCCGGAAGCTACAAGGAAACCGCTACCCAGCATCTCGCGGGTGACCTATGATGCCACATTTTCCAAAACAATGAGGCTTGGGACCACCCCGTGAACCCTGAACAACATCAGAGGCTTATCAAGTCCCTGCGACACTCCGCGGCCTTGAATGGCGAAGCTGGCGCGATCGAACTGGTGGAGACGCACATTTCCTCGGTCCTGCTGACCGGAACCCATGCGTACAAGCTAAAGAAGCCGCTTGATCTTGGCTTTCTCGATTTTTCGACCCTCGAGAAACGCCGCGTCTGCTGCGAGGAGGAGATTCGCCTGAATCGACGCCTGGCACCGAGCATTTATCTCGACACCGTCGCCATCACCGGCACGCTGGATGCCCCCGCTGTCGATGGGCAAGGCGAGCCGCTCGAATACGCGGTGCGGATGCGCCAGTTCGATCAGTCACAATTACTGAACCGCCTGTTGCCCGAGGGCAAGGTCGATGCATCGATGATCGACGCGCTAGCGGACCGAATCGCCGCATTTCATGCCGAAATCGCGGTCGCGCCGCCCGACAGCGACTTCGGTACGCCCGAAATCGCTTACTTCCCAATGGCGCAGAATTTCGACCAGATCCGGCCGCTACTCGACGATCCGATCCAATTGGCGCAGCTCCAACGAATCGCCGACTGGACCGCCGACGCCTACGCCTCGCTGCGCGAAGCACTGGCGGCCCGCAAGTCGGGCGGGTTCATCCGCGAGTGCCACGGTGACATGCATCTCGGCAATATGACCTTGCACGAGGGGCAACTCGCGATCTTCGATGGGATCGAATTCAATCCTCACCTGCGCTGGATCGACGTCATCAGCGAGATCGCCTTCCTGACCATGGACCTGACCGACCGCGGCGCACCGACCCTGGCGCAACGGCTCTTGAACGGTTACCTCGAACACACCGGAGATTACGCCGGGCTCGCGTTGCTGCGCTTCTACCAGGTCTACCGCGCGATGGTACGCGCCAAGGTCGCGAGCATTCGTTTGCACCAGAGCGGGCTGCCCGATGCCGAACGCCGGGAGATCCTGCGTGCCTACCAGAGTTACGCCGATCTTGCCGAGCGCTACACGCACGCGCCGACGCCGCGCCTGGCCCTGATGCACGGGGTGTCCGGCAGCGGCAAATCCTGGGTGAGCGAGCGCCTCGTCGAGACGCTGCCGGCGATACGTGTCCGCTCGGATCGCGAACGCAAACGTCTGCTAGGCGACCACGAAACCGACGGCGCCCTGAATACCGGACTCTACGACGCCGACGCGACCGCGAAAACCTATGCCCGGCTGCTCGAGCTCGCGGCCACGATCCTCGCCGCCGGCCACACCGTGATCGTCGACGCGACCTTTCTCAAGCGAGCGCAGCGGGCGCCGTTTCAAGAAATGGCGCGCGCGCTCGGGGTGGGTTGCATCGTCGTCCACACCCGCGCGCCGACCGCCCTGCTACGGCAGCGAATCGAGACTCGCAGGCACGAACACGACAACATCTCCGACGCCAACCGCGCGGTGCTAGACTATCAGCTGCAACAGATCGAACCCCCGGAGGACGACGAAACCTCGGTCGTGGTCACCGCCGACGCGGATTCGTCCGACAGCCGGGATACCGCGGACCAGATCCGCAAACTGCTAGATTCGTAGTATTCTGCCCGTCATCGAAACCTTACAGACATCACTCGCACGGAGACATCTCATGCAAAGAAGGTTGCTCTCGAT
>JBHJOI010000074.1:0-18158 GCA_050329935.1 Thiotrichales bacterium | reverse complement strand
CCGTCCGCGCGCAGGAAGCGCTCGGGCCGCTCCCACTCGCCTCCTTGCGCGATTTCGTTTCCCATGGCTCTGGTTATCTGGTGCGAATGGCGTTCGGTCGGGACCAACCCGAACGTGATTACCGGCGCCGGCTACAAGCATTTCTCACGCACTACCGGGCGCACCTCCATGATGCCACGACGTTGTTTCCGGGCATGACGGACTTGCTGTCGGCGCTGGAGGACAACGGCCACGTTTGGGGCGTGGTAACCAACAAACCCGCCTGGCTCACCGACCCATTGATGGCCGCGCTGGGCCTCGCCGCGCGCGCGAGCTGCGTTGTCAGCGGCGACACCACCGCGGAACGCAAGCCGCATCCGCTGCCGATGTTCTTCGCCGCGACCCAGGCCCGGGCCACGCCGAACGCGTGCCTATACGTGGGCGACGCCGAACGCGACATCCAGGCCGGCACCGCCGCTGGCATGACAACCCTGATCGCCCGCTACGGCTATATCGACGCCGCCCAGCAACCTAACACCTGGGGCGCCGACGGCCAGATCGACCATCCGCTCGAGATCCGCCACTGGCTCGACCAGCCGGAGGCGTGACACAACCTTGACCGCGACGCTGACCTCTTCAACGCTGCTCGCGCTGTTGCTCGCGGCGCTATCCGGGTTCGCCCTCGGTTATCTTGTCGCCGCGCTGCGCGGACAACGCGAACTCCGCCAACTGAGCGTCGAGAAGACACGGCTCGAAACCGAACTCAACGCGGACCAACAACATTTCGAGGAGCAACTCGGGCTGTTGCACGACGCCCGCGACTCCCTGTCGCAGCACTTCGCCCTGCTCTCGCGTCAGGCCTTGCGCACCAACAGCAGCCTCTTCCTGCGTCTGGCGGAACAGAGCCTCAAGCTACAGCACGCGCGTTCCGCGAGTGACCTCCAGCAACGCCAGCAAGCCATTGGCCAACTGCTCGATCCGATCCGCGACGCACTCACGAAAACCGAGCGCCAACTGCACCAGATCGAGCAGGAACGGGCCACCGCACAAGGTGCATTGACGCAGCAGCTCAACGCCTTGGCCGAGGCGGAAACGCGGTTGCGGCGCGAGACTCAAACGCTCGCCAACGCATTGAAACGACCCGATGTACGCGGCCGCTGGGGCGAGCTTACGTTGAAACGTCTCGCGGAACTCGCGGGCATGGTCGAGCATTGCGACTTTTATGAACAGGAAACCCAGTCCGGCACCGACGCGACGCTGCGTCCGGACATGGTCGTGCGCCTACCCGACCAACGTGAACTCGTGGTCGACGCCAAGACCGTGCTCGAGGGCTACCTCGCGGCACAGGAAAGCACCAACGAAACCGATCGCAAGGCGGCCTTGCAACGTCATGCCCGCAACCTGCGCGAACGCGTGCGCACGCTTGCCGCCAAGCATTACTGGGCGCAGTTTCCGCGCAGCCCCGACTTCGTGATCCTGTTCGTGCCGGGCGAACAATTTCTGACCAGTGCACTCGATCACGACCCGGCGCTGCTCGAGGATGCGCTGCGCCAACGCATCATTCTCGCCGCGCCGACCACCCTGGTCGCGTTATTGCGCGCGGTCGCGTTCGGCTGGCGGCAAAACGCATTCGCAGAGAACGCGGAAAGGATCCGAGAACTCGGCGAGGACCTCTATCGCCGCGTCGCGACGCTCACCGAGCACTTCCAGCAACTCGGAAAGGGGCTCGGCACCAGCGTCGACGCCTTCAACAAGACCCTCGGATCGCTCGAACGGCAGGTACTGCCCGCGGCGCGCCGCATGAGCGAACTCGGCATCCAGCCGCGCAAGGATATCGCCGAGGTCAATCCCATCGAAACCACCCCGCGCCCACCGCAAACATGAACCTGGAATCCTCGGTTGACCGCTCCGTTGGAATCGAAAAAATTTGTTTACATTAGTGTTTGTGCTCGAACTCGGCTTCACCTACTGGATCTGCGCGCTACGTGCCGGAGTGCACGTCCAAGCGAGGATTCTAGGTTGAACACTCGCACCGCTGACGCCCGGTTGACCGAGCGCTTTATCGCCGTGCAAGACTGGCTCATCGCGCACGAAGGGCTATGGCGCCCGTCACCCTACCGGACCGACACACTCGGTTGGACCGAGCGGTATCCGGCTCTCGCAAGCGCGTTAATGGCGCTCTCCGACGCCGAGGTCGATGCCCTCGCCAATGATCGCGACGCGCTCATCGCTTGGCTCGCGACACGAGAATCCAGCATCGGTGGACCAACCGAGCACCTGCGTGTGCCTCGTTCGCCGACCGAACCGCTGGCGCCGGAAGACCCCCATCGCACCCGCGACATTCCAGGGCGCAAGCTCGACCAGATTCGCGCCTTCCTCGCCGCCGTCGGTAGACCCCAACGATCCGTGCTCGACTGGTGCGCCGGCAAGGGTCATCTCGGACGGCTGGTCTGTCTGCACCACGCAGTCCCGGTGACAAGCCTCGAAATCGATGCACGTCTATGCGAGGCCGGCGCCGATCTCGCACACCGTCATCGCGTGCCGCTACATGATTTTCAGCCGGCCGATGCGCTGAGCGCCGCGGCGCGTTCGCGTCTCGCCGGGCGCCACACGCTGGCGTTGCACGCCTGCGGCGAGCTGCATCGGGTCCTGGTGCGCGGCGTCATTGCCACCGAGGCGCCAGCGCTAGATCTGGCACCCTGTTGCTACCATCGCGGCGCCACGGGCGACCACACCCCGCTGAACCCACATGCGACACTTAGGCTCCGGCGCGAGGATCTGCGGCTCGCCGTGTCCGACACGGTAACCGCCGCATCGCGCGAGGTCCGGCAACGCCGCCTAACCCTCGCCTGGCGCCTGGCCGCGAGGCGCTGGTCGCGATCGTTGGGTATCGAACCCGAGACCGACGCGCTGCCGCGCGCGCCGGACTCGGGGCATCCAGTGACGTTTACCGAGTACCTCCAGCAACTTGATCTGCCTGTCCCTCCCGGGCAAGCCGGGGTAGCGAACCTTGTCGAACTCGAGCGAACCGGCTGGCGCCTCGAGGCGAAACTGCGCCGACTCGCGCTGCCCCGACTGGCGTTTCGCCGCGCACTGGAACTCTGGCTGGTGCTGGATTTGGCGCTCGCGCTGGAACAGCACGGCTATGCGGTCACGCTCGGCGAATGGTGCGAGCGCCCTTTGACCCCGCGCAATCTGCTACTCAGCGCGCGCCGGCTCACCTGATCGGCTCCGTTCGCACCGAGTTGAACCACGGCTCATTCCGAGAGTACCGCGAACCCGGCGCGCTTCCGATACTGCCGCGCAGCCGGTCCCGGCTCAGCGGCGCAGGCGCTCCAGCAGCGCCAGCGTGGCGAAGCCGTCGGGCGTCACGCCAATCGCTCGCTGAAACGCCCGCAAACCGTCACGGGTATTCGGGCCCAGCACGCCATCCGGCACCCCGACATCGAATCCGCGCGCGTTCAGCAGGCGCTGCAACTCGCGCACCTGGCCACGCGCCAATGGTTGCTCGTCGCGCGGCCAACCCTGCGTCACGCCCGCGCGACCGGCGATCCGGTCGGCCAGGATACCCACCGCGAGCGCGTAGCTGGTGGCATTGTTGTAGCGCAGGATCGCGCGATGATTCGGTCCGACCAGAAATGCCGGGCCGCGGGCGCCCGCCGGAACGATCACCGAGCCGGCATCGAATTCCGGCAAGGTTCCGCTATCGACCGCGCGCACACCCATCGCCGCCCAATCGCGACTCGATCGTCTCACCGAAAGCTCGGTCTCAGCATGATTGAAATCGTTCGGCAATCGTACCTCGACCGCCCAGGACTGTCCCCGCCGCCAACCGGACCGCGCCAGATAGTTCGCCGTCGAGGCAACCACGTCGGGAATACTGTTCCAGATGTCGCGACGTCCGTCTTGATCGCCATCCACCGCATAAGCAACAAAACTGCTGGGAATGAATTGCGTGTGCCCCATCGCACCGGCCCAGGAACCGATCATGCGCTCCGGCTCGATATCGCCGCGCTCGATGATGCGCAACGCCGCCAATAGCTCGCCCCGCGCGAAGTCGCGCCGGCGCCCCTCGTAAGCCAGTGTCGCCAGCGCGTCAAGCGTCGCGAAGCTGCCGAAGTTCCCGCCGTAGTTGCTTTCGATCCCCCAGATCGCGACGATGATCTCGCCTGGCACGCCGTAGCGCTGCTCGGCGTGCCGGATCGTTTCACGATGCGCATTCAACTGGGTTCGCCCCTGCGCGACTCGCTGCTCCGACACGGCCGCGTCCAGGTATTGCCAGATCGGCCGCACGAATTCCGGCTGCGAGCGGTCCAATTCAATGACTCGCGGACGATAATGAATGCCATCCAGCGCGCGCGCCAACGTCGACTCCGCGATACCGGCGGCGCGCGCCTCGCGTCGAAATCCTGCCAACCATGAGACGAAGTCGTCGGGCATGGCCTCTGCATCGAGCTGAGTCGATGGCCGCTCGGCCAAGGATGCGAGCGCTGAAGACTCCGTGGCGGCCACATCAACCCCCTCGCGGTCGGCGGCGACGGCCTCGCGCGCGGGATGACTGTGGCAACCCGCCAACACCACCATCAGCGCCAAAGTGGGAAGATTGTCGCGCATCCCGTCTCCTCCATGCCCCAACGAAATAAGGCGACGATGATCGCGCAGAAATCGAACCGAAACCACCCCGACCACCCAAACGGGGCCGGGATTGTCTGCTACCGTGCCGTCCCGTTCCCGATCTGTGCGGACAACGGGTCGAAAAGCGTGGCGAAGGCTGCGCCAACCAGACGCGCGGCCTCCAATATCACGCCTTCTTGCGCTCCTCCAGGTCTTCGTAACCGGTGATCATGGAGGTTAACAACGCATACCACGGGTGGCCCATCGTCATCGCGAGGTAGAGATGCGCAACCAGGAACACCATCAGCGCGAATGCCGCCGCAGTGTGAACCCAGGCGATCCAGGTGAGCGAGATCATGCCGCCGAGTGGCGTCAGACTCCAGCTCGCATAGAACAAATACAGCAATCCGGAAATCCACAACGCGGGCGCGATGACCACCTTGAATCCCAGATACGCCAAGCGTTGCAGCGGGTTGTGCTTGGCTGAACGTGTCTTGTGGTAGGGCTTGGCCTCGCCGGAAAAGATGCCGTAGGCGTAGTATAGAATCATCGCGAACAAGCCCTTGCCCGTCGGAACGTACTGCTTCCATTCGCCGGTGGTCAGGTGCCAGAAGATCGCGAAAGCCCACAGCCCGATCAGGCTCCAGGCGAGGATGATATGCACATCCACCGCTAGCTCGAAATTCATCAGGCCATGCACGCCATGGATCCCGAATCCGGTAAACAGCAGCCCGAAAATCAGAATCGCCTGAACCCAATGCCAAAAGCGCTCGAAGCGGGTAAACAGTAATACCTTGCTCATATCCCCTCCAGTGTCAGGCCTTGCTTCGGCCGCTGGCAATCACGCGCAGCAGACCATGGATCAACACGCCGGCGAGTGTCGCCAACACCGCCAACCAACCAATCCGGTCGATCCACGGGTTGGCATCGCGTCCGGGGACATAAACCCCCTCGAGGTTCGCCAATCGTCCTGCCTTGCTGTGACACGCGTTGCACGCCAGCGAGTCTTCCTTTGGCGCGACCATATGCGTAATCGGCCAATACATCTTGGTTTCGACGAAATCGAATTTTCCACTGTAATCGACCTTGGTCTGGCCCAGACGTTTCGCCTCGGCCATGCCGGCCTCGATCGCCTTCGCCCAATCGTAGCTCTTCCAATAAGCCGTTTCGGTCTTGCCGAACAGATGGCTCACCACCAGGGTATTGTTCACCGTGTCGTAGGGTTGCTTGCCACGCATCACCTTGAACGGCCAGATACGCGAATCCGCGATATTCGGCCCGCCGCGCAATTGATTGATCTCGACCACGCCACTTGGATCGATTCGATCATCCGCCAGGGTGTAACGAATCGTGCCGTCGAACCAAAAGTATTCGGGTTCGACGTTCTCGCCAAAGCCAAAATCGCCTTTCATCCCGTCGTAAACGACCTGCTTGCCTTCCTTCACCTTGATCGGTTTACCCGCCGCGTCGCGCTTGCCGGCGGTCGACCAATCCCACCACATCTTGGTGGCAATGCCGCCGCGCGCAAAACTTGGGATATGACAGGTCTCGCAGGCGATTTTCTCGACGTGATCGTTCAACTTATCGTTGACCCCGGCCGGGTGCGGTCGGCGGTCATGACAGGACTCACACGTTGCTCGGGTATCCTTGCGCCCCGGAATCGCCACGCCGGTCGTATCCTTCGCGACCATTTCGTAACGGCTACCGGCGTGTTGGTGTTCGATGAAGGTATGGCAGGTCGCGCAGGAGAAGTTCAAACCCTCCGCATCCATGTGCACATCCAGTGCCTTGCTCGGTTTGGCGAGCGATGAATCAATATCGCCGTGCTTGACCGCGTCACCACCGCCGCCGGAGAAATGGCAGGCACCGCAGGTCTGGCGACTGGTCTTGCCAACGTTTTGCGCGACCTTGTTGAGATCAACCGCCTTGACGACCTTACCCCCGAGTTCCTTGTCCTGATACGGCGGGTGGCCTGCGTCGGTTGGAAATTTCATATACGCACCGGTCGTGTCATGACACGCCAGGCAATCCACGTTGCGCTCGGAGGTGAAATCGAAACTCCCATCCTTCCAGCCGTAGCCCGCGTGGCAACTGGTGCAGCGTGGTTCATTCGCGGTGATGCTACCGCAGAAGCTATTGACGACCGTTTTCTTGCCAAGCTTCTGACCCGTTTTCGGATGTTGGTATTCCCACGTCCAGTGCACGCTCTTGTGCACCTGCTTGGCCGCCTCGGTGTGACATTTAAGACACGCGTCCGTGACCTCCTCGCCGCTCGCGAACGGATTTTTCAGTTCATCGAACTTGCTGTGATCGGCCGTGGATTGACCTGGCTTGGCGGCGGATTGCGCCTTGGCGGGCGGAGACTCTGCCCACGCCGGGATGAGCCCGACCGAGAGCATCAGAAACAGCGACACCCACCACAGCTTGCGAGACCAGCTATTCATCGTCTCCTCCTGCAAAAAAAGCACCTGAATTCGACACCGTGACTATCCGACGTCACGACGACAGGATTGTTGATAATTATCAAAGGCGTCACAGTTTGAAACATCGTGTTTCGCCAACGTCACGGCGGCTTCCAAAGACACGCCGGACTTCCCCGCGCGTCCCGCACGGCCAAGCGGTTGCGACCCAGTCGCGCCCGGGTAATCGTCGCGGAAAGTGCGTCAATGACGCTCGCTTTCCTCCAGCGGAAAGGTCGCGTAAATGCGTTCGGCGAGCGCGGTCAGCCTCAAGCAGTCCGCGAGCGAGGTGGGTCGGTAGGTCTGCAGTAGAACAATCAGGCAACTCAGACAATCCTTGTCGGACGCGTAAATTGAATCGGAAAAATGTGGCATGTGGGCGTACTCTCATGTCCGGCGATTGTTTTCTTTCTCAGTACCCCGGAGTCTAAACCGCGCCGAATGCGCCGCCATTGGTAGATAAATACCGTAAGTGAATCGAACTCGGGCATGCGGCGCGGGCGAGGGTACGAACGTACCATCCGATGCTTGCTGGACGAACGGGCGGGGGCGGTTACACTTGGCGAGCCAACAGCGATTTTTCAGGCGGTACCCTATTTTGTTAAACGTCCTTCCGTGGATTGCGTTATTGGCGGTCACGCTCGCCGGTCTTTACCTGTTCATTCGCTACCGCGATAGTCGCCGCCATCATTTGTTGTGCGTCGACCTGTGTCATCGCATCGCCGATGAATTGAGCCGCCGTCAGGACGAGGAACTCGTGGTCGATCGCGTCTTCGATGTCGTCATGCAACATACCCAAGCGGTAATTGGGTTGTTGCTCTGGCGCGGTGAAAACGAACGTCAACCGCTACGCGTGTTGCGCGTACGCGGACTGCCGCCCGAGGTGCTGGCATCCGGCGATTTATTGCCAACCGAAGCGAAAGGCTATGGTTTCGGCCGTCTGACATTGACCGGAATGGGCGAACTGGTCCACAAGGATCTACGCGACGCAGTGGCGGCTGACACCGGAATCCAGTTGAAACCGCGTCAGATCATGATGTGCATCCCGGTGACCTCACCACCCGCGACGCACGGCCTGATTCAATTGATTTCCAGCGAAAAACACCCTTTCACGCCGCAAACGCTGGCCGATGTCTGTGGCCTGGGCGTCTATCTCGACGCGGCGATTCAGAACGCGAAAAAGATCGAAATGATTTGTCGCCAACGCGATGCCGCGGAAGCGCTGTACAAAATCGGCTTGACGATTTCGCGATTCCTGGATATCGACCAGATTCTGGAGCACGCGGTACGGGAAAATCTGCGCCTGATGCGTTCGGTTTTCTCGTTGTACCTGGACTGTCCGGGCGCCAGCGACTCGGCCGGCGTCGTGCGCAGCGTGGCCGGCAATCCTCCGCCCGAATTCGAAGTCGGTCGAAAAATTCCGCTAGCAGGACGCATGCTGCGGATGTCGCACACCGATGGCGAAAATCTCTACCACAACTATATTCTGATCCAGGACTTCACTAAGCTACCTGGCGGCCCGAACGACACCAACCCGCCGGACGCCGCGAATGAATTGTTCTCGACACCGACCCTGCATGAGTGCTTGATCCAGAGCGGCGTGCGCGGCGCGATTCTGACACCGGTGGGCGTCGGCGACCGAATGCGCGGCTTCGTCTGTAACTTCACCAATGAAGTGAATGGTTACGACCGTTTCCACGTCGAACTGCAAATGCGGATCGCCAACCAGGTACTGATCGCGCTCAACACGGCGGATTACCACGCCAAGGCCAAACGCCTCGCGTTGAGCGAGGAACGCCAGCGCATGAGTGACGATCTGCACGACAATATGGCCCAAGTCATCAACGGCCTCGCACTGGAACTTCACTCGCTGATCAAACGCGCCGGGCGCGACCACGCCGATGGCCTGCTGGTGGAACGCATGCATGCGGTGCGCGCGCGTCTGGAAGAGGCCAAGGCGACGATCCGCGAGGCGATCTTCGAGCTTCAGATCCCCGACGACACGGATTTCTGGAATAATCTGCGCGACTTTGCGTCACGCTTCGAGCAATGGCACGGTTTCAAGGTACACGTGGACTTGCCCGAACAGGATCTGTTCCTGCCGATTCCACGTCAACGCGAGACCCTGCGTATCGTCCAGGAAGCACTCTGGAACGCGCGCCGCCACAGCGGCACCAACGAGGCGTGGTTGCGCGGCGCCATGGACGCCGATGGGCAGATCACCGTGCAGATCGCCGATCACGGACGCGGCCTCGATGACGGCGACCTGGTTTCTGGCCAAGGCATCATCACCATGCACAACCGCAGTGAACGTTTGCGCGGACGGCTCACGATGGGTTCGGCCGATAGTGGTGGCGTCCTGGTGACGGTCGAGTTCCCGCATCATGCCGAATAATCCGAGGTTCGCACCGAATGTCGGCGTGTTGATCGTTGACGACCATCCCGTATTCCGTCAAGGCATCCGACATCTATTGCTTGAAGAAGACGGACTGGTGCCGCTCGGCGAAGCCGGCTCCCTGCGCGAGGCGCTCGCATGGCTCGGTGCTCGACGCGCCGACGTCGCGCTGCTCGACCACAACCTCGCGCATGGCGTCAACGGCGTCGACGCGATCCCGCAATTGTTGCAGGCTCAATCCGACCTCCAGATCATCATGCTGACGGTCTGCGACGACGACGAGGTGTTTCTGCGCGCGCTGCGCGGCGGTGCCTGCGGCTACCTGCTCAAGGATGCCTCGCCGGAACGCATCATCGAGGCGATCAAGGCCGCGGCGTCGGGCGAGTGCAGAGTGTCCGATTCACTGGTGCGCACCTTGTTCAACCGGGTGCGCGCCTCGATACGCGAGACGCCAGCCGGCAGCCCGGCACTGGAAGAGCCGTCGCTCACGACCGCGGCGTTGCGCGTTTCACCCCGCGAGCGGCAGATCCTCGAACATCTCGTCAAAGGCATGAGTAACAAGGAAATCGCCAAGGCACTCGGAATCTCCCCCAACACGGTGCGCAATCAACTGCAAAAGCTGCAAGACGACTTTCAGGTTCGCAATCGCGTTCAACTCGCGCTGATGGTCTACGATCTCGGCATCAACACCTCGCCACGATCCGTCGACGACGAGACGTGAGCGTTCGATCGCGCGCCGGGGATTAACCTGAAATGCCCGAATCCGCGGCGATGCCGCTCCGGGTTGGGTAGGCGGGCGCGTCGGCCGTAGGGACGCGGTCGTCGAGCCCCAAGGATGGGTTCACGGTACCTCCCTCCCCGGCCCGGAGCGGTTTTCATCCTCAGGAGCGGCGTCCACGCCACCAAAGCTAAAGCAGCGGATCGGCGTCAAACCCTTTTCGCGACGATACCCTAAAGCATGTGCACGACCGATGTCGCGGTATCGCCCTCGGCCGCGGCTTGCGATGCTACCTCGGCCCTCGATCGCCGTAACAATGCCTCGATCTGGCGATTCCGCTCTCCGTCACTGAACATAAACATCAAGCCGACGCCGCGCCGTGGTTGCCGGTGAATGACCAAGCCGGGGAAACGCGCCCCGTCGATTCCAAACTGTCCCTCGGCCATGATTGCGATCTCCACGACCTGATACCTGGGTAAATCGTCGTTCCAACGCACCGCGAGAAATGCACCTTCGCGACTGAGGTCGGTCAACTGCCCGCGGCGCGTTGCCTGCCCGCGCAGATAAATCCGTACAGGCAACTGGACCCGGATTCGCGGATGGAGACGGTGCTGCATGCTGTCGTGGCCCCTCCCGATACTTTTAGCGGCATAAACAATTCATTCCACAAGCATTGTTTCGCCTCCAGCACCGCCGCGCGAGAGTACATAACTACCAGAATTGGCGATCCCGACGCGCACCGGGTCGATCCGATGTTCTTGAACAAGGCGGACATCAATCGCGGCAGCGTGAATGTCGCGCGCTCGAAATACGTCCACCTGAATACCCGCATTTGTCGCCCGGTCGGACTGACAGCGACCGACAAATCGCGTGTAATCAGCCACATGATGAAGCACCTCGGCAATGCCTTTGATCTGAAGAACGTGATCGCTCTGGCGCGTTACCTAATGCGGATGCCTCCGGTCCCGACACGCTTCCGAAGCCAGATGATCGCGCTCGGTAGCAGCGACCCTACCCACGCGCTGTTCGTCGTTGATCGCGAGGGCCTTCCAAAGCGTCGGTTCTCCGATCCTGCCGCACACCGCGAAATGCGATCAGGAGCAGAAAGCCATTAATCCGATCCGCCCCCATAGTCTGTTCGCACCGCACGATTTCGATCTTTTGCCCGACTTCGCGGTCGTGAAGCCGACCCTGAAAACAAAATTCGACTACCGCGCGATAAAATGGCGCCGCGGCGAGGCACGATGACACCCATGATTCATTTCACCAGCGAGGTAGCGCCCCCCGGCTCCACCCTGCACTATGCGTTGCGTTACGCACCGCCGGAACAACGCGCCACGCTCGTCGCGCTGTTCGCGTTCTCCCGCGAACTCACCCAACTCGCGGACAATAGTCGCGAGCCGCGGGTCGCGACCACGCGACTCGACTGGTGGCGTGGCGAAGTCGCGAACACTTTCGCCGGCCGGCCGACTCATCCGGTGACCACGGTATTGGCACCGGCATTGACGCGATACAACCTGCAACCCGACGTGTTCGAGGAAATGCTCGACGGAGCCGCGATGGCCGTCGATTACGAGGCGTATCCCACCTACAGCGAACTCGCGCTTTACTGTTACCGAAGCTTTGGCACCACCCTGTTGCTCGCGTGCGAGGTGCTGGGATACAACGACCGGAACACGCCGAAATTCGCCCATGCGTTGGGCGTCGCGGTACGGCTCACGCAACTACTGCGGGACATCGGGCTCCACCTTCAACGCGGAAGACTATTTATTCCGCTGGACGAACTGCGTGCGCACGACCTGGATCTGAACGACCTGCGCCCTCACCCACCCGCCACCGATCGCATCGAAGCCGTGCTACGGCACCAGTCGAACCGCGCCGAAAGCCGCTTCCAAATCGCATTGAAACAACTGCCGGCGCCGGATCGCCCACCGCAACGATGTCTACTCGTGCTGGCTGCACTGCAACGCGCGCTCCTCGTCGAACTCGAACAGGCGGGGGCCGCCGTGTTGGCGCAGCGCATTTCGCTGACGCCGCTGCGTAAATTATGGATCGCCTGGAACGCGGCACGACGCATGGATTGACCCCTACCCGATGCATCCAGCAGGGACAATGGCGGCTATCCGCCCGCGCGGCCACGAGGCTGAATCCGCGTCGCGAATCAGGCCGTGATGTATTCCCGCAGATGCTGCGCCTCGGTTTCGATCTCGTCGATTCGGTTTTTGACGAGATCTCCGATGCTGATGATGCCGATCAGCGCCTCGCCATCGAACACCAGCAGGTGGCGCACGCGGCGATTCGTCATCAGCGACATCGTCGCGTTGACTTCATCGTGCGGTCCGCAATGAATGACCTGGGTCGTCATCAGGTCGCGCACCGTCAATGTGTTCAGATTCGCGCCGCACCGTGCCACGCCGTGTACCAGATCGCGCTCGGATAACAAACCCACCACGGTGCCCGCGTCGTCGTAGACAACTGCCGAACCGACGTTATTGTCGATCATCGTTTGCGCGGCAGCCATGACCGCATCGCCTTGCCGCACCGAGATGACGGTGTGCCCCTTGGCCCGTAGTAAATCCCGTAGAATCATCTCATCACCTCATCGATTTTTTTTGCGACGCACTTAAAATATGCCAGGACTGTGCCTTGCCTATTCGAGGAGTATAGGAGATGAAGCCCGACTCAGCTGCGTAACGCGACGGTAGGGTGTTCCCACGCATTCATTTCACGCGAAACGCCGGCAGTCCGATCCGCCAGCGAATCGCCGCGAGTCTGGCGAGAAACACGAACAGGCCCGCGAACACCGCGGCGAACGTCGGCGAAATACCCGCCTTCGCTAACGCCAGCAAAATGAGCGTGCCCAACCAGGCCACCGTCGCGTAGAGTTCGCCGCGAAAAACCAACGGCTCCTCGTTGCACAACACGTCGCGTATCACGCCTCCCATCACCCCGGTCACCACGCCAAGAAAACTCGCCACCAGCCACGGTGCCTGCATGCCCATTGCGACCTGCGTGCCCGCGATGCTGAACAGCGCAAGCCCCGCGGCATCGGGGATCAAGAATATTCGCGGTGGAAGCGTTACCCAGCGCGCCAGAAAAAACGTCACCACCCCCGCCAGCATCGCGACCAACAAGTAAGTCTGATCGGTCACCCAGAATACCGGCCGATCAAGCAGCATATCGCGCAGAGACCCCCCGCCCAGCGCGGCGGCCAGCGCGATCACCAGCATTCCGAACAAATCGAAGCGTTTCTTGCCCGCCTCCAGTACCGCCGCCGCGGCCGATACGGCAACGGCGCCTTGCGTCAACCAGTACAGGAACTCGGGTGGTGGCTTCATGATCCGATTGATGAGACAGACAAGCAGTCGGGGGCCGGCGCCGCGGTCGATTTACGGCCGCTCGCGGGTGATCTCACTATCCGTGTGACGGGGTGGATTGTGCGATCCATGATCAAGCTCCGAGTGTCAGGGTGTAAAGGAGGCCAACCAGCGCGCAGGCGCCGATGACCATCATGATGTCCGCCTTATACTTCCACAACGCGACGAAAGCCGCGATCGCGACCAGCACCGGCAGCCATTCGAACGGCGGAGCAAACGGCACGGCCTCGGTCGCCATCGGCCAGAACGTGTGCCAGGCGAAAAATACCGCCAGGTTGATAATCACCCCAACCACGGCGGCGGTGATCGCTGTGAGCGGCGCGGTGAACTTGAGGTCGCCGCGCGTAGATTCAACCAGCGGCCCGCCGGCCAGGATAAACAGGAAGCTGGGCAGGAAGGTAAAGAAGGTCGCCACGGTGGCGCCCGCCAGACCTGCAGCGACGGGGTTGGCTGCCACGTCCTTGGCAACGCCACCGAGATAGCCGACCCAAGTCACGACCATGATCAGTGGACCCGGAGTGGTTTCGCCCAATGCCAACCCGTCCATCATCTGCAAACCGGTCAACCAGCCGTGCTGCTCGACCGCGCCTTGATACACGTAGGGCAGCACGGCATAGGCACCACCGATGGTCAGGAAGGCTGCCTTGGTGAAAAACTCGCCCATCGCGGCAAGTGTGGTCTCGCCGCGAACGAACAGCATGGCCAGGACCCAGATCGCCACGAACGCGACAACCTTCGCTGTCAACTTCGCCCACGAGAATCTTGCATGCGCGGGTGGCGGCGTATCGTCGTCGATCAAGGCTGGACCGTACTGTTGGTTTGACGCGCCGTGGCTGCCGCCGCTCTTGAACTTGCCGGGCATCAGCTTGCCGCCCAAGGCGCCCGTGATGCCAGCCGCTAGCACGATCCAGGGGAAACCGATCTTGAAGAAAAAGATGCCGACGAAGGCCAGCACCGCGATCGCGAACAACACCTCGTTCTTGATCGCCCTCGACCCGATACGCCAGGCGGCGAACAGCACCACCGCCACCACCGCCGGCTTGATGCCATAGAAAATGCCAGCCACCAGCGGCACGTCACCCCACGCAAGATAGACTGCCGCGAGCGTCGAGAGCAGCGCGAACGCAGGCAGGAAAAACAGCACCCCGGCGACCACCGCGCCCAGAATGCCGTGCATCAACCACGCGATGTAGATCGCAAGCTGGATCGCCTCCGGACCCGGCAGCAGCATGCAGTAGTTAAGCGCGTGCAGAAAGCGGTGTTCTGAAATCCAGCGGCGTTTCTCGACCAGCTCCTGGTGCATCATCGCAATCTGGCCGGCCGGGCCGCCGAAGCTAATGAAGCCCAACTTCAGCCAATAAGGAAACGATTGTGCCAGGGTGGGATGTTCGGGGCGGGACAGGTCGTTCATGATTTTTCCTGCAACGAACGATAAAAGAAATCGAAGGCGCTGGATGCGGCTTCCAGTAACGCGTCATCATCGGTGATGGCGGAACGCATGCCGGTCAGTAGGGTTTCCAACCCCGCGGCCTCGGATGCGGGCAGGCCGCCGACGTCCAGGTAATGAACGATGCGGGCAAGCCGAGCCAAACCGGGGATGGACTCCAGATCAAAGCTGGCCAGCAGGGTTTCGAACGTCACCCGCGCGCCAACGTGCGTGAAATCGGCGCCGTCGAAATCGAAACCCAGCGCTCCGTTCGGGCGTTCAGCCGGGGACGCAAGCCAAAGGAACCGCGCGTCGCGGTCGATATGTCGCTGAATGAGCCAGGCCGACGCGAGCCGATCCACCCAGGGACGCTTGCGCGTCACCCAGACACGACCACGATACGCCACCGGATCACACCGAGAAATCGCACCCACCGCGTCGATTGGCTCGCTGGGGTCTATTCGCGCGGCAAGCCCCATTTCCAGAGCGGCGAGACTGGCTTCGACCTGATTGCGCGCGGCATTGCCAAAAAAGTCGATTCGCAAACAGGTTTCGTAAGACTTGCGCAACTTGCGCACTTGCCGACCGGCCTCCACGATCTCGATGCTTTCGAAGTCACGCGCGCAGGCATCGATCTGAGTCGCCAGTTGTTCGTATTCCTGGGTACGATCGAATAGCGGCACCCAATGATATTGTGCTGTAGTACCCACCTCCAACGCGTAGGCCGTCCCGCCAGCCCGCGCAACGTCGTCCGCCGCATCGCGAAACAGCTTCGTTCGATCGCCACCCGCCGGCAGCAGGTACACGCCATCGCGCAACACGGCCGCACCAGAGGCCTTCAGGGCACGCCAAATGCGCATGCGCCCGGTCGCGTTTTCCGTCGGCAGCGAAAGCACTAGAAGCAACCAGTCATTCATAGGCAAGATACTCTACATACCAGTAGAGGTCATAACAACACCTGAATTAATAACCCGAATGCAGGCAGACGGGCGGCGGCGACTGGGCTCAACGCGGCGACATCCGCCGAACGTGGTCGAGCAACCGCCCGAAGGCCACATCCTAGCCTTCCTTGCGGTCGACGAACTGGCGCGACACCGGCTCGCAGGCCGTGCGCAGACGCTCAAGTAGGCCGGGCTTGGTCAGCATTGGCACGATCGCATCGGCGTAGCTGAGCGCATCGTCGGTGCGCGCGTGCAACAGTGCGTCGCCCACGACGTCGAGCGAGTTAGACACCTCGGGCACGAGCGTTCGAGCGTAGACCCAAGCCATGTGGTGGTACGCCAGTCCGGTCTTGCTGGCACCGACGCGCGGGATATTCTTCGCGGTGATCACGCCGTCGACGATCATTTCGGGTTGCGTGAAGTAGCACGTCGCCAACGTGGGGATGCCGCGGCGGCGCAGCTCGTCGAGCACAAGATCGGAATACGCCAGGCTGGTTTCGCCGCTCGAGCGGCCTTCATTGCGGGCTCGCACGGCGGCGACGACGTTGCCGGGGCCGAGCGCTAGAAAAACTCTCATGGTGGTGTTGATTATAGGAATCAAAACCGTGACTCGCTGCGACCGGCGCACGCGCGTCACGGGTGTCGCGGCGTATGGAACCATAGACGACGCGGCGTTTTGCCGCGACCCGGACCGAGGTGCAGAAAGGCGGCTCATGGCGCATCTACCGCGGCGGGCGCGACAAAGTCGCGCGACGCGTCCACCGAATGCGCGTAAAATATCAGCTCAAAATTAATCACGGAAACCGACCCATGAGCGAATTTCAGCCGGAACCCGATCTGAGCCACACCAATACCGCGATCGTCGAGGGCACGCGGCGCATCACTCCCGATTCGACCGACGAGGTACGGCAGATTTTTCTGCGCGTCGACGATACGGCGTTTCAGCCTCGGGAAGGCGAGATCGTAGGCGTGCTGACGCCGGGACCACACCCCTTTGGCAATAAATCGCATCACCGTTACTACACCGTTGCCAGCGTGGGCTTGCCCGCATCGAGCAGGGCGGTCGAGCTGGAATTGTTGGTGCGTCGCTGTTTTTATATCGACGAGGTATCCGGCGAGCGCTATCCGGGCATCGCCTCGAATTACCTGTGCGAAGTCCGCACCGGTGACCGCGTTACCCTCACGGGTCCTTTCCGCAATCCGTTCAAGATTCCCGACGATCCCGAGAGCAATTTGTTAATGCTCGGCACCGGCACCGGTGTTGCGCCGTTCCGCGCATTGGTACGGCGAATATACGACCAGCATGGCAACTGGAAAGGTAAGGTCCGGTTGTTTTACGGCGCGCGTAGCGGCACGGAAATGCTTTATATGAACGACGCCAACAACGATCTGGTGAATTACTACGACCGGGAGACCTTCCGCGCATTCCAGGCAATCGCCCCTCGCCCCCTAGCCGACGAAAGCGACGCGCTCAGCCACGGAATCGACACCCATGCGCAGGAAATCTGGGCCTTGCTACAGGATCCGAAAACCCATGTCTATCTCGCCGGCATGAAAAAAATCGCTGCCGGACTGGAGCAAACGATGTCGCGCGTCGCGGGTTCGGCAACCGAATGGCAACGCCTGCGCCAACAACTCGTGACGGAAAAACGCTGGAACGAATTGACTTATCAATGACACCGAGCCGCGCGCCAGACCCGCCTGTTCGTCTTCGCCTGAGCAGGCGGTTTGGCCTTGTTGAAAAGCGTAGCCTGAGGTGCTCGGTTGAGGCGTAAAACAAATCGATATGGAAAAGTCGGCTGCACAAGCTCGGCTAGCGAACGCCGACCCCGCACCGGAAATACAACGCGGCTAAAACGGCGCGATCCTTATCGCCCTGCATCGCTAAATCTGGGCTTGTGCGGCCGCGCATGCAAAAAGTCGTGCCAGCGCGAAAGCCGCGCTGTGCATAACCTTACGCTTCAGGATCCCTAACCAATCGCGGAGTGAGACGCGTCGCTGCACCGAGCGAGCGCGCCTCTCCACGCGAATCCGAGCTTAAGACCTTATTTCTTGAATTTCGTCTCAAAGACCTTATCGAAGGTATTTTGCACCAGCGGATCGACTTCGGCCTGGGGCACATGGCACTGCGTGCAGACAAAACGACGCCCATCAAGCGCGAGTTCGTTGTTCACCTTTTCCGGCTCATAGTGGCTGGCCGGTAATGGCGTCGGCTCACCGGCCGCTTTCTGACCCACCTTATCCGGCTG
>JBHJOI010000073.1:0-50027 GCA_050329935.1 Thiotrichales bacterium | reverse complement strand
CAGGTTCAGATCGATAACTATGCAGCCGTGATCGTGGCCGCGAACTACCCAGCAGTGCGTTTGCGGTACTTCGAAGCGCCACCGGGGCAGGCGGTGAACCCCGCGATGGTGCGTACCGCGCCAGCGGTCCGGTTTTTCGCCCTCGCGATGCGCGATACGCGGATCGTCAAGGGCGCGCCGTGCCACGCGCTGTGGCTGGCCACGCCGATGCCCGAGTTGCTCGCTGGCCGCAAAGTGACCTGCAATCCCGTTGTCCTGGCCGACGTCCACAACACCGGGGCGATTTATGTCCCGGCGGTTGATGGCACCGACTGGGCCAGTCAGATCGTTGTCGATGATGATTTGATCACCAGCGCGTCGGCGAGCGCCACGGCGGCATTCATCGATGCCGTCAAGGACGCGATTTTGGCACGAGCGAACGGCGCGTATTCGGCGCCGGAATCCATTTCCGCAGGCACGAGCAAGATAGCTGCGCGGCGGGTTCTGTGCCTCGTGTCGGAATGGGGCTATTGGGGCGAGGAGCTGGTCGCGCCAGTCGAAGCATTTGATCGCGCCGGTTACGTGGTGGATTTTTGTACCCCGACAGGCCTAAGGCCGAATGCGATTTCGGTCAGCATGGACCCGGATTACCTCGATCCACCGTTGGGGCGCTGCGTCACCACCCCCGAGATGGCGGCGCGCGTACGGCCCTGGGATGACCCGGAAACACCTCAGGGCTGGCGGCTTAATTGCCCGATCAATCTCTCGACGCTGTTTCCGGAACGCCCCTACTTCGCTGCCCCCAGTTTCGTGCGCGCGCTGGAGGCGTATAACCGCGCGCTTGACCAAGCCGCCGCCAACGTCGCGGCGTACGACGCGCTGCTGATCGTTGGGGGAAGCGGACCGATCGTGGATCTCGCCAACAATCAGCGCGTTCACGATTTGATTCTCGCGTTTTACCGAGCGGGTAAGCCAATCGGCGCCGAGTGTTACGGCGTGGCTTGCCTGGCTTTCGCTCGGGACACGCAAGACCGCAAGAGCATTGTCTGGGGTAAGCGAGTCACCGGGCACTGTCTGGAGTACGACTACAAGGACGGCACGGGTTTCATGAAGTCTCGTGGGGAATTCCTCGACTTCAACATGGGGCCACCGCCCTACCCACTCGAATATATACTGCGCGATGCCACGGGCCCCGACGGCGCATATATCGGCAACTTCGGCCATGAGACGAGCGTGATCGTGGACTATCCGTTCATTACCGGGCGATCGACGCCGGACAGCGAGCTAACCGGTTTGAAGATGATCGAAGCCTTGGATGGCGACCCTCCACTTCGTCGCTGGGGATGGTGACCGGCCTGCGTCGAGTTCGCGCTCGCGCTGGAGGTGGTAAATGGCACAAGTGACAGTCACTTTCGAGGTGTTCATCGGCATCCATCGTCCTGTGTTCTCCGGTGCGCGCCTGACGGGGAGTTGGAGCGACGAAGGCGTATATAGCTCGGAATGGCTGGTCTCGCCGATGGAGGCATACGTCGCAGAGGACGGCTGCGCGGCTTGGCGAACGACGATTGAACTCGATTCGACGCAAATCGAGTGGCGCTTCCAATGGGGGGTGTTGCTAACCGACTCGGTTGGCCTTGAAACCTGGGGCATCGCCACCGAGTCGGGAACATTCGAACATCCCCACCGGCATCGCGAATTTATTCTGCGCGAGAGCGGACAAACGGAGCAGTATTGGATCGCGCCAAGCCGCCGATTCGGCGCCAACAAGCGTTTTCGAGCAGGTGAGGCGTCGCCAAGCCTAGTCTTTTCGGTTTGGGCGCCGCACGCGCAGAGCGTCGAAACCGTTTTTGGCGATTCGGTCACTGGATACATCTGGAACGATGGGCGCGGCGTGGTGCGCGCGCTCCGCATGGCGCGCGACGCGTTCGGCGTCTGGCACACTGATCCGAATAACCCTGATCTGGCCGATTTCTCCCGTTGGGATCACCAACCTTACATGTTTCGCATGACGCGCAGCGACGGTTCCGTCGCCTACCGGACCGATCTGTACTCGCGGTGCCAGATCGGCAGCGGAAAACATGACCCCGAAATCTCGCCGCAAAGCTGGAACGGGTGCCGCGAGGATCTGGATGGCACGAAGAGTTGCTCGGTGGTCGTTGATCCGGAGCGCGTCACAAAACACTTCAGCGAACCTGTATTCCCCGAGACCGAATGGGTGAGCGAAGAGGACTTCTGGGCAAACGAGTTCGATCCGTTATTGCCTCTACCGTTGCGCGTAGAGGAGCTCGTGATCTATGAATTGCACGTCGGTGCGTTGGGCTTCGGCAAGGAGGGGCCTGGCACTTTGGAGGATGCCATTGACCTGCTCGACCATCTGGTCGACCTCGGTATCAACGCCATTGAGCTTTTGCCGATTTCGGAGTTCGAGGGCTGGGCCAATTGGGGTTACGGCACTTCGCATTTTTATGCTATCGAATACACCGGCGGCGGCCGCGACCAGTTCAAGTACTTCGTGCGCGCCTGCCACCGCCGCGGCATCGCAGTGATCCTCGATGTCGTATACAACCACTATACGCACGACGGCGAGCGTGCGGCATGGATGTACGACAGTGCGCGGCACGACGAGAATAGTTATTACTGGTACGAGGGATCGCCCCAGAACTACCCGACTGGTCGTGAGGACGGGGGCTATCTAGACAACGGTTCGACTGGCTATTCACCCAACTTCCGCGAAGAATTGGTGCGTGGCATGCTGATTGGCAGCGCGGTCACGCTGCTCACGGAATTTCATGTCGACGGATTTCGAGTCGATCTGACCCAAGCGATCCATCGGGACCATGTTAGGCATTACGATGGACAGCCTGTTGCGAAAGCGAGCCAATTCGGCGCCCGGTTCTTGCGTGAATGGTCGCGCACTTTGCGACTTATCGATCCCGGGGTCATGTTGTTAGCGGAAGATCACACGGATTGGGCGGCGCTGACGCAGCCACTCGAAACGGGGGGCATTGGATTTGACGCGGTCTGGTGGGCCGAGTGGTATCACCATCTGATCGGCGATGCAACCAACGATGCTAGCAAGGCCCGAGTCCTGCATACCGCCGGTCACGGCGGCGAGGTACCTTTGGCGCTCGATCGCATTGCCAACGGACTCATCCACACGCCGGGCAAGGTGATCTACCACGAATCGCATGACGAGGCGGGAAACTCCAGTTATGTCGAAAATGGACAACGGCATGAATCGGCACGAACGCTGCGTGTCGCGGTGAATGCCGAGTTGAATGAAACGACGCGCCGTTGGGCCGAGGCGCGCGTACGCGTCGTCGCTGGACTGACCCTGCTCGCCGGCGGCACGCCGATGATATTCATGGGTGAAGAAGTCGGTGCCGAGAAGCCTTATCGCTACCGGGATTTTCTAGAGAACCGCGAGGATATCGAAGGGCTGCGCAACACCAGCGGTGCTCGCTTGTTCGAGTTCTACCGGGATTTGGTCCGCCTGCGGCGCGGCTCAACTGCGTTGCGCGGGCCGCTAATCGACATCATCCATGTGCATAACGCCAACCGAGTGATCGCCTTCCGTCGTGCGCACGAGGACGAGGAATTCATCGTCGTCGCGAGTCTGAACAATCGCGGTTTCGATCATGGCTACAACCTGAGCGACGGCGCTTTGCGTGGTAGGACTTGGGCGGTGATCGTCGCCACCGACGATCCGCAAGACGAAACCTACAACACACCGGAACGACGCGAAGTGCTGCCCTCGCTGGATGGTACGCTGACCGTTCGACTTGGCGCCTGTTCGCTTT
Organism: Thiotrichales bacterium; assembly: GCA_050329935.1. Lineage (GTDB taxonomy): Bacteria > Pseudomonadota > Gammaproteobacteria > UWMA-0217 > UWMA-0217 > CAYSFW01. Next base: position 46,248 of record JBHJOI010000073.1, on the reverse strand, counting down.
TGGTGCTCAAGCGGGTTGACTGACCACCGCCTCCTGGTCACAAGAGGGAACAATGATATATGATGCCGTCATCATATATGAATCCTGGGAGCCTTTTATGAGAACCATCGTCGACCTGCCCGAAGATCAACTCAAAGCCTTGTCCGGGTTGGGGGAACGCGAGCGTCTTTCCCGCGCGGAGCTGATTCGACAGGCGATCGCTGAGTACCTCGAACGCCGAGGGCCGGCTGTATCCGACGAGGCCTTTGGCCTGTGGGCGGGGCGCGGCGAAGACGGTGTGGCGTATGAATCGCGCGTGAGGAGCGAGTGGGAGCAATGAACGCGGTATTCGATACCAATATTCTTATCGATTACCTGAACGGCATTCCAGAAGCACGCGCGGAGATTTGGCAATTCGACAGGCCCATGATCAGCCCTATTACCTGGATGGAGGTTTTGGTTGGCGCATCCATCGACGAGGAACCAGTGGTGCGCAGATTTCTCGACCGATTTGTAGTCGTAGGCCTGGATACCGCAGTGGCGGAAAAGGCCGTGGCGATCCGTCGCGAGCATCGCCTGCGTCTCCCCGATGCGATTATCTGGGCAACGGCCAAGGTTTCGAGCGCGTTGCTGATTACGCGCAACACACGCGATTTCCCGGAAGCAGATCCATCAATTCGGGTGCCATACCGGATTGGATAGCTTTGATTTAAGAATCCGCGACCATTCGGTTTAAGCCCAGATCCAACGCATGGGGCGTGTACGGTGGCAGCGCGGGCGTGTAGGGAGGATCGTTCGCGGGTGAATGGTTGTAGAGCTGAACGGCACCCAGGCGATTGAGCAGTTGGCCGATCAATAACGCGATTCCAACCGGCAGAGCCATAAAAAGATGAACGGACCGAACGCCCGCGAACTCCGCCCGAGCGTTGGTGATCAACTCCGATATCTGCCAGGCCAAGTCGGAAGCTTGACCTGGAACCTTGAACATAAATACTTTGGAATCCTGAGGTGGCAAAACCAAATAGGATTTACGAAACCTGACACCCAGCGAATTCAGGCTGGCGGTGTAGTCAGCGATGGCATCACTCCGGAAGCTCACCAAAATCGCCAGGGCGTCGCCCTCCGAGGTAGCCGGCCCTTCCTTTACGATAAAGCCCGTGGGTTCACGAGATTCACGGATCGACCAGAACTGACCCGGATTCTGTGGTGGTAACCAGCGAACCTCGATTCCACTCGTCTCACTGAACGCACTACCCAGCAGGGTCGCGCACGGTATCGGAATCTGCCCGGTGAACTCCACTGCCCGCCCGGATGCATGTCGAGCGATCGCATCGCGTAAATCCAGGAGCGCGGGTAGCCAGCGAAGGATGATGTCGCTTTCGAGCAAAGACTTGTCGGGCCGAGTCACGTGCGTCCATTCCATGAGAAGGTGATACCCGCTCGCGTCAGGGACGTTCGCGAAGAAAACACCCACGCGTAACGGCACACCGCGATCTAGCGTCGCGTGCAAGCGCTTAAGCCGACCCTCCAGAACGCGATTCGCGACCGCTCTTATATCCTCGGCCGTCGCGTCCGTGCCTTGCGTCCTGAGCATGTTCCAAACGCCCAAGTTGTAGTGAGCACTGGCAGGCCCGACGACGTCGTTAACGTCGCCGTATCCAACGCCACCGGCCGCGACGGGCACCACGAAGAAACCGTCGTTTTGCATCCCCCGCTGTAACGCGAGCGGAATCTCATCATTGCGAATCGTCGCCGAATTTCTGACCTCAGACGTGAGCCACAACACCGCGCTGGACGTCTCATCGTTCTGCAATTGACTTCGGATTTCATCAATCATCGGCCCGTTGTCCAGATTCTTGAGATCTTGCCAAGTGGGGATTCCTCGCTCGTGCAGCGCACGAATCAAAAGGTCGATCTCTGGGAGGCGTTCGCGTTTATAGCTGATGAAGCAGCGGGCGGTTGGGGTGGTCATGTATTTCCTTTGTTGCTAAATTTCTTGGGATTCGAGCGCTCGCGCGATTACCATCCGGACTACGCGGAGACGTTGCTTATCACTGGTCCCCGCAAACGAACCAGGCGCTTACGTCCAATACTCAGATTTCTGGACTCATTGAACGATTTTTTTAGGGATCTGATGAGCTCTTTGCGAACACGGTCCTGCGGGTCACGTTCGGCGTCCTCCTGCCCGTTGTCCGGATTGCGCATACCTTGGATGACCGCCGCAAAACAGATGGAGAATTCGCGCCCAAAGCGAATCCGCCCGAGGTTTCCATTTATTGACGGGTGCTCTACGAAAAACCAGCGCTGTTCAACCGGCTGCCAGTTCATTCTTGGGAGCATGATCCGGTAAAGTAGGCGACTCCCGGTATCGTGCCTTAACGGCACCTTCTCCCCACCGAGAGAACGGTGACAAACCCGCAGCTTGATCGACGAACTTGGGCAAGCGCGCCCAAAAGGTAGCGACAGCAGTAGACCACGTGGCCGGCCATTATCTGGGTTGTCTTCACAGTCCCCCAGGGAATCGAGTAATTTATCGACAGCCGCACGTCCCACAAGACACAGCAACAGAAATAGCGCCGGCAATGCAATCGGCTTTTCACGCAACGGTAGGTACCACTGAGTTTCATTTCCCTCAAATTCCCCCAGGGGCAACAACTGTCGAAATATACGCATCAGCGGCATCGGATCATTCGGAATGCCGGAGGGAATGGTTAAAAGCCGGCGAAACCCCCCAAAGCGGCAGTCGAGTTCCGAGATATGCTCCGGTCGCTGGTCGCCGCACCCTAGATAACGTTTATCCGGAGTACATGCTTGGTCGCAAGGGCTCGCTTTTTGTTTGCAAGGTGGATACAAGCAGCGGAGCATGAATCCGATCCAGGCGCAGGGATGGTCTGTGTGCGATTGCAGCCAGTTATGAAAGCGTTCACCGCGGGCAAGGTAGGTCTTGATGAGCAATCGCTTGTACGCACCCTGAAACAACCTTTCCCAGAACAGATCGGCAGCAAGTTTTCCGCCGTCTGATTCCTCCTCGCTAAGAAACCCCGCATCCTCCCCGGTGAACGCATTGGATTCCCGCTCGAGGCTATGAATGAAACTGTAACCATGTGCTCCGTAATAGCCCTCTAGAATCTGTACATGCGCGAACTCTAGGGATGAGTACGCGGCGATAAACGGCGTATCGGTGCGCTGCAACATAGCACTAAGGTTGGAATTCGAATTACGTGTCTCGGCGTCGCCCGCAAATTCGCGCTGAATCTCCAGCGCGAGGTAGCGCACCTGGGGCTCCTCGCTGCCGAATCCGCTGAGCAACAGGTTGAAGCTACGTAAACGGTCCCGGAGTAGATCCTTTTTCCATGGATGGTTATCGTGGCTCTGCAACTGTCGCTCAGTTAACAGGATTCCAGCCGCTGCCTTTCGTGGATCCGACGGGACGGTGTCGGCATAGGTGCGGGCGCAACCATTGAGTTTGTACACGTGCAGCACCGGGCGGTGGTGTCCATCATCGCTCCAGCGAACGCCACCGTACTGTCTGTACTCCCTCAGGGTCGCGATGACGACCGGGGTCTTGTTGCCCGCTTGCCGTGCATTCTGTTCCCCTGCGTCCCGCGAGGCGCCAAATGTTGCTTCATACGCCCGCTCCACGCACAAATCGTAGTTGGTGGTCAGTACTTCACGAATTAGTTCCTCGCGCGCCAGGCAGGCTAGGTAACGGTGCGCCCGCGTCGGCTTCAGCTCAGCGAATGCTTGGATTTTCAGTATGCTGCAGAGCAGAGCTTCACCATCGTCGCCGTGAAGCCACGTAAAATTCTCCGCAAGCTGGTCGAACTTGAGCTCTGAATCATCACGTTTCCAGCGAAAATTCGAACCCTCGGAATCCGCAAGCTTACAGCTCCCACGTGTACACGGCTGCTGCGGCTTTTCGCGTTTCAATTGGTCGCGAACATGCCTCAGGTTAACCCGCGGATTCTCCTGATCCCGCAGTTCAGGCTCCAGGGCCGCTTTTACGCGTTGTTTCATCCATTGGAGGGTCGGTTCAAAACCCTCCGGTGCTTCCGCGCCCGTGCTAATACCCGCGCCAAGAAACGGCACCACCCCCCCCTGAGCGAGCCGGTCGAGTAAGCGGTCGAATGCCCTATAAAAGAATCTAGGCTGCATGTGTTTCGCCTTCAGGAAGTCTTCGTCAGAAAACACTCCGAGCATGGACTACGAGCCTTGAACGAATTAACGTCCGCGACCTCGTTTACCACTCCGATGCGTAACGAGTGCTTCTCAATAATCAACGTTACCGTCATCCAAGCCACCTTGCATCTGACTCAGCCCAAGGTCGAGCATATTGGGGCGATATTCTATCGCCTCACGGTACGGAACCGCCTCGCCGGGCGTATGGTTGTACAGATGCACGCGCCCCAATCGATTCAGTAGCTGACCGATCATCACCGCAACGCCCAGCGGCACGGCCGTGAACAAATGAAGCGAACGAATCGACGGATCGGCGCCACGGTGCTCAGTGATCACCTTGTCAACGCGCAGGGCCAGGCCCGCCGCTTGTTCCGGCTTTTCGAAGCGGAAGATTTCGACATCGTCAGGAGGTAACAATGTGACGATCCTGCGGAATCGGCCCGAGCCCCCCATCATGTGCTGAAAGTCGGAGAACGCGTCCCTGCGGAACGCCACAAGCAGCGCCAGTGCATCACCATTATTCGTCGATTGCAGGAGGTTCTCGATGAATCCCACGTCCTCACGATCGCTGCGTATCGACCAGTATTGGTCTGGATTTTGTGGCGGTAGCCAGTGCAGGTCGATTCCGCTGGTCTCGCTGAATACGCTACCCAGGAGCGTCCCAACCGGTAGCGGAAACTGACCCGTGAATTGCAGCGAGCGCTCTGATGCGTGTTGGATAATTGCATTCCTCAAATCCAGTAAGGCGGGCAATAAACGATCCCGAGCGATCTCGGGAGTCAGCGCTTTATCCGGTCGGGAAGCGTGCGACCAGTCCATCGCAAGCTGAAACCGACTGGACATTGCGGACGTGGAAAAATACATGGCCGCGCGAATCGGCTCATCCGGCTTAAGTTCGTGATGCAGCGCCTGGATGCGGCGCTCCAACACCTGCCGTGCTACCAGGTGCAGCTCGGCTGGCGTCGCCGGATCATGCGTTACCCGAGGAACTCCGAACGAATCTAGACCGTACGTGGTACTTGATCGACCTATTACATCGGTCAACTGCTCCAAGCGCAGTCCACCTGCCAAAATAGGCGATACAAAAAATCCATCACCAAGCGCGCCACGATTCAACGCAAGCGGAATTTCATCGTTACCGATGATTGCCGAATTCCGAATTTCGGGCGTCAGCCAAAGCACCGCGCTTGCGGTGTCGTTCCCTAGCAGACGGTCTCGAACAACGTCGATCGGCGGTCTTGCCTCACCGACCTCCCAGGTTGGTACTCCCCGTTCGTGCAATGCCTCGGCGAGCCGAATGGCTTCCTCGGCGCGTTCGTTTGCATGAATGATGATACAGCGGCCTTCGACCTGGGTCTCGTAACCGCTCTCATCAAACCTTGGGCGCTCTTTCAGCGGTTTCTTACGAATACTAAATTCGATCTTCTCGGAATCGGGCCGCATCCTCCCGTAACCAACGGCGGTCTTCCCCCCAATACCAAACCACGCCAGGGCCGCCTTGAGTAGTTCACCAACGGCTTCGAACGCCTGATCGTTCAGGCCCCGTCCGCTCATCCTGAAAATCCATTCGGTCCGGCTCTGCGCAGCAAGAAAAAATACCGGAATGGGCGACTCGGTTTCAACCGGAATCGGGTTTTTCCCGCCCCCAGTGTAGTACCGGGAATGGTGTGAGTTGATAATATCAACGTAAAGTATCGGCCACTCTGCGGGATACACATCGAATACTCGTAGCGCCCCGCGCCCAGCTTTCGTCTCCTCTGGTTCTGGGCCTAGCCATTGCTCCAACACATCGAAATCCACCGATCCGACGCTCTTATTCGCTGCACGTATCAAACCCTTTACGGCGCTTCCAGATAAGTAGGGCACGCCTACAACGGGCTCGAAAGTGAAGCCGTTTTCTAGCGGATGATCGGCCCCCATTCCTAGTGCCAAGGGCTCTGCGCTCGTATACCGCCAAACCCTGGAGTTCTCACCGAAATTCGCGCTATAGTGTTCTGTCGTTACCGATTGGCGTTGATGCATCCGCCGCAACAAGGGCAGTCCATGCTGCTGACCTCGTTCTGCGTACCAGCGGATAAAATTTTCCAAAACGCTTCGGGTATCAGTAACCAAGTCCGGTCTCTGCAGAGACGTCCATAACCTCAAGTAGCGATCGTAGCGCAACCCGGGGTTGAACCCCCAATCTTGCGGCGCGTTCAGTATCCGATCCACGATCCGGTGCTGATTCGCGAGCACTTCACCAGTCGAGTTCGACGGTTTTTGCGGCCCGTTGGAATTGTGCCCGCCCCTGGTGCTGCCCCTATGATTATTAGCCATCGCCTTTTTCCCACGCTTCACTCAGCAGCTTCAGAACCCCGGCGTAAGCCAGCGCCTCGCGCTGCACGATCCGGTAATGGAAATTATCCATCTCGATTGCTCGTGCCAGCAGCCCGCGAGCGTCCAGCTCGGCTCCGATAACTCCGGCAACGGCAACGTTGTCTTTGTCACATAGCCAGTCGGTAATATTCTCCAACAAATCCACTGCCAGGCTCGCGCGCTTTTTTTGTTCACCCTTCAACTGCGTTGCCCAGGTATGCACCAGCCCCTGTGTGCGCAATTGTACCGGCAGACCCTTGAGTTCCGTGACGATATCCTTGAGATCGCTTTTACCCTCGGCCCAACGCCGCACAGCCTTGAACGCATGCTGCTGTCGAGTGCGATCGAGACGGTCAATAGCGCCGATTGATGATGTGCTCATGACCCGCCTCCCTTCTTCTTATCATCCGGAATACGCCAGTGGCAGATGCCGTGCCCAACGGTTTCATTCCCGCCGATCTGGATCAGCGAAAGGAGGCGCAGGTGGTCGACAAATTCCTCCATGGGCGTGTGGCCATTTCGTCTAGGGCTGCCGCGCCGACTGCCAAGAAAACCGGCGAAAACGCAATCCGATGGCAAGTATTCCTCGTACCAGAGATTGCCGGTCTGCACTTTACCCTCATCATCCCGCCATCGGTCCGTCGTTTTCCCCTCGGTCAGCTTGGTGCGCGCGCGCACCGGGACGATACGTTCGATCAGTTCATGAAAATCGATATCGCGTAGAATCACGAGCCGCTCAATGAAGTCGGCCACCGTTTCCGGCTCGGATGCCACGGGAGGCAGCAGGGAGTTCGCCAGCGTTTGTGCCAAGTTCAGGACGTCCTCTCTGTAAACCACGCGCTCCGCCGCGACGACCAAATCTTCGATCACCAATGGCTGGTTGGCTAGGTTGGCGGAACTGACCAGAGCCCAGCTTTGATTCCTAACCTTGTTGTTTTGATCCGCGGACTTTTCATCGTCTGGATTGTTTGGAACCTTTAGTTCTAAATCGACGTTAAACACACGTGCATCCCTGGCTAGTCGTTTTAGAACCGAAGGACTTGTTATATAAAGAAACGGTCGATTCAGTGCTCGCGCCGGGTAAGCGATAAGACGCGCTTCCGAAAAACAGATGGTTCCGGCACTTAAATCTGCTTTTGAATCCGGTTTATCGCCTTCTTCTGAAGACGGTTTATCGTCTTCATCAGCGCTTCGCGACTTATTACCATCCTTACGGTCAAGAGACTTACCGAAAAGCCTCCCGATAAGATTGTCATCCAGACTTCTCTTAACGCTCTTGCTCGCCATCTCAAAAGCCTCCCGCGCCACGCCCTTGATGGCGCTCGGGGGTATGATCGGTAAGTTGGTCACCACATCGCGTTGAATCGGCAGATCCACCGCACCGTTCGATTGGCCGCCACCCACGTGTAGATGGCTCAGTGTATAAAGCCCCGTGAGTTTGGCTTCTTCCCAGGCATTCATTTCAATCATTCCTCCTATATTAAAACGGTGTCGGGCGCAGCCAGCCCCACCAGCGTCTGGCCATAACCAAAGCGCGCCGCTTCAGGATCGCCGAGCACGAAACCATTATTGAGTTGCCGCAGAGCGCGCAGACGCAGTGACTCGCTTCCGCCGCTCAGGTGGAACAGCCATGAGCTGCCGGCGGGAATCGCCTGCGTATTGTCGCGTGGTTTTCGTCCGACGTAGTCGTATCCACCGAGCGTTTCTGGCCTTCCGATGTTCGCACTTTCGACCACGAAACGGACTTGATCGAGACCCTCCAATCTGGGGCGTGGATCCATCGGCTGCTCAAGCACCACCGGTTTGAGCAGAGTCAACCAGTAGCGTTGCTCCTCAGAAGCCGGCGCGGCTTTCAGATGCGCGCCATCTATCAATTTGGCCCAATCAGGATGGAATCTTCTCGATGCGGTTTCGCGCTCGTTCATTTCTACCCACACCGCACGTGACTTGCCACCCCATTCGCCCTGTGAGCTCGAGAGTTGATCACTGTCGATGTGCGCGTTTAAATTTCCCCAAAGGCCACCGACAAACATGGAATCGTCGTTCAAACGCATTTGCCGTAGAAAATAAAGCATGCCGTGACGGGCCGCCGCGGACCGCACGCCGTTTCCGATGCTTTCTAGCGCCAAGCCGGGTTGAACTTCATCTTGAATAAATGGGGGCCATCCCTTGCACAGAGTCAATTGTAGTTTTGGATCGCTGGCCGTTCCGCCCAGGATATGCAACAGCGTAGGCGCATCGCACCAATGACTGTTCAGGGCCGTAGCTTCAAGTTCGGGTCTTCCAGTTAACGCCAAATTGCCGTGGGACGACAGCATTTTGGTTTCATCGTCGCAGTCGCTATCAGGTTCAGTCAGTTCGCGTGCGTAAATAAATCGCGATTGTCCGGGGCGGGCGTTACCCCGGCGAAGCAGTATCCGTGGTACCGGAAACCAGGGCGTTACGACGCCATCGTCCGCATTAGCAGGGAAAGGACCGTACAGTTGCCATCCATCAGGCAGTCGATCCGGCTGACCGACGATATCCGCGATGACACCCTGCCGTTTTAGATCCGAGGGATCGCCAGCCGCGCGCAGGACATGGGTTCGTACCAACCCCTGCCATGACTGGATCGGCGGTGGGAATAGCGTTCGACCATGGTGCGCCTCGCCCGCACTACGCGATCGTGGCTCGCCGAAAAACAGCGGCGCCAGCGGCGTCACCACGATTTCGAGCCGATGTTCTGGTTCAGTCATCTCACTCCTCCTCAGCTTCGCTTTCGGGCCGCGCCAACGCCCGGCACAGCAGCAACCCGTCGACGCTGCGGGCGAGTTGCTCTCGATTCCACCCTATCAATTCGAATCCCTGCTTCCAGATTAAAAGAACGAGTTCCAGGACTTGACCGCCCGAGTCACCCTCCCAGGCGCACTTCAGCAAGCCCCGCAGCAGGCGCTCGCGACTCTGCGAATGTTTTTCGCCCGCGTCCGCGGCTTCGACACTCGCCACGCAATGGTCAGCAGGCCTGTCGTCCCATAGATCGAGGCCGCGCAACGCAAGCAGATCTTCACGCAGCTTGTAGGGTAAACGACCAGCAATAGCACCAGAGCGAAATCCTCCAATTACCGTGTTCATGCGTCGATTGGCAACGATCGCGCCCTGCGTATCTCCCCATCGGAGCCCGAACTCGGACTTCAGGCCGTTACGCGCGTGCAACCGCATCGCGAGGGAGCCTCGGCCGAGCTTCTCCTTGGCGACATCGGTAAGCAGCGCCTCCGCCTCCCGAATCCTGTGGCCCATATGCGACTTGTAATGCGCGAAAACGATGCCCGCCGACAGCGACTGCACCTTACCCAGCATTGGGACGAGGCGGACGTTGCCGGCGTTGTCCAGCCGCGCGTTTACGAAATTTTCGTCCTTTTCGATCCCCGATACATTCGGCGCCAACGGTATTTCATGGTGGGAACCCGACTTGAACGCTGTCGCGTAGACCCCAAGGCCCGGAATGGGAGCTGATGGTTCGTCAATTACCTGGAAACGTTGCGCCGACCGCTTCGTATCGAACGACCCGGACCAGTCCGGGGAACGCCAGTGCCAGTCGCTGGATGCCTGCCCATCGTTTTCACCCAGATCCAGCACCCAGGCGGCGCTCCAAAGCTGTTGAAGCCTCGCCACCAAATCCAGGGCATCGGCAGCTGGCGCAATGCACAACACATCGTCTCCACCGGAATAGATCAATCGCGCCCCAAACTCGCGTTCGACCACCCAGGGCACGATGCAATGCGCGAATTCAGCCAGCGCCCGGCTGATAAACGCATGCAGTGACGGCCCCATCAGTCGCTTGCCTTCGAGTAACGCGGGCCAACCCGCCGCGACGAATGGATTATCCGGATCGCGGCTGACGATGCGGTCGAGCATTTCGGGGTGCAGAATTTCGCGCCATGCGGCACCGATTTTGTCGCTCGCTCCCAAGAGCAGTTTGCCCATGTTGTCGCCATCCATCTTGATCACCGCGATGCGGGTGTCCGGATCTGCAATGTCCAGGCGGGTGGCTTTGATTCGGAGCTGGCGAACAGCTTTTTGCAGATCCTTCAGGGCTTTGATATCACCTCCTTCTCTCAGACGCTGAATCTTCCCTTCTTGTGTGGTTTCGAATAGCGTGTCTTGCGGGTCGAACTCAAAGAATGCCCTGTTCACGCCGGTTTGCCGTATCGCCGATTGCAGGCGCGGCAAGGTTTTCGGAAAAGCGGTACGCTGACAGGCAGCTTTTTTGCAAGCCTCGATAACAGCGGCCATTTCCCGCTGAAGCTCTTCCGAGTAACTGGCAAGATTCTCCAGATAAACCTGCGTGGCGATCATTGAGGTCGACGGAAACGCAAGGCGAACCATTCTAACTCGTTCGCCTTTGCCCCATCTCTCGGTTAGGTTCTGAGCGAAACTATCCCCCGCCCAAAGCGGATTGATGCCCGTGAGCACCTCTTTATTCGCATCGAACCCGGCTTCCACCAGAAACCGCCGTATCGTGCAAGGCGCGCAAAGTCGCTCGGAACCAGCTTCGTCCGGATCGAGTTTTGGGTTACTCCAGAAATCGCGGGCTTGCTGGCGCAAGTTTTCCAGCGTGCCGCCGTAAGCGCCACCGGCATGTAACGCCTGCCGTTCGCCGCACAGAGTGCATTTTTCGCCTGCCTCCTTTTGGGGGTCGAGTTGGCCGAGCACCTGCTTGCCCAATTCGTGCCGCGCCCCCAGCTTGTGATGCAAAAGCGCGTAGTCGAATCCCCGTTCGCCTTGAAGTCTTTCCAGGTTTAGATTGGCAAACACGCGCCGCACGCCGCCGTAACGTACCCAGTCCTGATCGGATACCCAAGGTTTAAGCCTCATGCGCCGCTGTTGGATCGCCTGCCGGTCGGGTTCCGGCGCGAGCGGTGTAATTTTTTCCTTGGGTATCGCTGGCAGCGCTTGACCGTCCAGGCTCTTTGCATCTCCGATCCGTTCTGGCAGCGTCCACGGAATGGCCGCCCAGTTGACCCGCAGTGGAAAGCGCTCGCGTCGAAACTGCTCGTCCCAGATGCCCTGCCAGACACGGACATTCTCCGGCTTGAGAGCATTCAACACTTCACCGCTGAGCCATTGCCTGACAATACGCTGCAAGCTATCCCAGTGATCGAGCACCGCCTGGTGCGCGCGTTTAGCGATACTCTCGATTTTTTCCAAATGTCCGTCGCCGCCACGCGGCACAATGGCAACAAAGGCGTTCGGCACGACCGCCGCGTAGGTGTGCGGTTCGTAACCCTCGCGTAGCGCCCGCTCATGCGATTTCTTCAACCAGCAATCCGCCCGAGGATTCGCGTGCAGGTCTGGATAGACAATGCAGTCCGGCCCGTAGGCCTCGGCGAATACTTCGATTGCCTGCCAAACAAGGTCGGCCAGCAAGAATGAACCGGTCCACAAATCTCGTCCCGTGCGGCTCTGGCCGACGAACGTACCCACCGGACCTAATCCGAAACGTAACAACCATGGTTCGCGTTCCGGCGGCAATTTTCCGTCGCTACCCGATTGCGACTGCGTTGCGAATCCCAGCGCGCTGGTGACTTTGAGATGCTCCCAGATCGAATGATCAGGCGCCCGCACATCCGCCGGAAGCAGCGACCAAAACGCTTGCCGCTCGAGCCCGTGCTTTCCGTCACCGCAAAGAACTTCGCGCAGCCGTCGCCAGATTAAAATGTATTCACTCTTAAGTTCGTCTCCGCCCTCCCCTCCGCTGACCGAGGAAACCTGGTTTGCCAGTCGCTTAACGACATCCTCGGTGGATTCCGCAAACTGGATCACAGGTTGAACGTCTTGCTTCGACGGACTAAACATCAGCGCGTGCCCACCTGCCAGGGGATGCATAACGAACGGGGAGCGAAACCAGTCAAGTCGCTCACCACGGATCACCAGCTGATCCGGATCAAGTAAGGGGCGATCCGCCCCCATGGCGATCCAGTCGGAGCGAACCGCCAGCGCGTAGGAATCATCTTCGTTGCGTTTGTCTCGAAATATGGCCAGCATCCGTCGTGCGATTTCGGCCGAGGTATGGTCTTCCAGCGTTGGCGAATCGATTCGTGGCCGGTGCAGCGGTTCGTGAAAAAACTGCAACAGCTTTAGCTGCCAGAATAGTCTCGCGTCCATTAACGGCCCCCTTGGCGCAACCAGTCCAGAAACTCATCCATCGCGTTCTTGCCAGAAACGGCTATCGGCCGCCGATCAATGTGGCTAGCGGCACGCGGCGCCTCGCCCGGCACATCGCCCGCCATGCGCAGAAATAGCGGATAAAGTCGTCCGCCGATGAGCACGGGTCGCAGGAACAGCAGCGAACCGTGACGCTCGAACGCCTCTAGTCCTCGCGGATCGACCGGGATCAAGCGATCTTGCTGACCACCAACTCTACGGTGGGGAAAACCGATCGGCAGGCCAAAGGCTGCGCGACGATTCACGACACAAGTCTTGCGATACGCTTGCAGCCGGCTTCCCATCAGATCGAGCACATCTGACCATGCGTTAGGGGCGCTGGGTTTGTTCCACAACAACCGAACGAATGTGCTCCCGAAATGTGGTTGCGGATACCGTATATCGCGCCCATCCGTGTCTTTGAATCCTCCGAACCACTCCTGAAACGTCTTTCGAGCTGCGTCGATCGCCCGCAGCCCATCCTCAACCTTCTCGGCGTCCGCCAATAATGTGAGTCTGGAAAGCTCTTCCAGGCCATCACCCTCGGCGCTCCATTTCGTGAGAGCAAGCGCGCCAAAGCCGCGCCGTGCTCGGCTGCCGAGCGCGCCAAGATTCCCAAGACACCAGATGCTCGCCAGCGCGGCCCTTGAGGTACGTTGGTCGAGCCCGCGCGGAGCGAGAACGTTAAGTGTGAACGAAGTACCCACCGCAATCGCCTGGCGGGGCACGTCTCGCCCCATCCCGAAAGGAAAGCCCAGGTAGCGCAAACCGGGTGTATTCGCACGCCATTCCCAGGTCTCCGCCTTCGCCTTCGCCGTTTCGAGGCTTAGCCAAAGCGGAGCCTGCCCGTATCCCTCCCCTTGCCCGCCCCAGATCCGAGCTTCGTGACTGTAGTATTCAGGATCAACGGCTCGGTACCACGACCTCAATACGCCTTTGATGCCAGGCACGCGGAGTGCTGGCTCCTGCGCCGCATTGCCCAGAAACAAAGGCGTCAGTACTCGAAATTCGGCGATCATTCGAGCGGGTTGCATAACGCCTCCTTGAATTGTTTCAGTTGCGCCGTTTCAATGGGTTTGCCGTCTTCACAAGGTTCCTCCCAGGCTTGACCGCTTGGTTCAACCGCGTAAACATCGATTACCGGGCCCGATTCAGAACTCCAGTCTTTGAAACGCACCAATCGCATCGTGCGGCCTTGCGGCGGTATCAAGAGATCTAGCAGATTACTGGTCATGTCCTCATGATGGCTGGAAATGAAGACTTGGCGCCGATAGACACCCTCGCCGCCATACGCGAGTTGGCGCCACAATAACGCCTCGCGTGCCAGGTTCGAAAGGTCATACGCCGTGCTGACGTCGTCGAGAATTAAGATCTTCGGCAGCGCTTCAGGTATTTTGGCGGCCATGGCCAGGTTCTGCGCCGCCAGCCACGCCACTGCGACTTGTGCCTTCTGGCCGGTGGAAAGGTCGTCGAGCCGGCGCCCATCGTCGGTCATTGGCATCCAAGTCGTTTCGTCCGCCGTCTGGTCACTTTTAATCGGCAAGATCCCATCTACCAACGCGAAATGACTCAGGACACTGTTCGCGGTCTTAACGACTGCCTCCTTGATCTCTTTACTCGGCTGCGTTGCTTTTACCAAGGCATCATCCAAGAGGTTCAAAGCAGTCGAATAACTCTTCAATGCGGCCCTTTTTTGCGCATTCTCATGTTCCGATTTAAGCGCATCCCGATATTCAATTTCTTTCTGTAGTCCATTCAGCAAATTTTCTTCGATCTTCTTAAAATCATAGCTTATTACCGCCAACTTCCGGTAATCTTCGGAGGCCAACAACTCCCGCAGCCGCCTCTCCACCTCGTCCTTATCCCGTAAAAAGCGCTGCCTCTCGAGATACGCATCCTGACGCGGTTTGAGCCAGGCGCGGATCGTCGACGCAAGCTCCGCCGCCAGTTCGGAAGAAACCCGGCGAAACTCCGCTTGCACGCGTGCCAGTCCGCTTACGCCTGTTATCTCGTCACGCGCAGAATCGCGTGCTGGAATCGGCATCTGCGCCCACTCATGCGCCTTTTCGGCGAGGATATCGAACAGCGACGCTGCTGCGTTCTCCCCTAAGGCTGGATGAGAAAAACGCGTCACTTCCTGATCTAGATCCGGCCACTCGCGATCCTGTCTATCCAGGCGGGCCTCAATGTGTTCTTTTTCCTTTAATAATTCGGGAAGTTCCGGATCGTCGTTATCGTTGGAGGTGAATTTCGAATAATCATCCAACTTTTCTTTGAGAACATCACGGAAGACAGATCTCCAACTTTTTGGGCCGGTATAATTTATCGATTTTGAATCGTTTAACCAGCCGCTTGCCCACGCTTCGAATTGGAATAAACCGCCTTGTGGATCGGCATCCGAAGATAAATCTAAGGGCCTCCAGTTGGGAAGGTGCGCCTCCAGTTGAGCGATCAACTCGGAAAGCCTGGATAGCGTCCCACAAAGCTTCTTATCCCGATCGACCTTGTCAGGCGATCTTATTCCATTGAGCCGCTTGTTGATCCGAGCGCTCACAAGATCAATCGCTGAGTTCTGACCAGACGAATTACCCATAATTTGCGCGATCGGCTTGGGCATTTCCCCAAAAAAGCTTTGCAGGGTTTTGCCACCTGCCATGTCATCGAATACTTGCCGGCGGAATCCTTCCTGAAAGAACGCAATTAAACGCGCTTCGAGTTGCGATGCTTGTTCTGGCGTCCAATCTGGACGCTCACTAGCGAAGTAGCCGTTCCAGCGGCCGTCCGGTCTGCGATACCCATCTCTATCGAACTCAACTCGAAGTTCATCTTGTTGCGTGACAACTCTTACGAAACCCTCCTTTTCGAACACCTTGAGATAATCAGTCTGATATATATCATCTTTTGGTTTTTTATCCGACAATTTCCTGGAACACAGACTCTTTCCAACCCCTGCGTCGGGATGCCAACCTGTCACCACCAACAGAAGCGCCTCCATGAGCGAAGTCTTACCAAAGCCATTCGGGCCGTCGATAAGCACCAAATCGGCATTGACATCAATCTCCTGCTTCCCTATAAGACCACGAAAATTCTCCCAAGAAATGCTTCGTATGCTATCTTCGGGCTTTGTCTCATCAGCCATGAATTTACACCTCCCCCGGCAACCAGCGATCTAAGATTCCAGTCCAGTTGTACTCTGCAACCCCCTCGTCATTCCCTCTTTCGTCTTTGGCTTCCTCTAGCGCCTTATCCAGCGCATCGAGCGCACGAAGAGCCAGCCCTCGCTCCGGACGCTCAGGTTGGTTCACAAGATTTGTTCTTGCTTCCTTTAATATTTCGTCGGTTGTGCGTGGCTTGACTTCTCCGATTTCCTGCGGCTTATGTGCCAGCAAGCGAAGTAAGATCGCTTCGGCCTTTTCATCCTCCTCCATTCGCGACCCCTCGTGTGCTTCCACATAGACACTGAACTGTCCGCGGTGCCAATCCTGCTCGCGGCTCCACCGCGACACAGTTTTATAAAACTCGAGGGATAACACCTCGCCGCGATGTAGCCGAGTCACGACGGCGACAACGGGTCGTATCATGTCGCACAGCAGTGCCTTCTGCCATATTTCACGCAACGCTCGATAGAGTTCATGCTTGGCGTCATCGCAATCCCATGCGCCGCTATTTTGATATGTCATCTTGAGCGCAAGGCAGACGTTACTTATATACACATCAAGGATTCTCCAATGGCGCAAATCCATGGACTCATTGAGCGACGTTTTTTTGTTTTCGTCCTCAAAGACGATTTTGTAGCAACCCAATTTAATTTCGTATTCTTGCAAATTATCGTTGGTCATTTTATTCATATCTCGGCTAATGCGCGGAAAATAAGGCGACCATTTATTTCAAAATAGCGGCTACCGCCGCCAAGCCTTCGCACCGACGTTGAGAGAATCTGCCCGATCCGGCTTTGCAAAGCGCGATCGAGTTTGCCCAGCGCGTCGAGTAAACCGTTGCCAAAGCTGAGTCGGCGCCTGAGGATGCTGAGCGAAAAGGCGTCGCCCTCGGCGAGCTTGCTGATTGCGAGCGCTTGCAAGGTTTCGATGATGTGCGCCGCGGTCGTTTCGGAGACGTAGGGTAAGAGGTGCTCGGCTGTCAGCCCACTGCGTAGTTCTTCGATTCCGGCGAGGACTTGATCGAGCACCCCACGACGAAGGAGCACGCGCTCGGCTGAGTGATCGAGCGAGGTGTTTCGGCGTCGGCCCCGGGGCAGGCGGAGCGCGTGTGTGTATTGTCCTGCGGCGAAGTCGGGCAACAGGATGTCGCGGAATTGGTGGATATTGATCGCGCGTCCGACGAGATAGGCAAGGGTGGTCGGGCCGGCGACGAATAGGGCGAGGCCGCTGTTTTGCGGGTAGTCGCCCGGAAGGCGGGAGAAGGATTCCTTGAGTTGGCGATAGATCGCGGTTGCGTTGCTCGCATCGACGGTGCACGGCACCCCCGCGCGTATTTCAACCAATGCGCCGAGTTCTTCGCCCTGGTTGTTCAGATAGCGGCGGATGGCGTCGAGTGGCGGGTGGCGACCGGCGGTGTCGATATAGACCGCGATGCGGGCGGTGGTGACTGAGGGTTCGGGCAAGCCGAGTCCTTTGACGATGTCGAGCGGATATTCGGCGCTTGCGCTGCTTTCCGCACCCAGTTCGAGCGTGTCCCAAACGCCGTCGGGGCGTTGGTTGAGGAGTGTTTGCGTCGATAGCCACGGCGAGAGTTCGAGGCCGAGTTGCACGAACGCGGGTAACGGCGCTTTTCCGGTGATCCAGAAACTGATGGGGCGGTCGGCGCGATCGGCCAGTGCGTGGGCCTCGGCGGCGAGTGCGGTGACGCCTGCGGCGACGCCGTCCCAGTCGACGGGGGTTTGCTCGGGGCCGTGGCGTTTGAGCGCGGGTCCGCCGCACTGGCGGTAGGTGAAGCGATGCCGTTCGCGGCGTTCGGTGGGCAGGTGCGGCTCGACCGCGTCGAACACGATCGGATCGTCGGCATCTAGGACTATCAGGACTTGGTCGTGCACGCTTTAGCTTCCATGATCCCGGGGTTGCTCGCGCTGGAACGCGGACCGTCGCCGGGCATGGTGATGCCTTGGCCGATCCCGCGTGCCGCGCTTGGCCGCGTTGTTTTTGTGCCCAACCGCGCACTCGGCGGTGTTGGACCCTATCGATCGAAGCGAAGTAGTGCATATCCGCGCTTTTTAGAATCGGGCGCCTGACGACAGAGCGGTGGTCCGCGGGTTCGTCGCTCGGTGCGCGTGTCGCGAGGTGCTGGGGGGTTGAAGGCGGACTTCGGCGAACGGATGGGGTTAGACGGCGCTCTGGGCCGTGTCGCGGCCAGATGCCGTCAAGGGTTTGGAGGCGCGGTGGCCTGCCCAACCGGCGGCGATCCATCCTGTTGATTCGTGTGTTGCCGCCTCCTCCCGTGCCCTCGCGTTTAACCTAGATTCAAACGCGGTTTTATTGTGGTTTTTAGGATAGCTCGATTTCGCGGGACGCGCCACGTTTGACATTGTTTCAGTTTGTCACGGTTTGTATTTGCGCCCGTCGGACGCTGTGGCGCGGCGTGCGAACCCCATAGCCGGACTCCCGGTGTGTCGAGTTTGTCAATCGGTGTTTTCGCATCTATACATCGTTTAAGTGGCAGCATGAAATTTCCTTGGGAGGTGTCTGATGCAGCGAGCGATCACGCGACGATTCGCGGCCCTGAGTGTGGCGACGCTACTCCTGGGCGGTTGCGCCGGGGGTGCGGAGGTGGCGTTGGCGACCTTGGGTTTTATCGCGCCGATCGGGGGTACGTTCAGCGAGGATGGCGACCGCACTACGCCGGCGCTGGACGATACCGGGTTCGGGATCACGCTCAACGTGGATATCAGCGTTCAACAAAATCCGCTCTATCTTACGGATTTCGCGGTTTCCGGATTCAATAGTTTGCAGGATGCGAGTGACGGCTGCGGGAATATCCTCGGGCAAATCACCGGCACGCAGGTCATCGCGTATGAGGATAAAAACGGCGTGCGCGGCGCGGAGTGTTTTCGGGGCCAATTCGCGAACGCCAATGTGCTGGTGTTGGCCGACGGGCGCCGCCTGTTGCGGAATTTTTCGCCGGATCTTACCTCGGGTGTCTGGCAAGATATTCGCAACAGTAATCGGCGTTTTCGTTTTGATGAGCAGGTCGTGCCGGCAAATGCTGGCGCACAAGGCAGTTTCGCGGGCTGCGAGTTGGCGGGCAGTGTGATTACGCCGGTGCAAGGTGCTTATACAGCGTCCGACGTGGGTAATGGCGTTTATCCGCCGCGTATCGATACGTTCATTATTCAGCGCGCGGCGGGCGGAGAAATCTGGAGCGGCGAAATCGTCGGTTTGTCGGGCATTCGGCTAACGCAAGGGAACCGGGAGTTGCTGCTGGAACGACGCAATGAGACTGCGAGTTGCGGTTCGTGAGCTGAATGGGTGGCTTTTGGGCGTCGCAACGCAAACCTGGGCAAAAACCACGCCCGATTGAGCGCGATGGTGCGAGTTTCGCCTCCACGCTCGAAGCCGAATAGCGCTTGCGACCGATCGGCGAGATAGGCCCAAAGCGCATGTGGTGACGTGACCGCGAGCGCGTCGACGGTCACCAGGCGGTCGCCGACCTCGACACCCGCCTGGGCGGCCGGGCTTTTCGCCAGAATGTGCGCGATCTTCAAGCCGTCGGGTGTCGGGTCGAGCACCAGGCCGAAACCACCGGGCACCGGCGTCGAGTCGGCCGATTTCACGCGCACTGTTCCCGCGCGGTGATTGACCGTGACCCGCGCGTGATCGAACATCGCCGTGCCGACGCTGCCGCCCAGGCCCTGCCATGCCGACGGTGCGCCGCGCGAGCGCGGCGCTTCCACCGCCGCGCTGACCTCGGTGCGCACCCAGCCGTCGCCCTGCACACGCGCGAAACGCCCCAGATAGACGCCCGCGTCACCGCCGAGTTCGCTGCGGGTGAGGCGTGGCAGATGGGTCATGTCGTGCAGCAGACCCGCGCGCTGAGAAAATTCGGCAAACAACACCAACGCGCCCGCGTTGCCGGTGTCGAACAGCGCTCGGGTCGGTGGATGCGCATCCAGGGTCAGTTCGAGCGTCGGCACGCCTTGGGGCCAGTTCGGAGAATCGGCGCGGGCGGGCGGGTCCGTGAACTGTCGCAGGGTCAGCGATGGCACGCGAAAATCGATTTGCAACTCGGCCTCGCGCAGGAGTGGCGCGCCGATAATGCCGTGCACCTCACGTCCCGTTTGCGCCCCGTAAGCGGTGAGGTCCATCGCGATGGCGCTTGCGGACTCGATGCAAAATTGCGCGAGACACAGCGTCGGCAAGGTCACTTCCCTGCCCTGCGCGCGTCCACCGATCGTGGCGACGTGGCGACCGCGATCTGACGCCAGCGCGAGTTCGGACGCCAAGGTTTCGGAAATGACGTGCGCGCCCGCGCCGGTATCGAGGATCCAGGTCGTGATTCGCCCCGCGAGCGTGACTTCCACCAGCGGTAGTCCGCCGATGTCGCCGGTGCGCAGCCAGTGGAGCGGTAGCGAGACTTCCGCCGGGGCGTGGATTCTGGGCGTCAGCGACGGTGAGGTCTGCGCGCAGGCACCGAGCAGCATGAGGCCAGCGGCCAGGATCCAGTGCCGGATCATAGATCCTTTTCCAACATCGCCAGGAACGCGCTGGTCTTTTGCTTCATGGCGTCGAGGGTTTCCCGAACCCGCGCCAGGAGCGCATCCTTTTCCGCGTCGAGCCGCGCGAATTCCGCGTGATCGAGCGCGTGGTCGGCGTCGCAGCGGTGGATCGCCTCGCGCACTTCATTGAGTGCGAAAACCTGTCCCCGGTAGACCTCATTCTCGATGTAGTCGATCAACTCGCCGCAGGTCTCGCCGAGTAGCCGCGAGCCCCACAACTCGCGAACACGCTGACAATGGGTCGGAAGGCGTTGAATAAAAGTCTCGGAAAACGCGTTGTAATCGGTCACCGCCTGGGCGACGGTCGCGAACGCCTGGGGATTGCGCGACAACACGATGAGGCTGTCGCCCAGCGAGCCGTGCAGGCGAAAGGCGATTTCCTTGTAGCTAGTGAGGTCGCGCGTCAGATCGTCGAGAAACTCGCGCCGCGAAGGTTTGCGCGTCTGCCCGAAATGCCGGCTTACCTGCGCGAAAAGGTATTGCGCGAGACGTTCCGCCGCGAGATGCAAACCGGCGTCACTGTGATCGAAACATTCGAGGTAGAGGCGATCCTTGAGCGCCGGATGGGCGCGGTAACGCGCCCGCACATCCTCCAGCAGCACCGGCAGCAGAAAGCCGCGCCGCAAGGCCTGCTCGCGTTCCAGCGCCCAGTTCATCTCGCGTTCGACCCACTCCGAGCGCAATGCATCCTCGCCAAGGAACACGATGACGAAGTCGCTCTCCTCGCGAATCGCCCGTTCGATCACATGTGGAAAGCGCACCCCGAGATCGAGCTCGTCCTCGTCGAGCCAAACCTGAATATGACTCGGCAGGTGCGCGCGAAACTGTTTGACCAGCCCCTTCGTCTCGCTCGCATGGCTGAGAAAAACCTTCATCCGCCAACCTCACCTGTCGCATTGAATTGAGCCTAGCGCAGATTGGTGAGGCTTGCCTTTTTGGGATGGGGGAATGCGAAAACGTTGGGGTTCCTTCGTCACCCACAACCTACGAACTGCCTTCCAGGTAGGTTGTGGGTGACGAAGGAACCCCAACGTTAATACAATCGTTGCGCGTTCGCAGGATCACCCGCAACCGATGTGGCGGGCAGGTAGCGGACATGAATTAACTCACCTAAAAATCAGCGAATCCGTGAGCGAAATTTCGATGAACGACCCTCATCCGCGCTTTTGGCCGTTGTTTCTGGAGCTTTTTGAGTCATTGCCACGCCAAGGCCCGGGGAATCGTGCCTGTGCAGTGAGAGCACTGAGCTATTGCACGGATCTGCCGCCGCATCCCGCGATTCTTGATCTGGGGTGTGGTGTCGGTGCGCAAACGCTCGATCTCGCCGAGTTGACCGCCGGCACCCTCGTCGCGATTGACCAGCACGCGCCGAGTATCGAACGCCTCAAGGCGACACTCGCGGCGCAAGGGCTGAACCACCGCGTGAGGGCATTGGTCGGGGACATGGCTGAACTCGACCCAGCGCTCGGTCCGTTTGACCTCGTCTGGTCCGAAGGTGCGCTTTATAACATTGGACTCGCGAATGCGTTGCGCGTTTGTCACGGACTATTGCACCCCGGTGGTTATCTCGCGTTCACCGACGCGGTCTGGCGCAAGGCAAACCCGCCCCCCGAGGTCAAGGCCGGCTTCGACGACGATTACCCGACCATGGGCTGGGTCGACGATGTTCTGACCCTGGTCGATCAAAGCGGATTCGATTTGCTCGGCCACTTCACGCTCCCGGATGAAGCTTGGTGGACCGATTTCTATACACCCATGCAACGTCGAATCGACGAAATGCGCCGCCAGTACGCCGGCGATCACGATGCCGCGTCCATCCTCGACCAATTGGCTCGGGAACCCGAACTACACCGGCGCTATTCGGACTACTATGCTTATGAATTCTTTATCGCACGTCGCCGTTGACGCGGCATGCAGCGCATCGATCGCAGCGTTAGGCTTCGAGAAGTGTGGTCCCGCTTACACTTGAACTCTAGAGCGCACTACCCTTCGACGCTGAGCCTATTCCGACGGCGTCGCGCTCGGCTGGTTCATCAATCGCAGCTCGTGGATATATGCGCCGGACGTGTTCTCGCCATGGTTCGACAGGATGACGAACTTGAAGTACTTCGCCGATACCCGCGGAAACTCAAACGGCTGAAACGGATTCTTCATGTTCCGATAATTTTCGGCCCGAAAAACGCCGATTGAGCGGAACGGTCCAGTGGGCGACTCGGTCGATGCAAGCAGCTCAAACCGATCGACATTGAACGGCGATGCAGCGTTGATCAAGAGCGCGAAGGTGTTGAACTGCGCCGCTGATCCGTTGTTGAGTCCGAACACGGCGTACTCGTCGTTGAACGCGACAAAGTACGAATTGTCGTCACCATCGTTTGATTTCTTCCAGTCTTCCTGCGTGGCGATGATGACCTCGCCGCCGTTGTCGCTCAAAAGTAGGTTGACGCGATCGAGAGGGTCTGGCCTTGCGACCGTGACACCCGAATTCGCGTCAAGGTGGCGAGGCTCGCTGGCGCGGGCATTGTCAGAGGCTTGCGCAATCGGAGCGTCGAAAGTCGTTTGGCTCGACCTCTCGTGCGCGAGCGGCGGGTGACGCGCGTCGTTGCCGTTCAGCCATAGGACGCCGATCGCGGCCAGCGCAGCGAGCACGATGATGGCGACTCCCCCAGCCAGGTAAGCGCGCCCATAGCTGGCAAAGGGTTTGCCGCCGACTCGATCGTCTGGCTTTTGAAGTTCCAGTTTGCGTACGAGCAGTGCGACCAGCCTATCGGTATCGTAACGCCAGCGACTATCACTCAGCTCCAGCGCATTTAGCCGTATTAATCCCGCGAGTTCCGGCGGCAGTTGGTCCTGCGTTGGCATTGTCGCGCCCTCGACCAGCACCGGAATCACCAGGATGCCGCGTTCCAGCGCGGCGGCCACTTCCGCGCGTACGAAATCCCCCGGGTCTTGCAGCCGCGACTGCCCGGCGTGGTTCGTGACCGTGGTCCAATCGTCGCCAATCAGCACAATCAATGCCTTGCTGTTCTCGATCGCGTGATCTATGGCGCGGACGAAATCCTGTCCTGGCGCTATGAAATCGAGGTCCATCAATATCTCGGTTCCATGCGGCAGGCCGCTCTTCAGGCTATCGAACAAGCGACCGGCATGACCGGAGGCGTCCGAGCGCCGATAGCTTATAAAGATCCTGGAGTTGTCCATCGCATTGGCTGGGTTCGATGCTTCATTGAAAGGTGGTCAGTGCCGACAGGAGTGTAGAACGTAAACCGTGAACGAGCAGATAGGAGACATGCAAACCGGAAATCAGCGCCATCAACGTCACGCTGGCTAGCGCCATCGCGAATACGCTATAACTAATTGAATTCTATAATATAAATGGCGGAGAGGGAGGGATTCGAACCCTCGGTACGCTCGCGCGTACAACGGTTTTCGAGACCGTCCCGATCGACCACTCCGGCACCTCTCCAATTGAACGTCGACATCGCGATGTGGCAGGTCTTGACGGGGGCGTTTACCGCCCTATCCTGCCGCCTGCGCCCGTGGTGAGGCGTGTTCGCGACGCGAGGGCTGGATTCTAGCGGGTTGTGCACCGCTTTTTCCAGTCTGATTTTTGAACGTGTACACTTGCCGCTTCGCGCGTCGTTGCCGCCCGCTGCCAGCGACACGTCCTTTTGTCCGATTTAAGACCGGGTTCAACGATGCAAACGGGTGATTTGAACGAGGGTGTCGTGCTTGATTGCGCGACCTTCGACCGCGGTGATATCGACTTTTCGCCGTTACGCGCGGTGCTACCGCGGTGGCAAATGCACGCGAGCACCGCCCCGGGCGAGACGCTGGAGCGTTTATCCGGCTGCGAGGTGGTGATCAGCAACAAGGTCGTGCTCGACCGCTCGGTGCTGGAACGCTCGCCGCGGTTGCGTTTTGTTGGTGTCGCCGCGACCGGATATAACAACGTCGACGTGCAAGCCGCGTCGGAGCTGGGCATCACGGTGTGCAACGTGCGCGATTATGCGACCGCATCGGTCGTTCAACATGTGTACGCGGTGATTCTTGAACTTGCGCGCCGCACTTGCGACTACCGAACCGCGCTCGCCGGCGGCGCGTGGTCGCGAGCGAGTGGATTTTGTCTGCTCGATTACCCGATCACGGATTTGTCGGGCAAGGTGCTCGGGGTGGTCGGATTCGGCGTGCTGGGGCAAGCCGTGGCCGCGGCGGCGCCCGCGTTCGGGTTGCAGGTGATGGTGGCGGAACGCGGTAACGTCGCGCCGAGGCCGGGCCGATACGCCCTCGATGAAGTGATCGCGACCGCGGATATCCTGAGTTTGCACTGCCCGCTCACGACGAGTACCGCCGGATTGATCAACGCGGCCACGCTGCGCCGCATGAAACCGTCCGCGTGGCTGGTCAACACGGCGCGTGGCGGTCTGGTCGACGAAGCCGCGCTCGCCGAGGCGATCGAGCACGAGGTCATCGCGGCCGCCGCGCTGGATGTGTTGAGCGTGGAACCGCCCCCGCCGGATCATCCACTGCTCAAGCTACTGCCGCATCCCGGGTTGCTGATTACGCCGCATATCGCCTGGGCGGCGCGTAGTGCTCGACAGAAGTTGATCGATGAAGTGGCGCGCAATATCGAGGCGTTCGCGCTTGGCCAACCACGCAATGTCATTCAGCCGTGAGTCACGAACACGAAGCCCGCATTATCGAACTGGAATGCCGCGTGGCCTTGCAGGAAGATTTATTACAAGCCCTGCAGAGTCAGTTGCTCGACCAGGAACGCCTGATGCTCGATCTGCAACGCCGCATCAGCTTGCATCAGGAATGGCTGGCGGCACTCCAACCCTCGCTTCTCGGGCCGTTGAGCGACGAAACCCCGCCGCCGCACTACTGACGGACAGTCTTTTCGTGAACCGCATGACCGATTCGGTCCGCGCGGCGGCGTGGCGCCCGGTGGGATTTGCTGGCTACCTCACTAGCGGTCGGAGGCGCAAGCCCACTTGAACCGCGAGGGCCCGCCCAACACGCTGGCACTCGTTGCCCGCAGGCTCGATGACGCCGTCGCGCAATCGCTCGCGCGGCGGCTCGGCATCCCGCTGCATACCGAGTTGACCGCGCAGGCGGCGCTTTGGCTGCATCAAACCGACTCCGGACTCGAACTCAGGCTCACGCATCCCGGTGCGCCCGGCGCAATCCGGGTGGATTTTTTGTCCGGCAAGGTGCGCGGTCGCGAGCAGCAACCGGAGTTACTCACCAAGGCGATCGGTTTACCTCGCTTGAAACGGCCGCGCGTAATCGATGCCACCGCGGGCCTTGGCCGCGACGCCTGGGTGTTGGCGAGCCGAGGGTGTGACGTGACCTTACTGGAACGTTCAGCAATCGTACATGCGCTGTTGGAGGACGGTCTGGATCGCGCGCGGCGGGATCCGAGCGCCAGCCAGATCGCCGCGTGCATGACACTCCACCAGGTCGATGCGATCGACTACCTGGGCGATCCCGAACACGGCGCGGATGTGGTCTATCTCGATCCGATGTTTCCGGAGCGGCGGAAGTCCGCGCAGGTCAAAAAGGAGATGCAGGTGTTACAAGCCTTGCTCGGACACGACGTCGATCTCGCGCAATTGCTCGACGCCGCACGCGCGGCCGCGCACTACCGCGTGGTGGTGAAACGGCCGCTGCACGGCGAACGCCTGCCCGGCGGTGATCCGACGTTCGTGCTCGCGGGTCGTAGCACGCGATTCGACATCTACGTGAATCGCGGCTTGCCTTGAGCGCATGGGTGCATCGCGGCCGCATACGGCGGTCCCCGCCCCGTTCACTGCTTGGCGCCGAGCAGCAACTCGCGGTCACGAATGCGGTAGTCGGGTACGATGAGGTTGCGCTTGGACGCTTGATCGACCCGCACGCGCCCGGCGAGGTCGTAGCGCGAGCCGCGACACTGATCACGAAAGCCGTGAATCTGATCGTCGACACCGCGCTCGAAGGCCACCGGGCAACCTAGGTCCGGCGCGCTCATCAGCACCACCAGGAACTCTGGCGGCTCGGCTCGAAGCGAGTTGCGAGCATGCGGCGGCTGCGTGCTGAGCCTTGATTCGGGGTCATAAACCGCGTCGTCGCCGTTGCCGAGTTCGATCAACATCGGTGCCGAGCGATGCAGAACCGCGACGGGGCGCCCGTCCCAATCCAGGGTCAACGCGTCGCCGACCGCGAGCGCCGCGAGGTCAACACGCAAAGTCGGCAGTTCGCGTGCGGTGCCGCCGAATAACGCGTAACGGCCCATGACCCAGAGCACGGCGGCTATCGCGAGTAGACTCATCAACTTGAGCAGTACGCGCAGGCCGCGGGCACGCGGTGGCGCAGTCTTGATTGTGGTGTTCATTGAACGGATTCACGCTGGGTTGACGCGGTGTGACTATGCCACGTCGGCGATCCAGGTCGAAGGTTTCCGCCGCGATTCGGTTCGTGCGCGTGGCCGATGACCGCGACGGCGAAAGCGCGCGCGGCAAGCCTATCGTGTGGGGAACTCAGGCTTTATCGTGTTGCAGAAGTGGCCCGCCGTCAGGCACTCTCGCGGCACCCCAATCAACATCGACACGAACACCATGAGCCCAAAGTTATTTATCGTGATCGGCGCCTTGAGCGCGGCACTCGCCGTCGCTTTCGGGGCATTCGGCGCCCATGCGCTGCGGGGCGCACTCGACGAGCGCGCCCGGGCGGTCTACCAAACCGCGGTTGACTATCATTTCATCCACGCGCTGGCGCTTCTGCTCGTCGGCGTGTTGTTGCAGCTTGGCGCAGCGCCGACCGCGGCCCGCGGCAGCGGCATTCTGTTCATCGTCGGAACCTTGTTGTTTTCCGGCAGTCTCTACGCTTTGGCGGTTTCTGGAACGAAATGGCTGGGCATGATCACGCCGTTCGGCGGTCTGGCGTTCATCGCCGGGTGGCTGTGGCTCGGATGGACAGTGTTCAAGTCCGCGTAAGCGTGCGAACCTGATCGCAGTTTTTTGTGTTGACCGCTCAATCCGCCGACGCGTGGTTGTTGACCACGGTTCGGCTTTTTTATACTCGACGATTCGACCACCAACGAGGGGCGCCATGACCACAACATCCTTCCACCCCACCGCTCGGACCTTGATGGGACCCGGCCCCTCCGACGTCAACCCGCGCGTGCTGGAAGCGCTCGCGCGTCCGACCATCGGTCATCTGGATCCGCGATTCGTGGAGATGATGGACGAGGTCAAGACCTTGCTCCAGTACGCGTTTCAAACCAGCAACGCGCTGACCTTGCCGGTCTCCGGTCCGGGTTCGGCCGGAATGGAAACCTGTTTCGTCAATCTCGTCGAGCCGGGTGACAAGGTCATCGTCTGTCAGAATGGTGTATTCGGCGGACGCATGGTCGAGAACGTCGAGCGTTGCGGTGGCATCGCGATCGTGGTGCAGGACGACTGGGGCAAACCGGTCGATCCCGACAAGCTGGCGGATGCCTTGACCGCGCACCCGGACGCGCGCGTGGTCGCGTTTGTCCACGCGGAGACGTCGACCGGCGCGCAGTCGGACGCCAAAACCTTGTGCGAGATCGCGCATCGGCACGACTGTCTGACCATCGTCGATGCCGTCACCTCGCTCGGCGGGACCGAGCTCCGGGTCGATGAATGGGGCATCGACGCGGTGTATTCCGGCACCCAGAAGTGCCTCTCGTGCGTGCCCGGATTGTCGCCGGTTAGTTTCAGCGATCGCGCCGTGGCCCGCATGAAGGCACGCACGACTCGGGTGCAAAGCTGGTTTCTCGATCTCAATCTCGTGATGGGCTACTGGGGGGCCAATGCCAAACGCGCCTATCACCACACCGCGCCCGTGAATTCGCTGTATGCCTTGCATGAGGCCTTGGTGCTGCTGCGCGAGGAAGGTCTGGAAAACGCGTGGGCGCGACACCATCGCAACCATCTGGCGCTACGGGCTGGACTCGAATCGCTCGGCATGCGGTTCCTCGTCGACGAGGCGCATCGCCTGCCGCAACTGAACGCGGTCTGGATCCCGGAAGGCGTGGACGACGCCGCGGCACGGGCGCACCTGCTCAACGAATACAATCTCGAGATTGGCGCTGGCCTCGGTCAATACGCGGGCAAGGTCTGGCGGATCGGTTTGATGGGGTATGCCAGCAACCCTAAAAACGTGCTGCTGTGCCTCTCCGCGTTGGCGTCGCCCGCCGTGCTCGGCCGGTCGTCGGCGAGCCGCACCGAACGCCTCACGGCAATCGCATGAGCGCGACCGCCGAGACCTTGCGCGCGGGGTTACGCTACCGCGCGCTCTGGCTGGCGATCGGCATCGCGATGTTGGGATTGGTCGGATTCGGTTCGCTCTATCAAGGTCCGATCGACGGCCCCGAAATGCCGCATTTCGATAAGCTGGTTCACCTGCTGATGTATGCGACGCTCGCGGCGTGGTTTCTGCAACTGGCGCGATCGCCGAATGCGGTTTGGCTGATCATGATCGGACTCGCCGGATATGGCGCCGCGCTGGAAGTGTTACAGGGCTTCTTTCCACCGCGCACGCCCTCGATGCTCGACGTGGTCGCCAACACCTGCGGCGTGCTGTTGGCCGCCACCCTGTGCCGACTTCGCTGTCGCGACACGCTGTTGATGCTTGAACGCTATCTGCCCTGAGTGTCCAGCGCCGCCTGCCGCGCGCTATCGGTCGCGACGCCACGACCCTCCACCATCAACTGCGCCGAGGCGACCGATAGTAGACAATAGCCCAGGAAGAAGTAAAACCCGCTGCCGAGCCGCGCTTCGAGCATGAATATCTCACCCATGTCGCGGGACGCATTGGCGGCGAGAAACGCGACGACGATCGCTACCACGAATACATCCGCCATCGACCACTTGCTGATCAAGTTGCTCAGGTGGATCGAGCGATGTCGCCAGCGCAATTCCTTGACCATCGAGCCGAGCAGGATCAAGAGACCTTTCGTGACCGGCACGATCACGCTGAACAGCATGATCAGAAATCCAACCAATGGATTCCCTGAATCAAACAGCTCGCGCACGGTCCCGAGTATGCTCCGCGTTTTTTCATAGGCTTGGATCCTCCCGCTGATATCCAGGCTGTCGATCAGGCTATTGGCGACGTTCGCGACCATCGGTAACAGATTGGGATTGCCCGTGATCATCTGCTTGCCAAGATCGACCACCCGCGCCTTGTCGAGCGAGCCATTGAGAGTCAGCATCGGTTGCGTAATACCTGGGATCAGGCACGCGAAAGCGATCAACAACAAAGCCAGCGAGAGTTTGACGCGTAACGGCATGGAAAGAGCATCCCGAGCAAAAAAGACGAAGCGCATTTTATACGCCTTGCCCCCGGTTGCCAGGCTACGCGCCATCGACCTCTCGGTTGATAAAAGCCACTTCGGGTTGTCTTCGCGCGCGTCGGCCGCGGGGATGCGTTATTAAAGCTCCCCAGGACGGGTTAACGGTATCGACCACCTACCCCGCCCGGAGCGGCGAAGCACAATAGAAGACTCGCGTTTCAGGAAAAAGAGGTCGGACGACCCGCCGACGCCCTCAGCGACAACTGGTGGGTAGCAGAAACTGATTGATATCAGTGCGGTTCTTGCTGGCGAACACCTCGGTTGTCGCCAATTCCGGCGGAGGCTTTTCGGTGCCGCAAAGCCAGGCCACCACGGTTACGCCGTCGCTGGGAAGAATGAGTGGCCGCAGCGAGAGTATTCCGCCCTTCAGCCAACGGCTCACCGCCCCCTCCTCGCGCATCTTGAGATGGATGACGCCTTCATCCACATCGATCGATTGGGTGTATTTGCCGCCGTAGTGTTTGCCGGGGCCAAGTCCCGCTTCGTCGTTGTTGCTGGGGAGTTGGCCGGTTTGCTGGATGTATTCGATGATGCGCTGCTTGACGGTGCCGGAGAGCCCAAGAGCCTCGACGATCTGAATTCGCGCGATGTAGGTATTCATGCCCGCTATCGCGAGCGAGCCCAAAATACCGATGATCGAAAGCGTGATCATCAGTTCGACAAGTGAAAATCCTGCAGCCCGCTGGTTCATCCTGAGCGCTATAAGAGTAGTCCGCGCTACTTTACCGATGATCGTCCAGGGATTGCAGCGAAACACACCAGTTCCTTGACGGAGTTTGAATTTTCAGGGATTTTGCCAATCAAACCTGCGGCGAAGCGCGCAGCCAGGCTCGATCAAAGTCTGCGAGTGACCCGCGACATCCGCGTGCACATCGGTAGCATGATGAGGGGTCGCCGTTGGCGGCTTATCCGCGAAAGATCCTGTGCGGCGTCGGCGCGGCGCTCAAACGCCCCGAAGCTCACCACGCGCTGGCTGGGGTCTTGATTTGACGCGCCTGATGCAGACGCGGTCATGAGAGGGCTCGTCGAACCTAGGCGGGGACGGGTTCCCAGATGTACTCCACCACCTCCAGATCGAAACCGCCCAGTGCGTGGAAACGCTTCGGTGCACTCAGCAGTCGCATGCGGTGGACTCCCAGGTCGACCAGGATCTGCGCGCCGATTCCGTAAGTCCGCAGCTCCTCCGGTTCGACGCCATCGGCTCTCTTCTCCGGCGGATGAACCAGATCCAGCGCGCGAATGCGTTCGAGCAAGGCCGCTTCCGCCTCGCGCTGACGCAACACGACGGCGACTCCGCGCCCCTCGTCGGCAATCCGGCGCAGGGCATCGCGCAACGGCCAGCCGAACGCGGTCGTGTTGAGCGGCAAGGTGTCCGCGAGCGTGTCCTGGACATGTACCCGAACCATAACCGGGTCGTGTCCGGCGACTTCGCCCTTGGTGATCGCGAAGTGCAGCAGCTTTGAGATGTGGTCTTCGTAGGCGACCAGCCGGAACTCGCCCATTTCGGTCGGCAGGATCGCTTCCGCCACTCGCTCGATGCTACGTTCGTTCTGGATCCGATAATGAATCAGTTCCTCGATCGTGCCGATCTTGAGATTGTGGGTTTCGGCGAAACGCTCGAGGTCCGGGCGACGCGCCATCGTGCCGTCCTCGTTCAGGATCTCGACGATCACGGACGCCGGCTCCAGACCGGCCAGCCGTGCCAGGTCACATCCCGCCTCGGTATGACCGGCCCGCGTCAGCACCCCGCCGGGGCGAGCCATCAGCGGGAACACGTGGCCCGGATGCACGATGTCATCCGGCAGCGCGTTGGGCGCCACCGCGGTGCGAATCGTGTGCGCGCGGTCGTAGGCGGAGATTCCGGTCGTCACGCCCTCGGCCGCTTCGATCGAGAGCGTGAAATTGGTGCCATGTGCATCGCCGGTGCGCCCCACCATCAGCGGTAGATTGAGTTGGCGACAGCGCTCCTGAGTCAAGGTCAAGCAGATCAACCCGCGGCCGTGGGTGGCCATGAAGTTGATGTCCTGCGGCCGCACCAACGATGCGGCCATGACCAGATCGCCTTCGTTCTCGCGATCCTCGTCATCCATGATGACGACCATCTGTCCTTCGGAAATATCCTTAATTATTTCTTCTATGCTATTGAATTTCATGTCTTGAAGTAGTCCGATTTCGGCGAAATCAGCGCTTGGGTGGAATAAATCCAACGCGCGCTAGCAGCGCCTCGGTGACGCCCCCCGACGAATCGGCGGGCGTGTCCTCGATCCCTAGCAACAATCGCTCGAGGTAGCGTGCGATCACATCGACTTCGAGATTGACGCGCTGCCCCGGCCGGGCCTGGCCGAGATGGGTCGCTTCCAGTGTGTGCGGCACGATATTGAGGCCAAACGTGCTCCCGTCGACCTGATTCACGGTGAGGCTGATACCATCAACACAGATCGATCCCTTGGCGGCGATGTAGCGCGCCAGATCCGCTGGCGCCCGAATGACAAAGCGCTCCGAACGCGCGTCGGGCCGGCGTTCGATAATCTCGCCGATGCCATCGACGTGACCGCTGACCAGATGCCCGCCCAGGCGGGTGGTTGGCGTCAGGGCCTTTTCGAGGTTGACCGGCGCGCCGACGGACGTCGCGCCCAAGGTGGTACAAGCCAGGGTTTCGTTGGATACGTCGGCCGCGAAAAAATCGCGGCCGAAGTCGATCGCCGTCAGACACACGCCGTTGACCGCGATACTGTCGCCCAAGGCGACGTCGGCCATGTCCAGCGCTCCGGTATGCACGGTCAGGCGCAGGTCGCCACCACGATGTTCCGTGGCCTGAACCCGGCCAACGGCCTGGATGATACCGGTAAACATGTTTACACCAGCACGGTCTTGGGCGTGGATCCCGCCTGAATGACAAGCGTGTACTCACTGAGCGGCAGCGCTGTGCCGGTATCGAACTCGGCGGCCGCCGCGACCGCGGCACGAGCGATCGCGAGCGGATCATCCATCTGGTCATAGAGCGCGTGCATCGCGCCAAGCGCGAAGTTGGCGCCCGATCCGATCGCCCAGAATCGCGTGTACTCAAATACCTCGCGCAGGGCGTAGACACCATAGATACCGCCCCGATTCAGAATCAACGCGTCGACCTGGGACGATTCATAGGGGTCGTCCTCGCCGTCCTTTGGATTCAGGAAGTAAACATCCTTTAAAACAGGATGCAGCTGGCGAAAGGTCTCGAAAATGGCCTCGCGCCCGTTCAAGTCGGGGTGGTCGAGATGGTGGAACGCACTTTGCAACACCATCTGGTGTGCGGCGCTGCCAACCAGTCCGATCAGGCTCTCACCTTGGCGCAGAATCTTGTCCGACACCGCGTCGTAATGCGCGGGCTGACGGGTATCGCCGAACGTGGTGAGGCTATCGGCGACGATACAGGCTTGTTGGCCCTTGCGGACCACGACGATGGTGGACATCTTCAGTGAACTCTAGTGCGGCACGGGGTAGGCGATAATACGCCAATCCGCGCCGACGGAACGAATATCGGTGATTCGTAGGCCGATTCGCTGCTCCATCCGCTCCAGCCCCGGCAGATGGAACAGGCCCCGAGCGCCGTCTCCCATCAGATGCGGCGCGACATAAAGCACGATTTCGTCCACCAGGCCCGCCGCGAGCAATGCCCCGCTGAGCGTCGCGCCCGCCTCGACATGTACTTCGTTGATTTCACGTTGGCCCAGCATCTGAAACACCGGCAGCAGTTCGAATCCCGTTTTCCCGGCGGGCGCCGCCCGCCATTCGACGGTCGAATCGCGCACTTGAGAAACTGCATTAAGTCTAGAATCTATGTTTAATATCAATATATTACCATTCATATCGAATAATTTACTTGATATTGAGATTGTGTCCCGCGGATCGAGCACCACGCGCAACG
The DNA here is from genome assembly GCA_050329935.1 of Thiotrichales bacterium. GTDB lineage: Bacteria > Pseudomonadota > Gammaproteobacteria > UWMA-0217 > UWMA-0217 > CAYSFW01. The sequence goes on along the minus strand of JBHJOI010000073.1, from coordinate 12,561 downwards.
GCTGCGGCGGTTCAATCGCGCAACCCAGTACGTCGCGCCCGGTGCGAAGATTGAGTGCCGGATCATCGGCCCTAACCGTTCCTGCGCCGGTGAGAATCGCGCAGCTACGCGCACGCCAGCGTTGGACATCGAGGCGTGCCGCGGCGCTGGTGATCCACTGACTTTCGCCGCTTGCCATCGCGGTGCGGCCGTCGAGACTCATCGCGAGTTTGACCCGGATCCACGGCAGGCCAGTTTCCATGCGCTTGATGAAGCCGGGATTGAGGGCGCGCGCCTCCGACTCGAACAAACCCGATTCCACCGTCACACCGCCATCGGCAAGGCGCGCGAAGCCGCCCCCCGCGACACGTGGATTGGGATCCCGCATTGCCGCGACCACGCGACGAATGCCCGCGGCCAGCAGCGCATCCGCGCACGGTGGTGTGCGGCCGTGGTGGCTGCAGGGTTCGAGGGTGACATACGCGGTCGCGCCGCGTGCGGCGGCGCCGGCCGCGCGCAATGCAACGACCTCGGCATGTGGACCGCCTGCCTGCAAATGCCAACCCTCGCCGATCATTTGATCGTCGCGCGCGATCACACAGCCGACGCGCGGATTCGGCCGCGTCGTGTACAGCCCCCGCTCGGCGAGCTGGAGCGCGCGCGCCATGCAGGCGTGATCAAATTCGGTGTAAGTCAATGGTCGACTCGAACGATCAAACACCCGACGTTGCTCAAGCCCGCCGATGCCCGAGGCCATGCGGTGCGCACGGTTTCCCTGCGGCGCGGGTCAGTCGATGTCATTTTGCAGTAGCGGAATCTGGCTGCGATGCTCTTCGGGCGTCGGCTCGGTTTGCAATCGCTCGATCGCGTCGCGGAACGCCTCGATATCGTCGAATTTAAGGTAGACCGAGGCAAAACGGATGTAGGCGACATGATCGAGCTTACGTAGCTCCTCCATCACCCATTCGCCCAGTCGCGCGGTCGGCACCTCGCCCTCGCCGCTCGCAAGCAACCGACGCTTGATCCGATTGATCGATGCCTCGACCAAGTTCGTCTCGACCGGTCGCTTCTCGAGCGCGAGCATGAGACCGTGCCGCAGCTTGCGTTCGTCGAAACTCTCGCGGCCGCCGTCGCGCTTGATCAGGCGTGGCAGATGCAGTTCCGGCGCCTCGTAGGTCGTGAAACGTTCGGTGCAACCCAGGCACTCGCGGCGACGGCGCACCTGACGCCCTTCATCGGCCAGCCGCGAGTCGATGACCTTGGTCTCGGCGTGACCGCAGAACGGACAGTGCACCGCTCAGTCCGCCCCGGGCGTCGTGCCGGCGGCGCCGTACACCGGAAACCGCGCGCAGATTTCCAACACCTGACCGCGTACCCGCTCGATCACGGCCGGGTTGGCATGATCATCGAGCACATCGGCGATCCAGCCCGCCAGCGTGCGGCATTCGACCTCGCCGAAACCGCGAGTCGTGATCGCCGGCGTGCCGATCCGCACCCCGCTGGTCACGAAGGGCGACTGCGGATCGTTCGGTACCGCGTTCTTGTTCACCGTGATATTCGCCAGCCCCAACGCGGCGTCGGCTTCCTTGCCGGTCATCGGCTTACCGATCAGATCCAGCAGGAACAGGTGGTTATCAGTGCCACCGGAGACGATTTTGTATCCGCGCTCGATCAAGGTCGCCGCCATGGCCCGCGCGTTGTCGACCACCTGTCGCTGATAAACCTTGAAGCCGGGTTCCAACGCCTCCTTGAATGCCACGGCCTTGGCCGCGATCACGTGCATCAACGGCCCGCCCTGGGTGCCCGGAAACATCGCGGAGCTGAGCTTCTTCTCGATCTCGGGATTCGCGCGCGCCAGAATGAGTCCGCCGCGTGGACCGCGCAGGGTCTTGTGGGTGGTGGACGTCGTCACATCCGCGATGTGGACCGGGCTCGGATATACCCCCGCCGCGACCAGGCCGGCGACGTGTGCCATATCGACGACGAGGTAGGCACCCACGGCATCCGCGATCTCGCGGAAACGTTGCCAATCCACGATCCGTGAATACGCCGAAAAACCCGCGATGATCATCTTCGGTCGGTGTGTGTGCGCGAGACGTTCGACTTCGGCGTAGTCGATCTCGCCCGTCGCGGTATCAAGACCATACTGCACGGCATTGAAGACCTTGCCGGAGAAATTGACCTTGGCCCCGTGGGTCAGATGCCCGCCATGGGCAAGACTCATGCCGAGCAGGGTATCGCCTGGCTGCAACAACGCGAGATAGACCGCGGCGTTGGCCTGCGAGCCCGAATGCGGTTGCACGTTGGCGTAGTCCGCGCCGAACAGCGCCCGTACCCGCTGCAACGCAAGCTCTTCGACGTCATCGACATACTCACAGCCCCCGTAGTAACGCTTATGCGGATAGCCCTCTGCGTATTTGTTCGTCAGCACAGTGCCCTGCGCCTCCATGACGCGTGGACTGGCGTAATTCTCGGACGCAATCAGCTCGATATGTTCCTCCTGACGACGTACTTCACCCGCGATTGCTCGTGCGACCGCATCGTCATACCCCGCTATCCGCATTTCCCAAGAAAACATGGTTGCTACCCGTCTGCCGTTGAATTGAATCGAGGCCGGCGATTATACCCAATGGTGCACCGATCGCGACATTGCCCACAGCATGTTGTGTCCCCGCCAGCCTTCCGCGGACAAGCCGACTCGAATGGAAACACGAAGACTCGTGAACTTTCATGAGGAATTCACATCAAAGCGTCGATCACGGGTATGTCTCGGGCTACAATCCGCGCGACTCAAGAAGAAGCTCGCCAACTGCTGGCACTACGGAGGAATCACCCGATGAACGCTCGGCTACCGCCTGTTTTGCTGGGGCTCGCGGCATTCGCATTGATCGCTTACTTTTGCGTCGCGCAGCATGCGGCGCGGATCGAGCGCGAAATTCAGGGCGCAACGCAGCAAGCCCTCGTCGCCGGCGGTCTCGGTTGGGTCAACGCGATCACCGATGGCCGCGACGTAATTTTGAGCGGGTTCGCGCCTGACTCGGCCGCACGCGGCGCGGCGGCGGAAATGATCGCCGCCTTGCCCGGCGTGAACGGGGTCAAGAATCGGATCGAAATCGCGCGCGTCGAGCCCGTGACGGTTCAGTCGTCCGGCCCTTATGTGGCAACCGTGACCCTGCGTGACGACCGAGTGACGCTGAACGGCGCCATCCCGAGCGACGCGGAGCGACAAGCGCTGCTGCAGGTGGCGCGTGCGCGCTTCGGCGCCGACAATGTGATCGATCGACTCGAGGTGGCTCCGGGCGCGCCAAGCAAGTTCGCGCTCGCGCTCGAGGAAGCCGTGTTGAACCAGTTGGCCGGCTTCATCGAGGCAACCGGCAAGGTTACCGACAATCTGATCGAGCTCGATGGCGTCGTGCGCGGCACGAGCGATGGAGAACGCTTGCAGGCCGTCGCCTCGCTATCCGTTCCGCGAGATTATTCCCTACGATTCAATGCCCGTGCACTCGAGCGTATGACGCCAGAGGAACTCGCATCCCTCGGCGTGACCAATGCCGTTACCTGCCAGGCACGGCTGAACTCAGCGATCGCCGAAACCCAAATCCAGTTCGAAACCGGCAAGGCCGTGATCATGCCGGATAATCGTCCGCTGCTGACTCGCCTCGCGACGATTGCCCGGGAATGCCGCGAGATGCGGATCGAGATCGCCGGTCATACCGATAACGCGGGCGCGGCCGAGCTCAACCAACGCCTCAGTAAGCAGCGCGCCGAGGCTGTGCGAAGCTATCTGATCGCCCACGGTATTGAAGCCGGACGACTCACAGCCCAGGGCTACGGGGCGACGCGACCGATCGCCGATAACAGCAGCGCCGCCGGCCAGGCCACCAACCGTCGCATCGAATTCATCATCCAGGGAAACTAGATCATGCTCTATCTCATCACGCAGATCGTCCTGTGCCTCGCGCTCGCCGCGCTACTGGGTTTTCTGATTGGCTGGTGGCTGCATGCCGTGATTCGCCGCGACCGAGAAGCGCCGTTGCGGCATGAGCGCGATGACCTCGCGGAACAAGTCGCGACGCTGCGGCAGGCACGCGACGCCGCAGTCGCGCAACACCGCGAACTCGAACATGAGCGCGATGCGATGCGTCAGCAAATCTTGAGTTTTGCCGCAATCACGCCGGAACCGACGCCGCGTAACCATGCGGCGATCAACCCACGGGTCGATGTCGCCTCGGCCGAACTGATTGACGAAGCCCAGGCGACCGGCCCCGACACGACTCGATGGGAGCAAAAGACCCGGACGATTTCGAATGTCGCCGAATTCGACGTGACGGAGTTCGAGTCGCTGAACTCGACACCCAGCGTCGAACCCGAGCCGCAACCGATCGCCGCGACACCCGGCACGGCCGAGACGACCGCGCATGCAATAGAGCACATCGATGGCGTCGGCAAGGGTTATGGCAAACGACTACGCGCGCTCGGCATCGGTACCACCGATGAGTTGCTGGCGCGCTGCCACTCCGGCGACGACCGCAACCAGATCGCGGAGCATCTGGGGCTCGACGAGTTCGTGGTTCGCAAATGGTCGGCGATGGCGGATTTCATGCGCATACCTGGCGTCACCGGACAGATCGCGGGATTGATGGACCGTGCCGGGGTGACTTCACTCGGTGAACTCGCCGCTCGGCATGCGCACCCACTCGCTACGCGCATGGCCGAGCTCGCCGCGCAAGAGGCTTGGGAGACCCGGCCTCCGAGCACCGGCGAGGTTCGCGCCTGGATTGAAATCGCCAAGCACCTGATTCGGCCATAAGCGAAACGATCGACGTCGGTCGCGACACCGACGTCGAGTCCCGGCGATGGTGCCCGTCCAGCGGAGCCGGTCGCGCTACCTCAGAAACCCTACGATCAGATCTGCCACATCCTCGGCGTATAGATCACGGAAAAAGTGATCGGCACCGTTCACCGACTCCACGCGCACGGTCTTGGAGTCGCCGAGCGCCGACAGACCGGGTTGCAGCTTCGCCGTCAGCGGATCGTCAGTACCGGTTATGACCAATACCTGCTTTTCAGTCGCTTTCAGAAGATTCGGCGTGTGTTTGCGGGGATCGTCGCCGTGGTAGGAAATGATCGCATCAGCGCTGGCCTCGGCTTTTTCGCAATAGATGAACGGAACATCCTTGAGCGTCTCGCCCCCCTGACCTGCCTTGACCTTATCCCGCGCCTGCTGCAACAACGCCGCCGTGGACTTGGCGCCCCTGGCCTCCAATGCCTTGCCATCCTCGGCCGCGTCCCAGGTCATCGGTGCGATCAATACGATTTTCGCACCACTCGCTTTCGGGTGCTCGGCATCGAACCACATGACCTGATTACCCGCCCGCGAATGACCCGCCAGAACCACCTCGCCAGCGCCCCGGGACTTGAGCCACTCGAGCCAGAGGTTCAGCTCCGCGACGGCGTCCTCGTGCCTGTGGGTGTGTTTGACCTCGCAGGGCAACATCCCGGCGCGATCACTGATGTTGTATCCGAGATTCACGGCCAGCGTGTTGAGACCGCGATCATTGAGCGCCTGTTCCAGCGCGGTGATGATCTCCATCCGATGGTGGGCAATCGTGCCATGCAGCAACACGACCACACCATCGGCTAGTTGTTTGCCCTCGGCCAGCCGCAGTTCGGAATTAAGCTTCACACCTTGATGCTCGATACTGACCGGCTCGGCCGTCGCCAGCCAAGGCAGTAGCAAACCCAGTGCACAGAACAGTCTTCGTTTCATCGGCGCCTCGCGCTTGGTTGGTGTATCGAATAAGTCAACGAAACGCCGCGCTCTATACACGGCTTTCATTCTCCGGGGCGGCGTCCTTGCCATGAAAGTGAGGACGTCCGCAGGCAGCCCGATTATTCCATCGCGCGATGAGCACATGCAGTCACGCATGTCACCGGTCGCATAGCGCTTCTATAATACCCGCCTCGCAATCAGAAGATGATCCACACCCCATGGCCCAATACATATTCACCATGAACGGCGTCGGCAAGATCGTGCCGCCGAAAAAGCAAATTCTCAAAGATATCTACCTGAACTTCTTTCCCGGCGCCAAGATTGGCGTACTTGGCTACAACGGCGCCGGCAAGTCGACGCTGCTGCGGATCATGGCCGGCGTGGACAAGGACATTCTGGGCGAGGCGCGACCGCAGCCCGGCATTAAAATCGGCTATTTGCCCCAGGAACCTCAGCTTGACGCTGCCAAGGACGTGCGTGGCAACGTCGAGGATGGCCTGGTTGAACTGAAACAGGCCCTGGCTGAGCTGGACCAAGTCTATGCCGCCTACGCGGAACCGGATGCCGATTTCGACGCGCTCGCCGCACGGCAAGCCGCGCTGGAAAACATTATCCAGGCCGCCGACGGTCACAACCTCGAACGCACCCTCGAGGTCGCGGCGGATGCCCTGCGTCTGCCACCCTGGGACGCCGACGTCAGTACGCTTTCCGGTGGCGAGCGGCGTCGCGTCGCGCTGTGTCGGCTCCTGCTTTCGGCGCCGGACATGTTGATTCTGGACGAACCCACCAACCACCTCGACGCGGAATCGGTCGCCTGGCTGGAACGCTTTCTGCAACAGTTTCCCGGCACCGTCGTCGCGGTCACGCACGATCGCTACTTCCTCGACAACGTGGCCGGCTGGATTCTCGAACTCGACCGCGGTCACGGCATCCCGTGGGAAGGGAACTACACCTCCTGGCTCGAGCAAAAGGAAAAGCGCCTCGAAGTCGAGCAAAAACAGGAGCAAGGTCGAATCAAGGCGATGCGCCACGAACTCGAGTGGGTACGGCAGAATCCCAAGGGTCGCCAAGCCAAGAGCAAGGCGCGGATCAAGCGCTTCGAGGAACTGTCGTCATCGGACTACCAGAAGCGCTCCGAGACCAACGAGTTGTATATACCGCCCGGGCCCCGGCTCGGCGACCTGGTGTTGGAAGCGAACAACATCAGCAAACGCTACGGTGATCGGGTGTTGTACGAAAACCTGAGCTTCAGCCTGCCACGCGGCGGCATTGTCGGCGTGATCGGGCCGAACGGCGTCGGCAAATCCACCCTGTTTCGCATGATTGTCGGCCAGGAGCAGCCCGACAGCGGCGACTTCCGCAAGGGACCATCGGTGCAGGTCGCTTATGTCGACCAAAGCCGCGATGCGCTCGATCCCAAGAAAACGGTCTGGGAGGAAGTCAGCGAAGGACAGGATCTGATCACCGTCGGCAACTACCAGTTGTCCTCGCGCGCCTACCTTGGGCGCTTCAATTTCAAGGGCGGCGACCAACAGAAGCGGGTCGGAGATCTCTCCGGCGGGGAACGCAATCGCTTGCATCTGGCGAAGCTGCTGCGAGCCGGCGGCAATCTCCTGTTACTGGATGAACCGACCAACGATCTGGATGTCGAAACGCTCAGGGCTTTGGAAGAAGCACTGCTGGAGTTTCCCGGATGCGCCGTGGTGATCTCGCACGACCGCTGGTTTCTCGACCGGATCGCGACCCACATACTCGCGTTCGAGGACGATGGCAACGTGGCGTGGTTTGAAGGTAACTTCACCGAATACGAGGATGACCGCCGGCAGCGGTTGGGTGCCGAAGCCGACCAGCCGCATCGCCTGAAGTATCGCAAGCTCATTGCCTGATTGCGCGGCGTGAAACACATCGGGGCTCGGGGGTCGCGTGCGCGGCTTCGAGCGTTTGCGAGGCGCGTCCGGCGCGGAAATCGACCGGCCGTGTCATGGCCACGCGGCGATCGCGCCAGCCCCGGGTAAGAAACCGTTACAAAACCGGCCTGAATTGTACAAACGCTTGCGAATCAAGCCTTTTATGTCTAACGTTTGGGAAAAATCTCACCCGACCCTAGCAATCATAGGCAACACATGGAACAGCAAGGCATCCTAATCGGACTGGGCGAAGACAAGGTCTACCTGAATCCACGCTACGCGAATCGCCACGGCCTGATCGCGGGCGCGACGGGCACCGGCAAGACCGTGACCCTACAAGTCCTAGCCGAGGGCTTTTCCAGCCTGGGTGTGCCTGTTTTCATGGCGGACATCAAGGGCGACCTCACGGGTCTCGGCCGACCGGGCACTCCGCACCCGAAGGTTCAGGAGCGTCTCGACAAGATCGGCATCGAGGGCTTCCGCCACGAAGGATTCCCGGTGGTGTTGTGGGATATCTTCGGCGAGCAGGGTCATCCGATCCGCGCGACGGTGTCCGACATGGGTCCGTTGCTGTTAGCGCGACTGATGGAACTGAACGAGACCCAGGAAGGCGTGCTCAATATCGCGTTCCGGTTCGCGGACGACGAGGGCTTGCTGCTGCTCGACCTGAAGGATCTGCGATCTATGATCCAACACGTCGGCGAGAACGCGGCCAAGTTCACCACCGCGTACGGCAATGTCAGCACGGCTTCGATCGGCGCGATCCAACGCCGCCTGCTGGTGCTCGAAGAACAAGGCGCGGACAAGTTTTTCGGCGAACCGGCGCTCGAACTCGCCGACTTCATGCGGGTCGACCGCACCGGCTACGGTCAGGTCAACATACTCGCCGCCGACAAGCTGATGCATTCGCCCCGGTTATACTCGACCTTCCTGCTGTGGATGTTGTCGGAGCTGTTTGAAAACCTGCCCGAGGCCGGCGACCAAGATAAGCCTAAGCTGGTGTTCTTTTTCGACGAGGCGCACCTCCTATTCAACGGTGCACCGAAAGCACTGGTCGACAAGGTTGAACAAGTGGTGCGGTTGATCCGTTCCAAGGGCGTTGGCGTTTACTTCGTGACCCAGAATCCGCTCGATGTGCCTGAAACCGTGCTCGGACAACTCGGCAATCGGGTACAACACGCGCTGCGCGCGTTCACCCCGCGCGATCAAAAAGCCGTTCGCACCGCGGCCGAGACATTCCGGCAGAATCCCAAACTCGACAGCGCGCAAGTCATCATGGAAATGGGCGTCGGCGAGGCGCTGGTCTCGGTGCTCGAGGGCAAAGGCACGCCCAGCATCGTGGAACGCACGATGATTCGACCGCCGGCGTCGCGGATTGGCCCGGTGAGTGACGACGAACGTGCGGAATTGATTCGCTTCAGTCCGATCGGCAAACGCTACGACGCGGTGATCGACCGCGAATCCGCGTATGAGATCCTGAAGTCCAAGGCCGACGCCGCCGCGCTCGAACTGGAAAAGGTGACCGAGGCCGTCGAGGCGGAGAAGCGCTCGCGCTTGGAGCAGCGGGTTGCCGCCCGTCCCAGCAATCGCCAGGGGGTTGGTGAGGTGCTCGTGAAAACCGTGGTGCGTTCGGTCGCCTCGAACGTTGGCCGCCAAATCGCGCATAACGTCGTGCGCGGCCTGCTCGGCTCCATCTTTCGCGGGCGTTGAGCTCGAATGATCGAGGATCGCCTGGACCAGCTGATTTTCCTGTTCAAGCGGCTGGTTCGTGGCGTCGAGCACCAGTTCAATCTCGCGGCCGAGCCTGAACAGTGGGATGCCCTCGCCTATCGTTGGCGACGTCCGGGCCATTTCCTGCCAATTTATCACCCAAGCCTGATCGCACTGGAGGATCTGCTCCATATCGATCAGCAAAAGGCGCAGCTGGTGCGCAACACGGAAAAATTTCTGGCGGGCCTACCCGCCAACCACGCCTTGCTTTGGGGTGCGCGCGGCACCGGAAAATCCACCCTGATCAAGGGCTTGCTCAATCGCTATGCGGTCGATGGGCTGCGTGTCATCGAAATCGAGAAAAACGATTTGCTCTATCTGCCGGAGATCGTCACGCCGCTGTACCAGCAGCCGGAGCACTACATCCTGTTCGTCGACGATCTGTCGTTCGATGCCCACGAACAGCAGTTCACCTCGCTAAAGGCAATGCTGGACGGCTCCATTGCGTCCACGCCACGCAATACCTTGATCTACGCGACCTCGAATCGACGCCACCTGATGCCGGAGTTTCAGAGCGAGAATCAGGCCTCGCGCCTGGTCGATGGCGAATTGCATCATGGCGAGGCAGTTGAAGAAAAAATCTCGCTGTCGGAGCGCTTCGGCTTGTGGCTATCGTTCCATCCGTTCAAGCAAGAGCAATACCTGGATATCGTGCGTCATTGGGTCAAGCGCTCGCCGTTCCAGAACGCCGATACCCGCAATCTGCAACGCGCCGCGCTTCAGTTCGCGCTTTATCGCGGCTCGCGCAGCGGCCGCGTGGCGCGCCAGTTCGTGAACGACTGGACCGACCGCGAAGCGCATCGCGTGGGCGGCGACGAGGACGCAGCCGACTGAACCTCGGCCGGCCCGGTCAATTGCAGAACATCGAGCAAACCTGCTGGCTGTGAACCTGGCCGCCGCAGTGCTCGTAACAGCGACGATAGTTATCGTCGCAACGCTCATGACGACCGCCAATGCAGCTGACGTAGCGGGTCTGACAGACGTCATCCTTCCGCCCGGCGGCGCGAGCCAAGTCCCGACAGCGCTGGTGTTCGAGGTCCGCGAGTTGCTGTTCGCGGCGGCAGTTTTCGTCGCGCAGATCTTCCGCCGCGACGCATTCCCGCAGCGTATCCTCGCATTGGCGCGCGCAGCGCAGCCCGTTTTCGTCCCGAGGCGGCTCGAAGCTGTAAACGGTTCTGTAAACCGGTCCACACCCCGAAATCGCCATTAACGACAACACCATTGCCAGCAACGCCACGCCACGCATCGATCCATCTCCTCCCGAATACCGATTCGAATTATAGGCGCGTTGCGAGCACCCGCGCATTTAGCCCAGACCGCTTTCGCCACCATCCATGGACCCGCCACAATAGCAAGGCGGCAACCACGCCCGCATAGAATATCGGTTCGGCGACATCCGCCTTGGAAGATTTCATCCAAAAGAAATGCAATACGCCGAGTGGCGCCACCAGGTAGACCAATCGGTGCAGTTGTACCCAGCGTCGTTTGAGTCGCCGCATCATGGCATCGGTCGAAGTCACCGCGAGCGGGATCAACAATAGAAACGCCGCAAGCCCGACGGTAATAAACGGTCGCTTCAAGACGTCGCGCCAGATCTCCCCCCAATCGAAAAATTGATCGAGCCAGAGATAGGTCAGCAGATGCAGCGTCGCGTAGAAAAATACAAACAAGCCAAGCATCCGACGCAAACGGATGAGCGTGTTCCATCCCGTGAGTTTGCGCAGTGGCGTCACGGCGAGGGTGAGGCAGAGGAAACGCAGCGCCCAGTCGCCCAATCCGCGTGTGACTGCCTCGATCGGATTTGCGCCGAGTCGATCGCCGAGCACGCCGCCCAGGTAATACGCCAGCGGCAGCAGGCAGAGCACAAACACCAACGGTTTCAGCCAACGCTGCAACGGCACCGCACTTGCATTCATCGCGCGTTCAAAAGTGTTTGCGTAGATCCAGGCCGGCGTAAAGACTCGCGACCTCGTCTCCATAACCGTTGAACGGAAGGGTTTCGCGCTTCAAGAACTCCCCGATCCGGCGTTCCCGATTCTGACTCCAGCGCGGGTGGTCGACTTGCGGATTCACGTTGGAATAGAAACCGTATTCGTTGGGCGCCGAAATATTCCAGCTGGTGGGCGGCTCGTGCTCGACGAAGTTGATCTTCACGATCGATTTGATGCTCTTGAAGCCATATTTCCACGGCACCACCAGACGCAACGGCGCGCCGTTTTGATTCGGCAGAACCTTGCCGTACAAACCCACCGCGATGATGGCCAGCGGATGCATGGCCTCGTCGATCCGCAACCCCTCGGTGTAAGGCCAATCGAGCACCGGTCGGCGCTGACCGCGCAGGCGTTTGGGATCGTACAGGGTCTCGAAGGCCACGTATTTCGCCTGCGACCGAGGTTCGAACCGGCGCAACAGATCCGCGAGCGCAAACCCAACCCACGGAATGACCATCGACCAGCCCTCGACACACCGCAATCGATAAATGCGCTCCTCCAGCACCTGACCCTTGAGAATATCCTCCAGCGTGAAGTCGCCGGGCTTGTCGCACTGGCCCGCGACGCTGACCCGCCACGGATCGGTGATCAGATCCTTCGCGTTTCGCGCCGGATCCTCCTTCGCGGTGCCGAGCTCGTAGAAGTTATTGTACGTGGTGATATCGGTATAGGACGTGAGCTTTTCCGTGGTTGAAAACGGACTTTTCGGTAACGTCGCGAAATCCGCGGGCAATCCCGCCAGCGCGGACCGCGATGCGCTCGTACCCACCAGCGCGGCGACTCCGGCGGCGAGCGAACCCTGCATGAAAAGCCGACGCGCTCGATACACGCGCTCCGGCGTGATTTCCGAGGCGGCTACGGCGCTGGGGCGTTTGATTCGGATCAGCATGACGATTCTCGTGGTGGATACACTGCAACTTACGTGCGTCCGCGAGCGTTGGACGCAGCGCGCCAGCGCCCGAGCAGACTACCGCCGGTGCGCGGGCGACTCAATTTCCCGACCGGCTCGCGCGCATTTCGCGGGACAGGGCGCTAGAATCACCGGTACCGAGCCATACACCCCGCAAGCGATTCGATCACCATGCCGCGAATCCACTATAAACCGACTCTCAGCCGCAACACCCTGCTGCTGCTATTGTTC
>JBHJOI010000072.1:0-46519 GCA_050329935.1 Thiotrichales bacterium | reverse complement strand
ATGAACTCATGTCGCTTCTCACGCGCCTGCTTGAACGCCTGATTCAGCGTATGTTCGAGCTCTTTGCTCAACATACCCATTTCACCTCACGCCTTTTCCATAATGCATAACAACGGGTGTTTGTGCTCACGGGCAAACTGGTTGACCTGAGCCGTCTTGGTCTCCGCGATGTCGCGGGTAAACGTGCCACACACGCCTTTGCCCTTGGTGTGCACGTTGAGCATGATTCGTGTCGCGTCCTCGCGTCCCAGCTTGAAGAACTGTTCGAGAACGATCACGACAAACTCCATAGGAGTATAGTCATCGTTCAACAGGATCACATGGTAGAGCGACGGTTCCTTGAGCTTGGGTTTGGCTGTTTCTAGCAGCACTCCCTGGGAGTCGTCTTTACGGGTCTTATCTGCCATGAATTACCGGTTTTAAAGGTGTGTGATCTCTGTTCCGAAATTACTTCGAGTATACCAACAGCAACGGGGATTGCTGTGAAATGGCGCAACCCCCGTACTGAAACTCAACCTACATGTGGCGAATCATCTCGTCCCCGAAGCCGGAACACGAGACTTCATTGGCGCCGGGCATCAACCGCGCCAGGTCATAGGTGACATTGGCGGACTGAATCGCGGCGCCCATGCTGCGCACGACGATGTCGGCCGCCTCGGCCCACCCCATATGGCGCAGCATCATTTCCGCCGACAAAATCAGCGAACCCGGATTGACCTTGTCCTGCCCGGCGTACTTCGGCGCGGTGCCGTGCGTTGCCTCGAACATCGCCACCGTGTCCGACAGATTCGCGCCGGGCGCGATACCGATCCCCCCAACCTGTGCCGCCAGCGCATCCGAGATGTAGTCGCCGTTCAGGTTCAGCGTCGCGATGACGTCATACTCCTTCGGCCGTAACAGGATTTGTTGCAGGAAGGCATCGGCGATCACATCCTTGACCACGATTTCGCGCCCCGTTCTGGGATTCTTGAATGCGCACCACGGCCCACCGTCGATCTCGATCGCACCGAATTCCGCCTTCGCCAGCTCGTAACCCCAGCTCTTGAAGGCCCCTTCGGTGAACTTCATGATGTTGCCCTTGTGCACCAGGGTCACGCTTGCACGGTCGTTGTCGATCGCATAACGGATCGCCTTGCGCACCAACCGCTGGGTCCCATCGCTGGAAACCGGCTTAATCCCGATGCCGGAGGTTTCCGGAAAGCGAATCTTGCGCACGCCCATTTCGTCGATGAGGAAGCGTATGACCTTTTGCGCCTCGGGCGAACCGGAAGCCCACTCGATCCCGGCGTAGATATCCTCCGAGTTTTCACGAAAGATCACCATGTCGGTGTACTCGGGGTGCTTCAGCGGACTCGGCGTCCCCGCGTAGTAACGGATCGGCCGCAGACATACGTAAAGGTCGAGTTCTTGCCGCAACGCGACGTTCAAGGAACGGATACCCCCACCGACCGGAGTCGTGAGCGGGCCCTTGATCGACACCACGAACTCCCTGACCGCCTCCAGCGTCTCGCCGGGTAGCCACATGTCACCGCCATACACGCGATTGGCCTTTTCCCCCGCATAGATCTCCATCCAGACGATCCGCTTGCGCCCGCCGTAAGCCTTATCCACCGCGGCATCGATCACCTTCTTCATCACCGGCGTGATGTCGACGCCAATGCCGTCACCTTCGATATAAGGGATGATCGGATGGTCTGGAACATCGAGACTAAAATCAGCATTGGTTGTGATCTTGGTTCCTTCAGCGGGGATCTTAATGTGCTGGTAACCCATGACGGCGCTCCGAATGTTTGAGGGGTATTTCAACGCTTAGCAGATCGACAACCCGCTCTAGGAGCCTGTCGGACTTGAGGGGATCGTAGCGAAAAAGTGCGAGAGCGAGGCCATTTTTTCGATCGTTTGAGGCGAGTAGCCGTAGCAATTTAACGAAAAGGATCGGAAAAAGGGACCGTTCTCCCACTTTTGCAGTCGATTCATCTCAAGTCCGATAGGCTCCTAGAGGCGTTGCGTGAGCTGCTGAAGGCTTGGATTATATCGCAAGAGCGCCTAGGCTCTGGTTTTGTTCAGCGGAAAAAATGCACTGGATTATTGTATGAGTGACACCTCCTCGCCCTGGAAACCCCTGGTCACCGTCGCCTGCGTGGTCGAGCGCGAGGGGCGATTCCTCATGGTTGAAGAAACGATCGGCGGCCGAATCGTGCTCAACCAGCCGGCCGGACACCTGGAGTCCGGCGAATCGCTGGTTGCCGCGGTCGCGCGCGAAACCCTCGAGGAAACGGGCTGGCGCTTCACACCCGAGTACCTGCTCGGCATCTACCGCTGGCAACTGCCCGCCGAGGATCGCACCTACCTGCGGTTTGCCTTCGGCGGCGTGCTGCACGATGCCGGCGACGCCCTGCGCGGCAAGCTTGACGTCGGCATCCGCGGCACCCACTGGCTGTCGTACAACGATCTGCAGCGACAACCGGAACGCCTGCGCAGCGGACTCGTCCTAGTGGCGATTGAAGATTACCTGGCTGGACGCCGCTACGAACTCGATCTGCTACGTGATCTGCAATAACTCGATGCCCGCCACGGTAAACACCGTCGTTGGCCGGAATCCGCTGGCGATGGATTCGGGCCGCGAGAATCATCTTCGCCTCAACCTTGCCCGCCGCCCGCGATGACGCCCCCCAAAGGCGCCCGGATCATCGTTGGCCTGTCCGGCGGGGTCGACTCGTCGGTCGCCGCGCTGATACTGCTGGATCAGGGTTACGCGGTCGAAGGCCTGTTCATGAAAAATTGGGAGGAAGACGACGACGCCGACTACTGCGCGGCCGCGGTCGATCTCGCCGATGCCCAATCGGTCGCGGACACACTCGACATCCGCCTGCACACGGTCAATTTCGCGAGCGAATACTGGGACCGGGTGTTCGAGTACTTCCTCACGGAATACCGCGCCGGACGCACGCCGAATCCGGACGTGATGTGCAACCGGGAGATCAAATTCAAGGCGTTTCTCGACCACGCGCTTGCGCTAGGCGCCGACGCCATCGCGACCGGCCACTACGCGCGCATCGGCACCGACGGCACCCACCTACAACTGCTGACCGGCGTCGACCCGAACAAGGACCAGAGTTATTTCCTTTACACCCTCGGCCAGGCCCAGCTCAGCAGGAGTCTGTTCCCGATCGGTGCGCTCGCCAAACCCGATGTCCGCGCGCGGGCCGAACGCGCCCGGCTTGCCACGGCCCGTAAGAAAGACAGCACCGGCATCTGCTTTATCGGTGAACGCAAGTTCCGCGACTTTCTACAACGCTACCTGCCCGCGTTACCCGGCGCCATCGTCACCACCGATGGCGACGTGATCGGCGAGCATGCCGGGCTGATGTACTACACGCTGGGTCAGCGCCACGGTATCGGCATCGGCGGCCGGCGCGACGCCAGTGAACAACCCTGGTTCGTCGTCGGCAAGGATCTCGTTACGAACCGTCTCATCGTCGCCCAGGGTCACGATCACGCCTTGCTGTTCCACAGCAGCTTGATCGCTAACCAGGTTTCCTGGGTCGCTGGCGAGCCCCCGGCCTGGCCGCTGCGTTGCAATGCCAAGATTCGCTATCGTCAAACCGCCCAACCCTGCACCGTCGACACGACCGGACAACACACGCTGCGGGTCCATTTCGACGCCGCGCAACGCGCCATCACGCCGGGGCAATCGATCGTGTTCTACCAAGGCGAGGTCTGTCTCGGCGGCGCGACCATCGAATCGCCCGCCGCAGTGCAGTAGACTCAACCATTCGTCAACGTTCCCTCGCCTCTGATTCGTGGAAAAAAACGACCGTAATCGAACCATCGCCCTCGCGGCCGCGCTGATGGCCGCCGACAGTGTCCGCCAACTCGCCTACACCGGCGAGGCCGATCCGGCCAACATGCGGACCTTGATCGAGAGCCTTTTCGTCAACGATCCGAAATCGATCGATGACATCTACACCGACCCGCAACACCTGCGCCGAGGCTTTCAAGTCATGCGCGGCACCCTGACCCAGCCGTCGCAACTGCCTGAGACGATGGATGTAACCCGCTATATCGTGAGTCTGTTTCAGCTCGAAAAGGTGCTGCAACGCAGCCCCGAGGTCGGCCAGAACCTGATCACCGGACTGAACGACGTCCGTCGTCAAATCGAGTTTTTCGGCGACGCGATGCACGAAAGCGTGATCGCCAAGCTCGCCGATCTCTACCAACAGATCATCAGTCCGCTCGGCTCACGCATCATCGTTCGCGGCGAGCAACGGCACCTCACCAGCGCCAACACCGCGGCCTTGATCCGCGCTCTGCTACTTGCCGGCATACGCGCCTCAGTGCTCTGGCGGCAGGCCGATGGCAGCCGCTTCAAGCTGTTGTTCCGGCGCCGCCAAATGCTCGCCGAAGCGCAAGCGCTCGTGAGTTCAGCGGTATAATCAGCTCGTCCCTCTCCCTCACCCCGAGAGGATCCGACAACCCCTCTGGAGCAAGACCCTCATGACGAATAGTTTCAACAGCCGCGCGACGTTGGATGTCGGCGGCCGTCACTACGAGATCTTCAATCTCACCGCACTACCCGGGGCCGCACGGCTCCCGTTCTCGCAAAAGATCCTGCTGGAAAATCTCCTGCGCCACGAGGACGGGCGCACAGTGACCAAGGCGGACATCGAGGCGCTGCTGAACTGGGACGCGAAGGCGGAGCCGAACAAGGAAATCGCCTACCGCCCGGCACGTGTGCTGATGCAGGATTTCACCGGCGTCCCAGCCATCGTCGACCTCGCGGCGATGCGCGATGCGATGCGTGCGCTCGGTGGTGATCCCGGCAAAATCAACCCGTTGCAACCCGCCGAACTGGTCATCGACCACTCAGTGCAGGTCGACTTCTTCGGTTCGCCCGAGGCGTTCGCGAAAAACGCCGAACTGGAGTTCGAACGCAACCAGGAGCGTTACGAATTCCTCAAGTGGGGCCAGAACGCCTTTGACGATTTCAAGGTCGTGCCGCCCGATACAGGCATCGTCCACCAAGTGAACATCGAGTATTTGGCGCGTGTCGTCATGGCGCAAGACAAAAACGGCGTCATGCAAGCGTTCCCCGATACCTGCGTGGGCACCGACTCGCACACCACGATGGTCAACGGTATCGGCGTGCTCGGCTGGGGGGTGGGCGGCATCGAGGCCGAGGCGTCCATGCTCGGCCAACCGGTGTCGATGCTGATCCCGAAAGTGGTTGGTTTCAAACTCAGAGGCCAGCTCCGTGAGGGCGTGACCGCAACCGACCTGGTGCTCACCGTGACGCAGATGCTGCGCAAGCACGGCGTCGTCGGCAAATTCGTCGAATTCTATGGCCCCGCCATCAGCAGCCTGCCAATGGGCGAACGCACCACGATCGCCAACATGGCCCCCGAATACGGCGCGACTTGCGGCCTGTTCCCGATCGACCAGGAAACCCTCGACTATCTGCGCCTTACCGGGCGCGGCGAGGACCAAATTGCCCTGGTCGAGGCCTATGCGAAAGCGCAAGGCATGTTTCATACCGACACAAGCCCGGATGCCGATTACTCCGAGACGCTCGAACTCGATGTCACGACCGTAGAGCCCAGCCTCGCCGGACCGAAACGCCCGCAAGATCGCGTCACACTCTCGGAAATCAAGGAATCCTTCCCCAAGGCGTTGGCATCGCTCAAGGCGGAGCGCAGCCTGCCCGACAACGGCCCGGTGAAGACCGTGATCGACGGCCAGGAAGTCGAAATTCGCGACGGATCGGTGGTCATCGCCGCGATCACCTCGTGCACCAACACGTCCAATCCATCGGTGATGCTCGCCGCGGGTTTGGTTGCGAAGAAGGCCGCCGCGCGCGGACTCAAGCGCCAGCCTTGGGTGAAGACCTCGCTCGGCCCCGGCTCGCTCGCGGTCACCCGCTATCTGGAGAACGCGGGCCTGATTAAGCCGCTGGAGGCACTCGGCTTCTATCTCACCGGCTATGGCTGCACGGTGTGCATCGGCAACACCGGTCCGCTGCCCGTCGAGGTCTCGAAGGCCATCGCCGCGCACGAGCTGTGCGCGGTCTCCGTGCTCTCCGGCAACCGCAACTTCGAGGGCCGCGTGCACCCCGAGGTACGCATGAACTACCTCGCATCGCCGCCGCTCGTGGTGGCCTACGCGATCGCGGGACGCATGGACTTCGATCCGTTCCTCGAACCCCTCACGCACGACGCCAACGGCGAGCCGGTCTACATGCGCGACATCTGGCCGACACAGGAGGAGATCCGCACAGCGATCGCCGCCAACGTCACGCGCGCCGACTTCCAGGCATCGTATGCCGACGTCTTCAAGGGCGACGCGCGCTGGCAGAGTCTCGATGCGCCCAGCGATCAGGTCTTCGACTGGCCGGCAGATTCGACCTACGTGCAAAATCCACCGTATTTCAAGGGCATGAGCAAGGAACCCGGTGCGGTCACCGACATCAGCGGAGCCCGGTGTCTGGCCCTGCTCGGCGATTCGGTCACCACTGATCACATCTCGCCCGCCGGCTCGATTAAGCCGAGCAGCCCGGCCGGGAAGTACCTGATCGCTCACGGCGTCGAGCCAAAGGACTTTAACTCGCTCGGATCGCGGCGCGGCAACCATGAAGTCATGATGCGCGGGACCTTCGCCAACATTCGGCTCCGCAACCTGATGGCCCCCGGAACCGAAGGCGGCGTGACGCTACATCAGCCGGACGGCGCGGAGATGTCGATCTACGACGCGGCGATGAAGTACCAGCACGAAGGCACCCCGGTCATCGTCATCGCCGGCAAGGAATACGGCTCCGGCTCGTCGCGCGACTGGGCCGCCAAAGGCCCACGGCTACTTGGCGTGCGCGCCGTCATCGCCGAGACCTACGAGCGCATCCACCGCTCCAACCTTGTTGGCATGGGCGTGCTGCCGTTGCAGTTCAAGGCTGGCGACAGTGCCGCCAGCCTCGGCCTCACCGGCTATGAAACCTACGCCATCACCGGCCTCGGCGACGGCTCCGTGAAACAAGTCACCGTCACCGCGATCGCCGCCGACGGCAGCGCCAAGACCTTCAACGTCGACGTTCGCATCGACACCCCTCAGGAGGTCGACTACTACCGCCACGGCGGCATCCTGCAGTACGTCTTGCGGCAGTTGGCCGCGTAAGCGCCAACGCGCCGGGTTGATCAGAACGGGGGCGGCCTTGGCCGTCCCTTCAGTCAAGCGCTCAATCCTGATTCGATACACCGCGTCGATGCCCGCAACGCGTGCTCGCTCCGAGGCGCAGCGCACCGCATCCCGACCAGGCCTTGACCGAAACCATCACCGAAATCGAGCGACGAGCGAAACAAGGCAATCCGCGAATGGAACGTGTGCTCGCACCGCCATTTGAAAACAGGATCGCCGAGGCCTAGGAGCCGCTGCGTGAGGAGGCCGAGGAAAATAATAACGATCGAATCGCAGACTCCACGTCGCGCGAGTGATGGCGACTCGATTCCCAATTGACGAAATATTCACGCGGTCACGCGTACGCTCCGCCGGACTTGAATATTCGCGGACTCCCCCAATGAACAAAATCTGGCTTGTAGGTCTTCTCGCGCTCTTGAGCATCCCACCCACCTCGGCGGCGCCCGTTCCGGTCAATCTCGAACAGTATCGAGGCAAGGTCGTCTACCTGGACTTCTGGGCCTCGTGGTGCGCGCCGTGCAAAAAATCATTCCCCTGGATGGAACAGATGCAGTCGCGCCATGGCGCGGACGGACTCCAGGTGGTGGCGATCTCGGTGGATGAGGACGAGGCCGATCTGGCGCGGTTTCTGGCCACCCAGCCCGTCAGCTTCGCGGTGGCACACGACCCCACCGGCGGCATGGCCCGCGAGTTCGAACTGGTCGGCATGCCGTCGAGTTTCTTGCTGAATCGTGAGGGCCAGATCGTCAAACGCCACGTGGGCTTCAAAACCGACAAAGCAGCGGAGTACGAGGCAGATATCAAAGCGCTGTTATCCGGAGGCGCGCGATGAGTGGGTCGAACTCGATGCCTTGCCTACGCCTCCTGACGCTGGCCGTCGCGATTCCGCTGCTGACGGCCTGCGCCAACGTCGGCGTGGCGCCGTGGCAACGCGGCACCCTCGCGAAGCCGGAAATGTCGTTACAGGCCGATCCGCTGGATCTGGCGATCGACGACCACATTTACTTCAGCAAGGAAGGATCGAGTGGCGGTCGCGGCTTTGCCGGTGGAGGTTGCGGATGCAACTGAGTCAATCAAAACCTGTCCGCGCGGCGCTCGGTGCCGCGGCCTGCGCCCTGCTCGGCGTCCAGGCCGCCAGGGCCGAGCAAGGCTGGGAGATAGACAGCGCGGTGCTGTTCTACTCCGAACCGGATCGCGTGACCGCCGTCGAGCCGGTGGTGAACGCGCGCAAGGAAATTCGCGACGATGAGTTTCTCAACCTCAAGCTGACGCTCGATACCCTGACGGGTGCGTCCGCCAACGGCGCGACCGCCAGCAACACGGTTCAAACCTTCACCCGCCCTTCGGGCCGGGGTAGCTATACCACACAACCCGGTGAAACGCCGCTGGACGACACCTTTCGCGACACCCGCGTCGCGCTCTCCGCCAACTGGGATCGACCGCTCAATCGGCTCATGCGGTCCACGCTGGGCGCGAACGTCTCCAAGGAATATGACTACACCTCATTGGGCGTGAGCGGTCAGCTCAGTCGTGATTTCAACGATCGCAACACGACGCTTTCGGCGGGGGTAGCGGTGGCGTCTGACACCATCGAGCCCGAGGGCGGGATCCCGACCGCCTTCGCCTCGATGGTGGCGGCGGGCGCGCAACAACCCCGCGACGGCACCTCGGACGACAAAACGACCCTCGACCTGTTGTTGGGCGCCACCCAGGTGCTGGGCAAGAACACTGTCGCGCAGCTCAATCTGTCGTACAGTCAATCGGAGGGATACCACACCGATCCGTTCAAGCTTCTCAGCGTGGTGGCGGCCGACAGCGGTTCGACGCTCGACTATGTGTATGAAAACAGGCCCGATTCACGCCGCAAAACGAGCCTTTATGCGGGCCTCAAGCACAGCCTCGGCGACGACGTGGTCAACGCCGCCTACCGCTACTACACCGACGACTGGGGTCTGGATTCGCATACCCTGGACCTCGCCTACCGCTGGAAATTCAGCGAGCGACAGTACTTGCAACCACGCCTGCGTTACTACGCCCAGGGCGCGGCGGACTTTTATCGGCACAGCCTCGTCGCCAATGCAGCGATCCCCGAATATGCGACCGCGGACTATCGCCTGGGCGAGTTCGACGCGACCACGCTCGGCCTTAAATATGGTTACACGCTCGACAACGGCAGCGAGTTCAGTATCAGGGCGGAGTATTACCTGCAAGGCGGCGACAGCCACCCGGCCGACGCCATCGGCATACAACGCGAGCAAGACCTGTTTCCCGACGTGGACGCCTACATACTGCAAGCCAACTACCGTTTTCGCTGGTAACCCGCGTGGCGGCACCGGAACAAAACCAGGCGATCGAGTTGCGACCAGGAGTCGGTCACTGGTGTGGCCGCTTCTCGTGCATGGCCAGTCCCTGCGAGGTGTTGCTGGAAGTCGCCGCGGCGGAAGTCGCCACCCGGCTAACCGCGTTGGTCGCCGACGAGGCACGTCGTATCGAACGCAAGTTCAGCCGCTATCGCGACGACAATATCGTTCACGCGATCAACCACAGCGAGGGCCGTGAGATCGAACTGGACCCGGAGACGGTACAATTGCTCTCGTTCGCCGCGCATTGCCACGAAATGAGCGGTGGCTTGTTCGATATCACCAGCGGCGTGCTGCGCAAGGTCTGGCGCTTTGACGGCAGCGACCGGATTCCAAACGCGAGCGAGGTCGCGAACGTGCACCGCCACGTTGGCTGGAACAAACTCACCTGGCGAGCGCCCTGGTTGACGCTGCCCCCGGGCATGGAACTGGATTTCGGCGGCATCGGCAAGGAGTATGCCGTCGATCGTGCGTTCGCGCGTCTGGCGCGCGAAACCTCCGCGTCGTTTCTGATCAATTTCGGTGGCGATCTACGCGCCAGCGGTCGCCGGCAAAGCGGTGAACCCTGGTCGGTCGGGGTCGAGAATCCCTACGCTATTGACGGTAACGCGGTCGCGGCGATTCGGATCGCCGCGGGCGCGCTCGCGACCAGTGGCGATAGCCAACGTTACCTACGTGCTCACGGCAAACGCTATAGCCATATCCTCGACCCCCGCACCGGCTGGCCGGTGGAAGACGCGCCGCGCTCGGTCACCGTGGCGGCGCCGACCGCGATCGAAGCCGGGATGTTGGCAACGATGGCCTGTCTACAAGGCGCGGGCGCCGAGGGCTTTCTCACGGCACAGGACGTGCGGCATTGGGTGTTGCGGTAGGTTCCTGTTCGAAGCGACGCAGCGCGCATGCGCGTGAGACTTGCCACACGCAGCGGCCTTGGGACAAACCGTCAAGATGCCTGGCTCAACGCCTCCGCGATCACGACGCAAGATAGGCCTGCAACAATTTCGCGGCGTCGGCAAAGCCGGCAACGAGGTTATGTTCGATCTCCGCCATCGTGATTTCGCCTTCGCCCCGGCCGGCGGCGTAATTGGCGACGACCGCGACGGTCGCATAGCACAGGCCGAGTTCGCGCGCGAGCGCGGCTTCGGGCATGCCGGTCATACCCACCAGGTCGCAGCCATCGTTTTCGAGCCGATTGATCTCGGCGGCGGTTTCGAGGCGCGGGCCTTGCATCGTGGCGTAGGTGCCACGGGTGATCGCGCCGATGCCGGATTGTGCGCCCGCCGCGATCAGCTTGGCGCGCAGCGTCGGGCAGTAGGGTTCGGTGAAATCGATGTGGGTGACGTGTTCGAGGTCATCCTCGAAAAAGGTGTGTTGACGCGAATAGGTGTAATCGACGATCTGGTCGGGGATGACGATCCGCCCCGGCCCCATTTCGTGCTTGATGCCGCCCACCGCCGCGAATGCAATCAGTTCGGTGACGCCGAGGTGCTGCATGGCCCAGATATTGGCGCGATAGTTGATGCGGTGCGGCGGGATGGTGTGGCTGTAGCCGTGCCGGGCGAGGAACAAGACCTCGTGCCCAAACAGCCGCCCGGTAGTAACCGGACCGGAAGGCTCGCCGAACGGGGTGTGCACGACTTCCCGGCGCACGATCTCCATATCCTTGAGTTTGGTGAGACCGGTGCCGCCGATGATCCCGATTCTGCTCATGTGTGAAGGTTCCTGTGTCAGTCGCGAACCGCGTAGATGCCGTGTACGTTACGCAGTCGATGTTTGTAGTCCATACCCATGCCGAACACGTACCGATCCTCGACCGTGAGGCCGACGAAATCCGGTCGGTAGTCGGCCTTGGCGCGGGGGTGGTCCTTTTCAGCCAGCACTGCGGTGTAAACCCGCGTCGCGCCCTGCGCCAGGCAGTGTTTGTGGAGGGCGTGCAGCGTCAGGCCTTCGTCGAATATGTCGTCGAGCAACAGAATTTGGCGGCCCGCCAGTGCGGTACGCGGATTCGCGATCCAATGCAGCTCATCGCCGATCGTCGCACCGCGATAGCGCGTGGCGTGGATATAGTCCAGCGCAACCGAGAAATCGAGCCGCGTCAGCACATGTCCGGCAAAAATGAGCCCGCCGTGCAACACGCACAGCGCCAACACGTCCTGGTCGTGCAACGACCGATTGATCTCGGCGGCGACCCGATCGATCGCGCGCTCGACCGTCGCCGCATCGTGTAAACAGTCGTAGTCCTTGAGCAGGTCTTCGTGCCGAGTTGAATCTGTCATGTGGGTTTGGTCGGGCTAACGGTTCGTCAACGAAGTGGCGCCGCGGCGGACTCGAGGCGGCTAGTAGGTAAAAGTGACGGTGCCTTCGTGCATCGCCTCGCTGATCACGTAGGCCCCGCCCACGCTCTCCGCGATCTCGGGAATCAAGTCACTACCCCACAGATCGAGCGTCGGGGTACAAACCTTGAAGACGACGCCGGCGTCGTGGGCGTCCTTGATATAGTCATAGACCGATTTTGCGCTACCGCTCTGCACCACGAGTTGCTCGGCGATCCCGCGTTTTGCGAGTTCGCCCGCGCTCCCGGTGAATATGATTTCGACCTCGTATTCCATCGCCGCCGCGACCGTCGCCTGCAGGAACGGCGCACCCAACTCGGCGCTGTTTCGAGGATCGGTGTTCATCAAGATGATCAGCAGTTTGTCGGCCATCGTTGCCCTCCGGACACGAGCGGTAATGCAACGCGCATTATAGGGAGGGTGGCCACGGGATGCCACGAAGATTCCACCCGGCCGGCACTTGGCACGACCGCGTTACCAGGCGATCAAGTCATGCGGTCCAAGGCGAAGTGGAGCGAAAATGTGCCGGTCATCTGACGACAATGAAAATCTTGCGCCCGAGCTCAACGCCGCACAGCGCCTTGCGGCGTCTCGCAACGCGGTGGGACTAGCGCACCTCGCGCGCAAGATAGTGCCGGATACTCTCGAACTCAGGCGCCCGGCGCTGGACCTCGGCGCGCCCCAGCGCGATGGCCTCGTCGGCGCGATGAAACTCCATCAGGGCAATGTCGCCGACCTTGGGCGACAACAGCAAGTCGGGCGGTTCGCCCGCGAGTCGGCTTCGGCTGATGCGCACGCTCATGATATTCAGGCTACGGATCGCGACGTCGAGGATCGATGGTAACGGATCATCCGCGACTGGCCGCCCGCGAAAACGCCCCAACATACCCTGGAACATCTCGAGTATACGGTCGCTGACACCCGCGGCATCACCCTCACGCGACTTGAGGCTGAAGCGATCGCCCGAGATGCCGTCGCCTTCGCGCAGAAAGATCTGGGTCGACAAATCCACGGCGATCACGACGTCCGCGCCAATCGCCCGACACAGCGACACCGGAACCGGGTTGACCAAGCCGCCATCGACCAGCCAGCGATCCCTAAGCTTGATCGGGCTGAACAAGCCGGGCAACGCGATCGATGCGCGCACCGCATCCAGAATCGGTCCGTCCCGCAGCCAGCACTCGTTGCCGTTGTCGAGCTCGGTCGCGACCGCCGCGAACGGTCGCGACAGTTGCTCGATGACGACATCCCGCAAATGTTCGCTCAGACGATTGATCACGCGGTCGCCGCGAATCAATCCGCCGGAGAGCCGGATATCGAGCAGTGTGAGCACATCGGTCCAGCTCAGGCTCGTGACCCATGCCTCGAGATCGTCAAGATGATCGGTGACATAGGCCGCGCCGACCAGCGCACCGATCGAAGTTCCGGCGACGACGTCCGGGCGCAACCCGAGTTCCTCGAGTGCGCGCAGCACGCCAATGTGCGCCCAGCCCTTGGCGGACCCGGCGCCAAGCGCCAGCCCAAGCCGAGGCTTCATGATTCGATCGTCAGATAGGGACTGTTACGGTTCATGTTCACGTTCAAGGTCTGCGACCGGAAAACCAGCTCGGCGCCGTGCCGGGCGATGATCTCGGAGATCTCCAGCAACAAATCCTCGCGCAGCTGGTGGTACTCGGCAAGGCTCGCCGTTCGCGTGAAAGTATGCACCAGAAAATCGACGGATGACTCGCCGAACGCAGTGAAATTCACGATGACGCCCTGCTTGCGATCAATACCGGGGTGCGCCTCGACCATTTGCCTGACCGCGCCAACGATTTCCGGCATGAATTCGAGGTCTTCGTAGCGCAGCCGAATGATCTCGTTAATTCGGAAGTGGCTGCGTTGCGAGAGATTCTCCACGCCACTGGCCGTGAATGTCGAATTCGGAACGACTAGACTAGCCTGCTCCAGCGTGCGTAGGCGCGTCGTGCGCCAACCGATATGCTCAACGACCCCTTCATGGCCCGGCGCGACCACCCGAATCCAGTCGCCGACGAAGAACGGGCGGTCCAGGTATAACGTGACCCCACCCCAAAGATTCGCCAGCAGGTCGCGCGCGCCCCATCCAAACGCCGCACCAATCACGCCGATCACAACCAGCATACCGGTCACCGGAAATCCAAGCACATGTAGCAGCATCACCGCGAGCGTCGCCAGGATCAGCACCCGCAGCAGGCGAAACAGCAATGCGCTGCGTCCGGGCGCCGTGCCGCCATGCGCTTCGCCCGCGTTGGCCGGCACCTGCTCGTACGACCCCAGCCACCGCCACAGCAGCCAGGCGACCACGGCGATCACACCCGCGTAGCTGAACGCCTGGGACCACGCGGGTGGGTCCAGTCCCCGACCGCTCGCACCCGCGGCGATCGCAAGCGCGATACCAGTCATCCAGACCAACAGAATCACCGGCATGCGCGCAGCCTCGCGCAAGCTATCCACGATGCTGGAATCCTCGCGGGCGGCCACCGGCTGGGCCAGCCAGCGACTCGCGATCAGACTAACGATCGCGGTGCCAAGTAAGATCAACAACAAGCGGTTTTCGGGATGTAGCAGCGAGAGGGTATCGGGCAGCCAACCGATCGGTGTATCCATGAAGGGAGTCCTCCCTGATTCGATATTCTTATTCTTCTCGTAGGTCTATCGGCCGGCATCCGCGTGACTTGAGGTTATCAAGCACGATCGGACCCCAACGCCGGACGAACGGTCACTGGCCCAGGTGCAAGCACATACTCGACCCGAGTATCCAGCGCGGGCGCTGGCGATTACCCCCTCACCCCGCCGCGGTTGTTGGATATCCGGGCTAGGCAATCAACGACGCGCTGGCGTCGCCCCACTCCGAACTGGCGTGGAGCGCGCGCCAATCCAACGTCACGCCGGCACGCATGCGTTCGAGGCGCGCGTTCGCGGGATGGGCTTGAATCGCCCGCCAGACCGTCTCGAGTGTCGCGTCGGCGGCGGCGGGCTGATTGCAGACGAGCAACATTTCGCAACCGGCCGCGAGTGCCGCCAATGCGCGTTCGGCGGGCCCACCCGCGAAACCCGCGCCCGCCATCGACAGATCATCGCTGAAAATCACGCCCTCGAACCCGAGCCGTTCGCGTAGTACGTCCTGCAACCAAAACCGCGAAAAACCGGCTGGCTGCGGATCGCAGGAGGAATACACCACATGGGCCGGCATCACGCCCGCCAGGCCCGCCCGCACCCCGCACGCGAACGGTTGCAGGTCCGCGCGCTCGATCTCGGCCCAAGTTCGGGTGTCCACCGGCAGGTCCACATGCGAATCGGCGGCGACGAAACCGTGCCCCGGAAAATGCTTGCCGACGGCCGCCATCCCCGCGCGCCGCATACCACCGATATAGGCCTCGGCGAGCGCACCTACCACCTCGGGGTCGGCGTGCAGCGCGCGATCGCCGATGACGCCGCTCGCGCCATAGTCCAGGTCAAGCACTGGCGCGAAGCTGAAGTCAACGCCGACCGCCAGGCATTCGCTGGCCATCAGCCAGGCGTGCCGTTGGGCGAGCGCCAACGCCTCGGCAACGGATTGGTCATAGCGCCGCCCCAATGCGCGCAGCGGCGGCAAGCTCAAGAACGACTCCCGGAAACGCTGCACGCGCCCGCCTTCCTGGTCGACCGCTATCAACAATGCCGGCTCACGCACCGCGCGTATCGACCGCGTGAGGCGTTCGATCTGTTCCGGCGACTGGTAGTTGCGAGCGAACAGAATGACGCCGCCGCAGGCCGGGTGCCGCAGGCGGTCGATATCCTCGGGACGCAACTCGCTCCCCGCCAAATCGACCATGACGGGGCCCAGCGGCAGCATCGGGATCGAACTCATTCCCGATCGAAACGGTAGCGGTCGCGGCTGCTGAATGCGCGCGTCATGCGATGGCCAATTCCGCGCGTTTGCGCTCGATCAGTTCAAGCACCAGTGGCGCACAGATGACCTCGAGCGCGATGCCCATGTGGCTACCGGGCACGACCATCGTGTTCGGACGCGACATGAACGAATCGGGGAGCTGGTCGAGCAGACTCGGTAAATTGAACCGCTTCGGCTCACGAAAGCGGATCACGATCACGCTTTCGTCCAGGGCTGGCACATCGCGAGACACGAATGGATTCGAGGTATCAACCAGCGGCATCCGCTGAAAATTGATATCCGTCAGCGAGAACTGCGGCACGATGTATTTGATGTAGTCCGGCATGCGCCGCAGGATGGTCGCGACCACCGCCTCCGACGAACCTTTGATCCGGCTGTCGCGCTGGATCTTCTGAATCCATTCGAGATTGATCGCCGGCACCACGCCGATCAGCAAATCGACCCATTTCGCGACATCCACGCCATAATCGCCGCGCTCCCGGAACTGGTGGCGGACCTTGACGACTCGCGGATTGTGCGACGGCCCCAACTCGCGCTGACTCCATGTCGACTCGGTACAAGCGCCGTGCAGTCCTTCGTACAGCAGCAGATCGGAACCCTCGGGAATATCCTGCCACGCGGTGAATGTACCAACCGGCTGAGTCGCGGCGCTCGCCGCCTCGCGGTCGATGTACCGCCGGTGGATACCAGTGCCGGTGCGTGAATACTCGCGAAACAGGCTCTCCAACCGATCGAACAGATTCGCCTCCGGACCGAAATGCGATATCGGATGACCGCGCGCGATCGATTCGGCGACCGCGCGCTTCATGCCATCGCGGTCAAAACGGCGAAAACTGTTGCCCTCGACGAAAAAAGCGGAAATCGCCTCGCGCCGGAAGATCTCCTCAAACGCGTGCTTGACGGTCGTGGTGCCCGCGCCGGACGAACCGGTCACGGCAACAATCGGGTGCTTCACGGACATCTGCGATGTCTCCCCGGTTATGGTTTGTTTATGTGAACACCGTTCCCTCGGCGTTTACCCGCGCCCCGGCGCCTAGGAGCCTGTCGGACTTGAGGGGATCGTAGCGAAAAAGTAGGAGAGCGAGGCCATTTTTTCGATCGTTTGAGGCGAATAGCCGTCGCTATTCAACGAAAAGGATCGGAAAAAGGGACCGTTCTCCCACTTTTGCAGCCGATTCATCTTAAATCCGACAGGCTCCTCGACGACCGAGACTTCGCGGATGACGCCGGCGCGGCATTCTAGTGTGCGATCCTGTCTGGCTAATGTAACGGGAATTCCGCTGCTTGCCTACGCCCGCGCGACGCACGCCGAACCCGCCGCATCCATGCGCGCCAACGCCCGTTCGAGCACCTCAACGCCCGCGCCGGGCCGGTGCGCGTTTTCGCTCAGGGTACGCCGCCACGCGCGTGCCCCGGGTTGACCCTGAAACAAACCCAGCAGGTGGCGGCTGATGGCGGGCAGCGGTGTGCCGCGCGTCAATTCCGCTTCGATATAGGGGTACATCGAGCGCACGATCCGGTCGCCCGACGGCGCGTCGTCGCGTGCACCGAACAGGCGCCGATCGACGCTAGCGAGCAGATACGGGTTGTGATAAACCTCGCGGCCTAGCATCACGCCGTCGACCATCGCCAGTTGATGCTCACACGCATCCAGCGACTTGAGACCGCCGTTGAGGATGATCGTGAGTTCGGGGTGATCGCGTTTGAGCCGATGAACCCGACCATAGTCGAGTGGCGGCACCTCGCGGTTGTCCTTGGGACTCAGCCCCTTGAGCCAAGCCTTGCGGGCATGGACGATGAACGTTTCGCAGCCCGCGCGGGCCACGATGCCGACAAAGCGTTCCAGATCCACGTCGCTATCCTGCTCGTCGATTCCGATCCGGTGCTTGACGGTAACAGGCAACCGGGTCGCGCCGCGCATCGCGTCCACGCACTCGGCGACCAAGTTCGGCGTCGCCATCAGGCAGGCGCCGAAACTGCCATTGCGCACGCGGTCGCTGGGACAACCCACGTTGATGTTGACTTCGTCGTAGCCCCAGTCCTCGGCGATCCGCGCGCACTCGGCCATCGCCACCGGATCGCTGCCGCCCAACTGCAACGCGAGTGGTCGTTCGGCCGGGTCAAAGCCCAAGTGGCGCTCGCGGTCGCCGCGCAGGATCGCGCCAGTAGTCACCATCTCGGTGTAGAGTCGCGCCTCGCGACTCAACAGGCGCAGGAAGTAGCGCGCGTGCCGATCCGTCCAATCGAGCATCGGCGCGACGCAAAAGCGCCACGCGGCGGACTCAGCCGGCATAGCGCGCTTGCAACAGCGTGAATAGCGCGCGTACACCCATCGCTTCACCGCCCTTTGGCCGGCCCGGACGGGCACGGGTGTTCCAGGCCATCATGTCGACGTGCACCCAGCGGGTTTCCGGCGTGACGAACTGTTCGAGAAACAGTGCCGCGGTGATCGCGCCGGCATACCCGCCGTTGCCGGTGGAATTGACGAGATCGGCCACCGGGCTTTCGAGCAAGCTGCGATAACCGGCATGTAGAGGCAGCTCCCACATCGGGTCATCGACCGCGTTGGCCGCTTCGAGCACCGCTTGCGCCAACGCGCGATCATTGGCGAAGAACGCGGCGATCTCAGTGCCGACGGCGACCCGCGCGGCACCGGTCAGCGTCGCGAAGTCCAGCAACAGATCCGGCTTGTGGCGGCAGGCCTCGGTGAGCGCATCGCACAGAATGAGCCGGCCTTCGGCATCGGTGTTGTCGATCTCGACGGTTTTGCCGGCCCGCGTGTCGAGCACATCACCGGGGTGAAACGCGTTGCCGGCGATCGCGTTCTCGACCGCCGGAATTAACACCTGCAATCGCACCGGCAGGCGCGCGACCATGATCAGCTCGGCCAGACCCAGGACATGCGCCGCGCCGCCCATGTCCTTTTGCATCAGGCGCATGCCGCCCGCCGATTTGATATCGAGGCCGCCGCTGTCAAAACATACGCCCTTGCCGACCAACGCGACCCGTGGCGCGGTGGATTCGCCCCAGGAGAACTCGATCAAGCGCGGCGCGTGTGCGCTGGCGCGGCCGACCGCGTGAATCGCAGGATAGTTTTCGCCGAGCAACGCGTCGCCCACGATCTGGCGAAACTCCGCGCCATGCTGGTCCGCCAGCCGCTTCGCCTCGCACGCGAGTTCGGGCGGCATGAGGTCATCCGCGGGCGTATTGATCAGATCCCGCACGCGGGTCAGCGCGTTCAGTTGGCTGATCAGGTCGGGAACGGCCGCGGCCTCCACCACGAGTCGCGGTTGAGCGGAACGAACCTTGCGCGCGGTCTTGTAGCGTTCGAAGCGATAGGCGGCGAGCCCCCAACCGAGCGCCGCGGCCTGATGTTGCGCCGGACTCCAACCCGGTGCGTGCGGACGGTAGCTCGCGGGTGGCAACGCCGCCGACGCGGCCGCCAATGACCACGTACCCGCCGGCTCCGATATCCCGCACAGTGCCTGTGACACGACACCCGCTGCGTCGGGCACGATCAGCACGCTGTCCGCGCGCGCCGCGAAACGGTTGGCCGCGCACCACGCGCGTACCGAATCCGGCTGCTCGGCAAGCCAAATCGACAACTGCGCCTCGGTTAGCGCGATCAACGGTATCGCATCGGTATCGGCCGACGCATAACAATCGGGTAGCTGCATGGGTAACCTCTCAAGCCTGAATCGCCGCCCATGATACACTGCCGACCTGCCCAGGCGGGGGTGCTCCAGGCCCCCTTACCAAACCTCTTTCGAGCGCTGAAACCGTGACGCTGGCACTCTCGATCCGCGCGCTGCGCAAGACTTACACCGGTGGACTCGAGGCCCTCAAGGGGATCTCGCTAGACGTCAAGGCCGGCGACTTTTTCGCGCTGCTTGGCCCCAATGGCGCGGGCAAATCCACCACCATCGGCATCATCACCGGGCTGATCAACAAGACCTCCGGGCAGGTTCGGGTATTCGATAAGGATCTCGATCGCGATCCTTTCGGGGTCAAGCACTCGCTCGGCCTGGTGCCGCAGGAGTTCAATTTCAGTCAGTTCGAACCTGTCGAGGAAATCCTGGTCAACCATGCCGGTTATCACGGCATCCCGCGCGCCGAGGCCCTTCGGCGCGCTCACCACTGGCTGCGCCGGCTGGGCCTGTTCGAACGGCGTCGCGCCGAGGCGCGGCAACTCTCCGGCGGCATGAAACGGCGGATGATGATCGCGCGCGCGATGGTGCATGAGCCCCGCCTGCTGATCCTTGACGAGCCCACCGCCGGCGTCGATATCGAGGTGCGGCGCTCGATGTGGGAGTTCATGAGGGCGGTTAACGCGGCGGGTACCACGATTATCCTGACGACTCACTACCTGGAAGAAGCCGAGAACCTCTGCCGCAATATCGCCATCATCGATCGCGGCGAAATCATCGAGAACACCTCGATGAAACAACTCCTCGGCACCCTCGACACCGAAACCTTCGTGCTCGATCTACGCCATCCGCTGGTCGCCCCACCCCAGCTACCAGGTCTCGAAATTGCCCACTGGGACGCGCATACCCTCGAAATCACGCTGCGCAAGCAGGCCAGTCTCAACAATCTGTTTCAGCAACTTACCGCGCACGGGATCGAAGTCATCAGCATGCGCAACAAATCGAACCGACTGGAGGAACTATTCGTCCAACTCGTGCAACGCGGCGCCATCGAAGCGGGCGAACCGGTCGCGCGCTAGTGGCTGGAGTTCAGCAGCAGCGGCCGCGACTGTAACAACAATCTGCGCAACTCGGCCGGTACTAGTGGACGGCTGAACAAGAAACCCTGCACCATGTTCGAGCCTTGGCGCCGCAGAAACTCGAGCTGCCGCTCGGTTTCCACACCCTCGGAGATGACCAGCAAATTCAGCTCGTGCGCCAGGTGAATAATGATCTTGACGATCGCCTCGTCCTTCTGTTGACCGATATCGGTCACGAACGAGCGATCGACCTTGAGCGTGTTCAATGGGAACTGCTTGATAAAGCTCAGGGACGAGAATCCAGTGCCGAAATCATCTACCGCCAGCGAGATGCCGAGGTTGCGGATTTGCTTCAGCTTGAACATCACGTCGCTACCGGTGTTGATCAGGGCGTTTTCCGTGACTTCGAGCTCCAGAAACTCGGCGCCAAGCCGCGACTCGGCCAATACACGGCGCACGGTGGCCAGGAAGTCGTCGTGCTGGAACTGCTGCGCCGCCACGTTGACGGACATCCGCACCGGACGCAAGCCGTCATCCTGCCATTCGCGATTCTGCCGGCAGGCCTCTTCCAGCACCCATTGACCCAGCGGCACGATGAGGCCGCTATCCTCTGCGACCGGGATGAATTCGCCCGGAGAAATCAAACCGCGCTCCGGATGCCGCCAGCGCACCAAGGCCTCGACCCCCACCATGGTGTTGTCGTTGAGATCGATCTGGGGTTGATAGTGCAGCTCGAATTCATGGTTCTTAAGCGCCTTGCGCAAATCGTTTTCGAGCCGCAGGCGAGTCTCGCTGCGCTGAGTCATCTCCGGAAGATAGTAGCGGAACCCGTTGCGTCCGGAGTCCTTGACGTCGTACATCGCCGCGTCGGCGTTCTTGATCAGGGCATCCACATCGCGCCCGTCCTCGGGATAACAGGCGATCCCGACGCTCGCGGTCACCACGATCTCGCGCGAATCCAGTGTGTACGGTCGACTGAGCACCTCGACGATGCGATCCGCTACCCGCGCCGCGTCGGCGCGCGAGCGGACCGCCGGCAACACCACGGTGAACTCGTCGCCACCGAGGCGAGCGATCTGCCCCTCCTCGCGAAAGACGCCTTGCGCGATGAGGTCACTATCGCGCACGATCGCCTGGAGTCGCTCGGCGACCAGCTCCAGTAGGCGATCGCCAAGCTTGTGCCCGAGCGTGTCGTTGACGTTCTTGAAACGGTCGAGGTCGACGAACAGCAACGCGAGATTCTGCCCCTCGCGGCGAGCGCGGCTGATCGCCTGCATCACGCGTTCCTTGAACAACTCGCGGTTCGGTAATTGCGTCAGCTGGTCATGGTAGGCCAGGAAGCGCATTTGCTCCTCGACCTGCTTGCGCTCACTGATGTCCTGCATCGTTGCGGTGAGATTCAGCGGACGCCCGCTCGAATCGTGGGCCAGTTCGATGTGCTCGACGACATAGATTTCCTGACCGGAAGGCAGTTGCATCCGATGTTCGAAGTTGCTGATCGGTTGTCCAGTCTGGGCGCGATCGATCTTGTCGCGGAAAGCCTCACGGTCCTGCGGATGAATGAGCGCGAGAAACGTGTCGCAACTGGTCACGAAGGTTTCCGCCGAAAGACCCAGCATCGCGTACAACTCCCGCGACCAATGCAGCGCCTGCGTGGTGAGATCCCACTCCCAGTACCCAAGCCGCGCGATGCGATGGGCGTTGGACAGGCGCGCCTCGCTGCGTTTGAGGTGTTGCAGCACGCGGCTGCTGCGCAGGATATACCGCACGCGGTACCCGAGAATGCTCCAGTTCACGGGCTTGGTGACGAAATCGGTCGCGCCGATCTGAAACGCCTCATCGACGTTATCGGTATCGCTGAGGCCGGTCATGATGACGATTGGCACATCTTTGCCATTCGGCAGGCTTCGTATGCGCTGACAGGCCATGAACCCATTGAGCCGCGGCATCTCGACATCCAGCATCACCAGCGCGGGCTGATGGGTTTCGAATTGCTGCACCGCATCAAGCCCGTCGCGCCCTTCGATCACGCGGTATCCGTTGCGCTCCAGCGTGCTCCGCGTCAACATCCGCATCGTACGGTCGTCGTCAACGACCAGAATCAAGTCACCTTCCATGTCCGCGCTCGCGCTCATGTGTTGTTATTCTTAGGTCCGCTTCCCACCCACCGCGCACCGTCGGCGCGCGTGTTCGCGCACAAGCGCCCGATGACTCGACCGACAGCGTACCGGCGCGATCAGACCTGACGCTTGGCCACGCGGGCACGCAATGACCTCGGGGTGCCGTCAGTCGCCACATGAAGCGAAGCCTCGGCCGCGACGTGATACTGGGGTATCGCCGTGGTCGATCAAGGTCGTCGCCCGGGCTAGGTTCGTTGTCGTTTTTCGCATCGCGCACTCACACGGTTCCTGCGGTGGTTCCGGGGCTGGACGGCGGCGGCGCCACGGGCTCGACGCACCGCTCCTAATGGCTTATCGCGCCCGCGGCGCAAATGTTTAACCGGGATCATCGGAAACGTGCACTCGGTCTCAGCCCCTGCTGCTACGGTTAGCCAGCGCGAATCGATCAACCCCTCCGAGCAACGTCAAGATGCCGAGCGGCTAATCTCCGGTCGGTGTGAATCAGTGTAAATCTGTCGGCGATCCGATGACTTTAGCGAAATCAATGACGCAGAAGACGCGCGTTGATCTGCGCGCGGGTCTCGCGGATCCGGCGTCGAAGCGTTATGCATCGTCCTCCACGCGCGGCGGCAAGACACCCCCTCTCAATCGCGACGGGACTCCGCGAGCAGGTTCCGGACGGTGCGCGCGATATGTTCCGGCGGCAACCCGAACGGCACGACCGTAACCAGTCGGCCCGCTCGGTCGACAACGAACAGGTTAGCCGAGTGCTCCACGGTATAGCCACCGTCCGTAGTCTCGGCGCCGATCGCGTAGGTCGCGCCGAAATGGTTCACCACACGGTCAATCGCGGTTTTGTCGCCGGTCAATCCCACGATGCGGGAATCGAAATAACGGACGTAGTCCTTGACCCGGTCCGGTCGATCACGCGTCGGGTCGACGCTGATAAACAGCACCCGCACGTCCCCGGCGCGATCGCCCAACGCGCGCAAGGCCGCTGCCTGGACCTGGAGCGTGAGCGGGCAGACATCCGGACAAGATGTGTAGCCAAAACTGACCAGGGTGACCGTGCCTTGCCGGTCGCGCGTGGACCAAGGCTCGCCGTTCTGGTCGGTCAGCGTGAAATCTGGGATCGTCCGTGCCGGCCGTGGCGCCTCTGCCATCGCCCCCAGGCTAAGGCTCACGGCGAGACACAGACCGACCCAACGCCTCATTCCGCGTCTCCGATCGGCGCCGCGAACGCATCGCGAACCAAAGTTTCGATGGAATCTCCGGTCAGACTGTTGAGAAAACTCACCAGATCCTCGCGTTCCGACTCGCCCAGACCGAGAGGCCGGATCATCGGCGACAACAACGGATTGGCGACGCCACCACGGTTGTAGAACGCAACGACGCCGCGCAGATCGGCGATCGACCCGTCGTGCATATAAGGCGCGGTCAACGCGATGTTACGCAGGCTCGGGGTCCGGTATTTCCAGCGATCCGCCGGATTCAAGGTGATCGCGTAACGCCCCAGATCGTTGCTAGGCGCGGTCTGTGAAACCGAAGTCACGACCTCGGCCGCGACCGAACCGAACACGCCCGGGGCAAGCTGCACTCGCCGTGCCGCCGGCGGGCGGCCCATCGTCGCCGCGTGGCCGATGCCAGTATTGTGCGTTGCGTCGTCACTGAACAACGCATACTGCTCATCGATGGTATGGCACTGCACGCAGCCCGCCTTGCCGATGAACAGTTGAAAGCCGCGCTGCGCCGCCGGGTCCAACGCATCCGACTCGCCGCCAAAATGCCAGCGATCAAAGGGCGAGTTGCCCGAGAGCAAGGTGCGCTGATAGCTCGCGAAGGCCTGACCCACGGTTTCCAGAGTCGCGCCCCGGTCCGCGAACGCGGCTTCGAAAAGGCCGCGATAGTCGGGCAGCTCGCGCAGCAGCACCAGGACCCGTCCGATCGACGGATTCGCCATCTCCAGCGGATTAATGAGCGGCTGCCAGGCTTGGTGTTCCAGCGAGTGTTCGCGGGCGTCGTGAAAGAGATGCCGCTTGTAGGCGACGTTGTAGAGCGTCGGGGCGTTGCGGCCGACATCGCGCCCCTCGATTCCGACGGCGGTGGCGATCTCGTTATTGGTGAAGCCCTGCTCCGGGATATGACACATGCCGCAGGACTGGGTCCCGTTCAAGGACAAGCGGCGATCGAAAAACAGCTTGCGCCCGAGTTCGATCTTCTCACGCGTCAGTGGATTACCCTCGGGCACGGGCACCGGCGGCAACCCGAGCGGCGGCGTCCAGGCGATCGCCAGGAGATCGGCCGCACTTCCAACGCGAGCCGCCAGCGCACTCGATCGGGTCGCGTAATCGGCTTGCTCGTACCCCTCTCGATAATCGCCGGGTCCGTCGACGACCGCGCTACCCATGTTCGGTACCAAGCCCGACAGGATGAGCGCGCAGCCTGACCAAACCCGGGTTCGAGCATCCACCTTCGTCACCTCGAACGCGCCACCCAGTTGGCGCGATCACTCACCTCACTGGCGGTCGCCGCCTCCGCGTCCGCCGTGAACAGCGTCAGATTATCGCCATCGAGTGCCGCGAGGAACGCGACCAGATCCGTCTTATCGTGCGCCGACAACCCCAGCGGTCGGATCCGTTCATCCAGGCCCGGGTGGGCGTGACCGCCACGATCGTAGTAATCGACCACGGCGGCGAGCGTCGGCAGGCTCCCGTCATGCATATAAGGCGCGGTTTGCGCAACGTTGCGCAGGCTCGGGGTGCGAAACCGCCAGCGATCGGCGGGGTGCTGGGTGACCTCATAGCGCCCGAGATCGTTGTAGGCGCGCTCCTCGGTACCCGCCAACGCCGCCCTGTCGACCTCGATGCGGATACCAGGGGCCGGCTCCAGCACGCGCTTGTCGGGTGTCCGCCGCATCGAGTGCCACCAGCCGATGCCGGTATCGTGTAGCCGATTGTCGGTGAACAAGGCATGCCGCTCGGCGACCGTGTGACAGCCGGCGCAACCCGCCGCGCCGGTAAAGAGCCGAAAGCCACGCACCGCGGCCGGATCGAGCGCGTCCGCCTCGCCGCCGAAATACCAGCGGTCGAAAGCCGAGTTGGCGGAAACCAGCGTCCGCAGATAAGCCGCGAGCGCCGCGCCGACGGTCTCCATATCCGCGGCACGTCCGGCGAACGCCGCTTCGAACAACCCGCGATAGTCGGGCAAGCGGTGCAACGGATCGAGCACCATCGCCACCGAGCGATTGCCGTGACGATCGGGGTCCAACAACTCCATCCAGACCGCTGTCTCGAGGAAGTGCTCGCGACCGTCGAGGAACAAGGGATCGGTCCAGGCCAGGTTGTAAAGGCTTGCCGCGTTGCGACGCAGCGAGCGCCCTTCCAGGCCGACCGCGCGCGACATCGCGTTGTGCGTGAACCCCTGCTCGGGGACATGACAGAGTGCGCAGGACAACGTGCCGTTCGCGGACAGGCGCCGGTCGAAAAACAGCTTGCGCCCGAGGTCGATCCGGGCCGCGCTCAGTGTCTGGTCGACACCCAAACGCGGCGATGGCAACCCCAGCGGCGGATCACTCGCCTGGGCCAACAACTCACGGGTACGCGCGGTCGGCGCATCTGCGCGCGGCGCGGCAACGGTCTGGTCGGCGCTGGCTTCCTGCATCAAGGTACGCACGTCGGCCAACACTAGATCGGGATGCAGGAACGAGACGCTGTAGATGTTGCGGATTTGGCGCTGGGGGTCGATCAGAAACACCCGTAGTACGTGCGAAATCTGTCCGGTGAATTCGCCCTGCGCGTTGTACACCCGACTGACGCTCTGACCGTAGTCGCGCAGGATTGGATCGAGCGCGGCTTGCGACGCGGTCGTCAGAAACTGCCACTGCCCTTCGGCGTCGGGAAAATTCGCGCCATAAAGCCGCATCACTTCGGGCGTGTCATTGCGCGGATCGAAGC
The DNA here is from genome assembly GCA_050329935.1 of Thiotrichales bacterium. Taxonomy (GTDB): domain Bacteria; phylum Pseudomonadota; class Gammaproteobacteria; order UWMA-0217; family UWMA-0217; genus CAYSFW01. The sequence continues at coordinate 19,932 of JBHJOI010000072.1, read as the reverse complement.
TGAGACTGAGCAGCCGCATCCGCCGCCCCAACTCCGGCTCACGCTGCATCGCCTGATACAGCTGGTAGAGCACGAAGGTCGACAGCGGACACCCGTTCAGATCATCGCAAGTGCTGTAGATAAAACTGAGTACGGTATACGTATCGCTGTACAGCGCGTGTAAACGCACCGGGCTACCGTCATCGCGTAGCACCGTGGCATCGGCGGCCGTGGTAATCGCCGGCAGGCGGTAACTGCCGGGCGACGGTGGATCAAACGCCAGTTTTCCGTAACCGGGCGCCAGGATCTGAGCGGGCGCGGCAACGCGGTCGGCCGTTGGCTCAGCGATCGCGAAGCCGCCGGCCGCGACGAAGGCAACCGTCATGAGCGACCCGCCACACCGGATCAGGCGATTCATCGTGATTTTGAAGCTTTGCAAGACCATGACCAACACGTTCCGGGACCCCCGTCGTTGCGCGATGTCCGCGGCGTTGCCGACGCGCCAACGCCACGGACACCGAGGTCGAGGAAGCGGTTCAGTCTTGCGTCACCGCCGTCGCCACGGTGGCACTCGCGGCTTCGGAATCGGCCTGCCCAGCGAGATTGGTCTCGAACAGCGAACGCGAGTTGAAAGTCATCAGGTGGGCACGGCCCAGTTTTTCGGCGTAGAAGTCGACCTCGAAACCTTTCTTCAGCTCCTTGCCGTCCCAATGGAACATGCGCAGGAACTGTTCGTCGTCCTTGCCCTTCTTGTCCCAGTTGCCGAGCAGCGACGAAGTGAAATACACGCGTTGACCGTCCCAACTCTGCGACACCATGTTCACCTGAGAGCCGATCTTGTAAGTGCCGACCAGCTTCGCATTGAACGGATCGGAGACATCGAAGCGACGGGTCGAACCATCCATGAAGGTATTCACCCACAGCGTCTTGTCATCGGCGCTGATCGAAAACGCCACCGGCAGCGGCACCTGCGATGGATCGCCGATCGTGCCCACCTCCTTGGCCTGCCAGCCTTGCTCGCGGTCTTCATAGATCAGCCAGATCTTCGAGGTCAGCGCGGTCGTGGTGAAACAGTAGTTGTTGCCCCAGGCGCAACGAATCTCCAACGGCGCGCCGGGTACATCGAACACTTTCAATGGCTTGCGTTGATGCAGATCCCACACCATCGCGGTATTGCCAAAGCGTTTCATCGCCGCCTCGTCGCCCAGCATCTTGCCGAAGTCCATCATGTAATTGGACCAGCCGGTGAACGAGGTCGTGACCATGATGTTCTTGGCCGGCAGAAAGCGCACGTCGTAGCCGTAGCCGTCGGCGTAATTACCGGTCTTCTGTGCGCCTTGCAGGTTGTCATCGGTTGGCATCCAGTAAGTGGCAATGAACGCCCCTTCATTGGTGTACTCGACCAGCGCGGTGCGACCGCCGTGGTCCTTGTTATTCGACAAGGCACTGATCATCATTCGCCCCGGCAGCGCGAAAAAGCTGTGCGGCCCGACCGCGCCGCCACTGGCCTTGACGAAGTCGTCGATAACCTTGACCAGCTTAGGTTTCGCCGGATCCGTGTGGACGTCGAAGATGAAAATCTTGTTGGTGTCAAGCGCGCCCGCCCAGAGGAAACGCCGATCGTCGGTGTAGCCGGAGTGGTGCGCCTCGTTGCGACCACCGACCGATACCGAGTCGACGACCTTGCCGTAGTTGGACGATTTCGGATTGGCATCGACCGTGACCAGTTTATCCTGCTCGTCGCCGACGCCTTGCACGCCCAAGGTCCAGACGTAAACGAAATCCTCTTGACCCAGGATCTTGGGCGAATAGGGCGAAACGCAGGTCTCGTCCGCCATTGCCGGCGTCAGGGCCGCCGCGGTAAAGCATACGCTCGTGGCGACCGCCAGGCCCGCCGCGCGCACTCGGGAGGTTAGAGTGTTTTTCATGAATGCCATCCTCATATTGGTCGCAAGATCGAAATCGTTATATCGAGACAGTGGCAAGAGCGCGCAAACCCGCGCGTGCGACTGGACACCGGCCCGTCTATCTTCTATAGACGCAATGAACATTCATTTCAATACGGAAAATTTCCCATGACCCAGCCGATCGAAGCCTCCGCGTCCGCGACGACCCCGGGCGTTCGACGGCGGATTCTCGATACCGCGTTGCACCTGTTCACGGTTCGCGGCTACTTCAATACATCGGTTCACGACGTGCAGCGCGAGGCCGGCGTGAGTATCGGCTCGATCTATAATCACTTTGGCGGCAAGGAAGGCATCGCCACGGCGTTGTACGACGAATTGCTGCTGGAGCACGAGATGTTGGTCGATTCCCTGATCGCGCACCACGCGAATACCCACGACCGTTGCCGCGCGTTGATCCAGGCGCTGTTCGAGGCAACCGAGCGCGAGCCCGAGCGAGTCGGCTGGGTATTTCACGCCAAGCACACCGAGTTCTTGCCCGACCGCCCGCCCATTTGCAGTTCGACGCCATTCGTAAAGATTAGAGAGATGGTCAACGAGGGTCTGCGTAACGGCGAGTTGCGTCCGATGGACCCCTGGGTCGCGGCGAACAGCCTGCTCGGCGCCGCGCTGCATATGATCCATCTGCGGCTCGACCGACTGATCTCCGAGCCGCTGCCAAGCTATCTCGACGCGGTCTGGGAGGCAGCCTGGCGTAGCGTCGCCGAATCCGACCGCGATTAAGCATGCCGGCGGCACTCGACGCGGACCTGCTTCAGCGGCATTCTTGGCATCCATTTGCATCCACTCCAATACCGATTTCATGTCGCCGCGGGAAAAGCTGGTCGCGTTCAATACCATTCTGATCAAGGAAATCCTGCGCTTCGCGCGCATCTGGATCCAGACGATCCTGCCGCCGGCCATCACCACCGGGCTCTATTTCGTGATCTTCGGCGGTCTGATCGGGCCTCGCATCGGCGAGATGGAGGGCGTGAGTTACGTCGAGTTCATCGTGCCCGGGCTGATCCTGATGGCGATCATCACCAACTCCTACGCCAATGTCGTTTCGTCGTTCTATCTCGCGAAATTTTCACACAGCATCGAGGAAATGCTGGTCTCGCCGGTGCCGAGCTATGTGATTCTGCTGGGCTACCTTGGCGGCGGCGTCGCGCGCGGATTGGCGGTGGGCCTCGCGGTCACGGGCGTGTCCTTGTTCTTTGCCGACTTCAATGTGCATCACTTTGGGGTGATCTTCATCGTCGCCACGCTCACCTCGTCGCTGTTCGCGCTGGCGGGCTTCATCAACGCCATCTACGCCCAGAGTTTCGACGATATCTCGATCGTGCCGACTTTCGTGCTCACGCCCCTCACCTATCTCGGCGGGATCTTCTATTCGATTTCACTGCTGCCGGAATTCTGGCAAAAGGTTTCGCTGCTCAACCCGATCCTCTACATGATCAACGCCTTTCGCTACGGTCTGATTGGTGTCAGCGACATCGACGTGAATATATCGCTCGCGATTATCGTTGGTTTCAATCTGTTGTTGTTCGGGATCAGCGTCTGGCTGTTGAAGCGCGGGGTCGGGATTCGGACCTGAGTCGGCGACGATAATGCGTCGCCCGACCGTGCGCACTTGAGTTGCGGCGGTCTCGTCTCCATCTTCAAGTCAAGACGCAACCTGAAGCGGGTGTAGCCATCATGCTCGAACGACAGTTTCTGATCGCCGTCTATGGCTCGGAGGACAATACGCAACGCGCGGTCGACGCACTGATCGAGGCCGGTTTTCCAATGGACCGCATCTCGGTGCTGGGCAAGTTGCGGCACAGCGGCGACGACGTCCTCGGGGTCGTCTATCCTGAGGTCGGGGAGCGGGTTCGGGTCTGGGCCTCGCACGGCGCGATATGGGGTGGACTGCTCGGCGCGCTCGCGGGCGTGACCGGGGTCTTTCTGATTCCGGGTGTCGGCGCGGTGATGGCGATCGGGCCGTTGGTCAACGCGATCGCGGGCGCCGCGACTGGAGCCGCGCTCGGCGGCGGTACGCTCGCGGGCGCGGCGGCGTTGTCTCAGGTCTCAGTGGCGCTGCACGGTGCCGGAATACCGGAACACGCGCTGGAGCAGCTGCACCGGGAAATCGAATCCGACCGCATTGTCATCGTGTTGCAGAGCGATTCGGCGGCGGAACTCCTGCCGTATCGGCGCCACCTGGAACGCGGCCAGCCCTTGCGGACCCAGCTGTTGCCGGAATCGATCGAGGTCTGACGCACCGAGCGCGCCCATTTCGCGCACCAGATCCTGCGCGCCGGCACCGGAAACCCGTACAATGCCGGCCCCATGAGCATGGACTGGAATCAATTGTTGTCGCGCAAGCGACTCGGCTCGAATCAGGCGCCAAGCGCATCGCCGGCGCGCACGGATTTTCAGCGCGACGTCGATCGCATCGTGTTTAATTCGGCGTTTCGCCGCATGCAGGACAAGACCCAGGTGTTCCCGTTGTCGCAGATCGACTACGTGCGCACCCGTCTCACGCACAGTCTGGAGGCGTCCAGCATCGGTCGTTCCCTCGGCACGCTGGTCGGCGAGCAGATCATCACCCGGCATGCACTGCGGGATTTCGAGGCCTCGGATTTCGGCGACATCTGCGCCGCGGCCTGCCTCGCGCATGACATCGGCAACCCCCCGTTCGGGCATTCGGGCGAGGACGCCATTCGCTATTGGGCAACCCACGGCGAATACGGCCAGCGCCGAGTCGCGATACTGCGGGAAAGCGAACGCGAGGACTTCCACACCTTCGAGGGTAATGCCCAGGGCTTTCGGATCCTGACCCGCCTGCAAAACCCCGACAACCCGGGTGGCCTGCAGCTCACCTGCGCGACCCTCGCCGCGTTCACCAAATATCCGCGCGAGGCGTGGCTGGGTGGCAGCCGGTTCGGTGGCGTGGCGGCGAAAAAGCAAGGCTTTACCCACGCCGACAGCAGTTTGTTCGAGGAGGTCGCGCTGACGACAGGCCTGATACGTCGCCACCCGGTGCACGCGATCTGGCATCGGCACCCGCTGGCGTTCCTGGTCGAGGCCGCGGACGACATCAGCTACCGCGTGATCGATATCGAGGATGGCTATCGTCTGGGCTACTTCAACTATGACGAGGTTTTCCAGCTGTTCTGGCCGCTGATCCGCGACCCGGCACAGCAGCGCTCACGACTCGAGCACATTCGACAGCCACAGCAACGGGTCGAATTCCTGCGCGCCAAGGTGATCAACGAAGCGATCCGTCAGGCCTTGGAGTGTTTCCTCGACCATGAAACCGACATTCTCACCGGCGCGCACGATACCCCGCTGCTCGACGCGATCCCGCAGCACCGCGAAATGGACTGCCTGATCGACGCCGCGCGTGATCGCATCTACTGCGCGCAGGAAGTTGTCGAGATTCAGGCCGCCGGATTCGAGGTGATCAGCGGCCTGCTCGACCGTTTCGCGCAAGTGCTGGACGACATCGCGGCGCACGGCGCGTCCGCGTCGCCGCGCAGCCGCATGATGGTGCGATTGCTGCCGGAACAATTCATCGGCGCCGGTCGCATACCCGACGCCGACCCCTACCTACGCCTGCTGCACCTTACGGACTTCATTTCCGGAATGACGGATTCGTACGCCGTCTCGCTCTACAAAAAAGTCACCGGCATCTCATTACCCAACGGCTGAGGGCTGGATCGCCGCCGATCTCAGGCGATATCCCCGATTTCCTCGATCAACGCGTCGTGGTCAGTGAGTGCGCCTTGCACCGTCTCGATGCTCGGATCCACAAGCTCCAGCGTCATCCGCGCCTCGTCATACTGCTTTCCGAGATAGGTACAAATGCTGCGCAGATCGATCTCGGCGTTATAGAGACAACTCGTTCCACCCGGCGACGGCGTCATGTTGAAAATGATGCCGTTGTGCGGATTGATCTTCGCCTCGCCGAGCCGAAGCGCGCGATGCTCCTTATCGACCAACTGCGGCCGGATCCCGCCGAAACGCTTCGCGTACTCGATATCCTTCAGTTTGAGTGACGGCACGATCTTGCGCGCATCCTTCAGAAACAAAACCCGGCGTAACAGCGGCACCTCGAACAGCGCGTTCTTGAACATATAGCTACGAATGTCCGGGACCTTCAGCAAATCCAGGAACACATGGAGCACGTCGCGATCGAAACGCAGCACCTTGAGAAACTCGGGCAGCGTCTTGTAGTTGTAGCGCTCGAGCAGCGGCAACATCACCGCCGTGGGTCCGAACCGCGTCTTGCCGTCGACCAACACATCCGGATCGCCGTGAATCGCGGCGAACGGCAGCTTGTCGTTCTGCACCGTGTAGACCTTGCCGTTCAACACCTTCGGCGTGAAATAGAAACTACCGGCGACGGGAAATACCGAATAGTTCAGGCCGTAGCCCATTTGCTGCGCAAGCAACAGACTATGCCCGCCTGCGCTGGCGACGACCGCGTCGGCCAACAGCACGCCCTTGTTGGTTCTCACATGGAATACGTCACTGAGCTTATCGATGCGCTCGACCGTGGTCGCCATATGCAACTCGACGTCGGACGACTTCTCCTTCATCGCCGAGTGCACGAACGCGTGCGCCAAGGCCCCGTAATCGACCGCGCAGTATTCATTCGCCGCACCCAGCGCCACGATCTCATCCTTGCGCCACTCGCCGCCGACCTTGGCGACGTTGGGCTCCAACGCGGCAATGTCCGCTCGTTCGAGCAACCGCATTGAGTTGTAATGCGGACCAAACTCCTCGAATCGAGCGCGTAACGCCTGCGTCTCACGTTCGCCGACGCCGAGCACCATCTTCGAGAACTTGTAGATGATACGGTCAGTGTTTTTCTGGGTCCGTGCGTAATGCACGATCATATCCGCCGCGCGCTTCACGCTCAGCGCCTTGTCCAGGGTGTAATTGGTCTCGATATCGCCGCAATGCAACGTCTGACTGTTGTGCCGGCCGTGCGTGTTCACGGACGCGAGGCCGTCATACTTCTCGATCAAACCGATACGCTTGATATGGGTGTAGCGCGTGGCGCAGTGCAGCAACGCAGCGCCGGAGATACCACCGCCGATGATCAGCAGATCGTACTTAGGGGTCATGATTGGAATTCTCCTTCCGCTTCGAGTCGCGGAGTGCAGACGGTTTGAATCCGCGGCGCCCGCCCGGAAACGGTGATCGGCGCTCACTCGTTACGCGTGCGCACGCCCCGGCGCGATCGCTTCAGCGAAGTTATCGGCATCCATAGTATTTGTCAATTTAATCATCAATTACTTTTTGTATTGATAAATACAATGCTTACATTAGTATTTTTCTACGGTTAGTTGTTGTAAATCCACAACATACCGACTCAAGTAGACACGCCAGGTCCGCCGCTGCCCACGCGTTCGATCGAACCCACCTCAATCGCAATCAACGTCGACACGCGTGAGGGCAAGGTCTGAACAGGTGGGGTATCGGGGGTGCCGGTTGTGCGGAATGAGCGGCAGATGCGCGGCAAGGGTGTGGATTACCTACCTCACCGACGGAAGACGTGGCTTGCTGCGGGAGAAGCGGCGCGGGGCTGGGGTTTGGCGCCGGGTTCCGTTCGGGTAAACGCCGGCGCTGGAAACGAGGACATTTCCCAGGATCGTGACGCGCTCGAGTTGGGCGCGGCGACGTTAACCCACTCGCTACCGCAAGCCGAGGACGTCCTGCATGTCGTACAGTCCGCTGGACTTGGACTCCAGCCATTTGGCCGCGCGCACGGCGCCCTTGGCGAAGGTCATGCGGCTGGAGGCCTTGTGCGTGATTTCGACGCGTTCGCCATCGCCGGCGAACAGGACGGTATGATCGCCGACGATATCGCCCGCGCGCACCGTGGCAAATCCGATCGTCTCGCGCGACCGAGCACCCGTGACGCCTTCGCGGCCGTAGACCGCGCAGTGTTCGAGGTCGCGCCCCAGCGCGGCGGCGACCACTTCGCCCATTCGCAACGCGGTGCCCGACGGCGCGTCGATTTTATGCCGGTGGTGGGCCTCGATGATCTCGACATCGAACTCGTTACCCAGCACGCGGGCCGCGAGATCGAGCAGTTTCAGGCTTAGATTGACGCCGACGCTCATGTTGGGCGCGAAGACGACCGGGATCGCCCGCGCCGCGGCCGCGATTCGCGCCTTGCCCGCCGCGTCGAAGCCGGTGGTGCCGATGACGATCGCGCGCCGTTGCGATTCGCAGAAAGCGAGGTGTTCGAGGGTCGCCTCGGGTCGGGTGAAGTCGATCAGTACATCGAAATCAGGCGCTTCCTCGAGCGTCGCGACCAATGCGACGCCGAGTCGTCCGACGCCAGCGAGTTCTCCAGCATCAGCCCCTAAGAGCGAGTGCTCCGCGTGTTCTGTGGCCGCGCTCAATTGGCAACCCGCATCCTGCTGACAGGCCTGAATCAGTGTGCGCCCCATGCGCCCGGCCGCCCCGACGATCGCGATACGTGTCATCTGCGTGTACCCTAGTTCGTGAAACGGGATTTCAAGTCCTCGAAAAATCCCTTGACGCCATCGAGCCAACCCGTTTCCTGAGGGCTATGCTGACGCCCGCTCTTGGAAAGGCTATCGGCAAAAGCCTGCAGAATGACTTTCTGTTCCTTGCTCAGATTGATCGGCGTTTCCACCAGAATTCGACACAGCATGTCGCCCGGAGAACCGCCGTTGACCGGCGTCACGCCCTTGCCGCGTAGCCGGAACAGTTTTCCGGTTTGAGTTTCGGGCGGTACCTTGAGCTTGAGTTTCCCGTTCAACGTCGGCACCTCGAGCTCACCACCGAGCGCCGCGGTGACGAAGCTGATCGGCACCTCGCAGTACAGATCATTGCCGTCGCGCTCGAACAAACGATGCGGCTTGACATAGATCTGCACGAATAGATCGCCGGACGGGCCTCCGTTCAAACCCGCCTCTCCCTCGCCCGCCAGTCGGACGCGATCGCCGCTGTCGACGCCGGGCGGTATCTTGACCGACAGTTTCTTGTGCCGCTGAACGCGTCCATGCCCGTTGCAGGCGTGGCACGGATCGCTGATCACCGAACCGGTGCCGCGACAAGTCGGGCAGGTCTGCTGGACGGAGAAAAATCCCTGCTGGATCCGCACCTGTCCAGCGCCGTGGCAGGAGGGACAGGTGCTCGGCTGGGTGCCTTTACGCGCGCCGCTGCCATCGCACTCGGTACAGACCTCAAGCTTGGGGATATTGATCTCGCGCTCGACGCCGAACACGGCTTCCTCGAGTGAGAGTTCCATGTTGTATTGGAGGTCGGAGCCCCGATAGACGCGCTGCCGGGTGCTGCGACCCGCCCCGAAAATATCGCCAAACACGTCGCCAAAAATCTCGCTGAAGCTTGCACCACCGGCGCCGCCGCGTCCGCCGTAGCCGCCCATGCCGGCCGACGGATCGACGCCAGCGTGCCCAAACTGATCGTAAGCGGCACGCTTTTGCGGATCACTCAATACCTCAAAGGCCTCTTTCGCCTCCTTGAAGTGCTCCTCGGCTTCGTTGTCACCCGGATTGCGGTCGGGGTGAAACTTCATCGCCATCCGTCGGTAGGCCTTTTTCAGGTCCGCCTCGCTCACATTTCGAGCGACGCCAAGGGCCTCGTAGTAATCGCGCTTTGCCATAGTCTCCATTGCCACAACGCTGGCTGGGCGGTTCAAGGCCCAGTTATGATTCTTCTCGACGCTGCACGCGAAAAGGCGGCCCTCTCGCGAGGAACCGCCTTTCGCATGGCCTTAATACGCCGCCATCTTACTTTTTGTCGTTGACTTCCTCAAATTCCGCGTCGACCACGTCATCGTCGGTCTTCTTGCCGGCATCGCCGCGCGCCTCGCCTGGTCCACTCGTGGCACCGTCGCCGGCATCCGCCTGGGCATAGGCCTGCTGCGCAATCTTGCCGGAGAGTTCCGCGAGACGCGTGGTTTTGGCTTCGATATCGTCCTTGTCGTCACCCTTAATCGCACCACGCAATTCGTTGATCGCGCTCTCGACTTCAGACTTGTCCGCGGCCGATACCTTGTCGCCAAGTTCCTTGATCGACTTCTCGACCGAGTGCAGCATCGAATCGGCGGCGTTGCGCGCCGCGACGAGTTCGTGGAACTTGCGGTCTTCTTCCTTGTGCGCCTCGGCGTCGCGCACCATCTTGTCGATCTCGTCGTCCTTGAGGCCGCTGGAGGCGCGAATCGTGATCGATTGTTGTTTACTGGTCGCCTTATCCTTCGCCGACACATGCAGAATGCCATTCGCGTCGATGTCAAACGTGACCTCGATCTGCGGAATGCCGCGCTGCGCCGGCGGGATGTCGCCCAGATCGAATCGACCCAGCGATTTGTTATCGACCGACCGTTCGCGCTCGCCCTGCAAGACGTGCACGGTTACCGCAGTCTGATTGTCCTCAGCCGTCGAGAACACCTGATTGGCCTTGGTCGGGATCGTGGTATTGCGCTCGATCAGCTTGGTCATGACGCCGCCGAGGGTCTCGATGCCGAGTGAAAGTGGCGTGACGTCGAGCAAGAGCACGTCCTTCACCTGTCCGCCCAGCACGCCGGCCTGGATCGCGGCGCCAACGGCGACCGCTTCATCGGGGTTGACGTCCTTGCGCGGTTCGCGGCCGAAGAAGTCCTTGACGACCTGCTGCACCTTCGGCATCCGGGTCTGACCACCGACCAGAATGATTTCCTGAACGTCCGATGCCGACAACCCGGCATCCTTCAGCGCCATCTTGCACGGCTCGACGGTGCGTTGAATCAGATCGTCCACCAGCGACTCAAGCTTGGCTCGCGAAATCTTGAGGTTCAAGTGCTTGGGCCCGGAGGCGTCGGCGGTCACATAAGGCAGATTGATATCGGTCTGCTGACTCGACGACAATTCGATCTTGGCCTTTTCGGCAGCCTCCTTCAGGCGCTGCATCGCAAGCGGATCGCCGCGCAGGTCAATGCCCTGATCCTTCTTGAATTCGTCGGCCAGGTAGTCGATCAGACGCTTGTCGAAATCCTCACCACCGAGAAACGTATCGCCGTTGGTCGAAAGCACTTCGAACTGCATTTCGCCATCCACGTCCGCGATCTCGATGATCGAGATATCAAACGTGCCGCCACCGAGATCGTACACCGCGACCTTGCGGTCCTTGCCGGCGCCTTTGTCCATACCATAGGCCAAGGCCGCCGCGGTCGGCTCGTTGATGATGCGCTTGACTTCGAGGCCCGCGATTCTGCCGGCGTCCTTGGTCGCCTGGCGCTGCGAGTCATTGAAATAAGCGGGCACGGTGATCACCGCTTCGGTGACCGGCTCGCCGAGATAGTCCTCGGCGGTCTTCTTCATTTTCATGAGCACACGCGCGGCGATCTCCGGCGGCGCCATTTTCTTGCCCTTGACTTCGACCCAGGCGTCACCGTTATCGGCCTTGACGATCTTGTAGGGCACCATGCCCATGTCCTTCTGCACTTCCTTATCCTGGAAGCGTCGACCGATCAGACGCTTGATCGCGAACAGCGTATGGGTGGGATTGGTGACGGCCTGGCGCTTGGCGGGTTGGCCGACCAGCACCTCGCCGTCATCGGAGTAGGCGACGATCGACGGGGTTGTACGCCCGCCTTCACTGTTTTCGATGACCTTGGCTTGTCCACCTTCCATCACCGCCACGCAGGAGTTGGTGGTGCCGAGGTCGATGCCTATGATTTTTCCCATTTTTGGCTCCGTAATGAATCTTGGTAAAGCGGAATGTTCGTAACTGTTAGGATCAATGGGGCTAGGCGCCCCGGAATTCAAGCATCGCGACGCCTCAACCCATGGTGGGCGGTTTCGAGACGATCACCATGGCCGGCCGCAACAATCGATCGTTGAGCAGGTAACCTTTTTGCATGACCGCGATCACGGTATTGGCCTCGCAGTCGCCCCGCTCCTGCGTGGTCATTGCCTGGTGCAGTTCGGGATTGAAGCGTTCGCCGTGCGCGTTGACCGGCCGAATACCGTGACGTTCGAGTGCGTCGAGCAACATCTTGAGCGTCAATTCCATGCCTTCGCGGAGTTTATCCGTACCGGCGTCGACCTGTGACGCCGCGAGTCCCAGTTCTAGGCTGTCACAGACGGCAAGCAAATCGGCGGCGAAGCGCTCGAGCGCGTAACGTCGCGCGTTATCCACGTCACGCTCGGCGCGTTTGCGCAGGTTATCCATCTCTGCCTGTTGGCGCAGGATCCGCTCCCAGTAGTCGTTCATTTTGGTCTGTACGTCGTCCAATTCCCGCTTGAGCTGTTCGTGATCGGCCGCTGGCTGCCGCATCTCGATCGTATCGTCGACGGCCTCGAGGTCATCCGGGTTCGCGTCCTCGTTCATGGGCAGGTTCTTATCCTCACCTTGCATGGGTCTCTCCGTTTCAGGTCGTTCAAGGTTCCACGCGTCCCGCGGAATCCGCGCGCGGACCCACCGGGCCGGGTTTTCCCAGCTAAAAAAATTAAGTTTTCGTCGGTTGTCAGGACGCAACACGAACGCCGCCGACCCTGCCTGAACAATAGTCAGCCGCCGCTCGGGGAGGAATCCCGGATACGTTTCGGGGATATGGGCGCTATTAGCGGGAATTCAAGGCCGCGCCGAACAATCGCGCGGAAATATCGACGATTGGTATGACGCGATCGTACGCCATGCGGGTGGGCCCAATAACGCCCAATACACCCACGATCCGCCCATCGACCGAGTATGGCGCGGTCACGACGCTGCACACGTCCAACACCTTGCTGCCGGATTCCTGGCCGATGTAGATCTGCACACCCTTGGCGCGCACGCAGCGATCGAGGATATGCAGAATATCGCGCTTCTGATTGAAGGTATCGAATAGCTGGCGTAGCCGTTCGATATCGCTCAGCTCGGTGTAATCCATCAGGCGCGTTTGTCCGGCGACGATGCAATCCTCCGTCTCGTCGTCCGCCCCCGCCAGCGCTTGCTCGGCCAGCGCGATCGTGGATGCCATCAGCGAGTCCAGGTCCTCGCGCAGTTTTTTCAGTTCGGAGAAGATCTTGCGCCGCGCGTTACGGATATCGAGACCCAGACAATGCTCGGTCAGATAATTACCGGCGCGCTCGAGTTCGGCTCGCGAATAATCCCTGTCGAGCGTTACCACGCGGTTCTGCACCTCGCCGTGATCTAATACCAACACCGCCAGCACGCGCTTGTCGCCCAGGCGAACGAACTCGATCTGGCGCAGCGTGACCAAGCCCGCTTTCGGCAGCGTCACGACGCTCGCCATCCGGGTGAGATTCGACAACAGCATGGAGGCCGATTGAGTCATCCCCTGGATATTACTGGCACTGCGCACTTGCGCATCGAAATCCTCGACCAATCCGGGCCGCGGCGACTTAACCTGAATGAGGCTATCAATGAACAGGCGATAACCCGCCGCGGTAGGAATGCGACCGGCCGAGGTATGCGGCGAGGCGATCAATCCCGCCTCCTCGAGATCGGACATGATATTGCGAATCGTCGCCGGACTGACGTCCAGGCCCGAGACGCGCGCCAACGTTCGCGATCCAACCGGCTCGCCCTCGGCGATATGGGTTTCGATCAACGCCTTAAGCAGCTGCTTGGCGCGATCGGATAGGAGGTCTTCCGCTGCGACGTCTGCCAACATGTTCGTTCGGTGCTACTAACTCTATGATTGTTCAGATAATCCGATAATTGCAATGCTGCCGGTGAGTGTCAAGGAACTGCTTCTCTTTGCACTTGCATTGCAGCGTGCTAGCTTTCGCGCATCATGACAGTGTTCTCCCGTATTGGCATCATTACCAAACCGCACGATCCCCGTGTCGCGGCCACTTTGGTGCAGTTGCTCGAGTTCCTGCGCGCGCGCGGCCTCGCCATTCTCCCCGACGAATCGTTCCGCGCCTTGTCCGAGCCTCTGACTGACCGGGTTTTCAGCCGCGCAGAGGTGGCACGCGAAAGCGATCTGGTGGTTGTGGTCGGCGGCGACGGCACATTGTTACACGCAGCCCGTTCACTCGCCGATCATGCGGTGCCGGTCGTGGGGGTAAATGTCGGCCGGCTGGGCTTTCTGGTCGACGTCTCGCCGGAACAGGTGCACACCCAGCTCGACGCGATTCTCGCGGGCGAATACTTGGAGGAACCGCGCGCCTTGCTAAGGGGCACCGTCATGCGCGGCGAGTCGACCTTGATTGAACAGACCGCGCTGAACGACATCGTGTTGCACGTGCGCGACGTGGTTCGAATGATCGACTTCGAAACCCGTATCGATGGCCAGTTCGTGCATACGCAACGCGCCGATGGCTACGTCGTCAGCACGCCCACCGGCTCAACCGCCTATGCACTTTCCTGCGGCGGGCCATTGCTGCATCCGGGACTGGATGCCCTGGCGCTTGTCCCGATCGCGTCGCACACGCTCAGCAATCGGCCCATCGTCGTCACGGGCAACAGCCAAATCGAGATCATTTTGTTGCCGCATAGCCAGTCCAGCGCCCAAGTCGCGTTTGACGGCCAGTCGAACATCGACATCGAACCGAACGATCGGGTCGTGATCCGCAAGGCACCGGTTCCGCTGCGACTGATTCACCCGAAAGACTACGATTACTACGCGATTCTGCGTCGCAAATTGCGCTGGAGCGAGCAGCCGTGACCCGGCTTCGGTGCGCCCGACCCACCGCACGCACGCCTTCGGGGACCGCCAACACACGCCACACCTCAGTTTGTCGGCGCCTTGCGTCGAGCGCTTGATCCGCCAACCGCACCTGACCGCAACATGCTCTCTCATATCCACATTCGTGACTTCGCGATCATCGAGCACCTCGACCTCGAATTGTCGCGCGGACTGACCGTCATCACTGGCGAGACCGGCGCCGGTAAGTCAATCATGATCGACGCGATCGGCCTCGTGCTGGGCGATCGCGCCGACGCATCCGTGGTCCGCGCGGGCGCCGATCGCACCGAGATCTCGGTGACCGTGGACGCGGATCGGCCCGAGTTCCAACAATGGCTTACGGAACACGATCTCGATCTCGACCCGGCTTGCATCCTGAGACGCACCCTCAACGCCGAAGGCCGCTCGCGCGCCTACATCAACGGCAGCGCGGTGACCGCGAATCTGCTCAAGGAGCTCGGCGAGCAATTCGTCAATATCCACGGCCAACACGACCACCAAGCGCTGTTGGCGGCCGCGACCCAGCGCACGCTGCTCGACCATCACGCCCAACTGCGCGAAACCGCCACCGCCCTACGCATCGCGTACCGACGCTGGAAGCAGGCGGAACGGCACTATCTCGAAGCGCAACAGAGTCAACAGGCGTACGCCGAACGGCTGGAGTGGTTGCGGTTCCAGACTCACGAACTGGCGCAGTTGGGCCTGGCGCCGGGCGAACTCGAAACGCTGGAGGAAAATTTACGCCGCCACGCTCACCTCGATCGTCTCGTGGCCATCACCAACGAGGCGTCGGGTCTGCTAGTCGAGGCCGAGGATCAGTCCGCGCATCGCCAGTTGACTCGCGTAATGCACCTATTGAACGAGGCCGGCGAAATCGACTCCTCCTTCCAATCCATCGCGGAATTCGTCGGCAACGCGCGGATCCAGCTCGACGAAGCGTTCAGCGAACTACGCCGCCTGCGCGATCGACTCGATGCCGATCCGGGTGAACTTGAGCGGCTCGAAAGCCGCCTCGCCGCGTTGCACGACGTCGCGCGCAAACACCGGATCCCGGTGGATGGCCTGCCTGGACTCGAAAGCACGTTTCTGGAGGAACTCGCGCGCCTCGAAGGACCTGAGTTCCAGATCGAAACACTCGAACGCACGCGGGCCGAAGCAGCGCAAGCCTACGACGCGCTCGCCGCTGAAGCGCGTCAACGCCGGCAACGAGCCGCTGACGAGCTCTCGCGCGAAATCACGTCGGCGATGCAGGGACTCGGCATGCAGGGTGGACGCTTCGAAGTCTCGTTGAGGCCGCTGCCCGCGCACGACCGACGCGAATACGGTACCGAGGACATCGAATTCTTGGTGAGCGCGAACCCAGGTCAACCCCTACGTGCGGTGGCCAAGGTTGCATCGGGTGGCGAACTCTCGCGCATCAGTCTCGCGATTCAGCTGATCGCCGCGCGAAGCATGGAGCTTCCGACGATGATATTTGATGAAGTGGACAGCGGCATCGGCGGCGCGGTCGCGGACACCGTCGGGTTGCAGCTACGCCAGCTTGGCGAGCGATGCCAGGTGTTCTGCGTGACGCACCTGCCGCAGGTCGCCGCCTACGGTCACCATCACTTGCAGGTGCGCAAACGCAAATCAGCCGAATCAACTTCAACGGAACTGGTGGCGCTCGACCCGCGAAGCCGCGTCGAGGAATTGGCGCGAATGCTTGGCGGCGCGCACATCACCGAACAAACCCGGCGACATGCGGAAGAAATGCTGAGGCTGGCGCAAGGCGCGCCGGTCGCCTAATCGGTCGCCTGAGTTTCCTCGTCATCAAACTCACCGTAGAGTACCAAGGTGTGTTCGATGATCCGAAAGCCATGCTGTTTCGCAATTTCGTGTTGGCGCTTTTCAATCAACTCGTCGTAAAACTCCACCACTCGACCGCTCTTCATTGACACCATATGATCATGGTGACCGCCGCGATCGAGCTCGAACACCGCTTGCCCGCTCTCGAAATGGTGACGCTTGACCAGACCGGCCGCCTCGAACTGCGTCAACACGCGATAAACGGTCGCAAGCCCGATTTCTTCACCGCACTCCAATAGCTTGCGATAAATATCCTCGGCGGTATGGTGGTGCCCCTCCATTTCATCGAGGATCTCGAGGATGCGCATGCGTGGCAGGGTGACCTTCAACCCTGCTTTCTTAAGATCCTTACTCGTCATTCAACCTCCCGGGCATTCACGGCGAGCGGCGAACCGATTGGGTCTCCGCTCGACTTAGCTTACTATTGCACAACTCTATTTTGTAAATCATATACAAAGCGCAATGAAGAAGCTTCTCATTTGCTGGGTCTGGATTGCCATCGGATTTACCGCAAGCGCTTGCGTCTACCGCGCGCCGGTGCAACAGGGCAACGCCCTCGACAGTGATACGGTCGCGGAGATCAAGGTGGGCATGACCCGCAAACAGGTTCAATACCTGCTCGGCACACCACTGGTCAGTCAGACCTTCAATCTGGAGCGATGGGACTATGTCTTCTACCGCAACGAGAAAGGCGAGCGCGTCGTCGACAAACGGCTCTCGGTGCATTTCGGCAACGACCGGGTGACAAGAGTCGAGCGATAAGCCACGCCCTTGCTCGCGGCCGCCAGTGCGGTGGGATACGTGGAAATTAAAAAAGGAGGGCCAGGGGCCCTCCTAAAACCAGAAGTGTCACAATGACAAGCTCGTCCAGTCCTAGGAACCTAGCGCTTCAATCCAAGCCCAGCGTTTAAGCTGAGTTTGTTATACACGCGCTTGGCGTCGCGATATGTGCAGAGATTCACATAACAAACTCAATCGACTCAAGCTCGACTGAAAACTGTCGAAAACTCGAAGTTATCCTGGCCTCAAGACCTCTTGCCGGATTTGGCGCGCTGGCGCCGAACTTCCTTCGGATCGCAGATGATCGGACGGTAGATCTCCACTCGGTCGCGTTCACGCAACGGGTCGTCGAGTTTCCGCGCATGCCCAAATACACCAACCCGGTTCAGGTTAAGATCGATTTCGGGAAAACGCTCCAGCAAACCGCTGCGCCGGATCGCGTCTTCGATCGTCGCGCTTTCCGGTAGCTCAATGGGTACCAGGATCTGCTCTTGTACCAGAGCGTAGGCCACTTCCACGTGCAACATGCGTTGGTTAGGCATACACGTTGCGGGCACGACTGACAAATGCATCCACGAGCGCATTGGCAACCGCCGTGAACACGGGCCCGATGGTGAGCGTCATGACTCGGCTGGAAAACTCAAAGTCTAGGTCCAATGTTACCTTGCACGCTCGCCCGCCATCGAGCGGATCGAAACGCCAGAAACCTTCCAGACGCTTGAATGGACCGTCGGCCAGCCTTAGCTCGATCATCTTGTTGGGCTGTATCCGGTTGAGCGTGGTGAAGCGCTTGCGCACCGCACCCTTCGCCAGCTCAATCGTGGCCTCGACGCATTCGGGATCACGATAATGTTGGCTCGCGGCGGCGCACCACGGCAGAAACTCTGGATACGCCGGCACATCGTTGACCAGTTGGAACATTTGCGCGGGGGAGTACGGAACGATCGCGCTGCGACTGATGGTGCTCATGCGCGGATTATCCCCAACGCGCTTAGAAATACCAGCAGCACCCCCAACGGGGCGACAAATCGCACCAACACATGCCAAATCTCAAAGGCCGGACCATCTGCCATTTGCAGCTCGCCGAGCGCATGCTCGCGCTTCATGACCCATGCAGCGAACACCGCGATGAGCATTCCGCCCAGTGGCAACATGACGTTGGCGGTCAGATAGTCCATCCAGTCGAAGAAGGTTTTACCCAGCAGTTTGAGCTCGGCCCAATGATTGAACGACAACACGGTACCGATACCCAACGCCCAGGTAACCATTCCGGCCACAGTAGCTGCGCCGGCCCGACTCAAACCGCGATTTTCGACCAGATAAGCCACCGCCGGTTCGATGATCGAGATCGCGGAGGTCCAGGCAGCAAGAATCAACATGACGAAAAACAACGCGCCAATCACCGCCCCACCCGGCATCCGACCGAATGCGATTGGCAGGGTCTCGAAAATCAATCCCGGTCCGGCGCCTGTCGCAAGTCCAAACCCGAATACAATCGGAAAGACCACCAGCCCGGCGAGTATCGCCACAGCGGTATCGGCAAGCGCGACAACCACGGCCGAGCGCGCAATCGAGACGCGATCCGGCAAGTAAGAGCCATACATCATGATCGCGCCCATCCCGAGCGACAGCGTGAAGAAGGCCTGTCCCATCGCGACGACGACACTGTCGGCCGTCAGTTTCGAAAAGTCGGGATTGAAAAGGTAGTTCAAGGCCCGGGGGAAATCGCCCTCGGCGATCGCGTAGCCAAGCAACAACACCATGATCAATAACAGCCCCGGCATCATCAAGGTGGTCGCGCGCTCCAGCCCGCCGCGCACGCCGCGTGCGACAACCAACATCGTCATGACCATGAATAACGTGTGCCAGAGCAACAAACGCTCCCAACTGCCGACGAAGGCTGCAAACAACGCGCTCATGCTGGCGCCATCACCCCCGGCGAAATCGTTGGCCGCCGCCTTCACCGCATAGGCCACGGTCCAGCCGCCGATTACGCTGTAGAACGAGAGTATCATCACCCCGGCGGCGATCCCCATGCCACCCAGCCAGCGCCAAATGCGAGGTGCGCCTTCCTCGCGTGCCAATGTAGCCATGGTATTCATCGGGCTCTGTCGACCACGGCGCCCGAGCATGATCTCGGCGATCATGATCGGCAATCCGATCAACGCGATGCACAGCAGGTAGAGCAATACAAAAGCACCACCGCCGTTCTGGCCGGTGACGTAGGGAAATTTCCAGATATTGCCGAGCCCGATCGCGGATCCAGACGCGGCCAGTATGAAGGCGAGCCGGCTCGACCATTGTCCATGCAGGGAAATGCGTCGCGGCGAGGAATCGGAGTGTTTCATTGCGAACCCGTCAGCGTGCAAAGCGCCATTGTAAGAGTTCGCGCCTTCATCTCAAATTTGCTCCATCAGTGCGCAACTCGAACCGCACCGATCGCCCCGATTCGCTACGACCACTCCGTAGGTGAGGTCGAACCTAGAATCCTCGGTTGACCGCTCGTTTGTGAGCGTAACTTGTTGTTCACATGGCGGTTTCGCGCCGGGTGTCGCGCCACCTTCCGGTTTGGCGCGCTACGTGCCGGATTACTCCGGACGTCCTGCCCTTCGCCCTACGGGCCGGCCTATGGCCGTTCAATTCGCTCCTGCGAATTAGTGCACGGTCTTCTCGGCGTATGGCTGCGTTGCAACTCCTTGGAAGGGAACAACCATT
>JBHJOI010000071.1:0-14862 GCA_050329935.1 Thiotrichales bacterium | reverse complement strand
CGCTGCCTCAACCGAATGAACGACACGATTGTCGACTGCAAGGTCAAGGGCAAGATCGCGCTGGATGGCGTCGACATCTACGACAAGAAACTCGACGTCGTTCCGCTGCGGGCCCGGGTTGGCATGGTTTTTCAGAAACCTAACCCCTTCCCGAAGTCGATCTACGAAAACGTCGCCTACGGCCCGCGTATTCACGGCCTCACCAATAACAAGGCTGAACTCGACGCATTGGTCGAAACCAGTCTGCGCAAGGCCGGCCTGTGGGAGGAAGTCAAGGATCGGCTTGCGCAACCTGGCACCAGCCTCTCTGGTGGCCAACAACAACGCTTGTGCATCGCGCGCACGATCTCGGTTTCGCCCGAGGTAATCCTGATGGATGAGCCCTGCTCGGCGCTCGACCCCATCGCCACCGCAAAGATCGAAGAGCTGATCGAGGAGCTCCGCGCGAACTACAGCATCGCGATCGTTACCCACTCGATGCAACAGGCCGCCCGGGTCTCGCAACGTGCCGCGTACTTTCACCTGGGCGACCTCGTCGAAGTCGGCGATACCTACCAGATATTCACCGCCCCGCAGCACAAGCTGACGGAAGACTACATCACCGGGAGATTCGGATGAGCGAGGACGTCACCAAGGGGCATACGGTTCGCAGCTACGACGAGGATCTCAGCAAGATCCGTGGCGCCGTGCTGGAGATGGGCGAGTACGCCCTGGAACAACTCGAAACCGCGGTCCAAGCGCTCACGACTGGCGATGTAACCCTCGCCCGCCTTGTGGTCGACAAGGAACGCCGGCTCGACCACTTCGAGCTGGATATCGATGAGGCAATCTTCAACCTGATCGCGAAGCGGCAGCCCACCGCGATCGATCTGCGCCTGGTGCTGGCCCTGTCCAAGGCCACCGGCGACCTCGAGCGTTCCGGCGACAAAGCCTGCCAGATTGCCTGGTGCACGATTCGACTCCTCGAACGCGAAGGTCAGCAACCCGCCGCGAAGCTATTGCATCATGTGCGCTCGTTGCACGCCCTGGGAAGCGGCATGCTCGACCGCAGCCTCGAAGCCCTGGCCGCGAACGATGTCGAACTCGCGCTGGACGTCTTCGAGCAAAGCAAGCAACTCGAAGAAGAGTTCGACGTTGCAATGCGGCACCTAATGACCTTCGTGCTGGAAGACGCCTCCCTGGTCGGACAGGTACTCGACATGGTCTTCGCGCTACGCGCACTCGAGCGCGCGGGAGACCACGCCGGCAACATCGCCGAGCAAGTGATATTCGTCGCCAAGGGTCGGGACGTTCGCTACCAGAATCGCGAAATTCTGATCGAGGCACTACGTCGGCGCAAAGCGCCTTAACGTCGAAGACCTTTCAACCCCGGTATTCGGTGACGGCTCGCTGGGAACCGACGCGATTGTGGCATTCTAAAGGCCAGGCGTAAGGCAACCAGACCGCGCACAACGCGCGGCTCCACCTGCAAACTGTCGAATGCCGATAGGGCGGGCTCGGCCCAAACCGAGCCCACCCAAGGCATGGCAGCACCTAACGACTCAAGCCGCGCGAGCGCCATACCGTTCCTTGGCTTCACGGGCGCGTCGCGCTTCCTCCGCGGAGTACCCGCGGCCTTGCCACAACATCGTGTAGGCCACCTCCTCGTTACCGTTCTCGCATAGCGCAAGCACCTCGCGGAACAGCGGCTGAAAGCTGTCGCTGCGATGCGACGCCTCGTGCTGTTCGAAGGAGTTCCAGAACGTCACGATCAATGCCTCGCGATCCTTCAGCGCGGAGGCAACCGCCTTGCCCGTGGTCGAGCCTTCGTTCGAGATCGCGCCGCTATTCAACGCGACGAACCCACCGACAAATCCTGTGTCCGAGTGGTAGGTCTTGACGTTCTCGCACAGCAACGCGACGCGCTCCTGCAGGTCGTCGACCGTAAACTCCGGTTTAAGCACGACGCGGTTGATCGTGACCACGCCATTCGGATTGAAGTTCGCAATCAGCGTATTCATTCGGTACCTCTCGCGTATAAACAAATCACAGTATTCTTATATATTACCCGACCATTTTACTCAACTATATGCCACGCGAGGCACGGGAATTCCGGCACATGACCCGCCGGCCCGCGCCGCGTGACCGCCAGCCGTGCCGCCGCGTCCACAATTGACCCGTCGCGCATTAGGGACGTTGCGGAATCGCGGACGCGATTGCCTACACTCAAACGCGTTGACCACCTTACGCATGATGGATCGTCCATGAGCACCTCCGACAAAGCCACCGAACTGCGCGCGCGCCTGTCGCCGGAGCAGTACCGAATCACCCAGGAGTGCGGCACCGAACCGCCCTTCACCGGCATGTATTACCGGCACAAGGAAACCGGCGTTTACCACTGCGTGTGCTGCGAGGCACCCTTGTTCCGCTCCACGGAAAAATACGAATCCGGCTCCGGCTGGCCTTCCTACTGGGCGCCCGTCAGTCCAGACGCGATCCGCGAACTGAGCGATCACGGCCACGGCATGACCCGCGTCGAGGTCCGTTGCGCGCGCTGCGACGCCCACCTCGGCCATGTCTTCCCGGACGGCCCGCGACCGACCGGCCTGCGTTATTGCATCAACTCGGCCGCGTTGGGCTTTTCCGAAGGGGGCTGAGTCGCGCTGGTAACCGTGAGCTTACGCGGACAACCATGGCCCCTGCCCAAGCACCTGTCCGAGCGAATCCAATGAAGCCCACTCTTCGCGATTCGACTGCCCCGCAGCGGTCGGTCACCGCGAGTCCGGCGGCACACCAGCGTATTCGCGGGGCGAATCGCCGGGATCAATCGGTCCTTTAAATCGCGGCTTCCGCGTGGACCGCGCCGTCAGGCGCGACCCGCGGGTCGCCCGCACAGTAATTTAACGCTCGTCCACATCCCCACCACGACCCTCTGTCGGGTTATTACGTGATCGCTTCGCAACGCCGTTGCAGTGCCGTTGTTCCGCGTCCGAACGAGGGCTAATTTGCATCGTGAGCGGTTCGAGTAATCCGTGCGAGTGCCGTTTACGTGCCAACTGCCGCATCCAATACCGAGATAGTTTCGCGATCCTGGCAACCGTGCCATCGGCCTTCAAGTGTCGATCAATCACTGCCGGCGTGTACCACGACGAAAGCCCGAAAAGAATGCAGAACAACACAATGAAATTGCCCAGGGATCAGGTGCTTGTCGACGCGGAGCGCCTTGCACTGGAGACCCCGGCCGATAGCGACCGGCACCACGCCTCAACCCGGGCGCCGCTCGACAGCGAGCGCGCGAACGCAGTTCAGCGCGCTCGTCAGATTCGCGGCATTCTGACCGAATCCTTCGCGATTTGGCAGCGCCAGCTCGGTACCTGTCGCCAACTCTCGGACGCCGAGATTTCCAAACTCACCCGTCAATTTTCGGGAATCATCACCAATCTCGGGGATGCGCTCGACGTCTCGCGCGGCAAACTCGCCGGTTGCGGCACCAACGAAGCCGATAAAACCGGTGGCGGTTCGATCAAGAACGTTACCCAGAACACCTACGAACAGCTCACTTCCGTTTCCGCCGCGCTACAACGGATCCTCGAAAACAAACAAGCGGTGCTCGAGGAAATTCGCGGCCTCGGTCGCCATGTATCGGCATTGGGAAAGATGGCTGAAGACGTCAAGGTCATCGCCAGCGAAACCAAAATGATCTCACTCAACGCAACGATCGAAGCCGCGCGGGCGGGCGAACTCGGGCGCGGTTTCGCGGTTGTCGCCAACGAGGTCCGCCGACTGGCGGGTCAATCCGCCGATATCGGCAAGAACATCGTCGACCGCGCCGAATTGATCGCCGGCAACATCTCGCAAACGCTCGCGCAGGCCGAACAGTCAAGCGTGCAAGAGTCCGACCAGGTTGCCGGCGCGCAGGCGATGATCAATGAATTGATCGAGCACCACGCGCGAACGCTGACCTCCCTCGGCGACTCCTGCCAGTTACTGACCCGCATCGGCGACGAGATCGGCACCGAAATCAGCGGGGCCTTGGTCGCGTTCCAGTTCCAAGACCGCGTCGGCCAGATCCTGAGCCACGTCGAATCCCAACTGGACGAGCTCATGGGGCTGGTTGATCCCGGCGCGTCCGTCGCGTTGCACCCCAGCGATCTGGCCGCATGGCTGGAGCGCATGAAGAATCAATACACCACGATCGAGGAGCGCCTCAATCACAGCGCGTCGCACACGATTGCGAGCAATCAAAAACACGCCCAGCCGGGCGAAATCAACTTCCTATAGGTGATTGATCCATGTCCAAGACGATTCTCATTGTCGACGATTCCGCTTCGGTTCGCAGCGTCGTGAACATCGCACTGAAAGGCGCCGGCTACCAGACGATCGAGGCCTCCGACGGTCAGGATGCACTCGGCAAGCTCAACGGCGAGAAGATCTCGATGGTGATCTGTGACGTGAACATGCCGCGCATGGATGGCATTACCTTTGTTCAGGAGATGAAGAAACTGCCCGCCTACCGCTTTACCCCGGTGTGCATGCTCACCACCGAATCCGAGCAAAGCAAGATGGACCAAGGTAAGGCCGCCGGCGCCAAGGCATGGATCGTCAAGCCATTTCAGCCCGACAAACTGCTCAAGGCGGTTTCCGTGCTGGCGCAATGACCCGGTTTGAAGGCACAACCGTTTCGAGGCAGCCATGAGCAAGACCATACAAATCATCGACGACTCCGCGGCATTGCGTCAGGTCGTGCAAATCGCGCTCCGCGGCGCCGGTTACGAGGTCGTACAAGCTGAAAACGGGCGCGAAGCCCTGGCACAGCTCGGCGACTTGAAACCCAACCTGATCGTATGTGACGTCAACATGCCGGAAATGGATGGCATCACCTTCGTCAAGGAACTCAAGAGCCTGCCGGAGCATCGTTTCACACCGATCGTGATGCTGACGACCGAATCCGGCGAGGACAAGAAACTCGAAGGACAAATGGCGGGCGCGAAGGCTTGGGTCGTGAAACCGTTTCGCCCGGAAGTCCTATTGAAGGCCGTGCAAAAACTCGTATTGCCATAGGTGAACGCGATGGGACTGAATGTCGAAACCGATTCGAACCAAAACCGCCTCATCGTCGAGGGCGAACTCACGATCTATCACGTCGCCGACGCGAAAGCCGCGCTGCTGAGCCTCCCCGACGCCACGCTGGATCTCTCCGGCATTACCGAAATCGACGGTGCTGGCGTGCAGATGTTGATGCTCGCGCATCGCGACGCCGGCCTGAACCTCGGCGCGGTTAGCGATACCGTCGGCGAGGTGCTTCGACTCACCGGATTGACCGCCTGGCAAACCGAATCCGCGAATCAAGCGCTGGCGTGATCCGCCCCGACCAACGGCAGCGAACATCGCAACGGCACCCGCCGCCGCAGGTCGCGAACCGCCACGGAGAGAGTAACTAGAAATGGAAATTGATCTAAGTCCAGCCTTGCAGACCTTCACGGTCGAGAGCCGTGAACTGCTCGAGGAAATGGAGCGTTCCTTGCTCGAAATGGAATCCGGTGGCGTGACCACCGAATTGATCCACTCGGTGTTCCGCGCGGCACACACCATCAAAGGATCGAGCGGGCTCTTCGGTCAGGACGCCGTGGTCGCCTTCACTCACGACGTCGAATCCGTGCTGGACAGCGTTCGCGACGGGCGGCTGGCGATGGACGCCGGCTTGATCGGCCTATTTCTTGAGTGCCGCGATCATATCGCCGCGTTGGTGGACGCGGCACTCGACGGCGGCGACACGACCGCGCTTCGGCATGGCGGCGACGCGCTCCAAGCGCGATTGCGCCACTACCTCGCTGCCGAATTGGACGCGCCAGAAACCGCATCCAACGCCGGCATCTGGCATATCTCACTACGCTGCGGCCAAGACCTGCTCCGTGACGGCATGGACCCGCTCGGCATCCTGCGCTACCTCGCGACCCTCGGAACGCTGTCGAACGTGACCACGCTCGGCGACCAAATCCCCGCCGCCGGCGAGATGGACCCCGAATCCTGCTACCTCGGTTTTGAGATGGATCTCGAAACCAACCGCGACGCGAGCGAGATCGAAGAGGCATTCAGCTTCATCCGCGCGTCGAGTCAGGTGCACATACTACCGCCGCGACGCACGCCCAAAGCCTGGGCGGAACTGATCCACGCGCTACCCGAGGCCGACGAACGGATTGGCGAGATTCTCGTGAAGAGTGGCGCCATCACACGGATTGAACTCGCCACGGCGCTTGGCGCCCAGGTCATGGACGAATCGCATGCGCCGATTGGCGAAATTTTGGTCAAGGATGGCGTCGCGCCGCGCGCAGTCGTCACCGCGGCACTCGACAAACAAGCCGCCGCGGTCAAGATGCGTGGCGAACGCTACGTGCGGGTCGAAGCCACCAAGCTTGACCGCCTGATCACGCTAGTTGGCGAACTCGTGCTCGCGAGCGCCGTCACCGAACTGCGCGCCCTCGAATCCGGCGATCAACCAACGCGCGAGGCCGTCGTCAATGCCGCCCGCTTCGTCGAGGAAGTCCGGGACGCGGCGCTAGGACTGCGCATGGTCCAGATCGGCGAGACCTTCAATCGATTTCAACGTGTCGTGCGCGATCTGTCGCACGAACTCGACAAGCAGATCGAACTGATCATCACCGGCGGCGACGCCGAGCTCGATAAGACCGTCGTCGAGCGCATCGGCGATCCGCTGACCCATCTAGTGCGCAATGCGATCGATCACGGCGTCGAAGCGTCAGCCGCGCGCGTCGCGGCCGGCAAACCGGCGACCGGGCAATTGCGACTCAATGCGTACCACGAAACCGGCAGCATCGTGATCGAAGTGGTTGACGACGGCCGCGGGCTCGATCGAGCCAAGATCATCGACAAGGCCATCGCGCGCGGCGTGATCGCGAGCGGCGATGGGATGAGCGACGGCGACATCTACCGATTGATCTTCGAGCCGGGTTTCTCGACCGCCGAACAGGTGACAAATCTGTCTGGACGCGGCGTCGGAATGGACGCGGTCCGACGCGCGGTGGAAGACCTGCGCGGCACGGTCGAAGTCGAAAGCGAGGCTGGTCAGGGCACGATGGTGCGCCTGCGTCTGCCGCTCACACTCGCGATCATCGAAGGATTCCTGATGGCGGTGGGCGACCAACGTTTCATCGTCCCGCTGGAGATGGTCGACGAGTGCGTCGAACTGACCGATGCAGGCCACCATGACTACCTGGACCTGCGTGGCGAGGTACTGCCTTTCCTGCGTCTGCGCGAACTGTTCCAGAGTGGAGGTCGCTCCAACGACCGCCAAAGCGTCGTCGTCGTGAACTTCGGCGGTAAGAAGGCCGGGCTGGTGGTCGACCGCCTGCTCGGCGACTTACAGACCGTGATCAAACCCCTTGGGCGGATCTTCAGTCCGATCAAGTGGGTCAGCGGCTGCACCGTTCTTGGGAGCGGTGACGTCGGGTTGATCCTTGATGTACCGGAGTTGGTGGCGCGGGTCGAGCGCGAGCACTTACCCCTCCACCTTGCGCGTCACTGAAAATGTTGTCCGATCGTAACGCACACCCGCCAAGGCGCCGCGCGAATACGTTTGCCCAGAACGGATATGACGCCATGCGAGGATTCTCGAATCCACTGGTGGTCGCCCAGCCGACCGGAGCGTTCGCCCTCTTCGTCAAAATCGACGGCCTCGTCGAAGGGATCTTGGTCCAGGAAATCGCCT
Organism: Thiotrichales bacterium; assembly: GCA_050329935.1. Classification (GTDB taxonomy): domain Bacteria; phylum Pseudomonadota; class Gammaproteobacteria; order UWMA-0217; family UWMA-0217; genus CAYSFW01. The sequence continues at coordinate 7,157 of JBHJOI010000071.1, read as the reverse complement.
CCGCTGGCACAACACAATCGCGTGGTGGCACGCGGATCAATACCGTGAAGGCTCAGGTCAGCCAGTCCACCCAAACCGATCAGTCTTCCGGCGAGGCGTTCGCGGCAACCTCCGTGGGGTTGAGCAGTCAGTCGCCACAACAGAAACAATCGATGGCGGTCTTCCGCTTGGAGGAACACCTACCCGCGGTCACCCCCGCGCCCACGCTTGAAGTCCATCGCGTGGCACCAAGGTTTCGGTCGTTACGGCGAGGCAGCGCTTACAAAGAGCCAGGCAAGCGTTCGAGGTCTCCCGACCGAACAAGCAACACTTCGTCAAGTTTCTAGGGGTAGGGTTATGAAAAAACAAGCAACGGCGATCAAGAGCGCGACGGAATACGCTGGAGACGGCGACCAATTCGTCACATTCAACCTTGGCGACGAGATGTGCGCCATACCTTTATCCGGTGTCAAGGAAATCATCGAGTACGGCGGCGTCACTCCGGTACCAACAATGCCGGAGTTCATCCGTGGCGTGATCAATCTGCGCGGTCGCGTCGTTCCGGTGATCGATCTTTCCGCTCGGCTCGGACGCGTCTTGTCTTCGCCGACGCGACGCACCTGCATCATCATCGTTGAGATCGAGGGCCTGGAAGAAAGTCAGGACATGGGCGTCGTCGTCGACAACGTAAATTCGATCAACAGGATCGCGACGCATGACATCGAGCCGCCACCAAGCTTTGGCATGAAAATGAGGGTCGACTTCATCAACGGGATGTGGCGTGCCCATGATCGCTTTTTGATCATACTGGACGTCGGCAAGGTACTTTCGATGGAGGAAATTTCCACGTTGGCGGAAGTCGCGACGACCGCACCGGCACCCAGGGTTGAGACGTGGAAGGCAGCATCTTGGTGAGCAATGCCAGGATACACAACCGGCAAAGCGCGCCTAGCGACAACCGCTTGAGCGTTCTCGATTCACCAAATGACAACTAACGCTAGGGATATACGATCATGCAATGGTTCAGTAATTTACCGATACGAGTAAAACTCATCGGCGCCTTTCTTGTGATTGCCACGATTACCGGCGCGGTCGGAGGGTTGGGCACCTACTATCTCGCGCAAACGTTTCGGGACGTCGAGACAATCTATAAGGATCGGCTCGTCCCCGCGACCCAACTGGACGCGATCAATCGGCTGATGGCCGAAAACGTGCTCCAGATTCAGCTAATGGCGATGCACGATACGCGCTTGCCAGAGTCGAAGCTTCACGATCACTCCATCTCGGCGCACACCGATGTCATCAAGAGGAACGCGGATCGGATAGGAAAAACCTGGGAGGCCTTTATGGCCACCTGGCTGACGCCCGAGGAAGCTGAACTCGCCGAACAATTCACCGCATCCCGGGGCGCGTACTTGCAAAAGGGGATCCAGCCAGCACTCGCACTCGCCGAGGAACCGACGGCCGAGAAGCTGAACGCCCATATCACCACCGTTCTGCTGCCGCTCTATGAACGGGCTCGCTCCATCGCCGAGAAGCTGTCGATGTTGCAGGGCACTGTCGGCGAGCAAGTCTACCTGGACGCAAAAGCCGCCTACGACCAGGCCAGACAGCTTTTAATCGCTCTGGTGATCACGGCAGTCGTGGTCGCCGTCCTGCTCGGACTGTATATCGCACGTGTGATATCCGGGCCGTTGGTCCAAGCCCGCGAAGTCGCCAATCGCTTGGCCAATGGCGACCTCGACGTCACGGTAAATGCCTCCAGTCGAGACGAAACCGGACAAGTGTTGACCGCAATCAAGCACATGACGGACAAACTCACCAACATAATCGGGGACGTCCGCAACGCAGCCGACAATCTCTCCTCCGCCAGCGAGGAAGTCAGCGCCACCGCGCAATCGCTGTCGCAAGCGGCTAGCGAGCAAGCCGCCAGTGTCGAGGAAACGACCGCATCGGTTGAGCAAATGAGTGCCAGCATTGCCCAAAATGCCGAAAACGCCCGAATCGCCGACAGCATCGCGGACAAATCGGCACAAGCGGCAAACGCGGGTGGAGATGCGGTGCGTGAGACGGTGATGGCGATGCGAGACATAGCGAATAAAATCAAGATCATAGATGACATCGCCTACAAGACTAACCTTCTGGCGCTCAACGCGACCATTGAGGCCGCGCGTGCCGGTGAGCACGGCAAGGGTTTCGCGGTCGTCGCGGCGGAGGTGGGCAAACTCGCGGAGCGCAGCCAAACCGCCGCCCAGGAGATCGGCGTATTGGCGGCCAATAGCGTGGAGCGCGCCGAGCAAGCGGGCAAGCTGCTCGAAGAGATGGTTCCCACGATCTCGAAAACAGCGAATCTGGTACAAGAGATCGCGGCCGCGAGCGCCGAGCAATCGAGCGGAGTGACCCAGGTCGGCATCGCTATGGGCCAGATCACCCAAGTCACGCAAACCAACGCCTCGGCTAGTGAGCAACTGGCCGCGACAGCGGAGGAAATGAGCGGACAGGCGCAACAACTGCAGCAGATCATGGCGTTTTTCAAGGTCGCGGGTCACGACATCAACCCCGTGGCGCACGACAGGCGATTCACGAAAACAGGGATCAACCAAGACTACCCGCCAAGCGGAAAACTGCTGCCGTTCAAGTCCAGACCAGCGGCGGAAGTCAGCGCGCCAGACGAACGCCACTTCGTCAAGTTCTAAGGAAGGGCTCCATGACGGAACAATTGGCGTCGAATGGGCCAGCGGCCGACATACGTAACGAATCGGTCCGACGCCCACTCGCGGCAGCCCGCCGCGAAACCGGTTCACGCTGGGTTTCCGCGGGTCAGAAGTGGGTCGGGCACGGGTACGCGGTCCGGCAACCCGCCACATCCGGAATTGGATGTGCCCACCCTTGGCCGAGTAGTCGCAGTAGGCCGGAATACGCCATCACGGCCGGGTTGAGACCACGGACCACGCATGCCCGGTGGAGGAGCTGCGATCTGATCGTCGAGGTCAACGATCGCGAGGATTCGCGGACGTTCGGCGTGGGCGTCGATCGAGTGAATACAATCACCCGCGCCTGGATCTTGGAGCCCCAGACGGACTGGACGTTCCGCCCCGCGCCCGACGTTCGGGGTCATCAGCTATCCACGAAAGGCAGCCGGACGACATCCGTGCATCCTCGACGCGGATACTACGCGAGCGCCCCGAAAAACCACGATATGCGTCGTGTTTGCCCAACAGCGGTTCGAATGGACTCAGACAACCAAGCCACACCAAACCCATGAAAGTCACCACGGACTTGGTCGGCGCGCGACTCGATCCCGCGCACTTCAACGTGATCAAGCGTTTCGTTTTCGATGCTGCCGGAATTCATCTGGCCGACACGAAGCACGCGCTGGTGAGCGGACGACTGGGCAAGCGCCTGCGCGCGCATGCCTTCACCCGCTACGACGATTATCTGCGTCTACTTGCAACCGACCGCGCCGAGGCGCAAATCGCGCTGGATCTGCTCACGACCAACGAGACCTATTTTTATCGCGAGCCCCAGCACTTCGAATTTCTCCGCGATACGATCCTGCCCGGACGCGTCCGCGGTCAGATGTTCCGAGCCTGGAGTGCCGCATGCTCGTCCGGAGAGGAGCCCTACAGCGTCGCGATGACGCTGGCCGATGCGTTGGGAGACGCTGCCTGGGAGGTGATTGGCACCGATATCTCGAGCCGAGTCCTGGAAAAGGCGCGCGCTGGCCGTTACCCGCTGGATCGCGCCCACCATATCCCGCGCGACGCGTTGCACCGCCATTGTCTCAAAGGCATCGGACCGGAGGAGGGCCAATTATTGATCGCGAAGCCGTTGCGTCAACGGGTGCGCTTTCTGCATGCCAATCTCAACGCGTCATTGCCCGATGTCGGCATTTTCGATTTGATACTACTACGCAACGTGATGATCTATTTCCAGCCGGAAACCAAACGAAGCCTCATCGAGCGGCTCGCGACCCATCTGCGTCCCGGCGGTTGGCTATTCATCGGCCACTCCGAAAGCCTAACCGGCCTGACCGAGCGACTGATCCAGGTGCGACCCGCCATCTACCGAAAGCCATGAACGCGCCCGAGCAACCCCTGGAGATCTATCTGACGGCCGGCGAGTTTCACTTCGGCGACGCGGAGACGAGAGTGCGCACGCTACTGGGAGAAGGCGGTGTGCTGCTGTTGTGGCACCCCCGGCGCTTGATCGGCGGGGTCTACCATTTCCGCCAGCCGAGCCGTCAGACGTCGTCCGCCCGTGTCGACCCGTCCTATGCCGATGAGGCGCTCGCGCTCGCACTACTGGAGATCGCGCGTGCCGCGACCCGCCCCCGCGAATTCGTCGCCAAGCTGTTCGTGCACAATAATGTCGGCAGCGCGGACACACTCACGTACCTGCGCGGCTTGCTGGCTCTGCACGACATTCAGGTAAAAGTGGCCCATACCGCCAGCGGCAATCTCGTGTTCGATTTCTGGAATGGCGAGGCCTGGCTGCAAAAGACGGCGCCGACGGTGGCGCGCGCGGGCAAGAGTCCGGACGAAATTATCGAAATCTACCTCAATCCCGGCGAATGGTACTTCGGCGACGAGGACACGCGAATCAAAACCCTTTTGGGCTCCTGCGTATCCTTTACGCTGTGGCACCCGGGCCGTCGACTCGGCGGGATGTGCCATTACATGTTGCCGGACCGGGGTGGCAAGCCGGCGGGCAGCGAGCTGGACGGTCGCTACGCGGACGAGGCGCTCGCGTTGCTCGTGGGCGCGATCGAGTCCGCCGGAACGCACCCGCGCGACTACACCGCCAAGGTCTTCGGCGGCGGCTCGATGTTCAATGCCAGCGAGATGCGCGTGAGCGAACGCAATATCGAAGCCGCCCGCCGCCTCATCGCACACTACGGGTTTCAGATGGAAGGCGAGTGCCTGGGCGGCGTCGGGCATCGCAATGTGATCTTCGACATCTGGAGTGGCGACGTCTGGCTGAAAAAGGGCGGATAAATCGGGTGGGCAGCGCGGGACCTCCGCGCCCGTCGCAACGGACTGCCCGTTACAACTCAAAAGGACCTATACATGAGTAAAATCAAGGTCATGGTGGTGGACGACTCGGCTGTCGTCCGGCAAGTATTGCAGCAAGTACTCGATCAGGACCGCGAGATTCAAGTCATCGGCGCCGCCGCCGATCCATTGTTCGCCCTGACGCGCATGAACCGCGAATGGCCGGATGTGGTCGTGCTCGATATCGAAATGCCGCGCATGGACGGCATCACGTTCCTCAAAAAGCTGATGGCCGAACGGCCGACACCGGTGGTGATCTGCTCGTCCCTGACCACCAAGGGGGCGCAGACGACGATGCAGGCGTTAGCCGCGGGCGCGGTCAGTGTCGTCGCGAAACCGGCCTCCGGCATCAAGGATTATCTCAATGGCGCATCGAACGAACTGGTGCGCGAGGTCAAGGCCGCTGCCCGCGCCAATCTTCGGAACGTCGTTGGCACGTCCAACCCGCCGGCCGCCAAGCTCCCGACCGACGCTGTCCTGAGCGCAAACCCGCAGGCGCTCCATACGACCACGGAACAGGTCGTCGCACTCGGCACCTCAACGGGCGGCACGCAAGCGCTTGAACAGGTGTTGACGCGACTGCCCCGCATCAGCCCCGGAATCGTGGTCGTACAACACATGCCGGAGAAGTTCACCGCCGCGTTCGCGCAACGGTTGGATACCTTGTGTCAAATCGAGGTCAAGGAGGCCGTCAACGGTGATCGCGTCTTGCCAGGACGCGCCTTGATCGCCCCAGGCGGTAGACACATGCTGCTGCGCCGCAGTGGCGCGCAGTATCAGGTCGAAGTGCTCGCCGGACCTCCGGTTAACCGGCATTGCCCATCGGTTGACGTGTTGTTTCGATCGGTCGCGCAAACCGCGGGCAAGAATGCGCTCGGTGTGATCATGACGGGCATGGGCGATGACGGCGCGCGCGGTTTGAAGGAAATGCTCGACGCCGGTGCGCGAACCCTCGCGCAAGACGAAAAGACCTGTGTCGTGTTTGGCATGCCGAAAGAAGCCATTAAACTCGGCGCGGCACGCGAGGTGCTCTCGCTCGATGGCATCGCCGAAGCCATCAAACAGATCGGACGCGGTCTGGGTTGGAAAAACGCGATGTAGGCGGTTCGTGAGCGCCGCGAAGCCCGGCGTGCGGTTGATCGAGGAAACCGACCACCGCCACGCGTTCGACGACCGAGGTGCGGCCAAGCTCCCCGGGGAACCGCCCCCGACGACGCGGGATGAAGCCTCAGCCGCCGCGTGACATGCTCACGGTAGCACTCGAACCAACGCCGGGTCGTCGGCATGCTCGATCAGGATCCGTCTGACCCGCGCCTGCCAGAGCCGACCAAATTGCTTCCGCTCATCGACCGTCGCGTCGCCGGCCAACACCTTGTGCATCAGCGGCGGCAACCCCGGATCCGGCGGAACGGTTTCCGGATGGTAAGTGAGTTCGAGCGAAGCGCCGTTGTCCAGACGGGAAAACCGGACTTCGCCGCTCATCGTCACACCATGGCGCAACAAGCCACGCCGAGAAAAACGCCCGTTCAAGCCTGGAAAGCCGCCCTCACCCGCGGCGCCGGTGATCAGTGCGATGACATTGCCGACCACGCCCGTCACGCCGATCCCCTCGCCGTCCCGCAATTCGATCCGCATACCACCGCGTTCCGGCACCTCGCGTGGGTACAAGGCAGCTAGCGCCCGACGAGTCATCAACCAGGCGCCGGCGACGGTGGGGCAAGAGTGACCCGCGAGCCGAACCGCGTCCGCGTATTGGTACTCAATCAGACCGTCCGCCGCGGCGCCAAGTGCCCCCGCCAGCGGATCACGCAGCAACAGCGCCGGCACCTCGGCAAAAAAATCAGGAGATATCATCAGTGTACCTCGATCTGAACGGCTTGTTTCAGGGATGGATCAGTTCACGATCGGTTCGCCTCGGGCGCGTCGATTATTCGGAACGTGAAATCATCGCGCTTAATTTCAAGTGATTCACGCGCCAATCAACGCGCGTGAACCTTCTGAGTGGTCGGTTGCCGAAGTTGGCCCTGGCGCCGGCGACGCGCCGAACCGACTCGCGACCCCGTGTATCGCGGAACCTCTCCGAGATCGTGCCCTTTGTCGCCGTGGCGTCGGCATGCCGACGCC
>JBHJOI010000070.1:0-14280 GCA_050329935.1 Thiotrichales bacterium | reverse complement strand
GGCAAACCACTGCAAGCGGCTTGGGTCAAAAGCCCCGGTCGTTAGCGTTGCGGAAAAGGCGTCGTGAAGGCGTCAGGTGAGAACCCGAAAGACGAACAACCGTGAACAGCCGTTCAAGCTGCGTATTCCGACCCGAGATGACCGCCCATTCCGATTGATCGTGACCGATCGTTCCGACGCAACGTGACCGGCGATTCCGATTTAACGTGACCAATTCCGAGGCGATTTTCGGAATCATCGGTCACGGTGTCGGAATCGCCGGTCACCTTGGGTCGGAATACGCAGCTGGCTCGAGAATTATCATCGCCCCATGCAGAGCCGTATTGATGCGTTTCTGGAGCGGCATGGCCACAGCGAACAGGCCAAGGCTATCGTCGATGCGGAACGGCACGAGATTGCCCTGTATGAAAAATTCCGGGACTACTACAGCTACGGCGTTTACGTGGCGAAAAAGGTGTGAGCCGTGACGCCACCGGAGGCAGGATTGCTTGCCCGGGATGCCCAATTCGATTCCCATTTTGGGAACCGAACCGGCGTCCGAAAACCGGATTCCAAGTTATTGCGGCTCGACGCCAGGTATCCGTTTTTACTACAAACCCGTCACCCTCGTCCGGTGCCGGGAATTCAGGGGAGAAAATCGTTTCTCTGGTCGGGTTGACGGGAAATGGTTGTGCGAGATGACTTCGGCGTTTATTATCAAGGAGTTACGAGGAGCGCGGGCTTTGAGACTGTTTTGCGGTAGGTCGTCGTTCCCTCCACCATTTATCGAGTTTTCAAGCCACCGAAAACTCACGAGAAAGCGCTCTGATCGGCGCTTTTTTCGTCTATGAATCCGGAATTTACCACATCGCGTTACACCAGACGTGTGCGACGCTTTCGGAAGCACGATTCCACGTAGGTGTCGATCTGCCGATCGAGCACCCGCGTGCAAGGTGTCTGGAACCTGGGTTCGATCGTGTCGCTACGCCAGTGTTGGAACAGAACCCTTGCGACAACTCTCAGTTCGACACTCGATGTTGCGCTTGCTCGTTGACAATGCTGTGGAGGAACGTTACGGCGATAGCGCCCTCTCCCGCGGCGGAGGCCACTCGCTTGACCGAGCCGTTTCGAACGTCACCGACCGCCAGCACGCCCGGGATGCTGGTTTCAAGCGCGAACGGAAGGCGCTCCAGCGGCCACTCACAGTCATCCGGAATATCGGGGCCTGTAAGCACGAATCCATGCGCGTCTCTGGCGATGTCTGCGGGCAGCCAATCGCTGTGGGGGCGGGCCCCTATCATCACAAATAGCGCATCTGAAGGGACCGTTTCCTCCTGGTTGGTCGCGCGCTCGCGCAGAACCAGTTGCTGCAGGAGGCCGTCGCCGCCGCCGCCGATTACCTCAGTGCCCGTGCGAACCTCTACGTTTGGTGCCGCCTCGACTGCTCGCACCAGGTAGTCAGACATCCCCGACACGAGCGACGCGGCGCGCACTACAAGGGTAACGCGTCGGGCGTAGCGCGCGAGGTGCACGGCTGCTTGACCCGCGGAGTTTCCGCCACCCGTGATGTAGGCGTCCTTCCCGCTCAACGCCGACGCCTCGGAGAGTGGGCTGCCATAGAAGACGCCGGCACCGTTTAGAGCCTCCAGCGCGGGGACTTCCAAGCGGCGGTAGGTCGCTCCGGTTGCAAGGATGACCGCCCCTGCGCCGACTTGCGGCCCATCGGCTATGGAAACGCTGAGGCGGTCTCCCGAACGAGCAATGGCGATCACACGATGCATGAATAGAAAGTTCGCCCCAAAGGCGGTGGCTTGCTGGTAAGCCTGCTCGGCGAGCCGGCTGCCACTGACGCCCTTGGCGAATCCCAGGTAGTTACGAATCAGCGAACTCGACCTCGCCTGCCCACCGATGCCACCCTCATCGATCACTAGAATTTTCAACCCCTCGGAGGCAGCGTAAACGGCCGCAGACAGGCCCGCGGGGCCCGCGCCGACTATGATCGCGTCGAAGACTTGCTCCGCTAATCCGGCAGGAGCCCCCGCAACCCGAGCGAGCTCGGCGTTCGAAGGGTTGTTCAGGACCTGACCGTTAGGAAGCACCATAAGAGGGAACTTCGGGTCGGTGCCGGCATTGGCGAGCAGTATTCGCCCTTGGTCGGAATCCGCGAGGCAGAAGGTGTGCGGGACAGCACACTGCTCTAGCGTCTTTCTCAACTCGTAAGCCCTACCAGACCACGTCTCACCAACGATATGAATAGTCTGTGGGGCGAGGCCGCGATCCCGTGTCCATTCAAGCAAGAAACTTGAGACGGCTTCGTGAAACTCCTCGTCAACAGAGGCCAGCGGGCTAGAAACGTAGTAATCGATACGCCCCAAGGCCAACGAGACCCGAATCGCTTCCGCAGTCGCTTCATCTAACCAAACATCCGCCGGAACCAGCAACGCGCGCTTCGCGTGCGGGTGAAGCAAGCGCGCGTGGTCGAGCAACTGGAACCCGGTTGTACGCCCGGGACGGTTGCGCGCGAGGACCAGCGTCACCTCCTCACCGCCTTGCGCCAGTGCCTTCAGCAGACTTAACGCTTGGGCTGGGTCAGCCAAACACTCCACTCGATAGTCACGGGCGTAGCGTCTTACCAGCTGAGACTCGATCGCGGCAAGATCATCTCGATCCTCGTCAACGGCAAGCAAGAGCGGAAGGCCCATCGGTCAGTCCACCGTAACCAAGGAGCGCTTCCGACCCCATAGAGCTAGTACCGCGCCGAGTGAATAGAATAAATGCGCTTGGGTCGGATCCCTCGGATTCTTCCAGCCAAGCGACGAACCGAAACCTCGTGCCTGGGAAACCAGAGGAAGACTCAACACATTTGAGCGAAATTCAGGGCGAACAGCCAACTCGGGAGTAACGCCGAACGTCCCCTCGGCATAAAGCGCGTGACGCTCGCACGATGTGACGAATCCTGCAGGATTTTCGCCTGCGTCGGGAGCAACAACGACAAAGGACTTCTCACCGCTCAGGCAGTCTTCAACCCATGCGGTGGTTTCCGTCTGATCAAAGCTGAATACTCGGTTGACGACGTAAGCGATGATTTCGGACAACAGTTCGCCAACGCTCGCAGTCAATCCCGCGGTATGGTCTACCGTTATTTGTTGTATGGTCCGTGCAGGAATCACCTCATTCATCTCCGCATCCGTCCGTATGATCGACATAAATTATCGATCCACCCAGGACTGATGTGGCAACAGCCGTCTAGACGGCCGCTCTGCCCCGTTGACCGGGCCTGAGCGAATCAGCGTATAGGAAAGTATAGACCATCCATTTGTTGGCTCGCAGCGGACAGTCTCACTACCCTTCCGAATCCCACATCGCCCGGGAAACACGCCCGCGGGTCTTTTAAATCCACACATCGATGCGTGAAGACGGCTACGATCGACCTGCGCACCACACTTATCGGACCCACCATGATCGAACCTACCAGCGAAGTTTTTCACCGGCGCACTCTCGGCAACCGCCTGTTTACCTGGATCGCGGCCACGCGTCCCGCGTTCCTCACCGCATCGGTGTTGCCGGTCGTCGTCGCGCTCGCGCTGTCAAGGCAGCTGACCGCACACCTGGACGTCCTACTCGCGATCCTGACCCTGCTCGCAATCATCCTGATTCACTCCGGCGCCAATGTCCTGAACGATTACTTCGACGCCCTCAATGGCACAGACGATGCCAATCAGGCCCGCGTCTATCCGTTCACTGGCGGTAGTCGCTTCATACAGAACGCCGTCCTCGATCGGGAGGAAACACGTCGTTTCGGCTTCGGCTTGATTGCTGCCGGCGCCGCGCTCGGATTGCTGATCAGCGCACTGAGCGGACCGCCTTTGCTTGCGATCGGCCTGCTGGGCGGACTGATCGCGATCTTCTACTCAGCCCCCCCTTGCCTTGCCTGCCGCGGACTTGGCGACGCCGCGATCCTGGTGTGCTTTGGCCTGCTGCCGGTGATTGGCACCGCCTATATCCAGACCGGCGCGTTCCCAGTCGAGGCGTGGTGGGTCGGTCTCAGCGTCGGCAGCTTCATTGCCGCGATCCTGTGGGCGAATTCGATCCCGGACATCGCGGCGGACCGCCGGGCCAACAAGCTCACACTGCCCGCGCGCCTCGGCGAGCGACGCGCGCGTTACGGTTTGCCGGCGCTCTTCGGCCTGGGATTCGGGTTGCTGGTGTTCGCGCCGCTCCCGGCGTGGTCGCTCATCGCGCTGCTCGCCGCGATACCCGGCGCATTGGCGGTGATGCAGTTGTTCAAGGGTCGCCTGGCACGCGCGCTGCCGTTGACGATCATGACCCACGCCGTGTTTGCCATCTTGCTGACGCTCGGCCTCGTGGTCGCCCACTGACTCAGGCGCCACACTGGGCAACGGTGAACGCCAGCGCGTCAACGCATCGTCGGCAAACCGCCGCGAGCGAAACCATTCGGACCCGCACTCGAGGCGCGGAGGACGAACCACAGTACACGCGCGAGACCGCTGCCGCGTGTGATCGCGGATCGGGGGCGATCGGTCGCGGATCCTCTTGACTGAAATCAACCTGTCTAGCCCTTCCGGTGCGGTAGTCTTGCTAGGATCCAACTCAAGCTGGCCACCGTGGGAGACTCAATGTCGTTTCTTGACCCAAACCAGGTGACTGAGGTCATGCTGGACTATATGAATGCCGATCATCAGGTGTTCGCGCTGAGCTACAACCGCCTGCTCGAAGAGCTCGCGGCCGGCGCGCTGACCGCGGCAACCGCGACGCTGGACGATATCGTGCACCACACCCGCGAACACTTCGCCCGCGAGGAGTCAGATATGCGGCGGCTACGTTTTCCGCCCTATTCAATCCACAAAGGCGAGCACGACCGACTCTTGGATGAGCTTGAAGCAATCGTCTCGCAATGGTCGACCGACCCCGCCGTCGATCCCCTGCGGCACTATCTGGAGCACCGCTTGGGGCCGTGGTTCTTGCAGCATGTCGCGACCATGGATCAAGTGACGGCCCGCTACGTCGCCATGCACCACGAGGCCTTAAGCGCTTGACTCCGGCGCTAGGTCGAACCGCGCCAAAAAACCCCGATAACGGCTACGTACTGTTGGCGCCACTGCGCGCAGAACGTGCCGAATTCTCGTTTCGCGGTACTTTTGATGGGATCACGGTCACCTGGCGCACCGTGCTCGAAGTCGTTATTGAGCCGCGCGGCGAGCAGTGCCCGAATTTTATCGAGATCGCGCCAACCTCGGAACGCGACGTCTTGAATCTGAGGGTAGGTCTGCGCTTGCAGCGGATCGATGACGCCACGATTCGAAAAACGATGATCATGATCCGCAACTACAAGCGTCTGCGGATCGGGCGCCATGCCTTTGGTACCGCGTGATCGACCGACTTAGTGGCGTGCGGGTCGCGGTACAAAGCTGACCGGTTGCTCCAATTGAGCCTGATCGAACGAACGGTCAAATACCAGTTCGATGCGTGTCTCCTGATCGGCCGACAGGATCGCCTTGACTTGCTGTAACTCGGGCAGCCGCGTCGCCAGCCAGGCGCAGGTCGCCGCGGCGAGCGATTCCTTATCCTCGACGAGCGCACCGATCAACACACTCGCGACGTATTGCGCTTGCTGCAATGCGTTCGGCTGCTCGACGCTGACGGCATTGATCATGATGCCCTCGGCCTGCATCCGCGCGTCCATTTCGTCGAGAAATCGGCGTTGAATCCCGGGTAGGCGCTTGTTTCGATCATAGTCCAGGATCTTGTCGCCGTTGACGACCACCGCTAAATTCCTCATTGCCTGCTCTCCGGATCAATTGGCGCCATTGTCGCGGATCGGAATTGAGAATCCCAACGTCCGGCGTCGCTAGTTGTGGCTTGTCCGCCATAATACAACCGGTCCGGCGTCTGGCGCCCGATACGCACGCGCGGACTCCAGCGGCAATAAGTACTCACCACGCGGAATCTTGGCCAGTCGCGACGTATCCGGATAGAACGTCAGGGTGCCACGCGCGCCTTGTCGGCTTACCCATAGCAATTCGTCGCCGTCGGTTTCGACTACGGACCGGGCCTGAGGGTCATAGCCCAGAGAGTCAAGAAAAAAGCGGTGCGATTCGCCGAGTAGATCCGGCGCCACGAGCCAGCACGCCTCGTCGAATGTTTGCTGCCCCCAATGCGCGAGAAACCGCCCGTCACCGACATTCCAGATCCCTTGCGCGCCATAGGCATGACTACAGGCTCCGGACAACATCGACACCCAATACGCGAATAATTGGTCTTCCGGCCCGAAACTCTCGCGAATACCTTCGTACCACGGCTCGAGGTTGATATAGCGGTCATCGGGCGATGTGAGCAGTCGCTGTGGCAATTGCCACAGATGCGGCCGTGCACTGTAATCGTGGCCGGTCTGTGCGGTCGCCGCGCCCAAGAGATCCGGGTGGGTGACCGCGGAGTGACTGTGGGTCTGACCGCTGGTGTGGACGATGATCGGGTGCTGGGTACGCTCGGCCAAGTCCGCCAGAACAGTGCCCCAGGACTGACGACGCCGTTCACGTGCATTACATTTCGCGGGGTTCAATCGTGCGCCAAGACGCGATGCCTTACGACCGACGCGGCGCCACATCTCGCCCAGCAGGCCATGCTTGCGGATACGCTCAAGATCATCGGTCGAGCGATCGGGTAGCAGCAGGTCTGGTGTCTCGGCCCACAGATCGCTCTCGCCGGTCAGACAATACACCACGTTCAAGTCATCGAGTCGTTCGACCAGACGACCCCACCAGCGGCGCATGAACGCGGTATCGGTCCAGTCGATTTGCATACCCCACGCGCCATAGACAATCACGCGCAGACCCAATTGATTGAGCCGCTGAATGCGGTCGCGAGCCAGTTCGAGGTAGTCTTCATTGATGCGTCGCTCAAGATCCCAGGCAACGCCGACTTCACTGGCGGCGTCTGGATGCGTTGGCGCGACCTCGGGCGGAACGCCGACGACCAACTGAACCGCGTTAAAACCTTGCCGCACCCGCAATTCCGCGAGGTCGAAAAAGTCCCGACGACTCAGCCGGTGCGTCAAACCAAACCACCAGGTATCGATAAGCAGCCCTTCCAGTGTTTTCCTGGAGTGCACGTGTTATTTCTCCAAAAGCCCATTCTTTTCGTTGCAGCGCCTGACGTGCCATCCTGCGTTCGAGCGAGCATGGCCGCGCGTGCTCAAATCGACTTGCGCGGACCCGCCGTCGCGATCGGTCGCCGCACTCGCCTCCCCAGTCAGGTCAAGCGTACTTTAAGCGACTTATGATAATCTGTATGAGATGCCTAGGAGGACTATCGTATGAAGCATTCGAGAAGCAGTTCACTGATTTACACCGTCGCTGGCCTGATCGGATTGATGGCAATCTCACGCTGGCATCATTTCGGCTCGGTCGACTTTCTGCCGGATGCGTCTCTCGCGGTCTTTTTCCTCGCCGGGCTTTGGCTCGGATCACGCTGGGTGATGTGGGCATTGGTCGGCGTGGCGGTCTTGGTGGACACGCTCGCGATTCAGGTTGCCGGGGTCGGTGGGTCCTGCGTGACGCCCGCGTACGGATTCTTGTTGCTGTCGTATGTCATGACCTGGCTGGCTGGCCGCTGGTCGTCGCGCGCCGCGGAGCAACTATCCACGAATAGCCAGGCAAGGTTGGTGGCGATCGCGGTAATCACATTCTCGATCGCGTTTCTGATCTCGAATGCTAGCTTTTACGCGCTCTCCGGCTACTTCGCGGACCAATCGGTGCAGACGTACGCCACGAACGTTTCAGCGTATTACCTGAGCTATACCGGATGGTCGTTGCTTTACTTAATGCTCGGCCTGGCGTTGAAGCGGATTGTGCAGCGCCAACCTCGATTCGAGCCGGCCTCCACCTAAACGACTGAGGGGACGTCCCGACCGCGGGACGTCCCTCCGCCCTCAAGCCTTATCCGTTAGCTGCCGCTATAGTCGCGGCGAGCTCGTCGAACACTCGAATGGACCGCCTCCCGGACACCTTGACTTACCGGACCAGTCGCAGGCCACACGCACCGCGAAGCGCGGTGCATTACGCACGCGACCGATGACGCAATAGACGCGCGCTATTTCTTCTGGGCCAGTTGATCAAGCACCGTTGCCAGTTCCTTGGCCGGACGATAGCCAGGAACAATCTGCCCACCTTCGAGCACGATCGCTGGCGTTCCCGTGACACCGACCTGCTGGCCGAGGGCGTAATGTTGTTCGACCGGATTGGCGCAGGTTGCGTCCTTGACCGACTCGCGGTTTTTTGCCTTGGTCATTGCGTCCTGCTGGTTGTCGGCGCACCACACCGAAACCGCCTTTTTGTAGGCATCTGAACCGACACCGGCTCGCGGAAACATCATGTACCGCACCGCGATCCCCGCGTCGTTGTAGGACTCCATCTCGCGGTGTAACTTCTGGCAATAGCCACAATCAATGTCGGTGAACACGGTGATCGTATGCTTGGGCTTGCCCTTGGGCGCGAACATGATGGTATCGGCATCCTTGACGCTCGCCATCACCTTGCCGCGCGCCGAATTCTGCGCCGCCTCGGTCAGGTTCTTACGCGACTCCAGATCGAGCAACTGACCATCCAGCAGGTATTTGCCATCCTCGGTGATATACAGCACCTGCCCGCCGTAGACGACCTCGTACAGCCCTTTGGCCGGCGTCGCGGTGATGCTGTCGGGCCTTTCATTCGGGATGACTTTAAGCAGTTTTTGCTCCAGGGTCCTGGTCAAGTCATCCGCTTGAGCAGCGGCAACGAAACCAACGGCGGCAGCGGCAATGGCGGCCAGTAAACGCTTACGCATAACAATCCTTCCAATCGTTGAATTTGAGACCGTGCGCCCGTACGAATACGCGATCAGTTAACACTAGTACGTGACGACATTCGAATCGGTTGCAGCAGTGGCCGCGTGCAGAATACACGCATTCGCGCCTGGAGATCGAGCATCCAAGCGGTAGTCATCCACGCGGGTGATGGTGGGCATGAAGTGCCTTCAGTCTCTCGCGCGCCACATGGGTATAGATCTGCGTCGTCGAGATGTCACTGTGGCCTAGCAGCATCTGAACCACCCGCAGATCCGCGCCGTGATTCAGCAGATGCGTGGCGAAGGCGTGACGCAAAGTGTGGGGCGATAACGGCTTGTCGATCCGACCCTCCCGGGCATAGCGTTTGATCACATACCAGAAATTCTGCCGGGTCATTGCCCCGCCACGACGACTTAGAAACACGGCGTCGTGCGGCGGATAGCCGCGAGCGAGCTCCGGGCGCGCACGCGTCCAGTAACGTCCCACCCATTCATTCGCTTCATCGCCAAGCGGAACGATCCGCTCCTTATCGCCCTTGCCGATCACGCGCACCATGCCCGCTTGCAGACTGATCTGCTCGACCCGCAACTCAACCAGTTCACTGACACGCAGACCGCACGCGTAGAGCAACTCTAGCATCGCGCGGTCACGCAGCCCGATCGCGGTCGTGGTATCGGGTGCACGCAATAGGCGTTCGACGTCATCTTCCCCCAGGCTCTTTGGCAATGCACGACCCGGCTTCGGCAGATCAAGCTCCGCCGTCGGATTCTCCACCATCAAGGTCTCGCGCAGGCAATATTGGTAGAAACGGCGCCACGCCGACATCGCCCGAGCCACCGAGCGTCGGTTGAAGTCGCGTCGCGAGAGCTCGACCAAGTACCGGCGCAACGCATTCGCGTCCACCTCGAGTAACGACGGGACGCCGTGCTCGCGGACCCACCCGGAAAGACCCATCAGATCGCTTCGGTACGCCGCCTGGGTATTGCGGCTCAAACCTCGCTCTAACCACAAGGCATCGACGAACCGTGCGATCAACGCATCATCGGCCGCGAGCGTCATCGGTCGTGTCGCCGGATTTATCGGAATGGCGGTGCTGGAACGCGGCCAGCAATTCTATCGGTAGCGGAAATACGATCACGCTCGCGCGCTCGGTCGAGATTTCGTTGAGCGTTTGCAAATAGCGCAATTGCAGCGCTTGCGGATTTTTCGAGATCACCGCCGCTGCCGCGAGCAACTTCTGCGAGGCCTGGAGTTCGCCTTCGGCATGGATAATTTTAGCGCGTCGTTCCCGCTCCGCCTCGGCTTGGCGCGCGATCGCGCGGATCATGTTTTCGTTGAGGTCGATATGCTTGATCTCAACGTTGGTTACCTTGATGCCCCAGGCATTGGTTTGGCTGTCCAAAATGGTTTGAATATCTGAATTGAGTTTCTCTCGTTCGGTCAGCATATCGTCCAGTTCGTGGCGTCCAAGCACCGATCGCAGAGTGGTTTGAGCGAGCTGCGAAGTCGCCTGATAATAGTTCTCGACCTGAATGATCGCCTTGTCCGGCTCGACCACCCGGAAATACAAAACCGCGTTGACGCGCACGGTCACGTTGTCGCGCGAAATCACGTCCTGTGACGGGACATCCATCGTAATGACCCGCAGATCGACCCGCACCATGGTCTGAAGTCCCGGGACGATCAAGATCAACCCGGGCCCCTTGATTCGCTGAAAGCGCCCCAGGAAGAACACGACACCACGTTCGTACTCCGGAAGTATCCGCACCGACATCAGCAGTAGTGCGCCGACGAGTGCGAGTGGAACGATAAATGACATCATCGGGTATGGCTCCTTAATCGTTGGATTGGATTTCTACGATGAGGTTATCGATCGAAGCGACGCTGACGATCTGACCCTTCCGAACCGGACTCGCGCTATGCGCGGACCAAATCTCGCCCGCGACGCGCACTCGGCCGCGACCGACGAAGTCTTCCAGCACCTCGGCATCGGCACCAATCAACGCCTCGATACCACTCACCGCCGGTCGCCGCCGCAAGCGTATGAACCGGTTGATGACCCAAAACATGAAAATCGCGGATACCAGCGCGGTGCCGCCGATCGTGGGTATCGAGACCGCGAGATTTTCGTCATCGAAAAGCACGACGGACCCGATCACGAATGCGATCAATCCGCCAACGCCGAGAATGCCGCCACTCGGCACGAACGCCTCGGCCACCATGAACGCAACTCCGACGAACAATAACGCGATGCCAGCGTAACTGAATGGCAAAACCTGTAGTGCGTACAACGCGAGAAGCAGCGATATGGCGCCCACCACGCCGGGCACGATATAACCGGGATTCGAAAACTCAAAGATCAAGCCGTAAATCCCGAGTAACAGCATGATATACGCCACGTTCGGGTCGGTGATGACCGAGAGGAGTTCGGTGCGCCAATCCGCAGTCACGACCTCGACCGGCAAGTCGCGTGTCGCCAGCGTGATTTCTCCATACCGCAGGTTGACCTTGCGGCCATCGATCGCGCGCAGCAGGTCTGCCGTGTCGTTGGCGATCACGTCGATGACGCCCATCTCCAGCGCCTCGGATGAAGTCAGGCTTACCGCCTCTCGCACCGCCTGTTCCGCCCAGATCTCGTTACGGCCATGCATCCGCGCCAGGCCTTTGATATACGCCGCGGCGTCGTTGATTAATTTCCGTTCCATCGCATCGCCGCTATCCGCCGCGTCCTCGTCATCCGACGATTTTGGCTGCGAGGGGAGTTCCGGCAATCCACCGATCCTGACCGGTGTTGCCGAGCCGAGGTTGGTCGCCGGCGCCATCGCCGCGACGTGACTGGCATACAGAATGTAGGTACCAGCGCTGGCCGCCCGGGAACCCGAGGGCGCGACATAGGTGACTACCGGGACTTTCGATGCCAGGATATCGCGAATGATTCCGCGCATCGAATGATCGAGTCCGCCGGGCGTATCCAGTTGCAGGACGAGCGCCGCGGCGTCTTCGTCGTGAGCCCGTTCAAGCGTGCGCTCGATGAGATCTTGCGTCGCAGGGCCGATTGCGCCGCGCACCTGCAGCATCAACGCCCTGGACTCGGAAGCACCCGCGATGTTGATACCCATGCCGGCCATCGCCACGATCCAGGCAAACAGTATCCAGATTATTCGCGCCATGAGCCTGATCAAGCCCCCAATGCGGCTAGAATGTATAAAATAGTCTAGCACTTTCGCCCGACTCGCCCCTGATTCTGGTCATTTGCAATTGAGAAACACACTCGCCATTCCCGTATTCGGAGTTGCCGCCTGGAGTGGAACGGGCAAAACCACACTATTGAAGTCCTTATTGCCGGCATTGCGCGAACGCGGACTTCGCGTCGGCATCATCAAACACGCGCATCACGACTTCGAGATCGACTACCCGGGCAAGGATAGTTTCGAATTGCGCAAGGCCGGGGCCCGCCAGGTGGTCATTGCATCCAATAACCGCGAGGCCTTGGTTCGTGACTACCCTAGCGCGCGCGAACCCGATTTATCGGTGCTCATCGCACGGTTCGATCCCACCGAGTTTGACCTTGTTCTGGTCGAAGGGTTCAAGGACGAATCCATTCCTAAAATTGAACTTTTTCGACCCTCGCTTGGAAAGCCGCCATGCTATGTTCAGGACGACGCGATCATCGCCCTCGCAACCGATGAACCGATAACGACGGCGCGCGCGCTGCCTCTATTGAATCTGAATGATGTCGAGGCCATTGCGGCATTCATCGCGCGCCGGATACAAACACCTTCAATTTCGCCTAATGCATCGGCATGAACTCAACTGAGAATCCTAGCCCCACGGGCAACGACGAAACCGATCCCGCCGCACTCACGTTGGCCGCCGCACTCTCGCGTATCGACACGCTCCTACAACCGGTGCGCGAAACCGAATACATCGGACTCGAACGTGCCTACGGCAGGATACTGGCCAAACCCGTTTTTGCACCAATCGAAGTGCCCCCGTTCCGCAATTCGGCCATGGACGGTTACGCGTTACGCAGCGGTGATTTGGCCTCGATCGACAACTTTCGCGTCGTGGGAAGGTCAACGGCCGGTCATCCGTATTTCGGCACGGTCGATGCCGGAGACTGCGTACGCATCATGACCGGCGCGGTCGTACCCGACGCCTGCGACGCGGTGGTCATGCAGGAGCACGCACACATCGAGGTCGCGGGTGTTCGTATACTGCATCGACCGCGCACCGGCTTGAACGTGCGCAACCCGGGCGACGATCTCGCCAAGGGATCATTGGTATTTCCTGCTGGTCGAAAACTCAACGCGGCCGACGTGGGCTTGCTGGCCTCACTTGGACTCACCGCGATCGAAGTCACCCGCCCGCTCAGAGTCAGTATATTCTCGACCGGTGACGAACTCCGGAATCCGGGTGAGCCACTACAGCCAGGACAGATTTACGACAGCAACCGCCACATCTTTCGCGGCTTGCTCCGGCATATCGATATAGAAGCGCTCGATCTTGGCGTGTTACCCGACGACCCGATGGCACTGGAATCCGCGCTCGCGAAAGCCGCCGAAACCAGCGACGCGATTCTGACCAGCGGTGGCGTTTCCGTCGGTGAAGCCGATTTCGTTAAAACCGTTCTGGCACGGCTGGGACATATTGAATTTTGTAAATTGGCGATAAAGCCGGGCAAGCCGCTCGCCTTTGGACGCATCGGACACGCATTGTTCTTTGGCCTGCCGGGAAATCCTGTTTCCGTCATGGTGACCTTCCTGCTAATCGTTCGGCCCACGCTAGAACGTCTCGCGGCTGGCTTACCCACCGATGTATTGAAATTCAAAGCCAAGGCAGCACATCGACTGCAAAAGGAGCGCGGCCGACAAGAATATCAACGCGGCATATTCCGGTTAGATCAATCCGGCGAGTTCCATGTTGAATCGACGGGCTTGCAGGGATCACACGTGTTGTCGTCGATGTCGAGCGCGAATTGTCTGATGGTCCTACCTTGGGATGTCGAGCACATCGCCCCCGGTGAAACCGTCACCATCATCCCGCTGACCAATTTGCTTTGAAATGCCACTCTTTACCGGCCGCGCCGCGATCAAGCGTACGCGCGGATAGTGACTACGCATCGACCTCACTCCGCCATTTCCAACACCGATGTACCCGACTGCGCGCCTCGCGCTCTCGATATAGATCGGTAGCAGGGCTCGGGAAAGCCATGTACCTAGGAATTACGATCTCGCGCGGCACACCAATGTAGACTCGCACTGCCATACTGAAAATCAGTTACCGCATGGCGCGCTTGGCCACGCACGGCCCAAGTTCGACTCAACTCAACTGGGCCAATTCGCCATTTAGCGCTTGGCCTGCACCTCGCGCTAACCAGTCGGACACGCTCCGTCAGGCGGCTGCACTCGACGCGCCACTCGTGGCATCGGCACCACTCATGACTTTCCGCTTACGGC
>JBHJOI010000069.1:0-13972 GCA_050329935.1 Thiotrichales bacterium | reverse complement strand
GAGCGCGTCAGCGCCCTCGCGCGTCAGCGCGTGGACCAGCAAGCCGTCAGGCGTGGCCTCCACGGTAATGGTGCCCGGTGTCAGCGTGATCGAATTGGCATGGATAACAAGCCCGACTTCCGTCTGTTGCGAGGGTTGAAAGCGACGCAGCGTCGGGCTGATGGGCAGCGCCGGGTCGAGGATGATCTTGCTGACCTGCCAGCCCGACTTGGCGATCTCCTTGATCAACCACAGCCAATACAACCCGGCGCGCCAGCCGAGGTGCATCGGATGATCTTCGTGATCGATCAGGTCCATGCGCCGCGAGAACCACACCACCCCCAACGCGCATCCCGCTCCCGCGATCAGCAGGAACGGCGTGAACATTCCCGACAACAAGACCCAGAATAAAAACAGCGACACGAATGCACTGATTGAATACGGCATTGGGGTGAGACTCTTCGGAATTTTCTAAGTATACAAGCTGCGCTACGCCTGTCGAGAACGAATTGTGCGGTGCGGCTGACCTCGTTGAATAACGCCAACCTGCTTGGACATCCGCACTATCCGAAAACCGTGGCACCCACGCCGTCAGTGGATGGCGAATAGCGTGCGTGCGTTCCGGGTGGTTTGTTCGACGACCTCGGCGACTTCGATGCCACGGAGTTCGGCGATCCGCGCCGCGATCAGCGGCAGGTAGGACGGCTCGTTGCGCTCGCCGCGGTGCTCGGCGTCGCTCTGATCGGGGGCGTCGGTTTCGAGCAGGATCGCGGTGAGCGGCAGTTCGCGCGCAAGTTGTTGCGGTCGCCGCGCGTTCGGCCAGGTGACCGTGCCACCCAGTCCAAAATAAAAGCCGAGTTTGTGCAACGCGAGCGCCTGTTCGACGCTGCCCGAGTAGCTGTGCAATACCCCTCGCACGCCCGGAAACAGTCGCAGGCGCTGCAATACCGCCTCCACCGCGTGCCTGGCATGGATGATTAGCGGCAGCGCGTGTTTTTGCGCGAGCCGAAGGTGCGCGTCGAAGTAGTAGTGCTGGGCGTCACGCTCCAGTGCCTTGTCATGAAAATCGAGACCGCATTCGCCGATGGCAACGGCGGGATGTTCGGTCAGCCAGGCGTCGAGCCGTTCAAGGTGCTCGGGTTGGTGCAGCCGCAGGTACACCGGGTGGAGGCCGTAGGCGGGGTGCAGCGTGGGGTACGTATCGGCCAGCGACGCGAGCGTTGGCCATGCGGTGGCGGACACCGCGGGCGCCACGATGTCCGTCACGCCGGCTGATTGCGCGCGCGCGAACACCGCGGCCCGGTCGGGATCGAAGGTTTCGTCGTCGATGTGGCAGTGGCTGTCAATCAAGGCAATCGTGTCAGTTGGCGTTCAGCGTTGGTCGACGCCCGTTGGGCGGTCGCTGTATTCGAGCGTTAGGCTGGCGCGGTTCAGTATCGCGCGTTGGGTGTCCGTGTGCCATTGCGTCGCGTTTTCATCGGATCGTGCCGGCTCGCCAAACTGCTGCGTTAGTTGCTGGCGCAGATCGATGTAGGATTCGGGGGTTAGCGCGCTCGCGAATTGGCCCTGGACGTGCGTCAGGCGCTCGTCGATAAATGCGTAGCGCAACCGATACAGCGGTTCGGACCCGACTCTAAGTGCCGCGGGGCGATCCGCGATCTCGCCGTAGACGCAGAGCTCGAAACGACCGCTCGTGCCCACCTCGCGCACTTCGCAACTCGGCCAGTAGCGATGGCGGCGCGTGAGCTGTGGCGCAAGCGTTTCCTTGTCCATGCCAAGCGCGGCGTTGAACAGCAACCAGCCTTCGACGGCGCTGGCGTCGTCGTTGATCGCGGTCGCTGGGGTCGGCAGTTCGGGCGGGCTCGGTGGGGTAGCGCAGGCGCCAAGCAACACGATGACCGGACCGACCAACGCCCATGGGAAAATACTGTGACGCTCTTGGCATCCTTTCATGCACGCATTCCTTTACAATAAGCTAATTCTAATATAGACACGCATGTATTAACGATGACGCATGGTAGCGGTCATCGGCTTGCAACCAGCATATAACCCGAATGAATATCATCCAACGTCTGATCCTGGTTACGCTATTGGTCGGTTCTTCGAGCACCGTTGCGGCGACCTTGCAGCCGCGGATCATTGGCGGCATCGTTTCCGTCGCGAATGGCTGGCCCAGTGTCGTGTCGCTTCAGCTTGTCGCGCCCAGCGGCACCGTGATTGGCCCATTCTGCGGCGGCAATCTGATCGCGTCCAAGTGGGTACTGACCGCGGCCCACTGCATGTTCGACGACGCCGGCAAACAACTGCGGTTGCAGGACCTTCAGGTGCTGATCGGCACCAATCGAGTCGATACCAGCACCGGCGGCGAATTCAAGCCGGTGGCGAATATCTTCGTACATCCGTCGTTCAATCCCAAGACCTTTGATGCGGATCTCGCGCTGCTGGAGCTGGCCTATCCGGTGGAGTATTCATCGATGGCGATCTATCCGGTGGCGCCGGTCGCCTATCCGAATGTGCCCGAAAGTCGCGCGCTCGCGACCGTCGTGGGCTGGGGGGCGACCGCCTTCGCCAATGGTAGCCCGGTGGCGTCGTCGTTCTCGGCGCAGTTGCGCGAGGTCGAGGTGCCTGTCATTACCAACGAGCTGTGCCAGAGCGTCTACGCCGGCCTGACTCGAAACATGTTATGCGCCGGTTATGCGGACGGTGGCAAGGATAGTTGTGCCGGCGACAGCGGCGGCCCGTTGATGGTTCGGTTGCAGAGCGGCGAGTATCAGCAAGCCGGTATCATCAGCACTGGCAACGGTTGCGCGCAGCGCGATGCCTACGGGATCTACACGCGGACCGCCAATTACCTCACCTGGATCAACATCTACACCAACAACGCGGCGCCGAAATCGAACCCGGTCGCCGCGAGCGGCTCGGGTTCGCTCGCCCCGATCGGAATCCTGTTGCTGGCATTGGCGGGGGTCACCCGCGCGTGGCGCTCAAGGCGCCGGGTTCGGCAGACGCTGGTGCACCGCCTCGATGGCATCGGTCACCGCCGCGCTTAGTCGCAGCGCGTTCGCGCCCAGGTTTTCCTCGAGTTGTGCCAGGTTGGTCGCGCCGATCAAGGCGCTGACCACGAACGGTCGCGAACAGACGTAGGCGAGCGCCATTTGCGCGGGATTGAGTCCGTAGCGATAGGCGATGTCGACATAGGCCTTGGTCGCCCGTTCCGCTTGTTCACCGGAGTAGCGTGTGTACTGCCGAAACAGCGCAAGACGCGAACCTTCCGGCCGTTCCCCGCCGAGATACTTGCCGCTGAGCACGCCAAACCCGAGCGGGGAGTAGGCAAGCAAACCGACCCCTTCGCGATGCGCGATCTCGGCAAGGCCAATCTCGAACGTCCGGTTCAGCAGGCTGTAGGGGTTTTGGATGCTAACGATACGTGGCCAGCCGCGCTCGCGGGCAAGGCGCAGATACTCCATCGTGCCCCAGGGCGTTTCGTTGGAGATGCCGATATGGCGCACCTTTCCGGCGCGCACGAAACCGTCGAGCACTTCCAGGGTCTCTTCGATGGGTATGACGCCGCGTTCGGGCTCGGCTTGGTACCCGAGTTTGCCAAAGTAGTTGGTGTGCCGTTCGGGCCAATGGATCTGGTAGAGATCGAGATAATCGGTCCTCAACCGGGTGAGGCTGCCGTGCAGCGCATGCTCCAGGTGCTGGCGATTCAGGCGTGGTCCGCCGCGAATATGACGCACCCAATCGTTGCCCGGCCCCGCGGCCTTGCTGGCGAGGACGATCGCGTCGCGTCGGCCGCCGGCCGCGAACCAACGCCCGATGTATTCCTCGGTGCGACCGTAGGTCTCGGCGCGCGGTGGTATCGCGTAAAGTTCGGCGGTATCGACGAAGTTAACCCCGTGCGCCAGCGCGAGCGAGAGTTGGGCGTGGGCGTCCGCGACGGAGTTTTGTTCGCCCCAGGTCATCGTGCCTAGGCCGATCGTACTGATCTCCAAATCGCTGTCGCCGAGCTTGCGGTACTCCATAGCGGTTGTACCCCCTATAAAAAAAGATTCAGCACGCCGGTGTAGCCGTACAGTCGATTGTTGAAGATCTCGCCGTTGGCGAAAAAGCCCACCAACGGGAAGTCGCCGAGCACCTCACTAATCAACGCCATTTCCTCGGCATTGTCGCCGAATTGATTGCGACCGCGGCCAAGACACGAAAAATACAGGCCGCCGCGCGGCGTCTTTGCGCCGCAGCGTTTCTTGAGCCCTTCCAGCATCCGCGTCATATCCTCGCGCGCGGTGTTGCCATCGCGCCGGCAAAACATCAGCGTGTCGCCGGTTTCGATCATCTCGCCGATGGCGATCAAGCCGTTGCCCACATCGAGCCCGAGCAGATTGCGTATCAGATAGTCGCCGGTGTCGGAGTGCGGCAACGGCAAACCCACGAAGATGTATCCGCCGAGCCGGTTGAGGTCGCGTGCCAGCACCTCGCCGATGTCCTCCTTCATCACCTCGACCGCCGGCCGGTGATCGAGCGTCGCGATGATATTGCGTTCCGCGCGGGTCACCTGACGCACGGGTCCGATCGGGCTGCAACCTTGGGTATGGCCGGCGACGACGGTCACCTCGGGCGCGAACAACACGCCCGACAAACCTCCGCTGACCACGCCATCGGCGATCTGACGCGTGTCGCTTTGTGAGGACGTGAGTCCGCCGACGAAAAAGCCATCGCCGAGCGTGCCCGAGAGTTGCTGAATCAAATCGGCCATCGTCGGGTTGGCCGGGTCGCCGTGCAGCACCGCAAACCGTGGTTGATGCGCCGCGGCCCACGATTGCATCGCCGCGGGGAGCGCGGTCAGGTCACCGTTTTGGCTGGGCAGCACGCGGAAACCGTCGGGCGGAAATTCGCCGATCAGCACCGCGACGGCAGGCTGGTCGTAGATCTCCCGACCCTGGCAGTTGAGCGCCATGCCGACCGAGCCTACCCAATGCGTGACGTTGGTGGCGTGCTCCAGCAATTGCAGGATATGCGGCAACTCGCGGGTAAGGGCGTCGGTCGCGTAGACGAATCCGAGGTTGGCGCCGGGGCGCGGATCTCCGATCTGGGCCACGAGCGTATTGACGAGTGTGCGTGGCTCGGTCCCCGTGGCGAGACCAAACGCAAAGGTAGACATAGAGCTCCTTGGGTTCGCGATGAACGCGCTCATTGATCGATTCTCCCGACCGCTCGGCATGCGGTGCGCCGGGGCGCGCTGACAGCGGGCACTTGCCCGGCTTCTGCAAGGTAGGCCGAGTGTCAACGGCGGTCAAGCTTCGCCAATCGCGATCGGGATTTGACGCGGGTGCGGCCGGTCCGCGTGGAGGTATGCGCTGAGCGAGGGTCGCGCCCGGGTCTTGCACCCGAGCGCGCGGAGGAATCTGGCGCGGATCAGCGGCCGCGCCGCACCAGCAAGTCGTGGATGATCGGCGCGAGGATGATTTCCATCGCCATCTGCATCTTGCCGCCGGGCACCACGAGGGTGTTGCGCCGCGACATGAACGAGTTCGGAATCATCGCCAGCAGATACGGGAAATCGATATTGAACTTCCTCGGATCGCGGAAGCGGATGACCACGAAGCTCTCGTCGGGCGTTGGAATATCGCGCGCGATGAACGGGTTCGAGGTATCGACCGTAGGCACCCGTTGGAAGTTAATGTCGGTGTTCGAGAACTGCGGCGTGATGTAGCTGATGTAGTCCGGCATCCGGCGCAGAATCGTGTCCACGATCGCGTCCGCGGAGTAGCCGCGTTCCTTGCAGTCGCGCTGAATCTTTTGAATCCACTCCAGGTTGACGATCGGTACCACGCCGATACCGAGGTCGACATGGCGCGGCATGTCCACGGTATCGGACTTGACCATGCCATGCAGGCCTTCGTAGAACATCAGGTCGGAGCCCGGCTCGATTTCCTCCCATGGCGTGAACTCGCCCGGCTTTAGCTGGGTGCCAAGCCGTGCGTTGTGCTCGACGGCCTCCTCGTCGCTATGCAGGTAGTAGCGCTTGCGCCCCGTGCCCGATTCGCCATAGACGCGGAACAACTCCGCCAGCAGGTCGAAGTGGTTGGCCTCCGGCCCGAAATGGCTGAACGCATGGTTGCCCTTGGTCTCGGCCTTTTTCATCGCCTCCTTGAACTCGGCGCGATTCAGGCTGTGAAAGCTGTCGCCCTCGATGACCACGGCATTGATCTGCTCGCGGAAAAAGATCTGCTCAAACGCACGCTTGACCGTTGTGGTGCCAGCGCCGGAAGAGCCAGTGACGACTACGATAGGATTTTGAACTGACATTGCGATCTCCCCGGAATGAAGAGGTTTTTGACCGCCGCGGGGACACAAAGCCACGCCGCAGGGTGTTTTTACGGGATTATTGAAAAACCGAAGTTCGCTATTCTAGCGATGAATACTGATCTCGGCTACGGATCAAGCGGGATATGCGCGTGCGAACACCAGATCGAACACGGCGTGCCCCAGGCGTAGCCCGCGGCGCTCGAAGCGGGTGCGAGCGCGGGCCGGGGGCTCGGTGGCGAAACCGCTGCCCGCGGCGGTATTGCGCAGGCTCGGGCATTGCTCCAGCACACCGAGCATGTGATCGGCATAGTCGGCCCAATCGGTCGCGAAATGCAGCAGCCCGCCCGGACGTAGCCGCGCCGCGAGCGTAGCGACGAATTCTGGCTGGACGATGCGACGTTTGTGGTGCCGCTTCTTCGGCCACGGATCGGGGAAGAACAACTGAATCTTGTCGAGGCTGTCGCGCGGAATCATTTGCGTGAGCACCGTGACCGCGTCCTCGCGCAGCACCCGCACATTGTCGAGTTCGAGTGCATTGAGTTGGTTCAGTACCCTGCCCACGCCCGGCGCATGAACTTCGATCCCGATAAAATCGTGCTCTGGATTGGCTGCGGCCTGAGCGAGCAGGTTTTCCCCGTCGCCGAAACCGATCTCCAGAATTCGCGGCGCATGGCGGCCGAACAGTGTGTCGAGATCCAGCGCGTCGGGCGTCAGGATCATGCCAAACCGCGCCCACAATTCATCCAGCGCGCGGGTCTGGCTCGGCGTGATGCGGCCCTGGCGCAGCACATAGCTACGCACCGCGCGGTATTTACCGTGCTCTTCCATCGTTTGCCTGGAAAACCCGGTGCTAGAAAAACGTGCCGTCGATCGGCGAGGACGCCGATGCGTAGCGCTTGCGCGGCATGCGTCCGGCGCGATAGGCCTCGCGTCCGGCCTCGATGCCCTTTTTCATTGCCGAGGCCATCAGCACCGGATCGCGCGCGGCGGCGATCGCCGTGTTCATCAACACGCCGTCGCAGCCGAGCTCCATCGCGACCGCCGCGTCGGAGGCCGTGCCGACACCCGCGTCGACGATGATCGGAACCTTGGCGTTTTCCTTGATTTCAAGGATGTTGTAAGGATTGCGAATGCCGAGGCCGGAACCGATCGGCGCCGCCAGCGGCATGACCGACACGCAGCCGATCTGCTCCAGTTCGCGCGCGATGATCGGATCGTCGTTGGTGTAGACCATCACCTGAAACCCATCCTTGACCAGGATTTCGGCCGCCTTCAGCGTTTCCATGACATGCGGAAACAGGGTTTTCTCGTCGCCCAGAACCTCCAGTTTCACCAGCGTGTGCCCGTCAAGCAACTCGCGCGCGAGGCGGCAGGTCCGCACGGCGTCCTGAGCCGAGTAACAGCCGGCGGTATTGGGCAAGTAGGTATAGCGATTCGGCGGCAACACTTCGAGCAGACTCGGCTCGTTCGGATTCTGTCCGATGTTGGTGCGACGGATCGCGACCGTGATGATCTCGGCACCGCTCGCCTCGATCGCGCGCCGTGTCTCGTCGTGATCCTTGTACTTGCCCGTGCCGACCAGCAACCGCGATTGATAGGCCTTGCCGGCAATGATCAAGGGGTCCGATGAGGCGTTCGCAGTGTTCATGTGTGATCCGATGTCCAAGTAAGTTCAACCACCGCCGATCGCGCGCACGATCTCCACCCGATCGCCCGGCTGGATGACGGTTTGCGCATAGGCGCCACGCGGAATGATCTCCAGATTGATCTCGATCGCGACCCGCCGATCCGCGAGCCCTTGCAAGTCGAGCAGGGCCTGCGCGGTGGTCCGGTCCGGCAGCTCGTGGTGTTCGCCATTCAACAGAATCTGCATCGTGTGTGCCGCGCGAAAGTGACCCATTGCTCAAGTGGGCGTCATCATAGAGCCTTCGTATTGTATGCGCGAGAGCACGCACCTAGAATACCGGTTCCGCGCGGGTGTAGTTCAATGGTAGAACCTCAGCTTCCCAAGCTGATGGCGTGGGTTCGATTCCCATCACCCGCTCCAAAGCAGCTTCCATGTAAATCCACAGAGTTCTATAAGCTGCTGTGGCAAATCGATTTCTTTTAGGACGATCGTCCAGCGAGTTCCACCGACATCCACCCGCTGCTGGACTGATTTAGTCCATCCAGTAGTCCATTAAAGCGGTCGGGCTCGATTCCGGATTGTAGCTGGGGTTGAGCCTCGTTCAACTGGACGGGGCCCCATGCTCAGGCAGATTGACGAGGTAAGGAAAAATCCTTACCATGACGGCATTTTCACCGGGAGAATAGCCGTGCCTGAGATCCATGAAGTCGCCACGCTGACCTCCAAGGGCCAGATCACACTGCCCAAGCCCATCCGGCAGGCACTGGGCGTGGATACTGGCGGAAAAGTGGCCTTCGACCTGCGCGACGGCGAAGTCATCGTGACCCGCGCGGACGCAGAGCACGTAGACCCGGCCATCGAGGCCTTCCTGGGCCTGCTGGAGGACGACATCCGGGCCCGCAGGCACGTCCGGTCCCTGCCGGATGATCTGGCCCGGGCCATGCTGGCGAATGCCGGCCTAGCGGTCAATCTCGATGAAGACATCGACGGCGACGTTGCGCTCTGATGCAGCGGCACGGTTGGACGCTCTTGTTCCACGAGGGCGTGATCGAGCAGTTGCGCAAGCTGCAGGCGGCCGCAGAACGGGCCGAGCAGAACGACCCGCGGGAATTCGAGGGCAACGCCAACGTCAAGCTGTTTCGGGCGTTGAGCCAGTTGATCCTGGATGTCGTGCCGAGCGACCCCTCGCGCGACGAGTACCGCCAGGGCAACACCCTGGGGCCGGCATATCGCCACTGGCGGCGCGCGAAGATTGGGCGGCGATTCCGCCTGTTCTTCCGGTACGATTCCAAGGCTAAGGCGATCGTGTTCGCTTGGGTCAACGACGAACAGACCCTGCGGTCGGCGGGCAGCAAATCTGATCCCTATGCGGTGTTCGAGTAAATGCTCGGACGCGGCAATCCGCCCGATGACTGGGCGGCGCTTGTGGCAACGAGCCAGGCGGAATGGACATCGAACAAACGTTGATTGGATGTCGCATGTAATCTCAAGCGATCTTTGAACGAACCGCGACAGAAGCTCCAGAACGGCAAGCTCGGCGGCAGCCACCCGCAGCTTCTCAGGAAGGCTAGGCAGCATTGCCTGCTCCTCCGATAGCGGCGTAGACTAACGGGCCATCCAGTCCACAGACTGGTTAGAGGGTTCTGGAAAATTCAACTAGACTCAATAACTGGGTAGACGGGTTCGATTCCCATCACCCGCTCCATTCTCGCGCGATTGAAGCGTCCAGCCATGTCCGATTGTGTCATTGTCGGTGGCGGCATCAGCGGCCTGCTTTGTGCTCGTTTGCTCGCCGACCAAGGTCTAAACATCAGCCTGTTCGACCAAGGCGCGTTCGGCCGGGAATCGTCCTGGGCGGGCGGCGGGATCATTTCGCCTTTGTACCCCTGGCGTTATCCCGACGCGGTCAACGCGCTCGCGGCCTACAGTCAAGCTGAATATCCGAGCCTCGCCGCCGAGTTGCATGACGAGACCGGCATCGATCCCGAATGGGTGCGTTCCGGAATCTTGATCGCGGATGCTGAGCCAGAGGCGGACGCATGGGCCAACCGCTGGCGCCTCACCTTGACCCGCGTCAACGATGCCGCTGCCCTCACCGCGATTCAAACCGGGCTTGCGTTGGCCCCGGACAACCTGGGCTGGATGCCGGACATCGCGCAAATTCGTAACCCAAGGCTCATGAAAGCGCTGCTCGCGAGCGTGCTTCGGCGCGCTTCGATCAGTTGTCATCCGCGCACCGAGGTCAACGAGATCGTGGTGGAAAATGGTCGCGTGCGGGGCGTGCGCGCGGGCGGCGCGTTTCACGCCGGCGAACGGGTGCTCGTCACGGCCGGCGCCTGGAGTCAGGCCCTGTTGCCGGCCACCATACCCGCGAAACCGACGATCTACCCGGTCAAGGGCCAAATGATCCTGTTGCGCACCGAGCCCGGCACCTTGGCGCCGATGGTGATGCGCGAGGGGCGATACCTCATTCCGCGCCGCGATGGGCGGGTGCTGGTGGGCAGCACGCTCGAGCACGCGGGCTTCGACAAGATCACCGACGACACCGCGCGCGTGGCGCTGCTGTCGTTCGCAAGCGACCTTTACCCGGCTTTGGCGCGAGCACCGATGGAGCACCACTGGGCCGGATTGCGGCCGGGCGCGCCCGAAGGCATCCCCTATATCGGAGCGCTACCGGGAGCGAGTGGGTTGTTCATCAATGCCGGCCACTATCGTAACGGCGTGGTCATGGGGCTCGGCGCAGCCCGCCTCGCGGTCGATCTGCTGGTGGGGCGCCCCGCTTGCGTCGATCCGGCGCCCTATGCGCCCGAAAACCGGTAGAAGTCTCTGATTGTGTGAAGCATTTTTTGATTTTACCAGGCGGATGGGTATACTTCCCGAGATGAATACCGAGCAAGAAATCTCCAGCGCGCGACACGCCGTTATCCAGCACCTGGCGGCAAACGGCATTTCGCCCACGCGCCAACGCATCGAGATCGGTCTGTGCCTGTTCGATGCCGACAAACACGTTACCGCGGATCAATTGCTCGAACTGGTCAACTCGCGCTTCGGCGATGTTTCCAAGGCCACGATCTACAACACGCTCGGCCTGTTCGCGAGCAAGGGTCTGGTGCGCGAGGTCGTGGTCGACTCCACGTGCCAAATCTACGACACCAACACCTCCGCGCATCACCACCTCTACAACCTGGATACCGCCGAGCTCAAGGACGTCGAGCTGCACGAGGTGCAGATCGTCGGGCTCCAGGATATGCAGCAGGAATTCGACGTCGAAGGTGTCGACGTCATCATCCGCGTACGCAACAAGGCTTGAACTCAAGTACCTCCTGTCATTATCCTCTCGGTTCCTCGCACACCATGCCGGTGTAGCTCAGTTGGTAGAGCAATCGATTCGTAATCGATAGGTCCGCAGTTCGAGTCTGCGCATCGGCACCATTAAATCAAGCGGTTAGCGGGTTTTTGTCCTTCCTTCAATTTCCAGCGTGACCAAATCGTGACTTCTGCTCTCCAGCAGGGTTACGGCGGCTCGTACCCTTTCGGGGGCGAGGTGCGCGTATTTCTCGGTCATCGTAACCGAGGCGTGGCCGAGGAGGTCCCGCACTTCCGGTAGCGGTGCTCCAGCGGTCACGAGCCAGGCGGCGCAGGTGTGGCGGAGGTCGTGGATTCGGAAATCCTTGATCCCCGCTTCGGCGCATGCTCTAGCGAAGCTCTTCTTTACGTCCTGTAGCCGGCTGCCGTCCTCGTGGGCGAATACCCATGGCGATGCCGGGCAGTGCGTGGCGCGGAATCGCATCCGCGACAGCAAGGCGCTCCGTGCGTCGGCGTTGAGCGGGATGCTGCGCCGTTTGGCCGATTTGGTGTGATCGGCCTCCAGGTGAATCAGTTCATCCTGCAGGCTGACGCGGCTCCATTCCAACCCGAGCATTTCCTGTTTTCGACATCCCGTGTTGAGCGCCAGGATGAGGAAGTCGGCGAGGTAGTCCTTGTCCGCCCGACGTGCCGACGCGATGAGCGCGGCGGCTTCGGGGCGCTTGATCCAGCGAATCCGTGCTTCAGGTGCCTTGAGCTTTCTGCCTCTCACCGGGTACCCGAGCTATTCCAGACGTTGCGAGGCGTGATAGATCAAGGGTGCCGCTCGGGGCTGCGAACGGGACGGTTCCTGCTGCTTGGCTCCGCATCAATGGACCTGCTGCGCCAGGCTGGGGAGAGCCTCGCGGGACGTATTGAGTACGTCGACATGGCACCGCTCGATGTCTTGGAGATCGGCGGTAACGCAGCCGATCGGACTCGACTCTGGGTACGCGGTGGGTTTCCGGAAGGCTATTTAGCCAAAACTGATCAAGCCAGCTTCGCGTGGCGATCGAACATGATCCGGACCTACCTGGAGCGAGACGTACCACAGTTCGGTCCACGGATTCCCGCGGATACGTTGCAGCGCCTGTGGACGATGCTGGCTCACCTGCAAGGGACGCCGCTGAATGCCTCCAAGCTCGCGGCCGGGCTCGCTGTCAGCGCACCGACCGTCACGAGCTACATCGACCTCCTGGTTGATTTGCTGCTCGTGAGACGCCTGCGCCCGTGCCATGCAAACGTTGGAAAACGGCTCGTCAAGTCGCCTAAGATCTACGTGCGCGACAGCGGACTTTTACACGCGTTGCTGGGACTAGGGGACTTTAATAGTCTTGCTGGCCACACCAGTGGTCGGTGCCAGTTGGGAAGGATTCGTCATCGAGAACCTGATCAACGCCGCGCCCTATCGCACTGCGGCGAGCTATTACCGAACCGCAGCTGGCGCCGAAATTGACCTGATGCTGGAGTTCGCCAGCGGCGAAAAATGGGCGATCGAGATCAAACGTAGTCGCGCGCCGAAACGGGAGAAGTGCTTTCACCGCGCCCGGGAAGACATCAAACCCGACAAGAGTTTCGTAGTGTACGCGGGCGAGGAGCGGTATCCGGCAGGGCAGGGGGTTGACGTCATTGGGCTCCACGAAATCACAAAGTTAGTTGCCGAGCCGTCAGCGTAGGACAAGCGCTGAATAAATCAGCATTGAACGGCCGCTACTAGGGCGAGTAATCCACTCCAGTCGTCGGAGCGTTTTCCGTACTTCGGAACGCGCCCGGGTATTCGGGCGCGTGCTCAAGGTGTGGCGCGGGGATGAGTTATAACCGCGAATCAGCCCGCCAGATCGTCCAGGTCAACGCCAAGCGCCCCTGCCAGCGCCCGGTAAACCGTCAACGTCCCATCGCGCTGACCGTTCTCGATTTGCGCCAGGTAGGCTTGCGATATTCCGATACGCTCGGCGAGCTGCGTCTGCGACAGTCCACGGTGCATGCGCCAGACCCGGACCGGGTTTTCCCCCGCAAGGATCGCCTCGGCCACGGATGACGGGATCAACTCGTCTTCGCCCGCGGCGAGATCGGTCCGAGCGCTATCGAAGGCCGTCACGTCGTCGAGCATTTCGGCTTTTTCGACCAGCACCCGGTAATCGTCGATCGGCACGACCGCATATTCCGGTTTTCCATTGCGTTCAATGATTTGCGCGTTCACTTGTAGATGTCTCCACGTGGGCCGGCGTCAAGCACCAGCACGATGATCTGTTGGCCTTCGATTTGGTAGATCGCCCGGAACGCTCCGAATCGCAGGCGGTAACCGTCGCGGCCATGCAAGGCAGTAATGTTTAGTCCCGCTGTATCACCTGCCGCAATCCGTTCAAAGGCCGTGCGAAAGTTCACCGCATGATGCGACGGCAATTTTCTTAAGCCTTTCAGCGCTTTCTTGGTGTACGCGATCGATCCCATATATCGACTATAGCATATGGCTATAAACTGGCGAGCGATCACATAGCGCTATACATCCCAAACCACTTCGTTAAGGCGGTTGCTAACAGAACGTGCGTAACGCACGTTCGGCGCCGTTTCAATTATCTAGGCAATTTCCTGGTCGGTCCGTTTGAACCGGCACTCCCGCGCGAGCGCGTGCAGAAACCGCACCGGCGTCGGTTCCTCGTCCAGCAGCAGCCGTTGGCGGCAGACGGTTGCAAAATCGCCGGGTGTCAGCGT
>JBHJOI010000068.1:0-39537 GCA_050329935.1 Thiotrichales bacterium | reverse complement strand
TTCGCCATTTAGCGCTTGGCCTGCACCTCGCGCTAACCAGTCGGACACGCTCCGTCAGGCGGCTGCACTCGACGCGCCACTCGTGGCATCGGCACCACTCATGACTTTCCGCTTACGGCCACGCTTGGCCGCAGGCTTTGACGCGGCCTTAGGCAGCGGCTTTTTACCCAGCTTCTTTAGCGCATCCGCTTGCCACTTGGACGAGAATGACGAAACCGCCTTTTCTTTGGCTTCGATCATCTTTAGCAATGCCGCTTCACGCTTCAATGACTCCTTAAGCTCGATTTTCGCAGCCGTCAGTTCCGTCTTCATTTCATCAAGCTTTTGCTTCATTTCCGCTTTCAGCGCACGCACTGGATCAGCGGCGGCAACCACCGCGACTGCGGCCTTCGGCGGACGACCTACCCTTTTTGTCACCGGTGGCGGAACCACCGCCTTGGCTTTCGGCGGACGACCAACCGCTTTTGCTTTTGGTGGACGTCCGACCGGTTTTACTTCGGCCAGGCGCGCCAGCGTTTCAGCCTTGGGTGGACGGCCTCGGCGCGCAGGAACTTTCACGGGCTCAGCCGGCGCAACCGGTGCGGGGACTTTTTTTGGTCTAGCCATAACGTTAAATGCTCCAGTTACAATTGAAAAATGTGTCCTTTACATATCATTATTCAATTTTTTTAAAAAATAAAGGGCTTTATACAAACTTAAGGAATTTATTCCGCGCTTGTCTTCCCGCCGGAGCATAGTTACTTAACTATCGCCACAATGCATAGCCTTGGTTACCTGGCATCGCGAATCCAGGACTCAGCCTGAATCAGACCCACGCCTCGCTCAATTCACGGCGGCCGGTAAAGCGCGCTCGCACGAACAACTGGGCCCTAAGCTCTCCGGGTCGAAATCGGCCAGGAACAGTGGGTACGCACCCGACCCAGGAAACGGCGACCGAAAACACAACGGGCCGGTTGGCACCAACCGTCGCAAGGTCGCTCAATAACGAATTTCGCCCCAGCGCGGATACGGGGAGCGCGACTAAATCCGGATCGATGAAAGATTCAGCCACTCCACGCACGGGAGTGGCGATTACCCTAAGCGTCTCGAATAATGAAACCGGGCTGAGCCCGACTAGTAACTCGCCAATTCCGTCAACTCCTGCATGATTTCCGACAGGTCGGTATCGACGTTTTCCACCAGACACACCAAATTGCCGACGTTACACACCGTGTATTTCTCGCCATGCACCATCCAGCCTTTGGGTGGCGTCCAGCCACTTAAGCCGGTGAACATCGATAACTGATCTGCATTCGACTGAACCAGCCGTTTGTAGTCATGCGCGAACGAGGCCAACTGTCTCATCTGGTCAACGTTCAACAACCCATATCCTTCGAGAAACTCACCATCGTCGCGAAACAGCGCGACGACGGAAACCCCATCTTGCGCAAGTAGACGCTTAATCATGTACCAGGGCTCCCATCGTTAGGCATTGAGCGCCGCATAGGCGGCCTGATAATCGGCCTTCGCATTCTCGAGTACCACGCCGTGCCGCCCCTGAATCACGGTCGACCAATCGACGCCGATGATCGTGAATCCCTGCACCGGATAGAAACCGGCCATGCCTGTCATGGCCTCCCATCCTCGCGCCTGCATGGTCGCGATCGAGAGGTTCGCGACACACACATGACTGATAAGGTCCAATACGGCATCGGTCATGACGCTACCGGGTGCCGCCTTGTGATTAACCAACTCGCCTCGATCGGAAAACTCAAACGCCGCTATCGTTCCGGGCAACTGTAACAAGCGATCAAGATCTACCATAGTCGTCTCCTTGATGGGTTATCGTGTCTTTGTTGTTTGGACCCATGGGGTCAGATGAGCTCATCGGAACGGTCACGAAGTTCCCGCAGCATCAGATGCAGCGTATCGTTCAAGGAACCGGCCTGGTTATCCAAAAAGCAAAAGACGTTACTCACGACGCACACGGTAAAATGTGCCCCCATGACCGCCCACCCTTTTCCCGGCACGAGACCGCAATCTTTACACAGCTTACCGAGCATATTGCATTCCATATGCACGCCGAGCGATGTCGACCGACACATGATGGAGGCCATCATTGCCATCTCGTCGCTCAACTGCCCCTGGTAACTGTACCGATCACCTCGAAATGAATACTCGCCCGCCGCGATAACGCCCGGCAGGGACATCAGCTCTGCAACCACGCTCATGTCATCTCCAATGGTTAAATTCTTATAATGGCTCGGCTGTGCCAATGGAACACGATTCGCTAGTAATAATAGCGACTTCGGCTGCATTTCGCCGGCGTGATTACCGCACCAGAACCATGGTCGTTCTATATCACACTTGGTGCGGCAGTGCCATAATTCACGCCCCTTTCAGCAGACCCTGATCACCGTGACCGCTATCAACTCCGTCAACACCGAGCGTACTCCGGGTTACCTCAAACGTTTTGCGTCGATGTTCTACGACGCGCTGTTGCTGCTGGGCCTGCTGTTCGTCGCGGCAATTCCCGTTACGGTGCTATTCCAGATCACCTATGAGAGCCCGCGCTATCCGTGGTTGGTCGGTTACTTCTTGACCGTTAGCGCGCTTTTCGCCAGTTGGTTTTGGACCCACGGCGGACAAACCCTCGGCATGAAGACATGGAACTTGAAATTAGTGCGCGGTGACGAACAACCGGTCAACTGGTCACACGCGATACTCCGATTTTCACTCGCTGTGCTACCGTGGTTGCCATTATTGGTCACTGCTGCATTCAAGTTTAGTCCGGAGTCCCGGGGAATTCAGATTCTGCTATGGCTACCCCCGTTACTTGCATGGGCGACAGCCTTGGGCAACCGCGCCAACCTGACCTGGTACGATCATTTCTCGGGTACTCGACTGACCACACTAACCAAACAACGCGTCGAGACTAACGACTGATCGGCCGTAACTGACCTGGTGGGCCAGAATGTGACTCAAATATTTCTTAGTCGCCACAGCGCAAACGTTGCAAATAGCACGGGCGGGACCGCCACGCTCACGATTGGCGCAAGACCGTAGACGACGCCAATTTCATTGAACAGGTTGCTGATCAGAAAGTAGCTGATGCCCAGCACGATCCCGATGAACAAGCGCTGACCCGCACCGCCCACGCGTTGCGATCCAAACACGAACGGTAACGCAAGCACCAGCATCACCAAGGTCGAGAGTGGCGTAACAATTCGCATCCACCATGCCAGCCGATATCGTGCGGTATCAAGTCCGTTTTGCCCGAGATAATCGATGTACGCCGCCAAGGCTCGGATCGACATCTGATCCGGACTTACGCGCAATACCTCGAACATCTGCCGCGTGACCAATTCCGGCCACTGTTCCGTTTCGAGGTCGTTGCGAATCACACCTTCATCTTCAATGCGCAAACGCTTGACCCCCTGCAGCAACCAACCGTCGGAATTGCGTTGAGCCGCGTCCGCGGTAACCAGTTCGCGCAACCGCCCTCCTTCGAAGCGAAACATTCTGAGGTGGCGCAAATGCTCTTCGCTTGGAATCTCGCGCGCCTGCACGAACCAAGGTTGCTGCCTGATCCATAATCCCTGCCCGCCCGCGAGTCCCAATTGGGCTGAAAGCGCCTCGGCACGAAGCAGCTGTCCACGCTGCTCGGCGGCCGGTGCCAAAAACTCTCCGATCACGAGCACAACGATTACGATCATGAGTCCAGCCGTTAGCACCTTCGTCGCGAATCCGGTGACTGACAGCCCCGCCGCACGCATGGCCGTCAGTTCGCCGTGGCTCGCAAGCGCGCCCAAGGTGAGCAAACCGCCCAATAAGGTCGCCGTCGGCGCGAATTCATAGAATCGGCGCGGCAGGGTCAAGAGTATGTAATAGAACGCGCGAGTGGTGTCGTAAGTCCCTTTGCCGACATCGTCCAGCTCATTGAGAAACGAAAAAAAAGCATCCAGCGCCACGAGCACCAACAGCGCGATCATTGTGCCCAGTAGGATATTAGCCAACAGGTATCGATCGAGTACGCGAAACATGGGTCAGCTTTCTCCTACGGCGCGCTGGCGCCGGACCGGCCAATAACCCACCTGATACAGAAGCAGCAGAACTCCAAGTGCGAGAAACGCGAAATGAATCCACCATAGTCCGAGGCTCGGCGAGATCTGGCCGGATTCGATCCATTTCCGCGCGAGCCCGAGCATATTCGCATAGAGCAGATAGACCAGCACCGCGAGCGCGAGTTTGCCAAAGCGTCCCTTGCGCGGCTGAGTGTGACTCATCGGTATTGCCACGATCGAGAGCACCAGTACGCTGAGCGGAAACGATAGACGCCACTGGAATTCAGCTTTCAGGCGCGCGTCGTCACCGCGCCAGAGTTCGAGCACCGAGAGTTGGTTGACAACCCCGGCTTGGATCGCTGCCGCGGTGGCGGGCAGGCGAATACCATTTTCGCTAAATCCGATTCGACTGATGCGCGCTTCCGGCCCTTCGGCGATTTGCAGCATCTCGCCCTCCAACAGCTCAAGAAACTTGTCGTCTGTATCACTTACCGTCGTCTGGCGCGCGCGATCGGCGGCAATGATACGTAGTGCATCGCCGTATTCCTGAAAAATATAGATATTGCGGAGCTCGCGCGAATTCGAATCCAGCGCCTCGGCATAGACAACCCGTTGCTGGGACGGAAAGCTCACGAAGCGACCGGGCGTCACGCCGCCCAAATCAATCGCCTGGACGGCCTCCTGGCGCAACTGCCGCGCGTGTGCGTTGGCCCAGGGCGAGATCCAGAACGACAAGACCCCGAGCACCAACGCCATCGTGGTACCCACCACCAACACCGGCTTGAGTAACTGTAATTCACCATAACCCCCAGCGCGTAAAGCATGAATCTCGCTATCCTTGTACATTCGGCCAAGGGTCAACAAAACAGCGAGAAAGAACGACACCGCCAGCAACGAGGTGGCGGAATGCAATGACGCCAGTGACAACAGTGGAAACAGAATGGCGGAATCCAGAGTCCCGTCCGCCACCTTGCCCAACAGGCGAACGAACAATCCGCCCAACAGGATCAGCAACAACACCGTCAGCACCGCGAACAGGTTGCCCGTCGTTTCCGCGATCACGGCGCGGGTGATGATCTTCATAGTCTCAGCCCTCGCGGGTCGGGGGCGCACCGGTGTTCGGGCATCCTGTCTGTTATGATAGTGGAGCCGTCAGACGCACGACTCGCAACGGCCAACGATCCGTTCATTCCGAAAGATACAGATAGCACAATGGCATTGGAATACTCGATCACTAGCGGAAACCCCGAAAAGCAACGCACGCCATGCGTCATCGTTCCGGTATTCAAAGGCAAGAAGCTCTCGCGCGCCGCCATCGCATTGGACGACGTGGGCGAGGGTTTCATCAAGCAGTTCATGAAAACGGGCGATATCGAGGGCGAGATCGGCGATATCGGATGGCTCTATCAGACCACGGCACTCGGCTGCGATCGGGTCATGCTCGTTGGATGTGGCGCCGAGCGCGAGGTTAACGCGGCGAATTTCAAGAAAATCTGCGACCACGTCGCACGCGCGCTTAACAAAAGCGGCGCCATGGAAGCCGTCAGCTACCTTGCCAG
Source organism: Thiotrichales bacterium (assembly GCA_050329935.1). GTDB lineage: Bacteria > Pseudomonadota > Gammaproteobacteria > UWMA-0217 > UWMA-0217 > CAYSFW01. The sequence goes on along the minus strand of JBHJOI010000068.1, from coordinate 33,935 downwards.
CATCGACACCCACCACGTCGACGAAGCCTGGATGGTGCGCGAATCCGTGCTGAGCTTCGAAAACAGTCTATATCGCTTCGAAAAATTCAAATCCAAACCGCAACGCGGCGCCCAGCGTCCATTGCGCAAGCTTACGATCGGCATCAACCGGCGCAAGGATCTCAACGCCGCGGAACAGGCGATGCGCGAAGGCATGGGCATCGCAACGGGCATGCGCCTGGCGAAGGATCTGGCCAACCATCCGCCGAACGTCTGCCATCCGACGTTTCTGGTCGAGGAAGCCTATCGACTGCAGAAAATTTACCCGAAGTTAGAAGTTGAAGTCGTCGACGAAAGTGAAATGGCCGAACTCGGCCTCGGCGCGTTCCTCGCCGTGGCCCGCGGCAGTCAACAATCGGGCAAACTGATCGGCATGCGCTACAACGCCGCCGAACAAGCGGCGCAACCGATTACGCTCGTCGGCAAGGGCATCACCTTCGATACCGGCGGGATCTCGCTGAAACCCGCGGAAGCGATGGACGAGATGAAATTCGACATGGGTGGCGCGGCGAGCGTGTTCGGCACCTTGGTCGCGTGCATGGACATGCAACTCCCGGTCCATGTCGTTGGGATCGTCGCGGCGGCGGAAAATATGCCGAGTGGCAATGCGTCGCGACCCGGAGATATCGTGACCACACTCTCCGGGCAAACGGTCGAAATTCTCAACACCGACGCAGAAGGCCGGCTCGTACTGTGCGATGCCCTGACCTGGGCGAAACGATACGAACCCGAGGTCGTCATCGACATCGCGACCCTGACAGGCGCCTGCATCGTCGCGCTCGGCCACCACGTTTCCGGCCTGCTGACCAACAACTCGCCGCTGGGGCGCGCGCTGCTCAACGCCGGACAAGCCATTGACGATCGCGCCTGGGAGTTGCCGTTGTTCGACGATTATCAGGAGCAACTCAAAAGCAACTTCGCCGACATGGCGAACATCGGGGGTCGCGCCGCGGGCGCGATCACGGCCGCGGCGTTCCTCTCGCGCTTCGCCAAGGATTACCGTTGGGCGCACCTCGACATCGCCGGTACTGCCTGGCGTAGCGGAGAGAAGAAAGGCGCGACGGGGCGACCGGTTCCGCTTCTGATGGAATATATCCTGCGGCGTGCCAAGAGCGACTGAAATCAAGCGCCCGGAAATGACGGAAGTCAGCTTTTATATAATGCGCGGTGGCGGCTCCGAGGATCGCTTCGGTTTCATCACACGCTTGGTCGAAAAACTGTATCGCAATGGACACAAAGTCCACCTGCACTGCGACGATCCGGAACAATTGACGCGCCTCGACCAGCTACTCTGGACCTTACGCGACATCGGCTTCGTGCCGCATGAAATCGCCGACTCGCCGATGGATGCTTGTCCGGTCACCTTGAGTCTGGCACCCTTTTCAGGTGACTGCGAGGTGCTTATCAACCTGGCCCGGAACGTTCCGGACTTCTTCAGCCAGTTTGAGCGTGTGGCGGAAATCCCCGGTATCGCGGCTGAAGACATTGAGGAAGCGAGACTCCGTTACAGGTTTTATCAGGCACGCGGTTATAAACTTCAAAGCCATAACATAGATCTAGCCTAGAGACGTGCCCATGCCGCAGAAAACAGACGACAACATCCCAACGCTGGATGAAATGATTTTTCCGGGCAAGCCGGAAAAGATCGAAAGTCTGCGTCGAGCAGCCGCTGCGGCTCAGGAACAGGCGCGCGAAAAGGCATCTCCCGCTTCACTACGAGAGCAAATCGCGCGCTTACCCAGGGAACCCGGCGCCACGATCAAACCCGCACCGAAACAATCGAACTTCGAGATCCTGATCAACAAACAGATCGACTCGATCCTGCAAAAGCACATCCAGGCCGCACGCGAGGAGATCGTCCGTGTCGTCATGCTTGAGCTTCGCGCGCGGTTACCAAGCTCGGGCAAACGCCCCCCCGACAAACCCGGCGAGTAATCGCCAGCCGCCGCGTCAGCCGGTACGTTACCGCCCCAGCCGTAGACGTTCCGACGCGCTCGCGTGCGCGCGCCCTGCCCCTCGCTGCTGGGCTTCGTTATACTCGCCGCTTTATTCGACGAGCCTTTAGCAGCATGGAAAAGACCTACGACCCGCAAGCGATCGAGCAACGTTGGTATGACGCTTGGGAAGCCGACGGCCATTTTCAACCCAGTGGCCAGGGCGACCCCTATTGCATCATGATCCCACCACCCAACGTGACGGGCACGTTGCACATGGGCCACGCCTTTCAGGACACCCTGATGGACGCATTGACCCGCTACCATCGCATGCGCGGCGACAACACCCTGTGGCAACCCGGCACGGACCACGCCGGCATTGCCACCCAAATGGTGGTCGAGCGTCAACTGGCGCAGGAAGGCCTTTCCCGCCACGATCTCGGGCGCGACGAGTTCATCCGAAGGGTCTGGGCCTGGAAGGAGCAATCGGGCGGCACCATTACCCGCCAGCTGCGTCGCCTCGGCGCATCGGTCGACTGGCGCCGCGAGCGTTTCACGATGGACGAGGGGCTGTCACGCGCGGTGACCGAGGTCTTCGTGCGACTGTATGACGAAGGCCTGATCTACCGCGGCAAGCGGCTCGTCAACTGGGACCCGGTACTCCATACCGCGATTTCGGACCTTGAGGTGAACGCGGAGGAGGAAAGCGGACACCTGTGGCACATGCGCTATCCACTCGCCGATGGCACTGGACATCTCGTCGTGGCAACCACGCGCCCGGAAACCATGCTCGGCGACACCGCCGTGGCCGTCCACCCGGACGACGAGCGGTATCGCGACCTAATCGGGCGCGAAATCGCGCTACCGCTCACCGAACGACGCATTCCGATCATCGCCGACTCGTACGTCGACCCGGCGTTTGGCACCGGCTGCGTCAAGATCACGCCGGCTCACGACTTCAACGACTATGAGGTCGGCCAGCGCCATGGCTTGGCGACGATCAACATCCTCACCCACGACGCCCGACTCAACGACGCCGTCCCGCCGAAATATCAAGGCCTCGATCGCTACGAGGCACGCGATGTGATCGTGCACGATCTGCGCGATCTCGGCCTGCTCGAGAAAATCGACGACCACAAGCTAATGGTGCCGCGCGGGGATCGGTCCGGCGTTGTCATCGAGCCCTTGCTGACCGACCAATGGTATGTTCGTATTGCCCCGCTCGCGCAACCGGCGATCGCTGCGGTCGAGACAGGTCGGATTCGCTTCATTCCGGAGAACTGGTCCAAGACCTATTTCGAGTGGATGCGCAATATTCAGGACTGGTGCATCTCACGGCAGCTCTGGTGGGGACACCGCATCCCGGCGTGGTATGACGCGGCCGGCAACGTCTATGTCGCCCGCGACGAGGCCGAACTGCGCCAGAAATACACGCTGCCCACCGATCTCGAACTCACTCGCGACGACGACGTGCTCGACACCTGGTTTTCGTCCGCGCTCTGGCCCTACTCCACCTTGGGGTGGCCCGACGACACCGCGGCACTACGCACGTTCTATCCCACCAGCGTGCTCGTCACCGGGTTCGATATCATCTTTTTCTGGGTTGCGCGGATGATCATGATGGGCCTGAAGTTCATGGACGATGTTCCGTTCCATGAAGTGTATGTTCACGGCCTGGTCCGCGACGCGGAAGGTCAGAAGATGTCGAAGTCCAAGGGTAACGTACTCGACCCACTTGATCTGATCGACGGCATCGACCTTGAGTCACTGGTTGCAAAGCGCACCACCGGCATGATGCAACCCCAACTCGCCGCCAAGATCGCGAAACAAACGCAACGGGATTTTCCTGCGGGCATACCGGCCTTTGGCACCGATGCGTTGCGCTTCACCTTCGCGGCGCTGGCCTCGACGGGCCGCGACATTCGCTTTGATCTGCCGCGCATCGAGGGGTATCGCAATTTTTGCAACAAGCTCTGGAACGCCGCGCGCTATGTGCTGATGCAATGTGAAGGCCAGGATCTAGCCGCCGACCTCGCCTCGGCGGAACGCTCGCTGGCCGACCGCTGGATCAACACGCGCCTGCAACAAACAATCATCGACGTGCGCGGGCACTTCAACAACTACCGCTTCGACCTTGCCGCGAAATTACTCTACGAGTTCACCTGGGGCGATTACTGCGATTGGTATCTCGAGCTCAGCAAACCCGTCCTGACCGCCACATCGACGAGTGCCGCGGCAAAACGCGCGACCCGGCGCACGCTGGTGCACGTCCTCGACCAACTGCTACGGCTACTGCACCCGATTATCCCTTTCATTACCGAGGAGATCTGGCAGCAGTTGAAACCCGTCGCGGGGCTCGATGGCTCCACTATTTCATTGCAGAGCTATCCCGACGCGGATCCGGAGTCGCTTGATCCACAAGCCGTCGCCGATCTCGAATGGGTCAAGGCCTTCGTCCTCGGGGTACGTCGAATTCGCGCCGAAATGGATCTCAAACCTGGCAAGAGTGTCGACGTATTACTGACCAACTGGAGCGCCCGGGATCGCACGCTTTATGCCGACAACACGCTCGTCGTTGATCAGCTCGCGAGGCTGGCATCCACCGCCTGGCTCAGCAACGAGCAGGAAGCGCCTGAATCCGCGATCGCATTGGTTGGCGAAATGAAAATCCTGATTCCGTTGGCGGGTTTGATCGACAAAGCAGCCGAGATCGAACGGCTCGGGCGCGAAATCGAGAAATTGCGTAGCAACCTCGACAAGACCCAGGCGCGACTCGATACACCGAACTTCGCCGAAAGAGCGCCGGCGAAAGTCGTCGAGGAAACACGGCGCAAGGCGGAAGAACAAAGGGCAAATATGGCTCAGCTCGAAACCCAGCTGCGCAAGATGGCTGCGCTTTAGATGGCCAAGCTACCTGACTACCAGTCCCAAATCATCGCGACCCACGCCGCGCTGATCGTCGCGGTGGTCGACGCGGTGCAAAAACGTGAAGTGCCCGAAGAACTCACAGCGGCACTCAGGACCTCGGAAAGCAATGGCTGGGTCCAACTCGTCGCGGCCATTCGTCGCATTCTGGGCGGCGCGCGGCAGCCTGACCTTTTGATCGGTCTCGACGCCGAGGATTCCGCAATCATCGATGCGATTCTCCGCGGCATTCAGAATCCAGCCACGTTACCGAACCCGAATGCGGTCGGCGATCCTACGATGGCAGCGCCGGGACTCGCGCAAATCCTCCACGCCGCGCGTGGCGGACAACCACATGCGCTCAGCATGGCCGCCACGCTCGCTGAACAAATGACCCAGGCGGGTGGCGACATGGCCCGCATTGGCGGCGCGATCCGACGCCTGATCGACGGCGAACGCGACCTGAATACGCTGGACCGAGGCTTGAGCGCTTCTGGACGCTCCTTGCTGCATTCGATACTCGAGGAACTGGCGCGACTCGAATCGCACTAGTGGGCACGGAGCCCGTCGGTTTCGCAGTCGCCAGCAACTGGCGCCGCGCGCTCAAGTGCGCGTATCGCGCTTGATCCTTGCCTCTGGATTATCCTTGATCGACGCTTGTGGCGGGCGATACCACGCCCTGGCGCGCTGCCACTGCTGCGCATCCTCCGGTTTCATCGGTTTGCCGAGGAAATAACCCTGCGCGAAATCGCAACCAAGACCCAGCAACATGTGGTAGGTTTTTTGGTCCTCGACGCCTTCGGCGACCACTTTCAGTTTCAAGTTGTACGCCAAGTCGGTCACGCTCTTGACTATCGTGTAGTCGCTTGCGGATTGCGACATGTTCATCACGAACGATTTATCGATCTTGAGTTCCTGCACCGGCAACATCTTCAGGTAAGCGAGCGATGAGTAACCTGTCCCAAAGTCATCGATGGCCAGTTTGATGCCCAGCGCATTGAGCTTGTGCAGCATTTCGATACTTTGCTCCGGCGTATCCATCAACGCGGTTTCCGTCACCTCGAGCACCAGTGCCTCGAACGGCATCGACCACGCACCCAGCCACCGTTTGATCTCTTCGACAAACCCGGGATCCGAAAGCAACACTGAGGACAGATTGACCGCGATGGGTACGCGTTGGCCGGGCCATTGCGAATAGATTTTCGCCACGCTCTGAAGATTCGAAATAGTCAGCTTTTCGATCAAACCGGAACGCTCGGCCACTTCGACGAAGACATCGGGCCGGACAAAACCCAGCTCGGGGCTGACCCAACGCGAGAGCGCCTCGAAACCGATCAGCTTTCCGCTACGAATATCTGTTTTCGGCTGAAATACGGTACTCAGTTCGTTCGCGTCCAGCGCGGCCTCTAAGTGGTTTTGAATTTGCAGCGAGGGGCGCTGAAAGTTATCGAGTTCCTCATTGAACGTCACCGAACGCTGCCGTCGCTCACGCGCATCCAGCAATGCGACAGCGGCTTGACGCAACAACTCGCTGGACATAACTCGGCTACCCACCGGTGCGATCGCGGCTCCGGTGCGTACCGCGATACGCAATTTATGTTCACCCACCTCGAACGCGCGCGCGAACTCGCGTTGCAACTTGCTGAGCGCAAGATTAAGCGGCCATTCCGGGGTCTTCGCCAGTCCGGTCAATACCATTGCGAATTCGCCCTGACCAAGATAGTAGACCTTGTCCTTTTTCGGAAAGGCACCCGTCAACCGTTGGTCGATTGCCTGGCACAGCGCCTTGAGCGCACCGTAACCGAATGTGACGAACAGTTTGTCATAGTGGTCGATCTGAAAATTGACCAGCGCCGTGCAACGCTCCGCTGAACGATCACGCCGCAGCACTGCGGTCAGGATATCAAGCAACGCCTCGCGAACGGGCTCTGGGCCTTGAGACCACGACGGGCTCGCGACCGCGGTTTCCATCAGAGGTAGAAGTCGTCAGCGCTTACCCCGTAGGTGCCGGGCTTGAGCGCGGTATTGATCATTAACTTGCGACCCGATGCATCACTCAGCTCGATTTCCAGATCCCTCGGGAACGGCGCTTCGATGACTTGCTTGTGTGCGTCCCGCACAATCAGCACCTGCGGACGCAATCGCCGCGCGCGATTTTGTGCCACGACGATGCCCACCTCACCCGAGCTGAGCTCGACCAATGTGCCGGTCGGATACACCCCCAACGCCTGGATGAACTCCTCGACCAACTCCGGTTGAAACTGGGTTCCACGCCGCTCATAGAGCGCGTTGATCGCGATATTGGGCGGAATCGCGCGGCGATAAGGGCGATCGTGAGTGATGGCGTCATAAAAGTCGATGATCGCGGCAACGCGGGCGTAAACCGGAATCTCATTACCGCGCTTGCGACCCGGATACCCGTTTCCGTCGTAGCGCTCGTGATGATCGCGCACGATCGATTCAATCTCGGGGTCGATCGGACCATCCTTGGTCAGAATGGCCATCGAGAACTGAACATGCATCCTGAGAATCTTGATCTCGGCCGGCACCAACTTTCCTGTGCGCGTCAGCAGCCGTTCCGGGATCTTGAGCTTGCCGACATCCATCAGCAACACGCCCAATGAAAGCGTATTCAACTCACGCTCGGTCAGGCCTAGATGGCGGCCGAACAACGCCGCGAGTACCGATGCCTCGACGCTGTGCAGGTAAGCGTTATCGTCCTTTTTCTTCAGCTGGGCCAACAACTGCGCCGCGTCCGGGTTACGGATCATGCTCGCGACCAGCGTTTTCGAAACCTCGCGAATCTTATCGACTTCGAATATCTGGGTTTCCCGAAAACGGGTAACCGACTCATCGATGGATTGACTGAGATCGTCGATGACCGGCCGCGCGACCTCAAGCTCGGATTCAACCGCGCTTGTTCGCTCGTACTCGATAAAGACGTGGGGCAACCCGAGCGTAGCGTGCACGTCGCGCGGGGATTGTGCCTTGCCGGCGGCACCGCGCGCGCCCACGGGATCGACACCGTGAATGCGGATATGCTCGACTTTGGCTTGGCCCGTGTTCGCCGGAGCGACTGATTCGCCGGTCGCCTCACGCGCCTTGGTCGGTTGGAACTGACCGCGACGGTTCTGCGCGACCAATTCGACCTTCATGATCTCGGCCGCCTCCTGCGCTGAATCACCACCGGCCGTACCCGTCGCCTTGATCCCAAGACCACTGCGCGCGGGATCGATGAACACGTATTCGCAGGACTCAACGATGCGCTGGACATCATCGTCGGACTGAACAATGAAACCTTGCAGCAGAAACGGCGAATCCGCCCACGGCCGGTCGAGCTCGGCCACGAACATGCCCTTGCGAATTGACGAGGCCTTGACCTTATGATTCACCTGAACCGCGAACTCCCTGCGTTGCTTCCTTCCGTAATCTACCAATCCATGCCGAAACGCACCACGGGATTACCGCCGGACTTGGACCCCCTTCACAGCCTAAGCGCCCACCGCAACCAAAACCGCAAGCATCCTTGCGTCACCGGCGCCGACCCAGCCGAATCGAGACGCGGTTATACGCCCGCCAGATTCAAAACCAGCTTGACGATCAACCATACCCCCACCACGAATAGTCCGGTCGCCAACAACCCGATCACGATGTAATGAATCGGCTTGCCGTGAGCAAAATCACGCTCGCGGTTACGCGCGCTTTGCACCCCAAAAAAAGCGGCGGCCACGCTCTTCAACACAGAGATGAAGCCAACGTTCTGGGAGGGAGATTCATTGATCATGACGTACTGGGTTTCGAGATGGATTTCAACAAGTATGCATCAATCCCCGTGGACAGACGACCACACCGTCGCCATCCCCGGCGTGCCGACTCGCGGCGGGCGCGCCCGGGGTCGCCAATTTGACCGCCGAACGGACTTTTAGGCTGGAAACAATCTAGTGATCTAAACCAAATTAAACAAAGTTAACAATTAACTCATAAGTCTACTTTTAATAGTATATTCATATTCATAACAATCAAATTTAATCTTAATTATTATCTAATGCCTAAACGGGGGAAATGTGAATTGTTACTGACTGCCACCGACGAACGGCCGGTATTTCTGGACGAAACCCCATTGCTTGTCTATCTTTTAGCAACTTGGATATGACTTGCGCTCACATCTCGTAATGCGCGAGAAATATACCACAAGTTATTGATATAAAAATAAAAACGTGCTTGAAACATTAGAATCGGATCCGACCGCCACGACGAGTGGATGGATCGGTCCTAGACTGGAACCGAGGAGTGTGAGATGCGACAAGCGCAACGTATGGCTAGCGACGCAAGCAATGCGGCATACCCGCTCGGGATTTCGCGGGGACAACCGAGACCTCGGGTGGTGCGTGCGGAGCTGATCCGCCCGTGCTTGCAACGTGAAACGCACCTGCCGTGGACATCCGCACCATGAATTCCCTCAAGCCACTCGTATTCGCGCTGTTCGCGAGCCTGCCGTTGACCCTTCTGGGGCAAAAAATAGAACCCTCGCAAAACGTGCTGAGCTACGACTGGTTCGTGCACGAGTCGCCGTCGATCCGAATTGACGCGCTCGATGCGATCGACCTGTACGCCAAGCGGTACGAAAGCAATCCAACCGACCCCGTCGCGCTGAACAACCTCGGAATCGCTTATGCGATCAATGGCGATCACGCCTCCGCGTTGTTTCTGCTGGTCCGGGCGGTCTCGCTCGATCCGAATAACCGACAGCTACATGACAATCTTGCCAGCCTGCGTGCTCGCACCAAGGTCGTCTGGCAACAGAGCGTCGACACGCGACCCGCGTCGAGGGATCTCCACGAACCACGGACCGAAACGACCACCGGTCTCGTGCGCACCCCTCCGTCAAGAGTCTTGTTCTAGCAGCTGCTGGGTCGATTGTTTTCAAGCGGGCGGTAAAACGTCGATCCAACCCGGCGGCGATAATTCAGCGCACCGCGAGGACCCAAACCGTACCCGCGCGACCATGTCGGGCACTCGGTGACCCTGCCATTGTTCGTCGTGAACCCCCGTCAAAGCCACTCCGGATCCTGCGTGAACGAAATGGATATCCAGTGATCAGCGGGATCCATGTTCAACGCCACACTCAACTCGTCGCGCACCGCGTCCAATGCCTCAAGGTTGGCGTTGAATAGCGGCGACGCTTCATCGATCAAGACATTGATCTCGATGTCATAACGACGCCCCAGTTTGGCGACATGCGTGTTGACCATCCGCACGCGATAGGGCGCCAGGGTTTGACCGACCGTGCGCCGAATGACACGCGCCATCTCGGGCGGCGCGACGCCCAGAACCTCGCCCACGTTGCGTTTGAGCACGCGGTAGGGAATAACCATCGCCACGCTCGACAGCACGATGACGAGCACGGGATCGAGCAAAGGTACGTAATGCGCGAATCGCGTCGTTTCCAGATACCACCCCAGCAGAAACCCCAGCGTCAAGGTCGCGGTCAATATCGAATCGACCAACCATTCCCGCGAATCCACTCGCAACAACTCCGAGTTCAATCGGCGCGCCATCCAAGTCTCGTAAAGATACAGCACCACACACAACGCCGTGATCGGAACGGCGTAATACAACGCCAGATTGAACGGAATGCGGTTTCCACCGGACAACAACCCGGAGATACCCGACACGAATGAATAGCTGCATACCGCGAGAATCACGATTCCATTGACGCTGTTCATCAACGGTTCGAGATGGGCGTATCCGAATTGAAAGCGTCGATCCTCGGGGCGCTGGATCAGGTACGACGTAAACAAACTCAAGCCGGTCATGCCCATGCTGAGAAAAGAAAAAAAGCCGTCGAGCAAGATCGCGTCGGCATTCAGGTAAAGCCCGAATCCAATACCGAACACAGCCATCACCACCGTGCCCGCCAGCGAGAGTTTGAGCGCCCGTTGCTCCAACTGTGCCGTCATGTCGAAAACCGCTCCAAGCTATCGGCAATCCCGAATAAAACGCACCAATGGGTTCAATAAAAGTGCGGCGTCTGACTCGACACCGGTTTAGAACACCGGGACGGTCCTCGCGAAGGCACCCGTGAACGCCCGCAAGGCGAGCACGCTCAGGCTCGTGGACTCATCCGTCTCTCACCTCGTCGTCACTCACTCGCGGTGTCCTTCTCGCGTGCATACATCCGCTGCGCGAGCGTGTGCAGCTGCTCGAAGCGCAGCGGGGCGACCGCGAGCGTGCGGTCCGCGCTGGCAGTCGCAATACGCGAGCCGTCGGGGCTGAATACGGCATGGTTGACGGCTTCATTATGCGGTCGAACGATCCGCAACGGTGCACCGTTGGCGGCGTCGACCAAGCGCACCGCGCCATCGATGCCAGCGAGCGCGATCCGTCGCCCGTCGGGACTATACGCAAGATCGAAGTGCGCGGTCACCTCTGGACTGACCATTACCACAGGCGTCGCGGCTGCACCAAACCCTTCCGTCGACCACAGATAGAGACGATTCTTCGCAATCGCGGCGATGCGATCGCCGGACGGACTGAACGCGACATCAACGAATTTCACGCCCGGTTGGGCTATGCCTTCCAGTCGCTCACGCGCGAGGTTCCATAGCACCAGCGAACCGTCGCTGCCCGCGCTCATCCACAGCGGCTCGCGCGGATGGAATGCGACGGCCTGCACTTGAGCCGCGCGCACCCCATCGCCCAGGATCACCGCACGCGGCGCGCCGTTGAGCTCATGCGTATCGTAAATCCGGGCCACACCGTCAGCACCGGCGGTTATCAGGTACCAACCGTCGGGGCTGAACTCGACGTCACGCAACTGGTCGGCGTGGCGAGGCAACACGCGTAACGGCAAGCCACTCGCCGCATCCCACAAGCGAGCGGTGCCATCGTAACTCGCGGTTGCAAGCATCGCACCGGTGGGGTCGAAGGCGACCCGGTAAACCTCGCCGGCGTGGCCGCACAAGGTTTGGGTCAGACGCGGCCGATCGCTGCTCACATCCCACAGCTTCGCCGTGCCATCCGCGCTCGCGGTCGCGACCAACCGCCCATCCGGGCTGAACGCGAGGCCGTGCAAAGGCCCGGCGTGACCGCTGACATCCCACAGCTTCACGGTCGAGTCGCGCCCACCACTCGCGAGCATGCGTCCGTCGGGACTGAATGCTACCGCCTCGACCCAGCTGGTGTGACCCCGCAGCGTGAAGAGATGGGCACTGGTCGCCGCGTCCCAAACCCGGATCGAGTGATCTCCGCTCGCGCTCGCGATTCGCGCACCGTCCGCGCTCACCGCCAGGTCGCGCACCCGGTCGGTGTGCCCGGCCAACACATCGACATCCCACGGAATCGGCTCATCCAGATCAATGCCGACATCGCGCATGGCCAGGATTTCGGGCAGCTCGCCAGCGGCCGGACGGTAGACCCGCACCCGATTGTCGCGCCCCGCGACCACGATCCGGCGCCCATCCGGGGTGAATGCGACCGCGTCGCCCGGGACTCGGTTCGGCACACTCAGCAACCGCGTGCCGAGCCACGGACTCCAGATCTCGGTAAAGCTCCGCCCAGGCTGGCCGCGCTCGACCTGCACCGTGGCCAGGCAACAGCCATCCGGACTGAACGCGAGACCCATGATCCAGGCACCCTGGACATCGATCACCTGGCGCGGCGCATCGTCGTCGCCCGACAGATACCACACCTTGATCTCACGACTTCCCTCGCCCTCACCGCGACCGGCGGTCGCGAGCCAGCGCCCATCGGGACTGACCGCAAAGGCGTGAAAGATGCTCGATCCCTGCTCGAAACGCCGCGCGCGGTCCGGCTCCAACGCATCCCACAGCCGGGTCGCGTCGCCCGCCACCGCGAGCAATCGGTCACCATTCCCCAGAAACGAGACCTCGCGAACCTGGGTCTCATGGTGCAGGGATTGCATCGGTTGCGGCGCGTTCTCGTGCGTGCGCGCGAGGTCCCACACGGTCGCGGTGCCATCGCGTGCACCGACCGCCAGACGTTGTCCATCGGGACTGAAGGCAACATCCCAGACCCAATCCCCCAGCGACCAACTCCGCGGTTCCTGCCCGGCCATCCTGACCGCCTGGCGCAATGCATCCTCGGCGGACTGGGTCACCGGCAAGCCCCAACGTTCGGTGACCGCGACCGCGTCCAAGGCCAGCTTCAGTGCGCGTGGCGCGTCGCTCAACGCGAGCGATCCCACCCGCGCCGCAATGGCGTTCGACGCCGCCCGCTTCGAATCAATGAACGACTTGGCCCAGCCGGCGAGCGCGATCAAAGCCAAAACCGTAAATCCGATCTGCAATCGTCGCTGCGTGCGACGCCTGGTTGCCTCGCGATAGCGTCGCAGCGCCGCGGCCTGCTGCTGCTGCGCGACATAGCCGCGACGCCAGTCGAGAATCGCCGGCGCCAGCACATCGTGATAGATCTCGTAATAAGTTCCCTCCCCCTGTCCCGCGCCCGCCGATGTCGTCCGCAGAATCCGTTCCCGCGACAAGGTTCGCAGCACGGTTGGCACCTGCGCCGCCAGTGCGCCGGCCCAACGCGTCAGATCCTGCGCGGCGCAAGCGACCTTGCCGCCACTCGGGGTAACCAGGCGATCGAAAAAGCTGGCACACACGGCTTGCCCCGTTGCGTCGAGGCGCTGCATCACCGAATCGAGATGACCCTGGACGATCGCCTGCGCACCCTTCTGTCGGTCGAAGGTCGATCGGCGTAGAACGGTGGATTTCTCACCTGTTTCGACCGCCCATAAACGGGTCAGCACGAGTTGCAGGAACGGCGCCTCGATCCGTTGTTCCTCCGGATCGAACTGCCCGCTCGCGCTATCGCGGCCCACGCTGACCCGGCCGATGCGGATCTGATCGAGCAACGCGTCGATCAGCGCCGGCTCGATCTCCATCGCTGATCCGCTTGGCGGCCGCGTGGCATTCCACACCCGTAGCGGGCCGCGGATCGCCTCGACCGCGCTCTCCGGGTCGAGATGCTTGAGGCGTAATCGATTGCTCAGAAGATGCGGTATTCGCTCTCGAAAACGATCGAGACGCGACAGGCTGTCCTCACGCAATGCGATCAGAAAACCCACGTCGACCTCATCGCGATTGATCGCGCGCGCCAACTGCGCCTCGAAGGAATCCGGCGCGTTGGATTTGGGGTGGTATAAAAAATACTCCTCGAACTGATCAAACAGTACGATCACCGTTTCGCGCGCGACCTCGGCGCAGCGCGCCAGCAACTCATCGAACGGCAACCCCGCGGGTGGACGCGGCGCGGTGACCATGCCGCCGCCCCAAACCGCGTCGACGCAGGCCTCGCTCAAACGCCGTTGAAAATCCTCGCCGACCCATTCGCGAAATACCACGACAGGCGTGCGCGGCCGCTCGCGCCGCAATTGCGGCACCACCCCGGCCATCAGCACCGAACTCTTACCGACCCCGGAAGCGCCGTACAAAACCGTCAACGGCGACGCCAGCAGATTGGCGATGATCATGCGCTGGTCGCGGGCGCGCCCGAAAAAGTACGCCTGATGTTCCTCGCGAAACGGTTGCAGTCCGACATAGGGGCACTCGATCGTCGTGCTCATCAAGACCACCTCGCGCGCAGCCCCGCCACCAGCTCATCGAGATCGAGCTGATAGGGGTAGACCCCGCGCCGACGCCAAAGCTTGACCTCCAACTCGGTCAGACGATCGTTGATCGCCCATGAGGGTATTTCGTCCTCGTCGCCCATCATCCGCCGCGCGAAATACCGGCTCAGGCTGCGCAACACCAGGCGCAGGTTCCAGTCCTCCAGACTACAGCCGAGAAACAACAAGCTGCGATCGTGCAGATGCGCGGAAAACAGCGACGGGATCGCCGACTTGCCGGCGACGCGCGACAGGAATTCGACATGGTCCTCCTCGGTGATGACGAAGCCATCCCATTCCTCAGTCACCGGCTGCACCGAACCATGCATCTTGAACACGACGGTGGTGCGCCCGAGATCGATGTCCAGCTCATTCGGGGCTGGGGTCCGCGGTTCGCGCGCACCCTGCGGCCACCACAACACCGCATTGGCGAGATCCTTGCGATCCGCCGGGTAGACGACCAGGTCATACGGCTTGCCCGCGGCGCGAAACGCGGTTTCGATCAAGGTATCGTAGTTCGTGGTAATGATCAGTTGCGGCGCCGGCACCTCCGCGAGGAGACGATAGACCGACGGAATCGCGAATTGACCGAGGTCTGCCGGCTTCAGAATCTGGCGCAAGCGCTCACGCAAGGTCGCGCGGGTCTGAAATGCCTCGTAATACGACGCCACGCGCGCCAGATCGTCGCGATTATTGCGATCGGGATAATCGACATCCTCGGCCAGAAACCGCGACAGCTCGTCCTCGCTCGGGAGAAAACCGATCTCGCTGGCATTCCAGACCGCGCGCGCGGGCCGCCCCGAGCACAAGGCACAGGCGCCGATGAACGGCACCACCCGTCCCGAGTGCAAACCGCGCGCGATATCGCCAAAAGGCGGTAATGCCTTGATTTTCGCCCGCGGCGCCTCGCGCGCCTGCTCGATCAAGCGCTGCTGCACGAAGGCACGCAAGTCCGTCCGCAGGCGCTCACGAAACGCGGCCGGCGTCTCATACTCACCGAAACCGCCCCCAAGCGACCCGTCCGCGTTACGGAAACGCTCGAAGAACCGTTGTACCCGCTTGCGCTGCTCGAGCTTGTCGATCGCGGCCGGGTCATCGGGGTCGATCTGAACCTTGGCCGTGCGTCGATAGACCAGCACATGCGGACGCGGTTCCGCGCTCAGCGCGTCTTCGTATTCCCATTCCGTCCCCGACTCGTAGCGCGCACCATCCGGCTTGCTGTACGCCGCCGGCAGCGGCGTACCCATGCGCGCCCAGAGCATCACGACGAGCACATCGCACTGGGAGGGTTTCGGCATCCCGCGATTGACCGCCTCCTGCGGCGTCAATGTCGCTGGCATCGCAATCGGCGCACTCGGATCATCCCAGCGCACCGCCTCGCAGGTCACCTGCCCGCGCAGCAACGGATCCTTCGGCAATTCCTGCTCGATGACCTGCTGCGCGATCGTGCGCTCCTCCAGGACGTCGCCCGGAGACGATAGGAAAAATCGAAGATGCATGCCAAGCCCGCGTTATTCTTCGAATTCACGTTTGTTTACGTCATTGTAGACCAAACCGATAACGTGGGCGCGACGAACGACGCCTATCGCTGAGCACGACCGGTGCGTGCGCCTTAGCCACGTCCGTCGAGCCACCTCGAAAAATCTCCTCGGTTGGAGATCAGACCCGGCGCGTTTCCGCGCTGGGGGCAGATACAGAAACCACGATGACCTCGCCGCCGCGCCTGACTGGGCGGATCATTACCGCCAAGGCAACATGCGATCGCTGGCGTGAACGGGCGGCCGAAACCTGCGAGCGATCTCGAACCTGACTTTCATGGCGAGGACACCGCCGCGGAGGATGAAAGCCGCTCCGGGTTGGGTAGGCAGGCGCGGCACCGACTGCGAATCCGGCATTTCACGTCGAACAGTCCGGCGACAAGCCGCGTCTTGGCCGCTCAAACCTCGGCTCGATCGCCCTTCTCTTCGAGCCAGCTCTTGCGATCGCCGGCACGTTTCTTGGCGAGCAGCATGTCGAGCAGGCCATCGGTGCCGTCGCCGATGTCGATCGTGAGTTGCACCAAGCGGCGGGTCTCGGGCGCCATCGTCGATTCGCGCAATTGCAGGGGGTTCATTTCGCCCAGGCCCTTGAACCGCGTGACGACGGGCTTGCCGCGTTTGTGCTCGGCCTGCAGCCGGTTGAGGATGCCATCGAGTTCGGCGTTGTCCAGCGCGTAGAATTTCTCTTTGCCGAGGTCGACGCGGAACAGGGGCGGCATCGCGACATAGACATGACCTGCCTCGACCAGCGGGCGGTAGTGTTTGAGAAACAGTGCGCACAGTAAGGTCGCGATGTGCAGTCCGTCCGAGTCGGCGTCGGCGAGGATGCAGATCTTACCGTAGCGCAGGCCATTGAGGTCCGCGGAACCGGGCTCGACGCCGATCGCGACCGTGATGTCGTGGATCTCCTGCGAGCCGAGCACGAGGTCGGATTCCACCTCCCAGGTGTTTAAAATCTTGCCTCGCAACGGCATGATCGCCTGAAACGCGCGATCGCGCGCCTGTTTAGCCGAACCGCCGGCGGAGTCGCCTTCCACCAGAAACAGTTCGGTGCGACTCAGATCCTGTTGCGTGCAATCGGCGAGCTTGCCGGGCAGCGCCGGGCCGCTGGTAATCTTCTTGCGCACGACCTTTTTGTCGGCACGCGCACGACGTTGTGCGCTCGAGATCGCAAGCTGGGCGATCTGCTCACCGATCTCCACATGCTGGTTCAGCCACAACGAAAACGCGTCCTTCAGCACGCCACTGACGAACGCGGCGGCCTCGCGCGACGACAAACGCTCTTTGGTTTGGCCGGCGAATTGGGGGTCGCGCAGTTTTGCCGACAGCACGTAGGCAAGGCGCTCCCAGATATCGTCTGGCGCCAGCTTGATCCCGCGCGGCAGCAAATTGCGAAACTCGCAAAATTCCCTGACCGCGTCGGTCAGGCCGAGTCGGAGGCCGTTGACGTGGGTGCCACCCTGCGGCGTCGGAATCAGATTGACGTAACTCTCGGTGACGAGTTCGCCGTCCTCCGGCAACCACATGACCGCCCACTCAACCGCGTCGCTGGCCCCCGCCATGCTGCCCACCCACGGATCGCTGGGTAACGTGGTTGCCTGCCCGACCGCCTCGATCAGGTAGTCCTTCAGCCCGTCCTGATAACACCACTCGCTACGCTCGCCAGTGACCTCATCGAAGAACGTGATGTGCAGGCCCGAACAAAGCACCGCCTTTGCGCGCAGGATGTGCAAGAGCTTCGACACCAGGAACTTCGGCGTGTCGAAATAGCTTTCGTCCGGCCAGAACCGCACCGTGGTGCCGGTTTGTTTTTTCGGCACGACGCCGATCTGTTCCAGCTCGGAAAACAACTCGCCGTGTTTGAACGCGATGTTGTATTCCTTGCCGTCGCGCCGTACCCAGACTTCGAGGTGCTTCGACAGCGCATTGACCACCGACACCCCAACGCCGTGCAGGCCGCCGGAAAACTGATAGCTTTTATTGGAGAACTTGCCGCCCGCGTGCAAGGTACCCAGTATCACCTCGACGCCGGGACGCTTCTTCTCCGGATGCAAATCGACCGGCATGCCGCGGCCATCGTCCGCGACCGATAGCGAACCGTCCTTGTGCAAAATGACGTCGATTCGTTTGGCGTGACCCGCGATCGCCTCGTCGACGCTGTTGTCGATCACCTCTTGCGCGAGGTGGTTCGGACGTGTCGTGTCCGTGTACATGCCCGGGCGGCGGCGTACGGGATCCAGGCCGGAGAGGACTTCAATGTCGGAGGCGTTGTAGTTCGAGGTCATTGTCACTGTCTTGGCTTGATCGGGCGCCGACGCCGCGCGACGCGGGGCGAGAACCGCGTGAGACTAACAAATGCGCGATCCGCCACCAACTCCAGTGGCGCGCCAACGCGGGCCGATAGGGGATTGCCGGCGCGGTCGTCGCGGCTACTTGCGGTCGCCCGAGGCCCGGGGTACCGTCACCGCCATGCTTGAAACCGCGTCTCCACCCGACCTGTCGGCCGCGCTCGACCCTCGCGCCAGCGCGACCGTATTCGCCTCCGCGGGCACGGGCAAGACTTGGTTGCTTGTGTCGCGAATTCTGCGTTTGCTGCTGGATGGCGCCGAGCCGGGTGGAATCCTCGCGATCACGTTCACCAACAAAGCGGCTGGCGAGATGCAGGCGCGATTACTCGCGCGCTTGCACGAATGGGCCGTCCTGGACGACGACGCCGAGCTCGATGTCCGGCTCGCCGAAATCGGCTGCGCGGCCGAAGCCACGCTACGCCGGCGGGCGCGCGATCTCTACGAGCGCCTGTTGTGGGCGCCCTACCCGCCCCGCATCAGCACTTTTCACGCATTCTGTCAGGATCTGCTCGGCCGGTTTGCGCTCGAGGCCGGCGCGCCACCCGGCTTCGATTTGCTCGAAACCATCGAGGAGCCGCGCGCGGTCGCCCTCGATACGCTGTTCGCGGAGGCCGGCGCGGACCCCGAATCGACGCTGGCGCAAGCCTTGAGCACGCTGTTCGACGCCTGCGGCGGGCTCGACGGTGCCACCACGGCGTTACGCAGTTTTCTCCACCACCGCGCCGACTGGTGGGCGTACACCGAAGACGCCGACGCTCCACTCGCGGCTGCCAGCGCGCGCCTGCCACTCCAGTTCGAGGTCGCACCGGCACGCGACCCTGCCGCGGCCTTTCTCGACGACACCAAACTCGGCGAATTCCGCGCCCACGCTGAACTGCTCGGGCATCCCAAGAACAATCAGACGCTTCGCACTCGGGCCGCCCAGCTGCGCGCCGCGCTGGACGGGGGCGGCAGCGCGACGGCACGGTTCGAGCGCATTGCCGCGACGCTGTTGACCAAGGATCTAACGCTGCGCAAGGATCCGCGCCCTAGCCAGACGCTCGAGCGGAATCTCGGCGTGGCCCAAGCGACGCGACTGGTCGACGGTCACACCACGCTTGGCGCCGAGATACTCGAGGTGCTCGAGTGTCAACGGCGGCAACACGCGCTGGCGATCAATCAGGCGTGGTATGTAGCAGGCGCGCGCTTTCTCGATCTATTCCAGCAAATTAAACGGCAACGTCGGCAGCTCGATTTCGCGGATCTAGAATGGCTCGCCTACCGCTTGCTGAACGACGACGAGAACGGCCAATGGGTACAATATAAGCTTGACCAGCGCATCGAGCATGTCCTGATCGATGAGTTCCAGGATACGAACCCGACCCAGTGGCGTCTGCTGCAACCGCTGTTGCGAGAATTCGCGCATGATCCGGAACGCACGCGCAGCGTGTTGCTAGTGGGTGACGCCAAACAGTCGATCTACAGTTTTCGCCGCGCCAATCCCGAGCTGCAAACCACGGCGGCGGAGTGGCTCGCGCGGCAAGTCGGCAGCGCACGCGTCACGCTCGATCACTCGCGGCGGTCGGCGCCCGCGGTCATCGATCTGGTCAACAGCGTGTTCACCGATCCCGACGCGGCCAACCCGATCGGTGATTTCGATACGCATGCCACCTACCGCACTGAACTCTGGGGCCAGATCGAGTTTCTACCTTTGGCGCGCGCGACAGCCGATTCCGAAGCGAACACGGCCGATGCCGGCCTCCGCGATCCGTTGACGACCGCTCGCGCCGCCAAGCCGAGCACCTACCAGGTCGAAGGTCAGCAAATCGCGGCGCGTATTCAAGCGCTGGTGGCATCGGGGTGGCGGATCGGTCCGCCGGCGTGCGCGCGGCCGATCGGCTACGGCGACATTCAGATCCTGCTGCGCAAGCGTACCCATGTCGCCGAATACGAGGCCGCGTTGCGTGCCGCCGGCATCCCGGTGCGCGGCAGCGCGCGCGGGCGGCTATTAAGTCGCCTCGAGATCACCGACCTGCGCGCATTGCTCGGTGTACTCGCGACGCCCGACGACAACCACGGGCTGGCGCGGGTGTTACGCGCCCCGCTGTTCGACGCCCGCGACGAAGATCTGGCACGACTGGCGATCGAGACCGGGCACGATAGCTGGTACGACAGCTTATCGCGCGTGGCCAATGCGGACCCGCCCGACTCGCCGCTGCGACGTGCCGCCGAGTGCCTGCCACGCTGGCGCACGCTGGCGGCAACCCTGCCGCTACACGATCTGCTCGACCTCATCTATCACGAGGGCGACGTATTGCAGCGATACGCCGCGGCCGCGCGTCCCTGGCAACGGGCGCAGACCATCGCCAATCTCCGTCGCCTGTTGGAACTCGCCCTTAGCCTCGATAGCGGACGCTACCCGAGCCTGGAACGATTTCTCGAGCGCCTGGCAACGCTGGCCGAAAGCGAGGACGACAGTCCGAACGAACCATTGCCCGATCACGCCGACGCACCGGTCGAAATCCTGACCATCCATGGCGCCAAGGGTCTCGAAGCGCCCGTGGTGTTTTATGTTGGCCTCGGATCGGACCGTGACAACGAACGCCCGTATGGCGCGATGGTCGCGTGGCCGGCGCAGGCACCGCGACCCGAAGCGCTGCTATTACGGCTCCAGAGAGATCGGCGCGATGGGTTTAGTCAGTCAGTGCATCAACGCTGGCAGCAGCTCCAGGCACGCGAAGACGCCAACCTGCTTTACGTGGCGCTGACCCGCGCCCGGCAGATGCTCATCCTGAGCGGCGCCGAGTCGGGACGCGGCGATGCCTCGGCATCACCCTATGCCCAATTGCGGCGGATCTGCGAAGGCGCGAACGGCGAGCTCGACTTCAACCGACCGTGGTCATCTCGTTCAGGCGAGATACCACCCGCACTGCCCGGCGCGACGCCGATCGGCCAGCCCCTCGCACGGATATCCGATCCGCCTGGCGGCTTGAGTCTCGCGTTGCCAACACGCGCCACGGCCTCCGAGATTCTGCCGAGCGCCGCGGGTCCAACCCATACTGAACCGGGTGCGCATAGCGGCGACGATCCCGACGCGCGGCTGCGAGGTCGTGCGGTCCATGCCTTCCTTGAACATTACTCGCACCCATCGCTCTCCCGTACGGCAACAGTGCGACGTCGAGTCGCCATCGATCTAGAACTCGCTCCGACCGATCCCCGCTTGGAGGCATGGCAGCTTGAAGCGCAGGGAGTGGCGACCGCCTTCCCACAGTGGTTCGACCCCAGCACATCCGCGTATAACGAAGTGCCGATCACCTACCGCATTGGCGAACGCACGGTGCATGGCGTGATCGACCGCCTGATCGTAACGCCCGAACGGCTGGTGCTAATCGATTACAAGACACAACGCAACTCCGACGCGGTGACCCGTCGGCAACTGGCGGACCGCTATCGCGAGCAGCTACGCCTGTACGCCGAGGGTTTGCGTAGACTTTGGCCTGCGCGCCCACTCGAAGCCGGCTTGTTGTTCACGCGCACCGTTGAGTGGTACCCGGTCGAGACTTGAAATGCACCGCGATAGTGCCCACTAAGGTGATCGTCACAACCCAGCAAGGAAAACACCATGGCCGACTCACCCTACGTTTTCGAAGCCACCGCGGCGGACTTCCCGGCAAAGGTACTGCAAGCGTCGCGCGAGCGGCCGGTATTGGTGGATTTCTGGGCTGCCTGGTGCGCGCCTTGTCGCGTGTTGATGCCCGTGCTGGCGAAACTCGCCGACGAATTCCAGGGCCAATTCACCGTGGTCAAGGTGAATACCGATGAGCAGCAACAACTCGCGCAACAATACGGCGTGCGCAGCCTCCCGACGGTCAAGGTGTTTCGCAACGGCGCGATTGTCGATGAGTTCATGGGCGCCCAGCAGGAGAGCACGATACGCGCCTTGCTGGACCGCCACATCGTGCGCGAATCGGATTCCCTCCACGACGCGGCCATGGTGGCACTCGAAGGTGGCGATGAGGCCGGCGGGCTGCGGCTGCTAGAACAAGCGCACACGCTCGATCCGCGACGAGCGCCAATCACCATCGCGTTGGCTCGCGTGCTTGCACAAACCGGCGACACCGCACGCGCCGAGCAACTGCTCCAGGCGCTCGATCCAGCCGACCAGGGACAACCCGAAGTAGCTGGCCTGCTGGCGGAATTGCAGTTTTTCCGCGAGGCCGCGGCACTGCCTGCGATCGGCGTGCTTGAAGCCGCAGTTGCGAAAGACCCCAAGGACTTCGAATCGCTCTACGGACTCGCGGTCCAGCACGTGGTAAGCGGCGATTTCGCCGCCGCGATGGATCAGCTACTCGCGCTGATGCAGCGCGGTCGCGACTACCGCGACGACCTTGGGCGCAAAACGCTACTCAAGTTGTTCGACATGCTGGGCGACGACCCGATGGTCACCACCTACCGTCGCAAGATGTTCGCACTGCTGCATTGATCGCGCGCGCCTTCACGCACGGACGGGGAGCTACTCGTCGAGCACGAAAGTCAGCTTGAGACGCACGCGGTACTCGGTGATTTTGCCGTCCTGGACGCAGACCGATTGATCGCCGACCCAGGCATTCTTTATGTGCTCGATGGTCTTGCTGGCGCGACGGATGCCTTCCGACACCGCATCGTCGAAACTCTTGTTGGAACTACTGCTGATCTCGATGACTTTGGCGACACTCATGGATGCGCTCCTCTTGAGCTGTTGATATTGTCGTCGAGGCTCGACAACGAACCCCCACATCCTGTGTGTAGACGTTCGACGCGCTTGATGCAACCTTGCCGCTCACGACGGATCAACGGGCGCGCAATGGCGTGTCGCAGTGCTGTTCGTATGCCTTGATCGCCTCGGGCATCCAAGAGCGAAACTGCGCGATACGCGTCTGCGGGCTGGGGTGGGTCGAGGCGAATTCCGTCGCCGATCCGCCCGATTTCTCGTTCATCCGAGCCCACAACTCAGGCGCCTCGCGCGGGTCGTAACACGCGCGGGCCATGTACAAAAGGCCGATATAATCAGCCTCCGATTCGTGCTGGCGCGAGAACGGTAACAACACGCCGTAGCGACTGCCGACCCCCAGTGCCCCCATCACAGCGCGCTGCATTCCAATGTCCATGTCGCCGATCATCGCGCCGGCGGCCATGGTGCCGAACTGCACCAGTTTCTGGTGAGCCATGCGCTCCGCGCCATGCCGCGCGATCGCGTGGGCGATTTCGTGGCCCATGACCACCGCCAAGCCATCGTCATTCTTCGCCACCGGCAACAACCCGGTGTAAACAGCCACCTTACCGCCCGGCAGACAAAACGCATTCACCTGGTCCGACTGAATCAGATTGAATTCCCAGTCAAACCCCGGATCATCCACCTTGGCCGCGGCCGCGAGCCGATCACCGATCTCGCGAACCCGCTCCACCTCGCGCCCGCCTTTGACCACCTTGGACTCGCGCAGAATCTCCTGATACGACTGTAGCCCAAGCTGCATCTCCTCCTGCCGATTCATATCGACGAGTTGCGAACGGCCGGTGAGCGGCACTTGCTCCTGATGGGCAAAGTAGTAATACGCGAAGTAACCCGCGAACAGCAGAATCGGGAGCCAACGCAGGGAAAAGCCGCGAGTCGGGCTGCCGCTATAGCCTCCGCGGTAATGGGAACGGCGGTAGTTCATCGACGCTATCTCTCTGAAACGTGATCCGGGCTCGCACCAAGGACCCAGCCGAGGCCCAAATACCCGCAATGTGTGTTTCCTTGCGAAAATGGTCGCATCGGATGGATCTGTCAAGGGCAAATCAGCCGCACTCACCCGGCGATTACCCTCGCGCGAGACGCTAGGGGTTCGTCTCGGACAAAGCGAGCCTCTGCCCGCGACGTTTCGACCCGATTATCATGGCCAGGTCGCCGTCCAGGACGACGAAAGCCGCTCCGAACTGTGTAGATAGGCGCATCGGCCGCGGCGTTGCGCCCATCGCCCCCCCATGCAAGGGGGCAAAACGTGGCCCGCCTAATCTGCCCGAAGCGGCAACAGCAACTACAACCCGGTACGTTCGCGTTCGCCGCCCAAATCCCAAATCGCGGCATAGGTCGGATTTAGCGAGTCGCACGTTAGAATCGCCGCGATCACGACGGCTATACTTCCCCCCAATCCACCAGCAGCCTGGAGTACTGACTGATCATGCGATACCGCACCTGGATTCGATTCTGCTTGGCGTGTCTATTGCTGTGGGGACACGTGAGCTTGCTTGCGGCGCAACCCGAGATCGTCGGTTCGGAGGGTCCACCCGAAGCCGAGCCACCGTTGCCACTACCCGCGGTCGATTCGCCACCGCGCCCACGGTTACCGCTCGAACTCTCGCGTTTCGACGACGAACTTAGGCAACTCGACGGCGCGCTCGGCTACGAGCCCCCGGAGAACCGCACCGTGCTGATCTGTGCCACCACCCGTACGCTCGTCGACGACGCAACCGCGATCAGTAAGACGCCGCTACTTGAACTGACCCAAGGGAATTTCAAGAGCTGGCAGACCGCGACGGCCGAACTCACCACCCTCGCCCAGGCACTTGCGGACCTCTGTCGACAGAACGATATCCTGCTTTATCCCGTCGAAGATCGTTACCGCGCGGTCAAGACCGGTTTCGACGACCTGCTCCAGATTCGCCAATAGCGGCTCACGCCGCATAGGTTGCCCGCGTGTCGCTCAGGCCCTAACATCCTAAGCCTTGTCTCGAACCGCGAGTATGACGACCCAATGCCGCAGGGCACCTTATTTATCGTTTCCGCCCCCTCCGGCGCGGGAAAAACCAGCTTGGTCCGCGCACTCTGCGCCTTGGTGCCGTCCGTTCGGCTATCGGTTTCGCACACCACGCGCGCGCCTCGACCGGGCGAGGAAAATGGCGTTCACTACCATTTCGTTGCCCGCGAGGCTTTCGAACAACGCGTTGCTCAAGGCGATTTTCTCGAACATGCTAAGGTCTTCGATAACTACTACGGCACTTCGCAGTCATCGGTTCAGGCACAGCTCGACCAAGGTTTCGACGTCATTCTCGAGATCGACTGGCAAGGCGCGGCGCAAGTACGCCGGCTGAAACCCAACGCGGTCTCGGTATTCATCCTGCCACCGTCCACCGCGAGCCTGCGAGAGAGACTGCGCGGTCGCGGACAGGATAGCGACGAAACGATCGAGCGGCGGATGCGCGATGCCCAGGCCGAAATGAGTCACTACGCGGAATTCGACTACTTGCTCATCAACGACGTGTTCGACGTAGCGCTGGATCAGCTGAAATCACTCTTCGTTTCGAATCAACTGCGAGCGGCGACACAGATCGAACGTCATCGGGATATGTTATTGCAGTTGTTGGCTTAGACAACCGGTGACTGTATAGTTAAAGGTCCGCCTCTTGACGGCGGCATCGCACTCAATTGTCAAACCCGCGGAACTCCAGATGGCCCGAATCACCGTAGAAGATTGCATCGAAAACATACCCAACCGCTTTGAAATGGTGCTCACGGCCTGTAAGCGCGCACGTCAGCTCTACAATGGATCCGAGCCGCTGGTTGATCGCCAGAACGACAAGCCAACCGTGATCGCCCTGCGTGAAATCGCTGAAGGCAAGATCGACGCCGAGATCCTGAAGCAGGAAGAAGAGATCAAGTGGACCGACGAGCGGGACACCGATGTCATGGTATTCTGATGCGATCGAACCGCACGTCTCACGGGCAGCGACTTGAAAACACCGCATTCAGCCACGATCTCGGTTGAGGGATCGCCAAACCACCCCGATTCCCATGGTGGCTTGAGGCGTTAATCATAGAGAGATCGCACCCGCTCCATGGCTACCATCGACCCCTTGATCGTTAGCAAACCGGATATTCCGGGCGATCGGGTCGTACCGCACCCGTCAAGTGCCGAGCGGTTTCTGATCAGCGATCTGTGTGCGATTCTCGAAACCTACCTGGAACCCGACCAGGTTCGACAAGTCTACCGCGCTTACCTCCTGGCCGCCTCGGCCCACGACGGGCAAATACGCGTATCCGGCGAGCCCTACATCTACCATCCGATCGCGGTCTCCCGGGTATTGGCCGAAATGCACATGGACTGCGAGACCGTCATCGCCGCGTTGCTGCATGACGTGCTTGAGGACACCAAGGCGACCCGGGAACAAATGGTCGCGCAATTCGGCGAGGACATCGCCGCCGTGGTCGACGGGGTCAGCAAACTGACCCACCTGAGCTTTGAATCCAAGGCGGAGCAGCAAGCGGTCAACTTCCGCAAGATGATGCTTGCGATGAGCAAGGACCTACGCGTCATTCTCGTCAAGCTTGCGGACCGGCTGCACAACATGCGCACGCTCGGCGTGATGCCACCCGAGAAACGGCGGCGGATCGCTCGCGAAACGCTCGAGATCTACGCGCCAATCGCGCAGCGCCTGGGCATGAACGCCTTTCGCCACGAGCTCGAGCAACTTGGTTTCCACGCCCTGTATCCCAACCGCTACCGCGTGCTCGCGAATGCGGTCATACGCAGCAAGGGTCAACGCAAAGAGGTCATGCATCAAATCGAGGTCGCAATCACCAAGCGGCTTGAAGAAAAGCACATCGAAGCACGCGTTCTGGGACGCGAAAAAAATCTCTGGAGCATCTATCGCAAGATGCGCGGCAAACGACGCGGCTTCCGTGATGTGCTCGACGTATTCGCGATCCGGGTCGTCGTGGATACCGTCGATACCTGCTACCTTGCGATGGGCGCCTTGCATACGCTTTACAAGCCGGTCCCCGGGAAGTTCAAGGATTACATCGCGATCCCGAAAGCCAACGGCTACCAATCACTGCATACGATCCTGTTCGGCCCGCACGGGGTACCAATCGAGATCCAGTTACGCACTGACCAAATGGATCGGGTCGCCGAGACCGGAATCGCGGCGCACTGGTATTATAAATCGGGGGACGCGCAAGGTAACCCGGCGTGGCGGCGTGCCCGTGAATGGCTGAAAAACCTGATGGAATTGCAGCAGAACACCGGCAACGCGCTGGAGTTTCTAGAACACGTCAAGGTCGACCTGTTTCCCGACGAGGTGTATGTGTTCACGCCCAAGGGCGAAATCATGTCCCTGCCGCGCGGCGCAACCGGTATCGACTTCGCCTACGCGGTGCACACCGATATTGGCAACCGCTGCGTGGCCATCAAGATCGATCACGAACTGGCACCACTCAGCACGCCGCTCGCGAACGGACAAACGGTCGAGGTACTGACTGAACCACATGGCCGGCCACGCTCGGCCTGGCTCGACTATGCGGTAACCGCCAAGGCGCGCCACCAGATACGGGCCTACCTGCGCAACCTGCAGGCCCATGAAGCTACCCGTCAAGGTCGCGTCCTACTGGAAAAAGCCCTTGCGGAGCAAGGACTTGATCTATCTCATGTATCCGAGGCACGGCTCGCCCGAACACTCGGCCAGTTGCGTCAAAACTCCATTGATGACCTACTGAAGGAAATCGGACTCGGTAATCGTCTCGCCACGCTGGTCGCGCGCGACCTGAGTGACCCAGACGATACTCAGGACAATCCTCTCGGTGATAAGCCGCTCGTTATTTCAGGCGCTGAAGGCATGGTCCTGAACTTCGCCAAGTGTTGTTGTCCGATCCCGGGCGACCCGATTATCGGCACCATGACGACCGGTCGCGGCATGGTCATTCATCGCAGCGATTGCCGAAACATCCGCAATACCCTGGCGCAAGCCGACCGGGCGGTCGCCGTGCGATGGGCCGATGCGATCGATTCCGACTTCCCAGCCAATATCCGCGCCCTCACGATGGATCGGCGCGGCGTTCTGGGTGCGATCGCCTCCGCCATTGCCGAAATGAACGCCAATATCACCAGCGTATCGCTATCGGAACGCGATCCGGTTTCGACCTACATCAATTTGACCGTTTCCGTTCACGATCGCCTGCACCTCTCGGCCATCATGCGCCGTCTGCGCGGCTTGCCCGAAGTCATCAAAATTGCACGTATTTTGAGCTGACCACCCGCTCACGCGCAGTCACGTTGCCACGAATTCAGGTTACAATTTTTCATGATCGCGATCGTAGGATCGCCGTTTTATGACGTTGGCCACACGCAAATCAAATTTCCAGTGTTATGCTTTGATTTTTAACGGATGAGCGGTTCCATGAACGGACCGGGGGTTGCATCGGACAGCGCGGCATCCGCCAAGGACTGACAATGGAAACATACACGCGCCGAGCACTTTAACGACCGTATGGATCTGACTGGTATTCTCGAGATCGCAGGAACTACCGACACCGGCAAGGTTCGTAGCCAAAACGAAGACAGTATTGGCGAGGAACTTGAGCTCGGGACGGTCGTGCTCGCCGACGGCATGGGCGGTTATCATGGCGGCGAAGTCGCGAGCGCGATTGCCGTCAACACCATCTTGCAACATTTACACGATCATTTGCCTCAGGTCATATCCGGACAGACCGACCGGACGACAGGCCTGTATGGCGAGAGCCTGGTGGCGCGAAACGCGATTGCCGATGCCAATCGCGCGATCGTGCGCGCGTCGGAGGCGCAAACACAGTACCGCGGCATGGGGACCACTGTCGTGCTCGGCGTCTTTTTCGACAACAAGCTGGCGGTCGCGCATGTCGGCGACTCGCGCATGTACCGGATTCGGGACAGCGTGATGGCTCAGCTTACGGTTGACCATACCTTATTGCAGGAACTGGTGGACAAGGGGTTCTATACCGAAAAGGAAGCACGCGAATCCCTGAACAAGAACTTGGTGACCCGCGCGCTCGGGATCGAGCTTGACGTCAAGATCGATGTCACCGAACTCGATACGCTACCCGGAGACATATACCTGCTGTGCTCCGACGGTCTTTGCGACATGATTACAGACCAGGACATTCTGCTGACGATCAAGACCTTCGGGGTCAACCTGCAGGAGACCGCCGACAATCTCGTCCGTCTCGCAAATGAGAATGGCGGCCGTGACAACGTATCAGTTTTACTTGCGCGTCCGTTATACGCCTACCCCGCGCCACCGCCACCGCGTTGGTATCAAAAGATGTTTGGCGTTTTATCCAGAAGTTAACAGAGGACTTACATGCCAAGAGTATTGCTCGTTTCGGACAACGCCGTGCTCGCCGAGTACTCGCTCGACAAAGAGACGATCAAGATCGGTCGAGTCGCCAACAATGATATCCCGATCGAAAGCATGGCGGTCAGTAGTCAACACTGCAAGATCGTCACCGTCGACGGCGACTCGTTTCTCGAGGATCTCGGCAGCACCAACGGAACCTATGTCAATGGCAAGAAGGTTCGAAAGCACGCGCTCGACCACGGCGATCTGATCACGATCGGAACCCACCTGTTGCGTTACGACCGAAACGACGCCGCGGACGGTAACAGCACCGACACCTCGACCGAGCAAACGACAAAACCCATCGCGCGTCTCAAGATCATTAGCGGCCGCAATGCCGGCCGAGAATTGCCCATCGCTAAAAAGATGACCACCCTTGGCGAGGCGGGCGAGCATGTCGCGGCGATCATGCAACGCGGGGAGGGTCTGATCTTCATTCACATCGACGGCGGCGAAAACAACCAGCAGTCGATGCTGAATGGTGAACCCGTCGAACAGCGCAAGCCCTTACACGATCACGATGTGATCGAAGTCGCGGGTGTACGAATGGAGTTATTGATGCATTAGACGCCGCCCCGACGGAATCTGGTTTATCAAGGAAGATACTCCCATGCAAGGACGAGAAAAAGGCGCAGTGAACGCGCCGAACCACAACCCGGTGGACGCATGCGCGGTTGCCAGGGCGCCACGCGAAAATCGGCTCGCATGTCTTGCCGTAAATGTGATTCACACACACACGCCATCTATCGCCGATCCTGTAACATTCGTCGGATCGCTGGCTTGGTGGGCTCATGCATAACAATAATTCATCCGACTCCCGCAACATACTCGACGTAACCAACCACGTTCGGGTCAACGACCCTGCGGCCGTCGCGGATCATGCATGCCAGCTATTTACCGAAACTTACGGCGATGCGAGCGAACATGACCGGCTACGCCGCGCGTTCGTCGATTTCGCGCGTCTGTTCCGCGGCCAGTACGAGGGCTATCGCGCCTGCGACACGCTCTATCACGACATCCAGCACACCCTCGACATGACGCTGGCGACCGCGCGCCTGATCAACGGCCACGAACGCCTGCATCCCCGCGACCAGCTTGGCAAAACACGGTTCGTGCTCGGAATTGTTCTGGCGTTGTTTCATGATTCAGGGTACATCCGCACCGACGACGACGATGGCACTGTCAACGGCGCGATCTATACCCTCACCCACGTCAGCCGTAGCGGCGATTTTTTGCGTCACTATCTGCCGCGGATAGGGCTCGGGAGACATGCCGATCTCGCCTCGCGTTTGGTGCACTTCACCGGCTATGAAGTGGAACTATCGTCGATCCACATCGATGACACCAAGGATCGTACACTCGGTTGGTTGTTGGGCACCGCGGATCTGATCGCCCAGATGTCGGATCGATGCTATCTCGAAAAATGCCGCGACCGCCTCTATCCCGAGTTCGCGCTCGCAGGACTGGCCGGCAAGGGCGGCGAATCCGGGCACATGGTGTTTACTTCGCCCGAGGATTTATTGAAGAAGACGCCGATGTTCTACCGACAATCGGTTCTTAAGCGCCTCAACCAGGAACTAGGCGGCGTACACCAATTCGCGGGCGCGTTCTTCGATGGCAACAATCACTACATGGCGATGCTCAATCGCAATATCGGCCACCTCGACAGGTTGGTGGACGAAGGCAATTTTCAGGCTTTGCGACGTCAGTTGCCGGCGACCGAGGGCGAAGAGCAGTTTCCGTTCGAGATTCTCGGTGACGGCGCGGCCCCAACCTGAATCTTCTCAGGGTATCGAAAAAAGTAGCGGTGAGCGCCGCCGAGACGCAGGCGCTCGCAACACCTTGGTTACTGATCAAGCACCGATATCGCCGAGATAGATCTGCCGAACGCGAGCGTCCTGCCGGACTCTTGCGCTTTCGCCCTGGATCTTGATCTCCCCGCTCTCCATCACATAGGCGCGCTGACTGACGCGGAGCGCCAGATTGGCGTTTTGCTCCACTAGCAAAATCGTGACGCCTTGGTGCCGGATAGTCTCGATCGTCGTGTAGATACGTTCGACCAGTAACGGTGCCAACCCAAGACTGGGTTCGTCGAGCAGCAATAATCGAGGCCGTCCCATCAATGCACGCGCGATCGCCAGCATCTGTTGTTCGCCACCGGAAAGCGTACCGGCAGACTGCCCGCGTCGTTCCGCGAGACGCGGAAACAAGCCATAGGCATAGTCGAGATCCGCGCGCACGACCGCGCGGTCGCGTCTGAGGTAGGCGCCCAAGTCGAGGTTCTCCGCCACGGTGAGGCGATTGAAAACCCCACGGCCTTCCGGCACCAACGCGATGCCCCGTGCCGCGATTTTATGCACTGGCAAGTGGTGTATCGGTTCGCCCTCAAACTCGACGCGCCCGCCAGCGAGACCGGTCAAGCCCACGACGCCCTTCAGGGTTGACGATTTGCCCGCCCCATTGGCGCCAATCAGGGTCACCAACTCGCCCTCGCCCACTTCGAGATCGACTCCGCGCACGGCCTCGATGCCGCCATAACGGATCCGCAAATTCGCGATCCGCAACAACATCAGGAGGCCTCCCGACCCAGGTAGGCTTCAATCACGGCCGGATCCGCCCGAACCTCGGCGGGCGCACCTTCGGCGATCAGGCGCCCGTAATCGAGCACCGCGAGTCGATCACACAGTCGCATCATCAAACGCACGTCGTGCTCAATCACGAACACAGTCAGTCCGTCGTCTCGCAAGCCGCGAATCAACTCCGACATCTGCTGCCGCTCGTACGGATTCATGCCCGCCACCGGCTCGTCCAATGCCAGCAGTTTCGGATGCAAGGCCAATGCGCGAGCAATTTCGAGTCGGCGCTGCTCGCCATAGGATAGATGATGAGCGACCACATCGGCCCGCTCGGCGAGTCCCATGCGCCGCAAGAGTGATCCACTGTGCTCGCGTACCCGCGCCTCCTCGCGCCGGGCAAGCGGTGTATGCATTACCGCGTCGAGCACACCCGTGCGCATGCGACAGTGGTGTCCGACCATCACATTTTCCAGCGCGGTCATGCTGGCGAACAGACGTATGTTCTGAAACGTGCGAGCAATGCCGAGTGCCGCGATCTCGTTGGGCTTACGTCGCAGAATCGGATGCCCGTCGAGCGAGACCTGCCCCTCATGGGGCTCGTACAAGCCCGTGACGACATTGAACAAGGTCGTCTTGCCGGCGCCATTCGGGCCGAGCAGCCCAAAGATCTCGCCCCGCGCGATATCGAGCGAGACCTCATCCAGCGCCTGCACACCGCCGAACCGCATGCTGACCCGCTCCATCCGGAGCAGCACGTCGCGCGGCGCCTCGATCGCGTCAACGTTGTTCGTCATACAGACTCGCCTGCTCCTGCGCCGCGACGTCGGGATCCGGCTTGAGTTCAGCCGCGCGCCGGCGCGACGGGAGCAAACCCTCCGGCCGGTACAACATCATGGCAACCAGCGCGAGCCCGAACAACAGCATCCGCAGATCGCCCGGGTCGACCACGACCTCGCCCAGCAATGCCCGCTGTGCATCGCCGATGTAGCGCAGCGCCTCGGGCAGCACCGTGAGCAAAAACGCGCCTAACATCACGCCGAAGATATTGCCCATTCCGCCGAGCACGACCATGCACAGCACCATGATTGATTCGAGCAGATTGAAGCTTTCCGGACTGACAAACCCCTGAAAACTGGCGAACAATACTCCGGCGACACCTGCGAAACTTGCCCCCATCGCGAACGCCAACAGCTTGATACGAGTGGTGTTGATGCCCATGGCCTCGGCCGCGACCTCATCCTCGCGGATCGCGACCCAGGCCCGACCGATTCGGGAATGCTGCAACCGCAAGCTGACGAACACAGCCCCCAACGCGAGCACCAGGAATAGATAGTAGTAGAGATGCGCCGAGGTCACGGTCATTCCAAACACCTCATACCGACCCGCGAACGAAAAACCGCCAAAGGTCGCCGGGTCGATCATGTTCACGCCCTGAGGTCCGTTGGTGATATTGACCGGCGCGTTGAGATTATTGAGAAAAATCCGGATGATCTCGCCGAATCCCAGGGTGACGATCGCGAGATAATCGCCCCGTAATCGAAGCGTCGGCGCGCCCAGCAACACCCCGAAAAAGGCCGCGAGCGCCGCACCCAGCGGCAAAATGACCCAGAATGGCAGATGCAGGCCGAAGTGCGGCGACGCCAAGAGCGCATAGAGGTACGCACCGACCGCATAAAACGCGATATACCCTAGATCCAGCAAACCGGCCTGGCCGACGACGATGTTCAGCCCAATCGCCAGAATCATGTACAACAGCACATAATCCAGCACCCGGACCCAACTGCGGCCAAATCCCGCATAAACCAGAAACGGCAAAGCGATCA
>JBHJOI010000067.1:0-96340 GCA_050329935.1 Thiotrichales bacterium | reverse complement strand
ATACATCGATACGCACATGCGCATTCTTCAGCAGAACATTTCCGGCATTCAAGAGAAACACCGCCGCGAACAAATACCACTGTACCTCGAGATACGCGTTGGAGCTGATACTGAATAGTTTGCGCGACAGCGCGTTGAGAGTGCTGATCACAACCATCAGCAGGATTAGCCAGAACACGCCGCGCCCGACGCGTTCATTCAGATGGTCGATGCGTTTTGCTAGTGATAACAGTGCGGACAACGTCGACTCCTGATTCAAGCAGATAGTTTAGAGTCTGATAGGCATTCGGGCGGCGGCCAACTCGGGCTTCGATCCAGTCGCATCAGCGCGCACCGGAGAATACCAACCCGCGGCACCAGTATAACCGGGCGCCCCCGTGGTTTCAGCGCATGAGACGGGCGCATCCAGGCCTTGACGACAAGCGCTTTCCACCTTCACACTGACCCAACCTAGAATCCCCGATAGACCGCTACTTCATGTACGTAACGTAATGTTTACGCGAAATTTTTATATCAGGCGCAACTCCACCTTCCGGGTTACCGCGCTACGTACCGTATTGCACGGTCTTCGCGGCGCATGGCTGCGTTGCAACTCCTCGGAAGGGAACAACCATTCCGCGTCGTTGCGCCTTGCCCTGCACCACGAATACCGCACACTCCGGCACGCCCAACCGACAATTCTAGGTTCAATGATGACGGGACACGCGATTGTGCGACGTTTTCGACTGTGCCGAGTGTGGCTCGGCAGGTCGGCGTCCGCGTGTCCGGAGGTGCGAGCGAGCTAGCAATCTCACTCGACCGAGAAAATCCGGGGCCGCGGGCGCAAGCTCGTGGCCCTTTTTGTTTGGAGGCGTCCGTCGGCGCGAGCGGGCGCATTCGTTGAAGCCGCGTCGATGTCGCGCTGACAGGCATCGAACACCCGATGGGTTGCGCGCGAACCCAACCACGGAGGCGTCAACTCATGTCGATCCCCGCCGCCTACTTCGGCGTCGTATTGATCTGGTCCACCACCCCGCTCGCGATTCAGTGGAGCGGGCGCGACGTGGGCCCCTTGTTTGGCCTCAGCGCACGGATGCTGATCGGGGTCGTGGTGCTCGGCGTGATACTTGCCGCGCTGCGCCGCCCGCTACCCAGCCACCGCCAGGCATGGCAGAGCTACCTGGCCGGCGGCCTGGGTTTATATGCGGCAATGGTCTGCGTGTATTTCGCCGCGCAACACCTACCGTCGGGATGGATTTCGGTCATCTTCGGCACGACACCGATCATCACCGGGCTATTCGCCGCGCTGTGGCTCGGCGAGCGTGCGTTCACGCCACCGAAGATACTCGGCATCGCGCTCGGCATCGGTGGATTGGGCGTGATCTTTCACGACAGCACCCGGGTGCCCGCCGCGGCCACATTCGCTGTGGCGCTGGTTGCCCTGTCGGTCGTCTTTCATAGCCTGAGTGCGGTTTGGGTCAAACGCCTGGGTGCCGGACTCGACGGCATCAGCGCGACGATGGGCAGTCTGTTCGTCGCCACGCCGTTGTTCGTCCTCACCTGGCTGATCGCCGACGGTCACTGGCCGGCGCGGATTCCGCTGCAAACCGGACTCGCGATCGGATATCTCGGCCTATTCGGTTCGGCATTGGGATTTTCATTGTACTTTTTCTTGCTGCGCCGGCTGAGCGCAAGCCAGCTTGCTATGATCACCCTGCTGACGCCCGTGCTCGCGCTGTGGATCGGGCAAGGCATCAACCACGAGCCGGTGACCGCGGCGACGTATTTCGGAACCGTGATTATTCTATCGGGGTTGCTGGTGCACCAGTTCGGCGCCCGTATGTGGGACAAGTTAAAAAGCCGGCAGCCCCGGTCAACCCGCGCATCCTGAGTTACTCGTTGACAACCGCGCCGCGCTTGACTGTAATGACGAGGGATATTGCGTCGCAACAAAGAGCCGACGATGCCGCTTACCGCTCGCTATCAAGACTTCATCCAAAGTCAGGCACTCCAACCCGACGCGGCGCAACTGCGAGCGGTGACCCTGTTGCAGGACGTGCATCGACGCCTGCTGCATCCGCCACCGCCACCGGCCGCCGCCTATGGTTTGCTCACCCGACTGCGCAAGACACTCGGCGGCAAACCGACGCGCCAGCCAATTCACCCGCCGGTGCGCGGCGCCTACCTTTGGGGCGGGGTCGGCCGCGGTAAAACGCTACTGATGGATCTGTTCTTCGAAACGCTGCCGTTCGCGGAAAAAAGGCGGCTACACTTTCACCATTTCATGCGCGGCGTCCACACCGAGATCCGCAAACTCGGGCATATGCCCGACCCGCTCGAACAGATCACCACCGATTTTGCACGCCATACCCGGGTGCTTTGTCTCGATGAATTCTTCGTCTCCGACATTTCCGATGCGATGCTGCTGGCTGGACTCCTCGAGGGCTTGTTCTGCCACGGCGTCGCTTTGGTGACAACCTCCAACTGCCCACCCGACCGACTCTATCTCAATGGCCTGCAACGGGCGCGGTTCCTACCGGCCATCGAACTCATCAAGCGCAATACCCAAGTGCAGGAACTCGATGGCGCGGTTGACTATCGGATGCGCGCACTCGAACAAGCGGGGAATTATTTTCAACCCCTGGCCCCCGCCGCCGAAGCGTGGCTGCGTAGCCACTTTCGCGAAGCGGCCGGTGGCGAAGGCGAACCCGGCGCCGTGCTGCAAGTGCTCGGTCGCGCCATTCCCACCGTGCGCGCCGCGGCCGGCGTGGTCTGGTTCGACTTCAAGGCTTTATGCGACATTCCGCGCGGCACGCTCGATTACCTCGAACTCGCCAATCACTACCACACCGTACTCGTCTCCGACGTGTTCGTGATGGACGACGAACACGCCAACCAACTACGCCGGCTACTGCATCTGGTCGATGAGTTCTACGACCGCAAAGTCCGTCTGATGCTTTCCGCCGCCGCGCCAATCGAGGCCCTGTATCACGGCACCGCGCTACGATTTGAATTTGAACGGTTGACCAGCCGGTTGCAGGAGATGCAGTCGTGCGAGTATCTGGCGCAGGTTCGCCGGAATGTCGACGGATCGAATCGCGGCGTTCCTGCCCCGTGAAGCCACCGCGCCCGTGACGCCCACTTCGCGGGAATCGGGCGCGGGTAGCGTGATGGGCACACATTGATGCACTATTATGGGGCATTCACCTGACCACCGGTCGAACCACTCTCGGACCGGAGCGGGCACCCGGGGCGACGCGACGGTGATGACCGAGCCGCGCGAGCCTTTCGGGGATACGGTGGGGCATCGACTTAAACCCGATCGTCGCCCAGGCCCACCGACGGCTTGCGCGGGCGACACTTACCTGCCAGAGAATCAATAAAATGACTACCGTACTCGATGAAAAGCTAGAACCCATCTTTCAAGACGTCCTGCGCCGAAATCCGGGTGAGATCGAGTTTCATCAGGCGGTGCGCGAGGTCCTGGAGTCCCTCGGCCCCGTGCTCGTGAAACATCCGGAATTCGCCGAACACAAAATCATTCAGCGTATTTGCGAACCCGAGCGCCAGATTATCTTTCGCGTGCCCTGGCAGGATGATCGTGGCGAGACCCATATCAACCGCGCATTCCGCGTCGAGTTCAACAGCGCCTTGGGACCGTACAAGGGGGGCCTGCGTTTCCACTCATCCGTTTATCTAGGTATTATCAAGTTTCTGGGCTTCGAGCAAATCTTCAAGAACGCCTTGACCGGCATGCCAATTGGTGGTGGCAAGGGCGGCAGCGACTTTGACCCAAAAGGACGCTCGAACGCCGAGATCATGCGCTTTTGCCAGAGCCTGATGACGGAGCTCTACCGCCACTTGGGTGAATACACTGATGTTCCCGCCGGCGATATCGGCGTGGGTCAACGCGAGATCGGGTACCTGTTCGGCCAGTACAAGCGAATCACCAATCGCTACGAGTCGGGTGTCCTGACCGGCAAGGGTCTCGATTGGGGCGGGAGTCGCGCACGTACCGAAGCCACCGGCTATGGCACGGTGTTTTTCGTCGAAGAGATGTTGAAAGTCAAATCGCAGTCGCTAGAAGACAAGACCTGCATCGTCTCCGGGTCGGGTAATGTCGCTATTTACGCGATCGAGAAAATCACGGAGCTGGGCGGCAAGGTGATTGCTTGCTCGGACTCCAATGGCGTCATTGTCGACAAGGCCGGCATCGACCTCGATCTGATCAAGGAGATCAAGGAAATCGAGCGCCGGCGCATCAGCGTTTATGCCGAGCGCAAACCCGGCAGCGTTTATCTCGAAGACGGCACGATCTGGAACGTCCCTTGCGAGGTCGCGCTCCCCTGCGCCACCCAAAATGAACTCAACGGCAAGGATGCACGGACCCTGGTCGAAAATGGATGCATCGCGGTCGCCGAGGGGGCCAACATGCCGACGACACCGGAGGGGACCCGCGTGTTTCTCGACGCCGGCATTGCCTTCGGACCCGGCAAGGCGGCGAACGCCGGCGGCGTTGCCACGAGTGCGCTGGAAATGCAGCAGAACGCGAGCCGGGATTCCTGGACCTTCGCGCACACCGAAACTCGCTTGCGCGAAATCATGGTCAACATTCACCGCACCAGTTACGAGACCGCCGAGGCGTACGGTGCCCCTGGCAACTACGTGCTCGGCGCTAACATCGCGGGATTCCTGAAGGTGGGTCGGGCGATGGTCGCGATGGGTTTGGTATAGCCGGATCGCGCTGATAACACATCAAGCGCAGACTGAGAATATCGCCTGTCACCCGCAAGTCCAGGCCGCTTACATCGTAAGCGGTCACGGCCTTGAGAACCTCGGCGTTGCAGGTCTCGTCCCCGTCGATCGAGATACGCCTGCATTCGGGAAGCGCGTCGAGCCAACCCGGGCGGTAGTCGCTACCGCGCTGGTGCGGAAACAGCGCAACGTAAGCGATCGAGGACTCGACCAGATCCTGAAAGAAATGCGAACCAAAGGATAGGTCGGGCACCATGTCAGCCCCGAGTTCCGCGACTTCCACCAATACCGCCGCGCGGTTGATGTCCGCGAATCGGATTGGCACGCCGAGTTCCGGCGTGGAAGTTCCCCAGCGGCCGGGCCCAATCATCAACGTCGGACACTCATCTCGATTCGCCAGCTGCCGATTGAATCGGCCAACCCTGCGGGCGACCTCGAACCGCTGCGGCGTGGATAACATTCCGTAACGCAGCCCGTCGACCCGGATCACCCGCGCGATCGGCTGATCGATATTGCCGCCCATGAAATTACCCTGGGTCGCGAACAACAGCTGTTTGTCGGCCACGTGCCGCGGCAAATCGACATGTCGTCCCAACCCCAGGGTTTGGAGCGGTCGGCATTGCACCAGATTGATGGATGGGGATCCGTCCGCGGCCAAGTGCGTGGTGAACTCGATATCGACGGGATACTCATAGGCCGCCTCGAGTGCGTGCAGTAGCCGCCGCAAAAGGTCAATGAATGGTGTTTTATCGATCAGCGGCGCGAACGTCACCCGCCAAATAGCCCCCCCGGATCGAGCGTTGGAACGCTGCGTCGCCTCGCGATCAAGCTCGGCGCACCACTGCAAGGGCCACGCCGGAGCCACGCCCGCAAGCTGGCGTAGCGGCAACGTCCGCAGCCGATTCTCGTGTATGTCGAGCACGTCGACATCGTGTTGCGAGTAGCGTCCCACGTCGGCGACATCGCGAAACGGACGCTTGTGCGGTTGGTCAAGCGCGATCACGCAGGCATGGTCGCCGTCGATTCGATCGACGGCCCGTGTCCCGAGCCCCACGACCAAGCGTAGCATCCCGGCAAGCGGGTCGAGGCCCGGGTCCCACGCGAAGTTGTTGCGCGACACACCAACCCCCGCGATGTCGGGCAAATAATAGCGGTCGTGGTACCGCCCGTTGACGCGCTGAATCAACAGCGCCATCGGCTCCTCCTGCTCCGCAAGACCGCGCTGGCGCCGATACGCCAACGCGTCGTTACTCATGGTGCTGGCAAATACCCGACAGATCGCCGCCTCGAGCTGCGCCAGCCGCTGCTCCGGCGAGCCTTGGTTGACGCAGAACACGCTTTCGTACTTACCCGCGAAAGCGTTGCCAAATCCGTCCTCGAGCAGGCTGCTAGAGCGCACGAGCAACGGATACTGGCCGTAGTGATCCAGCATGCGCTCGAGATCCAGTCGCACTTCTTCCGGCAGTGCGCCGCGGAGCATATCGTCGTGCAGCGTCGCGGCCTCGCTGAAATAGCCTGGCTCGGTACGCTGACGCATGATCCGCGACCACCAGCCGTTGTGAACGAGATAGGCGTAGTAGACGTCCGAGCCAATAAAAAAAGAGTCATGAGGGTCGAGGTAAGCACCCCAAAGAGCGCCGTCGCCTGCCAGCAGGATCCTCCGGGCCAACAACATGCCGGCCGCCTTGCCGCCAATGAACCCACTACCAATCATCCGGCTGCGAATCTCGACAAGCTCCGCCGGTCCAAGGAACTTACGCGCCAATGCGACCATGCGCGTGTCGCGACCTATCATGACCTGATAAAGGCGATCGAGCACCGTCTCCCGTTGCGCGTCGCCGACCGCCAGGGCCGCGACTTCGGCAACTTCCAGAAACAAGCGATCCCAGGCGTCCAGCCAGCCCGCACTTTCGCGGTCGCATCGCAACAGCGATGCCTGCAAGCGCGTTGCGTCGCTACTGTCGATCACGGGCTCGAATCGACCCTCGCGATGCCTGTGAGGCAGAAACATGGTCGGAGATTGGCGCTGCCAGACTTTCACCGGCTGCACCAAACGCTCGTTACCGGCGTGGCGCAGGTCGATGAGCACCTGCGTGGTCGTTCGAATCCGAGCCATGGTGCGGTGTGAGTGCGCCTGTGAACGCACCGCGAAATACGCAACTGTGTCGAGTTCGTAGAGATAGGGACAGACCACCCGGAAAAGATTCCCCACCATCACGTCGGTCGCCCACGCCGAAAGCAGATCCGACAAGCAATCGAACACGTAAAACGCGCCGCGCCCGTAGTCGGTGATCAGCTGATAGACGTGCCGGGTAAAAGCCTCGAAGCCACGAAAGGCGTCGATTCGAACGATCTTGACATACGGACCGGGTGTGACAAGCGGCGCGTGCTGGCCGAACCGAAGGTAAACGATCGAACGTTCACAGGCCGCCGCGGCGGCCACGAACGGCGACACGACATAACGGTAGTCTTCGATATCGTCGACCCGCCAAACCACGTTGTCGCCGATCCGCAATCCGTCGAGAATCGCGTCCAGACCGGCCAGTCCCGTTGATACTTCTTGGGTGGGCGGTTCGACAATCATGGCAGCTTTCCGCGTCTGTTCACTCGCGGAGACGTCTTCGCGCCGGGAACTCCGGGGCTTTGCGTTGTGGTGACATCGCCCCCCGCATCCCGCTCAGGCGCCCCGAGGTATCACGTAGTACAACACCGCGAAGTAATGCAAGGCGCTGCCGAGCAGCACGAAACCATGCCAAATCGCGTGATTGTAGGGCAACCGGCGCCATGCATAGAACACGACACCAGCCGTGTAGGCGATGCCACCCGCAAACAGCAGGACCAGTCCACCGACCGGCACATGGGTCACGAGCGGCTTGATCGCAACCAGCACCACCCAACCCATCGCGACATAGAGCGCGACCACCCAGCCGTGAAACCGGCCTCGCAACAACAGGCTCAAGGCGATGCCGACCACCGCGAGGGTCCAGACGATACTCAACAGCGACCAACCCCAAGGGCCGCGCAGGTTCACCAGCATGAAGGGCGTGTAGGTGCCTGCGATCAGCAGAAATATCGCGGAGTGATCGAGGGCGCGCAGGGATCTCCGCAGGCGTTCGACTTGAAGACCGTGATACAACGTCGAGGTGGTATAGAGCATTATCAACGTGGCACCGAAAATGCTACCCCCGACAACATGCCACGCATCACCTTCGCGCGCGGCGAATACGATCAAGACCACCAGCCCCGTGATCGCAAGCAAAAGCCCAAACCCATGCGTCAGGCTGTTCGCGATCTCCTCGCGGCGGGAATAGACCGGTAGCACGGGCAATGACGACATCGGCGGACCTCCGTCCTTCGTCGGCAAGACAATGACTTCAGAATAGAAAACCTGGGGCGCGGCCGCAACCGCGAGGGCCAAGGCAGATGCAAAGCCGGCTTATTCGAGACCAGAAGCGATTCGATCCCAATCGATCACCACCGATGGAAGGCGGTGCGCGGCGAAGGATCCGGTCATTTCCTGGACGGTTGGACGCGCGTAGCGCCCCTGCTCTAGCCAGTACACGGTGACAACCCGGTCGACCGGATGCGCGAGCCATTACTCGCCCACGCCGTGCCGTTCGTAGAGCGCGAGTCTACGCACTTGATCGTGCGCGGCCGTCGCCGGAGAAAGCACTTCGACGATCCAGTCCGGCGCACCTCGACACCCCCGATCATCCAGCTTGCTACGATCGCAAACGACCGCTATGTCGGGCTGAACGACCGTTACGAACTGCGCATCCGCCTCGTCGGCCTCGGGTAGCCGGACATCGAACGGCGCGATGTTCACCTCACATTCGGAGTCCTCGAGCGCGTCGGCGATCTGCCGAAACAACTCCCCCAGCATTCGTTGATGTAGTCGCGTCGGCGCTGGCGCCATCGCGTAGGCCTCGCTGTCGATCAACTCCTGCCGTACGTCCGCCGGCAAGGTGAGGTACTCACCATAGGTATGGGCGGAGTGCTTTGCTGGCGGTAAACCCATCTCGACACCTCCCAGGTACTTGACATTGAGTTTACGCGGCCGAACGGCAGGTGCACATTCTTGACCGCGCGCGACGCGCTACCGAGACTCGAACGCGCTTATACAATCGGAAACTATGCGGACGCGACGATACGCGAGCGCTGAACGAAGTTCAGTCACATCCTGATCACGAGGGGAAATTGGTAACCGACAGAACGCCGGCCGAAGTATTAAGAAAAATGGTCGGAGTGAGAGGATTCGAACCTCCGACCCCTGCTTCCCGAAAGCAGTGCTCTACCAAGCTGAGCTACACTCCGACACAATCCAGCGCGGGCTGGAAGGGCCGGTATTTTGCGCAGTCGACACGCAAATGTCCAGCGGCTTGACCGGGTATCGCGCTCGCGCACGCCACGGCGACCACGCAACGGGTGACGAACGCCGAACACCGTCGGTGCGCGATGGGTAGCAGTCGACGAATCGTGTGCTACAACATGTACATGCCATGGACGCGAATCTCACCGTTGGGCGTAGTCTCGGGTACAGCCCTGCGGCACGATAACCGCTCCGGGGTTCGTGTGCCTTCGCCGCGGCCGACGGCCGTGGCGAACAGTTCGCACGAACGCGGCGACCACAACGCAAATCCATGCAAGGCGCATCGACGCATTGCGCAACGAGGCGGGGAAGTTCGCTTGAGCGAATCGGCCGAACGAGCATTTATCATAGAAGATCCGACGCTTTCCGGGGACGCGCTCCTGGACCGGGCGCTGGACCTCTCGGAATTCTGGGGCGTCCTCGAAACCGAGCGAGCTCGATCCGGGCTCGCGGCGGGGCAGTTTCCCATCATCATCAAACCCGACCTCGAAGCATTCGCAAAGGGTTCGCCTACGGCGACCGATCCACGCCTCGTCGAACACTTGATCGACCGCCTGCACGAACGCGGATTCGTCACCGTCAATATAGGCGCCAGCGCCGACAGCGCTTATTTCTGGGCAGAGAATCGTGATATCGCAGTGCTCGCGGACTTGCTAGGCTATCAATACATGACCCCTTCCGGTAATGGCTACGACGTGCTTGATCTCGGTCAGGATCTCGTCACGGCGGATTTTGATGCAGGGTCCGTGTTACACGGAAGTGAACTCGCAAGATCCTGGCGCGACGCCGCGTTTCGCATTTCTTTCGCGAGCAATAAAACCGACGAGCGCGAGAGCTACGCGCTTGGATTGCATGGCCTGCTTGGCGTGCTGCCGCAGGCGGACAAGGACTATTACTACCGCCAACGGGTCGAGCCTGGCGATGCGGTATCCGCATTGCTGGCCGTCACCGATATCCACTTCGCGCTGATCGACGCGGTTATCAGCGCGCACGGCAGCGGCGGTGGACGCGACCCGCACGCGCTCGCCACCGGTTGCCTGCTCGCCGGACGAAACCTCGTGCTTCTGGATTTCGTCGGCGCGTTGAAAATGGGGCTTGATCCATACGTTTCACCGCTTGCCGCGCGCGTCTACCGCCATCGTGGCTTGCCGCCAGTCTACGAGGTCGCAGGTAATCTCGCGCCTTATACAGACTGGATAAACCTGTCCCCAGCACTACTGGATTCCCATCGTAAGCGCGCGCTGGTACCGGCCGCGAATCGTCTGGTCGCGCCTTGGTTGCAGCGCCTCGATTCGGATTTATTTCCCCTAAAACGGGTACTGGACGCCC
This sequence comes from Thiotrichales bacterium, assembly GCA_050329935.1. Classification (GTDB taxonomy): domain Bacteria; phylum Pseudomonadota; class Gammaproteobacteria; order UWMA-0217; family UWMA-0217; genus CAYSFW01. The sequence goes on along the minus strand of JBHJOI010000067.1, from coordinate 85,908 downwards.
GCTTGAATCCTCGGCTCAGCGGCTTCTTCGCCAACACCGACGACAACCCCAGCGCGGCGACCCTACTCACGCTCGCAAATTATGCCATCGGCGCGTTCGGTCAATGGTTGCACGCCTATCGCGTGCTGTACGACAAGGACGCATTACGTCCGATCGAGGTTCCACTGGGATTCGAGCTAAATACCATCGCGCCGGACGCATACATAGCGATCAGATCAGAACTCGATCAACTCGAACCGCTGCTCGCGGATACGGCGGCCGCGACGCCAGCCCTGCGCTGGCGCGAGATCGACGGCGCTACTGTGTTTTGCTTCGAGCACGAATTACGGGTGCCATTCGATGAGTTTGTCGAAAACGTGGATGTCGCGCGTACCATCCAATTCATGAACGACTATATCGGCGGCGTGGTGGTTCCAATTCAAAGAGACGAAAAGGGCCGGGTATTGCATCAGGCGGAACGCAACCTCTACCTGCCACAACCAAACTATCTTGTGCTCTACCAAGGTCAACCGATCGACGTCAGCAAGATCGAGGTCTGCGACTACGGCAACGACCACCATCGGATGTACTGGAAGACAATCGGTAGCCAAAACAACTCTGCAAGCCACGACGACGGCGTGGTCAGCTTTGTTCGCGACCTGCGCGGGACGCGGGTGCGGATTCTCGGCAAGCAGCGATTCACCTTGCCGCCGTTTTGGCAAGCAGTGGATCTCAACCTGGTACCGGACCTCAAACGCGCGTTGGTCACCCACGCCTACACGACTTTTTTTGAACGTACCGTCGCGAACTTCGAGGCCTTGGTCGAAGGCCGTGACATCCGCCTCGGACGCGCGTGGCACTCACCGCGCGACAGCCTGGATACCGAGACCTTGCCGGGCGCGGCGTTGGAGCAATTGGTCATGCGCCTCGCCGAACGGTTCGAAGGCGTGCTCTCGACCCAGGGCGACTGGTTTAAATCGGGCCTCGCGAACCCAGCGCCGATGCAGATCGACGCGGACGGATTCCGCCATTTTGTCGGCGCTCCACAAGCCGTCGATTCGGTCGCGAAAGCGCCACTCGAACTCGCGCTGACCAGCGTCAGTGAGGTTCTCGGTGATTTCTTGCGGGGGTGGAACGAAGCCATCGCGCGCGACCTCGCGCCCGGTACGGGCGCCGCGCGATGAGAGCATTGGTCACCGGTGCCAATGGTTTGATCGGCGCAAATCTCGTCCGGGAATTGCTGCGCGACGCGGTCGATGTACGTGGTCTCGTGCGCCACGATAGCGATCTCAGTGCCTTGCGGGGAATCGAAATTGAACTCCATCGCGGCGATGTCACGAAGGATCCCACTGCATTGATCATCGCCGCGCGCGACTGCGACCTGATCTTCCACACCGCGATGCATTTCAGCTACGAGTCCCGCCGTTACGACGAGATCAACGCTGCCGCAACACTTGGCACCGAAAACGTTTTACGTGCCGCACGCGCAGCTAACGTTGGACGCGTTGTCGTCACGTCATCATCCGTCGTTTTTGGCCACAGCCTGAGCCGCTTGGTGCGAAACGAATCCTCGCCCGCGGTCGACGAGGCGGATAATGTCTATGTCGAAGCAAAAAAGCGGCAGCACCGCCTTGCGCTCGGTTTCGGTGAGGCCCTGGGTCTGGACGTCGTCGCGGTGTGCCCCACCGTCTCGGTCGGACCATTTTCCACTGCCCTAGGCCCCAGCAATGGCCATATCCTCGCCTACCTCGCCGATCCCTACCAGTTGAGTTACCCCGGCGGCTGCAATATCGTCAGTACCGCCGATATCGCCACTGGACATTGGCTCGCCGCGCGCCACGGCGTACGCGGCGCGCACTACATTCTTGGCGCCGAGAACCTGGAGTGGCGTGAGTTTCACGGCCTGGTCGCCGACCTCGCCGGCGTCGAGGCGCCGCGATTCAACCTGAATCACGGACTCAGTTACCTTGCCGCCACCGCCGAAGAAATCCGCGCCCGAATGACTCATCGCGCGCCCCTTAGCAACCGCGCGCAGGCAAAAATGGTTGGCCGCTATTATTGGTACGACCATAGCCTCGCCGCCGACGCGCTCGGATATCAACCGAGGTCCGCGCGCCGCGCACTGGCCGAAGCCCTGTCATGGCTCGTTGCCAGCAGACACGTTAGCCGCGAACTACGCGCAAGATTGCGCTTGCACGAGGACGTCTACGCGGGACGTTACCCGATCCCCCCAAATAGCCGGTAGCCATATGAAAACCTTTCGCGATCTCGTCATCATCAAACAACCGCTGGACCGAGTATGGGCAACGATGCGCGACCGCTTGCCGGATCTCGCCACACAGCTGGATGATATCGACTCGATCGTGTGTTTGAGTCGCGAGCAACCGGACGCCCGCTGCCACCGTCTCGTAAACCAATGGCGCAGCGCGCAAAAAATTCCCTCGCTGTTGCAGAACCGACTCGGCGCTACCGAAATCAGCTGGATCGATCGCAACGAATGGATCGATGAAAGCCACACCTGCACTTGGGCGATCGAGCCATCGATTTTCCCCGAGCATATTCGCTGCGCCGGCCGCACGACCTACGAACCCGCGCTCGGCGGGCGTGGTACCCGAATTACCTTCTCCGGCGAATTCGAGCTTGCACCTGGCGCGCTGAGCACGCTCGCGGGTCCGCTTGAACAACCCGTCTCCGCGTTCGCGGAGTCAATCGTGACGGTCTTCATTCCAAAAAATTTGCGTAAGGTCATGGAAGCGGCGAGCACGCTGATAGGCGCCGATGGCTGAACAAATGTGCCATGTCTTGCGCCAAATAGCGAACTGCACACCATCAGAAGCCACTATTACCCTATTAGATAGGCATGGTGAAAGCCCAACCTAGGATCTGCGCCGGAATCAATCCAGGGCAGAAACTCCTGTATTTCCGGCATTGGAACCCTCAAACGCAACTGCGCGGAAGGATAATCGTACAATGCGATGTGATTAAGACCGCGGTTCGCGGTGAACAGCAATTCCTGTCCCTTGCTCAGCTGACAACCATAGATTGAATCGAGCAACGTAAATCGACTCACACGTAGCGCGCCGAGGAAGTGCCGACTGTTGGTGAAGATATTTCCTCTCGCGAAAATATCAAACACCTGGGTTCCTACTTCGCGCGGATGCATCAATTGCGTCGCAAAATCTGGTCGCTCGTCGATAATTCGATAGCGCGCAAAACTCTCGCGGTCCAGCAATATGATCGATTGACTGGCGCCGTTGCAGAAAATAATCTCGGTATCCGATAACGCCATGTCCGAGTTGATATGCGCGGGCACCTCCCGCCCCGCGCTCCAATGCCGCAATACCCGCCCCTCTACCGCGTCGATCTCGAAAACGTATTCCTTCAGGAACGCCATCGCCCACTCATGATAATCGACATAGTCTTGCGGTGACACGCGAAACGACGCGCAATAAAAGGTATCGTCGCGTTCGTGGGCAACCAGATGCCAGCAGGTTGCAGGCAGGGAAATCACTCTTGCTGTTCCGCCTTCAAGATCAAGCACTCCGACGTGCCGCGCCTCACCTTGAGCACCATCCGCCGGGTTGTCCATCGATCCGTAGCAAAGGTAGCGCCCCGAGTGAGTGCGTTTCATCGCATGCGGCAATTTGACCCGATGCGGCGCCAAGCGCTCCGGATGCTCCAGATCATCGAGCGAAAAGCGGTAAAAATGTTCTCCGATCGCGGTTATGAACTCACGATCCGAAACCCAGGCCAAATGGGTGCTGCCTTGCAGCGAGGTCCGCGCGACCTCGAAGCGCAAGGTTGATATCCGCGCGATTTCTTCTAGCGTTTGCGCATCGTAAAAAAGTAGATGTTGTCCCGCGTTGCCAAGAAAGCCCACGGTTCCGGACGGATTGACGGAAACCGCATGCCCCGCCGCGATGCCATCGAAATACTTGATCTTGAAAGCGTAGCGGTCTCCATTCGGATCGTATAAGAACAGACAAACACCCGCCATTCCCTCCAAGCCGTTGATTCCATTACCGTCCAGCGCGACATGAAATGCATACGGATAACCCTTGACCAATGTCACTCAGCCTCCGTCATGTTGGCGATAGTGAGATAAACATGACCCCCGACACCTGGAGTTCTTATAACTCGCGCGTGAGCGCCGCAGAATACTGCGCACGAAATCTGAACGCGAGATCAGACTGGTTTGGCTTTCGCGCGACGTTTCCGCGCGGCTGGCACGGACTGCGCAACCGTTGCGTCGTGCGCCCCCCCTGGGATCGGCGGCATTGACGTTACCCTCGCCGCCTCCGCGCGCACAATCATGCTCATCGCGAGTTCCGGAAATCCCGTGACCTGAATCTGCCCGCGATAATCGACGCCGGGCCGAATGTCGTCCGGAAACGTCACACGGCACTGCACGACCTGCTCCGATCGCGGACCTATCCTGCATTGCGCTGGAGTGAACGTTACCGACGCAATTAACGGTGGCGTACCATCGTCGCTCACCAATTCGCTGACGCCGAAAATGACATCGATTGCCTCGGCACGATGATTAGTCACCAGAAAGGCATTGACGGCGACCGCACCGGGCGCTGCGTTGAACGACAACGCCGTCCGCGAACGTGGCGCGGCGGATGTCTGGGCTGGCTTGGCACGCGATTCCACCACCAACACCTGAGCGTAGAATCGCGAGACCGATTCGGCGCCCGTATTTAATACCAAGGCGTAATAATTCAGGCCCGCCTCTGCGATCTCGCGCATCACGCGCGGCGCCTCCTGGCGCACAAACTCGGCGTAGCGGGTTGGTAAGCTCTCCAGCGTCGTGCCGCCCGAACCCTTTTGCAGCGCACCACTCCAGAACGCCGCGGCACGCTCCGCGTTTTCCGCGTACGCGCTCAGGTATCGATTGCCCAATTTTTGCAGGGCTAAAGTCAGACTTTCATTACTCATCGTCATTGCCCCGGTTGCGCTCAATCTCTCTGCGCGAGGTTCGACTGGCGTTGGTTAAAGCACGGCCGCACGCAGTAGAAATGGTCATACCAGTGGTGTACGTGATCGGGGCAATCATCAATTTCAACCTCACGACAACTCGCAGCCGCCGATTCGCGAATCTCAAGGATCCACCGTAGGAAATAGCGGTTACAACCCTGGACCCAGACCACGGCTTCGATCGGACCGGCCGCGCATTCTGCCGTTGGCGCAAACAATTTGAGCGTGAACCAGCGCCGCTCCTGCGGGCCAAGCTCCAGGCGATCAGGTTCTATTTCCAGCCGCAGATCATTACCTGCCATCTCCAGAGTCACCTGGCTGGCGCGCGGCTGACAGTTGGTGACACGCACGCGCAAGGTCGCCACGCCTCCCATACACACGACGCTATGGACTTCGCCAAGGTCCCGCGGGAGCCAACAGGGCGAAGGAATCTCGCAGCTAGAGCGCGGTCGCGCCGCAGTGAATGCCGGCAACATCGGGTTCATCGCAACCCCGGCCAACCAAAAATCATTCAATGACTTGAGCGCGTTGCCGAACGCGGCGACACTCACCTCGGTCATCCGCTCGATCCCTGTCGACAGGCGCGCGGTATTCGGATTTCGATTCATACCTCACCTCACTGATTTTCGGGCGCGTACTGGTGATTTTTCGGCCACGCTCAAGGTCAACGGCAAGGTCGCACCAAGCAATGGCAACCGTGCCGTCCATCCTTCGCCAATTGGAGCATGCTCGTCCAGGCGCAGCTGAATTTCCACCGCGGCTGTTTTGCCCGCCTGCAACGCGTCGAACGCCGCGATGTAGCGATATTCGATAATCACACTGGGTTCGCTGTCCAACTGTTTGCCCAGCGCGATGAGGCGCGAGACGAAGTCACCGCCGGTGGCGACAAATCCCTCACGCAACCCCCTCGTCAGCGCATCTGGTTGTCGTAACCGCACAACGCCGGGTGGATCGAGCACTTGGGTCGCAAAGCTTTGGTTACTGACCGTGATCTTGAGACTCGCGGCGGCGCCTGGGCGTAATCGCAATTGCACCGCCGCGGGTTGAATGACGATCGCGCCAGGCACGCGATCCGACACTGGAACGGGCTGCGGCGAAGCACCGGCATGCGGCCGATTGCGTGGGGTACGAGCGGGCATTTAAATGCGTTATCCGGGCAAATAATCAAGTGGCGTCTGAGCAGGCAGGCTCGATCCCGTGCCGCACATCTCGCACGGGTTGGGCCGATACGGCTCGGTGATGATCTGGCCTTCGCCGCACAGACGCACGGCGGCGACTTCAATGCCAAACCACGACAGCGCGAGCGCGTAATTCGCGGGCAGATGCACGCGCACGCTCGGGATTTCCTTGATCGCGATATTCGTCTCGATCGGCGTGAGCGTCACCGTGATTGGCTTAAGCGTCAGCGTGCCTTCCAGCGGATCGATACCAATCTCGATCTTGGGCAACTGATCGATGCTGATCGAGTACGCATCGGGTATCCCCGCGACGGTCACCGGCCCGATCGCGCCGAGCGAACCACTCACGATCGAGTTCAGCGAACCGCTGAGGTTCGAATCGATGGATAGATCAGCCACGATCAGCCCTCCAGTCGAATGTTTGCCGAGTATAGTACAGGCTTGGAGTATCGGCCTCGACCGAGCCGACGCGACACCGACGGGTGACCGGTACGCAGTGCGCGCGCGAGGCGCCTAAGGCGCTCGCGCCAGCTTGCGCAGAACCTGCGCGGCGGCGACAAAGCCGAACGTCGCCGTGACACAGACCGCGGACCCCAGCCCGCCCGCGCAATTCAAGGTCGAACCCGCCCCGCCTGGGCGAGCGCAGAGCCCGCCCTCGCCATCCGGAAAAACCGGTTGTTCTTCCGAATAAACGCAGGCGACTTCAAATCGCTTTTTCGGATCGCGCGCGACGCCATAGTCTTGTCGCAGCAGGCGGCGGGTCTTCGACAGCAACGGGTCATGGATCGCGCGTCCGAGGTCAGCCACGCGAATGCGTGTCGGATCGATCATGCCGCCCGCGCCGCCGACGGTGATCAGTTTGCGCTTGGCGCGGCGACAGTGATAGATCAACGCGGCCTTGGCGCGGGCGTGATCAATGCAGTCGATGGTCCAGTCGCTGCCGTTCGCAAGCAGCTCGGCCTGATTGTCCGGCGTCAGGAAATCCTCGATGGTGCTGACCACACACGCTGGATTGATCGCGAGAATGCGCTCGGCCAACGCAGCGGTTTTTGCTTTGCCGAAGTTTCCATCGAGCGCGTGCAACTGCCGATTGACGTTAGATTCGCACACGTGGTCGAGGTCGATCAGCGTCAATCGCCCGATCCCGCTTCGCGCCAAGCCCTCGACCGCCCACGAGCCGACGCCGCCAAGACCGATCACCGTCACATGCGCCCGCGTGAATCGCGCCAATGCGGCGGCACCATAAACGCGCGCGACGCCACCAAAACGCCGCGACGGATCAGTCGGCATTAGCGTCGTGGCGAGGGCCATCGATATCAATCACGCGCACTCGGATCATTCAAGAACCTGCCGAGCATTCGCGCGACTCGAACCGCGCGAGAGCAACCGGACGCGCGCTGGAGGAACGGGCCTGGACACCACGATCCGAGACGCGATCGGTGAATAGACGCCATACCGGATTGTTTGACGTTGACGCGAAATAACCTGTTCGCAGGGCTCCAGTGCACAGCGGACAGCTGGACCCAGTGCCCGCTCACCCCGGCGAACAGAGCACACGCCGACTTCAGTAATCGCGGCGCACCGCTTGGTCGGCAAGCACCGCCAAGACATCACGGTAAGCGGACGGCGGCAACTTATCGAGGCACGCGCGAGCAGCGCGGGCTTCGCGCTCGGCGACGTGCCGGGTGTAATCCATCGCGCCGGTTTCCTGCACGATCTCAAGCACGGGCTCGATATGATCGCGCCCGCCCTCCTCGATCGCGCGCCGGATTGTCGCCGCCTGCATGGGCGTCCCGACGCGCAGCGCGTGAATCAGCGGCAGTGTCGGTTTACCTTCGGCGAGATCATCGCCGATTTGTTTGCCAAGCTTGCCCTGATCGGCTTCGTAATCGAGCACATCATCGATCAGCTGAAACGCGGTGCCGAGGTGCAAGCCATAGGCGGCGAGCGCTTGCTCTTCCGCCGCCGGTCGTTCGCCGAGCCCCGCGCCAAGCTGGGTCGCAGCCTCGAACAACTTGGCGGTCTTGGAATGGATCACCTCAAGGTAACGCGCCTCGGTGGTATCCGGGTCATGCACGTTCAGCAGCTGCATCACCTCGCCCTCGGCGATGGTGTTGGTCGTGTGCGCTAGAATTTCCATCACCCGCATGCTGCCGACTTCCACCATCAGTTCAAACGCGCGCGAGTACAGAAAATCACCAACCAGCACGCTCGCTTCGTTGCCGAACAGCGCGTTGGCGGTTTCGCGGCCGCGCCGCAGTTTGGATTCGTCAACCACGTCGTCGTGCAACAAAGTCGCGGTGTGGATAAATTCGATGATCGCCGCGACCAGATGTGCCCGCTGCCCTCGCACGCCGCAAGCGCCGCCGGCGAGCAGCACCAACATCGGCCGCAGACGCTTGCCGCCACTGTTGACGATATAATGGCCCACCTGATTGATCAGGACGACATCCGAGCTGAGGCGCTGGATGATGAGTTGGTTGACCGCCCGCATCTCGGCGGCGACCAGATTGAGTGGCGAGGCGTCTGACATTGCGGCGATGCTAGGGTGTCCCCTCAGCCGGGTCAAGCGTCCACTATCGGCGGCGAGGCCACCCCCTACACTGGAGTTAGATTGAGTCGTAAATTGCTCAAGTCGACCGCTGTCGTCAGCGGCATGACGATGATCTCGCGCATACTGGGTTACCTGCGCGACATGGTCATCGCGATTGGTTTCGGCGCCACCGGCGCCACCGATGCCTTCTTCGTTGCGTTTCGGATTCCGAATCTGCTGCGCCGCATGTTCGCCGAGGGCGCGTTCGCCCAGGCATTTGTCCCGGTCATCAGCGAGTATAAGGAGAATCGCACCGCCGCCGACGTGCAAGACCTGGTCGACCATGTTACCGGCTGGCTCGCGGTGGTGATGATCGTGATCACCAGCGTCGGTATCCTCGCCGCGCCGTGGCTGATCTGGGTGTTTGCGCCCGGCTTCGCCAGCGCGCCGGATCAACAAGCGCTCACCGTCGACATGCTGCGGCTGACCTTTCCCTACGTATTGTTCATTTCACTGACGGCCCTCGCCGGAGGCATCCTCAATAGTTACGGCCGATTCGCGGTGCCCGCGTTCACCCCGACCCTGCTCAACCTTGCGCTGATCGCCGCGGCGCTATGGCTCGCGCCGCGACTCGAGGATCCCGTGGTGGCGCTCGCCTGGGGTGTGTTTGGCGCCGGTGTACTGCAATTGGCATTTCAATTCCCCGCGCTGATCCGCCTCGGCTTGCTGCCCCGGCCACGCCTCAAACGGGCTCACGCGGGCGTCAAACGCATCATGACACTCATGTTGCCCGCGCTGTTCGGCTCCTCGGTGGCACAGATCAACCTGCTCATCAACACCGTGATCGCCTCGTTCCTGGTCGCCGGCAGCATTAGCTGGCTGTATTACACCGACCGCTTCGTGGAGCTACCGATGGCCATTTTCGGGGTCGCGCTGTCCACCGTGATTTTGCCCAAACTGTCTTCCGAGCACGCCCGCCAGGACAAGCGCGCGTTCACCGAAACCCTCGATTGGGGGCTGCGCCTCGCGATGGTCGTTAGCCTGCCGGCGATGCTCGGATTGATGCTGCTCGCCCGCCCGATCTTCGCCACCCTGCTGCAATACGACCAGTTCACGGCCCACGATTCGCACATGGCCTCGCTCAGCCTCGCGGTCTACGCACTCGGACTGCCGTTCTTCGTTTTGATCAAGATTCTTGCGCCCGGATTCTTCTCTCGCCAGGACACCCGCACCCCGGTCAAGACCGGCATTATCTCGGTCGGCGTCAATCTGGTGTATTGCGCCATCATCGTCGTGCCATGGGTATTGCTCGACCTCCCCGCTCCGCACGCCGTGCTCGCCTCCGCCACCGTTTGTGCCGCGGCGGTCAACGCCGGTCAATTGTTCCACCGCCTGCGCCGCGACGGCAGTTACGTTCCTCAGTTCGGCTGGGCGCGGTTAACGCTGCAAGTCACGCTCGCCCTGCTCGTCATGGGGCTCGCATTGTGGTGGCTCACACCGGCGCTGACGGTTTGGGAACAATGGCACGCCGGTCAACGCGCGCTCCGCCTCGCGACACTGATCGGCGTCGGTGCGATCGCGTATTTACTGACATTGCGCTTGGCGGGCGTGAACTTTCGCGCGCTGGCGAAGGCGCATTGAACGCTGCCACCGATTGGACATAAATCCCGCGCCAGGGAGCATGTGCGCGCCGCCCATTCGGGATCCACTTCACTTTGCCCAGCCGTAACAACACCTTCGAATCCGTGAGATAGCGCCTTCGGCAACCCGAGCTAATTTATAATCACTCATGCCCCACCGCTTTACTGCTTGAATTTGAACTGCAAGACCCATGGCCACTCGCCGCCGCCGTCACCAATATTTAAGCCTGATTGGCTTGTTGATTCCAATCGCCGGCGCGGGATACGCGCTCGCGCAATCGCCGGCGCAAACATGGCAAGCGGTGCAAACGGGTGAGGCTTTCGTGATCATACGCCACGCCGACGCGCCCGGAATCGGGGATCCTCCGGAATTCCAGATCGAGGATTGCGCGACGCAACGCAATCTTTCGGCAAAAGGCCGCGCGCAGTCCCGTCGAATCGGCGCGTTTATTCGTAGCCAGGGCATCGAGCGCGTCCAGGTGCTTTCTAGCCAGTGGTGCCGCTGTCTCGATACGGCCCGATTGCTGGAGCTGGGACCGGTCGAGGCATTGCCGGCGCTCAATTCCTTTTTTGAAGCGCCGGGACGAGGACCGGAACAAAACGCCGCGCTACATACTTTTCTAACGAGATCCGATCGCGTCGGTCCGACAATACTGGTGACCCATCAGGTCAACATCACGGCGTTGACGGGTCGACACGCCGCAGCCGGAGAAATCATCGTATTCAAACCAAGCGCGGACGGTCCTCCCGAGGTTCTGGGACGATTCAATCCATGAACCTGATCGTTACCGGCGAAGGTTATTTAACCAAACCCAATTCACCGGTGAGCCTGATATCACCCATGAATGCACTTGTTTGAGGGTGTTCACTCCGCATTACAACAGCCGCCGCGAGGCTTCCAACGCACTCGAGCACGCATCGGTATTTCGGCCCACTATTCGGCGATACGAATTGTCTCGCGGTCGATTCGCATCGTTGATCATACAATCGCCCGTAGCTCGGACAATATCCCTCGGTCGCTCGCGGGTTCGCCGAATGCAATCGGCAGACCGAGGCACGACCTAATTGAAACGAATTGCGCTTGCGGCGTAGGCCAAAGTTGACATCCAACTAATGAACCCGCTACGCTAGCCCATGGATCGTTGCGGCTCCATTGCGCGGTCAATTATAATTAATGACTCCATGAAGATGCAGTTTTTCGTCGGCTTTCCGCCACGGGATGAAATCGGCGTGCATCTTATGGATACTGCGTTGACCAACGCTGATTACTCCGCAAGACGCGATCCACGTACTGTGCCAGTTCAACAATCGATTGCAAAATTTCAATCGTTCCTTAACCATTTACCGAACCAAACCTATGCCAAGTCTCGACGAAATCCAGGCCAAGATCGATCAGCTACTCGCTGAGAAAACCCGCATTCTCAATGAACAGCGCCCCAGCGCATTGGAAGAAGCCCGCAACCTGATTCAGATTTATGGGTTCACCGCCGATGAACTCGGAGTTTCGCGAGGCGCAAAGACGCAAAAAGCACCCGCGTCATCGAAGCAACCCAAAGCCGCCACGACGAAACCGGATAGTGTCCTTTATCACAACCCGAAAGACCGTGCCATGACCTGGAGCAGCTCCAATAGAGGTCAAAAGCCAAAGTGGTTAAGGGATTATCTCGAGAACGGCGGCAAACTCGAAAATCTTCCCACGATCTAACGATCGCGCCCATTTGACGGCGCATTTGCCAAGGCCATCATCCGGTGGCCACGACGTGTTGCGTGGCCATTTAGCAAGCCTGACCGCCATCACACAGCGCTGATCAAATCAGCGCGCGACCCAGCGCCGCGATTGATGCGCTGCTTGCCGTCCAGCCGCCAGCGACGGATGAATCCCGTCGTCGCAGTCGTTAGAATCAAGCTTTAAAGTCTCGCGAGGCGTTATGATCGGCGCGCTCACCTTATTGCTGGTGTACCAACTCGTTGGCGAAGTCGCGGCGCAGTTATTGCGATTACCGATTCCGGGACCCGTGGTCGGTATGTTGCTATTGTTTGTCACGTTGATATTCCGCGGCGAGGCAAGCGCAAGCTTACGCACGACCGCCAATGGTTTGCTGCGACATCTATCCCTGTTGTTCGTGCCCGCCGGCGTTGGTGTGATGGTGCATGGCGATTTGATCGCCGCGGAGTGGTTACCGATCATTGCCGCCTTGGTGGGTAGCACGGCGCTCACACTGGTGGTTACGGCATGGGTATTGCGTGCCCTGCTCGCGCGAGGGAAACCCTAATGCCGATGCCAATCGATCAAATATGGGTTTATCTGTCGACGACCCCGCTGCTAGGGTTGACCTTGACATTGTTGGCCTATCAAGCGGCGTTCTGGCTTTACTCTCGTTCCGGCATGAACCCGCTGGCCAATCCGGTTGCGATTGCCGTGACCATTGTATTGTTGGTTTTGCTGGTGACCGGCACGCCTTATAAAACGTATTTCGACGGCGCTCAATTCGTACATTTTCTGCTCGGACCCGCCACGGTTGCGCTGGCGATTCCGCTCTACGCGCAAATGGCGCGATTGCGGGCAATGCTGATACCGCTACTGATCGCGCTGATCGCCGGCGCGCTGACCGCGATCGTCTCCGCGCTGGCAATCGGCTGGGCCCTCGGCGCCGCGCCCGCGACGGTCATGTCACTGGCGCCAAAATCCGTGACCACCCCAATCGCGATGGGTATCACGGAGAAAATCGGTGGCTTGCCGTCACTCACGGCCGTGCTCGTCATCAGCACCGGCATCATCGGCGCGGTGCTTGCGCGTCCGCTACTCAACGCGATCCGGGTCGAAGATCCCGCCATACGCGGTTTCGCGCTCGGTGTCGCCGCGCACGGCATCGGTACGGCGCGCGCGTTCCAGGTCAGCGAGGTCGCGGGCGCATTCGCGGCGCTGGCGATGGGCCTCAATGGCGTTGCGACCGCCCTACTCGTGCCGTTCATCATCGCCTGGATTCGCGCGTATTGACTCACGCGACCGCCTGACTTTCATGCCGTGTCACGGTCGGTTACAGCCTGGCTCACCACGATAGCCGATCGAGCCGGTCGCGTACCCAGCCAAAGCCGAGGTGTTCCTGCTCCAACCGCAGCCCCTTGCGGATGCGGTTGTCGCGCAGTTCGTCGTACAAATCGAGTTCCTCCGGCGTCAACCGATGCAAATCGACGCGCAGCGGCCGATCTTCGATTCCCCAACTGGCCGCATGCGCCTCCAGGGTGGCGCGGTCCATCAACAGCGATCTGACGTGGCCAAAATGACCTCGCAATTGATCCAGGATCGCGAACCCGTGGGTATCGATATCGCCCCAATAGTGGATCGCGCACCGCGTCAGCCAGCGGGCTCGCGCCAAGGTATCCCAACCGTATCCAGCCCCGAAGATGGCGATCGCTCCGGTGACGTTGGGCAACGCGAGAAAGTTGGTTTCATTCTCGGTGATCAGCACCCGCTGAACCTCGAGCGCGAGCCGGCTAAAGCTCTCGGCGTCGAGCGTGAGATCGGGACAGGGGGCACCCGGCACGCATGGAATCCCTGGGTCGAGTATTCGGAAGCGAATCCGAGCGGGCTTCTCGCGAAAGCCGTATCGGGCCGCAAACTGGCTGGCCCCGGTTTTCGCGGCATCCACGCAGGCGGCGGGCAAGGCCAGGTCGAGCAACTCGCTCAACACCGCGCGATGAGCCTCGATGAATTTGCTGTGCACGCCGGGCAATTCGACTTGACGCAAATAGATATCCGGCCGCGGATGGCGCTTGAGCCAGTCCACCACCGCCATCAGACGCGGCCACTCGTCGACCCGTTCCAGTGCTTGCAGGGGACGCTTCGCGAGCCAGGGCAATAGCAAGGGTTCAAGTTGCCGCGTCTGCTCGACCTGGTTGGCAAAGCGTTCCCAGTCGCGCAGTTTCCCGAGCCATGCGACCGCGCGCTCCGCCGAGTCGATCCAAACGCTACTCGGCAAGCGTTGCGCGCCTTGAACCCGGTGACGCACGTCCTGCCACTCCACCCGCAACGGGGCGGCGCTCGCCAGCTCCGTTGCCCACGCGCGCACCCGATCGAAACGATCCGTGATGTCCGCCGAGCCTGGACCCTTGCAAGTCAGCCGCAATGGGAAGCGCGTGTTTCCGGTCACGACGTCGCGCAGCAATTCCCCCCGCGTCCACAGTCGCGCGAGCTGTGCCTTGAGTTCCCGGGGCGTGGTCCAGGTCACCGCATGACCACCGGTGTCGCCCGCGAGGTGATGGCCGACTTCTGTGCCCGATACTCCTCGATGGACAGGTTGCGCAGTTTGGACGCGCGACCGCCCTCGTTGTGCACGAAGCCGACACTGGATACAAACGGCTCGATGATGTGGATCTTCTGCAGCGGCGTGACGATCAGCAATTGCAGGTTGAGTTGCCGGAACAGCTTCAAGCCGTACTGAGCGGACTCATCCGAGCCCCGGCCAAACGCCTCGTCGATGACGACGAATCGGAACGAACGCGAACGCACCGCGCCCCACTCCAGGCCAAACTGGTAGGCCAGGCTAGCGGCGAGGATGGTGTAGGCCAGTTTCTCTTTCTGCCCACCCGATTTGCCGCCCGAGTCGGAATAATGTTCGTGCTCGGTGTTGTCCTCGCGCCACCGCTCGCTGGCGGCGAACAGAAACCAGTTGCGCACGTCGGTGACCTTCGCGGTCCAGCGTCGATCCTGCTCGGACAAGCCCTCGCGGCCGCGAAACCGATCGATGATGGATTTGACTTGCAGAAACTTGGCCTCCGAATACTGCACATCCTCGGAACCCGTGACCGCGCCTTCGGTGCAGCTGCGTAGATCCTGCTGAAAATCACGGATCTCGGCGTCGGGGCTCGCTTGTGATTCCAGCACGATGTAGCGGCCCGGGTTGTAATCGATCTCGCCGAGGGACTTGTTGATGTGCGCGATTCGCTCCTTGATAGTTTCGCGCTCGCGCGCCAGCTGTGCATTGAAGTTCGCGATTTCGTTGATCGTGTTGACGTTCAGCAGCTCCTTGAAGCGTGCCACGAAACGCGGCAGGTCATCGCGATTCAACTGCGTGAGCAGATTCTCATACTCGAAGGCCGCTTCGAGGCTGGCGTCGATCTCGGCCGTTTCGAGTTTGAACGCGTCCTTGAACGACGCCATCGCCTTGATGATCTTTTCGGCCAGGCGCTTGAGCCGCGCATCCTCCGCGTCGATCCGCGCCTGTACAAAGGCGCGCACGTCCTGCTCGCGGTGATCGCAGGATTCGACGGTCAATTGATGCTCGCCCAGGGCCTCGGCGCGCAGGGCTTCCAGCGTCGCTGACAGCGCGTTGTCCACGGCCACGTCCGGGATCAGCGCGGCGGTCTGCTGACGCAGTTCACGCGCATCCGAGCGTCGCTGCTCCACCTTGGCGCGCTTGTCACGCGCGGTGCGTAGTTCGGTTTCGGTATCCCGTAGCGTTTGACGCAGTTCCCGCAGGCGTTCATTTAATTGCTTGAGGATGTCGGAGGCTGATTCCAACTGCCGGCGCTCGTCTTCGAGCGCGGCAATGGCCGCCGCCACACTCGGCCAGTCGAGTTCGTCGAAGGTCGTGAACTCCTCCAGGCGCGTGAGTGCGTCGAGCCGACTCTGGAGTCCGCCGCGCTCGGCCTCGATCGCCCCGATCTGGCTTCCGAGTTCGCCCAAGCGGTGCTCAAGCTGGCGAAGTTTGCCCTCCAGCGCGGCGATCTTGGCGCTGTTGCTCCAGCCGAGCACGTAGCGGCCGCGGTCGTCGATGCGGTGGCGATCGTCTTTCTCGTGCCGGCCGCTGGGGTCCTTGATCTGGCCCGCGCGGGTGATGGCGCGCGTTTCGCGGCGGAACTGCGCTTGCGTCGCGCAGCACGCGACATCGAAACGGTGCGCAAGCTCACGCTCCAGCCAGTCGTAATGGGACGTATCCGGCTTGATGGCGAGCTTGCGTACCAGTGAATCCCGATGCAGTCCGGGCAATTCCGCCGCCTTACGGGGACGCACATGGAAATACACCAGACGCCCGCGCAAACGGCTGGCATCCACCCACTCGGCCACGCGCGGGTAGTGCTCGTCCGGCACCAGCAACGCCAGGCCGAAGCCTCGCAGCAGACGTTCGGCCGCACCTTCCCAATCGCGCTCATCCTCGCGGACCTGGATCAACTCGCCAACGAATGGCATGTCATCGGCGTCCATCCGCAATGCGGCGCACAGCGCGGTGCGAATCTGGATTTGTTGGTCGTCGATATTGCTACGCCGGCGCTTGAGGCTGCCGATCTCGGCGCTGAGTTGGTCATGCTCCAGCTTGCCCTGGCGCAGACTCACGCTGTGCTCCGTCAGTGCGTTTTGCAAATCGGCATCGCGATTGCGAAGCGTCTCACGCCAACCCTTGAAGCGCGCCCGCTGCGCGGAGAACGCGGCAACGTCCGCCGCATTGGGTTCGCCGAGCATGGCCGCGAGTTCGACATACCGCGCGGCCTTGGACTGGCGTGCATCCCGCAGGTGTTCCTTGACGCGGATCTCGGCGGCGAGCCGTTCCAGGCGATCGCCGCCGTTGTCGCTGATGGCCTGCTTCAGCGCATCGACTTGCTGGTCTTGTGTCTCGCGCGCGAGCTCCAGCCGCCGCGCCTGCCCATCGGCCTTGTGCCATTCGTCCTCCAGCAAGCCGAGGCGTTTGTCGAGCAACGCCAACTTCAGGCGGGCGAAGTGCGCGCGCAGACTTTCGCGACAGTGGCGCAAGTGGTTCACTTCCGCCACCAGTTCGGCGTGACGAGCACAGTCAGCCACCAGCGGCGTCAGCAGTTCCACTTGCCGCTGCGCCTTGAGCACCGCCTGATGCGCGCGGTTGAGATCATCGAAATGGCCGATCAGCGCCTGAATGCGCGGGGCGACCTCGAACGGCTCCAGCATGTGGCTGCGGACGAAATCGGTCAGATTGCCCACCGATTTCATCGACACCGTCTGGTGGAACAACTCGAGCGCCTGATCGTTCTCGATGCCGAAGCGACGGCGAAACCAGGCGGCGTAAGGTGGAAAACTGTCGTGCAGATCGGCCCCCAGCGCCCGCAGTTTTTTGCGCAACGTGGCGATGTCGGCGCCGAAATTGGCGAAATCGACCGAAATCGACAATTCGCGTTCCACCCCGAGAAAAAAGCGCGCCGGCTGTCCCTGTGGATCCTTCATCCAGAACACCTGCGCCAGACTCACCGTCTGGTCGTAACCGGCGTTATGAAACACGCCCAGTACGACCGAGTAGCTGTTGTGGTCGCGCAACGACACAGGCTTGGCCGCGCCGGTGACTTCGTTGCGCTCGGATTTGTAGTGCCCCAACACGTAGGAACGCAGGCTGCGCTCCTTGCTGTCCGCGCCGGCGGCCTTGTTGTACGCGATCCGATTGGCCGGCACCAGCAGCGTGGTGATCGCGTCGACCAGGGTGGATTTACCGGAACCGATGTCGCCAGTCAGCAAACCATTCTTGCCGTCAAGTTGCAGCGTCCATACCTGGCCGTCGAACGTGCCCCAGTTGAATGCTTCCAGACGCGTCAATCGAAACCCCGACAACGCGTCGTCGGCTAAGAAGTCCAGCGCGAGGGATTGCGACTCACTCATGGCGCGACCTCGCTCGCCGCGGCCTCTTCACCCGCCCTCGGCGACGCCGACTGGCCACCGACCAGGTCCGACAGCGCGGACCGATACACCGCCAGTCGAGCATCGAATTCGGCCAACCATTGCGCATCGACAAACGCCTTAAGGATGCGTCGGACTTCGTAACTCGGCGGCCCCGAGGCCCCGCCGGCGGGTTTGAGTTTGTGCAGGAAGCCGAGTTCGGCGACCTTGTTAATCGTGGACTCGATTTGATCAATCAACCGGGCCTCGTTGGGACCCACGGGCAGAAACACCCGCACCAGATCGACAATCTCGTCGCGGGTGAGCACCAACCGAGTGTCGCCGCCGCCCGCGTCGAACTCGGCCAGCTTCTTGCGTAGCAAGGCCAACAACAAACTCACCGGAAACGACAAGGGTCGGCGGGCAACCAGGCGCGGCAGTCGCGGCGCCGGATCGTCCGCGGCCGGCTCGGGACGACCTTTCAGAAAGGCATACCCCTCGGCCTCGTCCAGGATCAAATCCAGATTGAGCACCGCGACGAAATCCCGTACCCGCGCCTGCAAATTCAGCAATGCCGCCCATTGGCGCTCATCGCTCTCACGGTAGAGCACGCCTTTGAGCAAACCGATCAACAGCACCGACAGATCAGGCGTTGGCGCCGTCGTCGCCGGCTCGATGGTGAACGCTTGTTTCATCCGACTTCAAATACTCGATTCAAGTTGTTCCGGATCCGCGCATGAAGATCACCCGGGGCAGCCGCGCGGATCGGGTCACGGGTTCACCAGTCGCCGCCCGGGCCTGCCAGTGCACGGACTCGGGTGAGTCCTCGTCCATCACCGCGTTGAAGCTGTCGCTGCCGAGTTGCAGATAGGCGACCAACTCGGCCAGGCCATGCCGTAGCGGCTGGGTAGCCACCAACTCGCGCAGCGTGACTTGGGCCTTGTCCTGCAAAGCGCGGCGGATATGGCGGGTCAGCCGTGCCTTGTCCACCACCACTTGGTCGAACAGGGCCGACGGATCGATGTCCGCGTCCCCCGCCGGCAAAATCAGACTATTGATCACGGGTTTCACCGCTGGCGTGAACAAGGGTCGCTCCATCGCCAACTCGACGTCGGCACACGACTCCGCCATTTCCATCACCATGCCGGTAGGTGGTGATGCTCGCAACGCCAGCGCCTTGCTCTCGATGCCATGCAAAATGTCCATGATGCGCCGGTTCTCCAACCAGGCCTGATCATCGAGAAAGCGACGCAACTGCTGGGACAAGGCCGCCACGGTGCGCTGGGTGTGCTCACCCGCCTCCATCCAATCGTAGTGCGCGCGGCGAGTGCGGGCATCCGGTCGCAACGCAGCCACGGCCGGCAAGGTCAGCACCCGCTCCAACAACGCGCTCAGCTCCTCCTGGCGACGGCTGGACAACAAAAAGTCCCAGAACGCACGGAAACTCTTGCCTTGGTCGGAATCGGCGATCGCGTCGCGCTCGCCCATGATCTCTTCAAGCAACTCGCCCTTGCTCCCCTCCCACAACGCGATGCGTTCACGCACGCTCCGATCGAGCTGGCGGAAGTTGTGCTCCACCTCGCGAAAGTCGGTGAGCAACTCGCGCGCACCCTGCATGAATTGCTGGAACCGGTCCTTCAGCGCCGTATCGTCCAGTAGCGGCGCATCGCCAGCCAGCACCCGCGCGATCTCGGCGTCCAGTTCGCCGCGCTTGCGGTGCAGCTCGGCGATACGCTTTTCCGGATCAGTCTCGCTGCCCTCGCTCATTTGTTTCAGCAAGGCAAACAAGGTGAGCAACCGCGACTCGGTGCCCACGAACTGGCGCTCGGCAAGTTGCAACAACCAGGCGATCGCCTTCTCGGTGGCCGGCGTCAGATCGAACTGCGCCTCATCGGTGCCGGGCTTGTAGAACTTGCGCAGCCAGCCCTTGTCCGCCGCGGCCCAATCGTTCAGGTACTCCAGCGCGGGTTTCGGAAACGCCGCCTCGCCCAGTTGCAAGCGCAGCGCATACAGCTCGTCTTCTAGCAGCTCGGCAAGATCGGCCGCCGCCATTACCCGCACGTTGGGTGCCACGAAAACCCGATGCAAAAAACTCGCCACCAATGCGGCATGGTCAGAACGCAACAATCGCCACGCGGGATGGTGCGTGCGCAGGGCATCGAGGGTGGCGAAATCTAGGGTCATAACATCGACAAGAATAAGGCAAGTTCGCCGAAAGTCGGACTCCGAAGTGCAAAACACGCCTCACGTCGAACGCCAAGCGCCGGCCTCGGCATTTCTCACCCGCCAAACCAGAAGTGCCAGCGGCCACGATCCGAAGCGGATGACGTTACTGGGAAGCACGTTCTCGGGAATCGTCGTTGACAACAAAGCTAGCCATCGCCTTGCCAGGTCCGAGAGCAAGCATGACCTCGGTCTCAGGTATAGCGTGGTTTGAGCTGCCAGGTCGCGCGCTGCGGACGCCAGTTCGATTCCCAAAACCCGACTGCGTTACTTCAGCCCGTACCACACACCGCGTCCGCTGCCGTGCTGCTCCAGATGGTTGCGCTCGGTCAGGTCGCGGAAGTGTTGCTTCAAGGTGTTGCGGCTGGCTCCGGTCAGTTTTACGGCATCCATCATCGTGACGCGCCCGTGCTCTCGGGCAAATTCCACGATCTGCAGTGACAACGCGGGCAGTGCGGCCAGCACGATCTTTTCGCGCTTGACCTTCTTCTCCAAACGCCGAACCTGCTCGGTCAGCGAACGCAAGAAGAACACCAGCCAAGGCTGCCAGTTGGGAGCCTCCGCGCGGATGGTGCCCTGTGTCTGGCGCAGGGCCGAGTAATAGGCTTCCTTGTTCAGCTCGATCACACTCTCCAGCGAGCAGTACGGCACATAGGCGTAACCGGACTGGATCAGCAGCAGGGTCGTCAGTACCCGGCTCAAACGCCCGTTGCCATCCTGAAAGGGGTGAATTTCCAGAAACACCACCACGAAGATCGCAATGATCAACAAGGGGTGCAGATGCCCCTTCTCCCGCTCGTCATTCACCCACGACGCCAATTCGGCCATCAACCGTGGCGTGTCAAACGGCGTGGCGGTCTCGAAGACGATCCCGATCTGAGTTCCGTTTTCATCGAAGGCGGCGACGCTGTTCGAATGGGTCTTGTACTGTCCCCGGTGGCGCGCATCCTTTTCGCTGTGGCGCCGCAGGATCTGGTGCAGTTGCTTGATGTGGTTCTCGTTGAACGGGATGTCCTGCCACGCGCTGAACACCAGATCGATCAACTCGGCGTAACGGGCTACCTCCTGCTCGTCGCGGGTGTCGAAGGACTGAACGGCCAGGTTGGAGAGTAGGCGCTCCACTTCTCGGTCAGTCAGCTTGCTGCCCTCGATACGGGTGGACGAGCCGATGCTTTCAATGGTCGTAACCCGCCGCAGCGCTGAAAGACGCTCGGGCGCGAGCGTTCCCAAGGCCCGCCATGCGCCTTTGAATTCGTCGATCCGGGCAATCAGGCTCAGGATCTCGGGGGTGATCTGGAGGGTGTCTGAACGTAGCATGCAACCAAAACCACACCCATTAACGCCCATTTTGAAGCCACGCAGCGTCGGAATGGGTGTTAATGGGTGATATTTTGATTTACGCAGAATCGAGCACGCTTGCCAATGAGGGGCTCCAGTATTTCCTGAGCAAGGTCGTCAACACGCAACTTGGCAATGGAATGCGCTTTGCGACGATGAATCAGTCCGCCCAGTTCAATGCGGCGCTGGAAACGCATACCCGAGAGGCGTCGGTCATCGTCGAGAAGTTTTCAACCGAGTGTTTCTCACAGCACCGGGTTCATTATGGCGTTGATATTTATAGAAAATCTTCGGACGGATTCGCAGGCTATGAGCAAAAAAACGTCACCGCACCCTGGAAAAGATGCTGGCGCAGAAAACCGGCGACAACGTGCCGCACCGCAATACCGTTCAGGTCCACAAGACCAAAGAGTTGAACCACGAGTACACCCAGCGCAGCCGGTCATTCCTGTATGTCTCCATCGACGCGACGATTGGCCGGATGCTCAACTTCCAGAGGGTGCGCTTCAACGAGAACGGCGTGATCAGCCTGAACCTGCCGGTGTGCGCCCAAGTGGTCGGTGGCCGCGCCCCCCGGACGACGCATCCCAGGGGTGATAAAGGGCTTCCAGGACATCGTCTCGCTGGTGGCGGGCGGGCCTTTCACCATCGAGAACCCGTACATTTGGAAAACCAAGGCTGACGTCGTCAAGGTCATCACGGATGCTGGTTGCTACGACCTGATCAAGCATTCGATGACCCGCACCCACCTGAGAGATGACGAACCAGCACACCCAATGCGGGAACTGAAAAAGAAAACCCGCCCGCAACGGGGCTGTCCGGAGCGACGACGTCCGTCGCGGCAAGGCTCGAACCCTCGCCAACACGGGGGGGAACAGGCAAAAAAAACCAACCGAGAACGGTTGGTTTTTTGAATAGTGCGGAGGAGGATCGAACTCCCGACCTTCGCATTGCGAACGCGACGCTCTCCCAGTTGAGCTACCGCCCCAGTGCGCCAATTCTCATCCCGGCGGCGCGCGCTGGCAAGTGTGGGCACGCTTTAGAACGGCATTCCCGGCGGCATGCGGCCTTTCATCGAGCGCATGAGTTTCTGCATCCCGCCGCCCTTGAGTTTTTTCATCATCTTGCTCATTTGCAGGTGCTGCTTGAGCAGGCGGTTGACGTCCTGGATCTGGGTGCCGGAGCCGGCGGCGATGCGCCGTTTGCGCGAGCCATTGATCAAATCGGGGGTGCGGCGCTCTTTCGGGGTCATCGAATTGATGATCGCGATCATGCGATCGAACTGTTTGTCGTTGACCTGGCTCTTGACGGCGTCGGGGATGTTGACGCCGCCGGGCAGCTTGTCGAGCAGGCTGGCCATGCCGCCCATCTTGCTCATTTGCAGGAATTGTTCGCGCAGATCCTCCAGATCGAAGCTCTTGCCCTTCTGGATCTTCTTCGCGAGCTTCTCGGCTTTTTCCTTGTCGACACGCGAATGGGCTTCTTCGACGAAGCTGACGATGTCGCCCATGCCGAGGATGCGCGAGGCGATGCGCTCAGGGTGGAACAGCTCAAGCGCCGCGGTCTTTTCGCCCATGCCGAGGAACTTGATCGGTTTGCCGGTGATGTGGCGCACCGAGAGCGCGGCGCCGCCACGGGCGTCACCGTCGGCCTTGGTGAGGATCACGCCGGTCAGCGGCAGGGCGTCGTTGAAGGCCTTGGCCGTGTTCGCGGCGTCCTGGCCGGTC
Source organism: Thiotrichales bacterium (assembly GCA_050329935.1). Taxonomy (GTDB): domain Bacteria; phylum Pseudomonadota; class Gammaproteobacteria; order UWMA-0217; family UWMA-0217; genus CAYSFW01. The sequence continues at coordinate 62,695 of JBHJOI010000067.1, read as the reverse complement.
ATGCTGTCGACCACGAAGAAGGTCTCGCCGGGACGGATCGCCGTATGAATGCGCTTGATTTCGTCCATCATCTCGGCGTCGATGTGCAGCCGACCGGCGGTATCGACGATCAGCACGTCCTTTTGCTGCACCCGCGCGGCCGCGACCGCCTCGGCCGCGATTTCAACCGGGTCGTCACCGACCGCGGAGGGGTAGATGGTGACGCCGACTTCTTTCGCGAGCGTCTCCAACTGCTGGATCGCGGCGGGGCGGGACACGTCGCAACTGGTCATCATCACCGATTTTTTGTGCCGCTCCTTGAGCCAGCGCGCGAGCTTGGCGGAGCTGGTGGTCTTGCCCGATCCCTGCAAGCCGGCCATTAGGATGACCACCGGTGGCCGCGCATCGAACGCGATGCCGGTATTGGCCTCGCCCATCAAGGCGGTCAGCTCGTCGTTGACGATTTTGATGAACACCTGGCCCGGCGTCAGGCTGGTCAGCACCTCGGCGCCGATCGCGCGTTCTTTGATCTTGGCGATCAAATCGCGCACCACGGGGAGCGCGACATCGGCCTCGAGCAAGGCCATCCGCACTTCGCGCAGCGTGTCCTGAATATTGTCTTCGGTCAGGCGGGCCTGCCCGCGCAGGCGTTTGACGGTGGCTGAAAGGCGTTCGGTCAGACTGTCGAACATGGTTGAAAGCGCCGGTGGTCCATCGGTAGAGGCGCGGGATTATAGCCTTTTCGCGGCCGAACCGGCAGGGCGGCGGCGCCGATGCCGCTGACGAAGCCGCCGAGGTTTGGGTTATCATCGGCGAACACGTCAGCAAAGCGTTTCGGACCTCGAAGTGATAACCCATTCCATTACCGTGCTCGCGATCCTGGCCTATCTGGTAAGCGCCGGACTGATCCTTCGCGGCCTGCGTCAGCACCAAAAGGCCGCGCCGCCGGTGGCGCTCTGGCTGTGGTCGGTGGCGATACTCGCGCACGCGCTGGTGCTTGGGCAAACGCTGGTGCGCCCCGATGGACTCGATCTTTGCCTTTACAACGCGCTGTCGATGGTGGCGTGGCTGGTGAGTCTGCTGCTGTGGATTTCGTCGCTGCGGATGCCCGTGCACGCCCTCGCGGTGCCGCTGCTGCCGACGACCGCGCTGGTGCTGGCACTGCTGGCCTTGCTGCACCCGTCGATCGGCAAGCACATCATCATCGCCCCGCCGGGGTTGCAGCTCCATGTGGTGGGCTCGCTGCTGGCGTATTCGCTGCTGAGCCTCGCGACCCTACAAGCGTTGGTGCTGGCCTACCAGGATCACCAGCTCCGCGGTCATCGCGTGACGGGCTGGATGAGTTTGCTGCCACCGCTGCAGCCAATGGAACATTTTCTGTTTCAGCTGATCGGGGCGGGCTTTTTGCTGCTGAGTCTCGCGCTCGTGTCGGGTTTTATGTTTCTCGAGAATATTTTCGCCCAGCATCTCGTACACAAGACGGTGTTGTCGATCGCTGCATGGTTCATTTTTGGCGCGTTGCTGCTGGGCCGGTGGCGTCTTGGCTGGCGTGGGCGCACCGCGATACGCTGGACCCTAGTCGGATTTTCGCTGCTGATGTTGGCGTATTTTGGCAGCAAGTTGGTCATCGAAATCATTCTCGCCCCGACCACTTAACGCTGGCCAATTGATTACCTCTCATCGACGATTCCAACGGAAACCACTGTAAGCGATGGAAGCTCCCTCACTAGGCTGGCTATTCGGTTTACTGATCGTATTGTTCATGTTATCGGCGTTTTTCTCCGGATCGGAGACCGCGCTGATGTCGCTCAACCGCTACAAGCTGAAGCACAAGGCCGAGGCTGGACAGCGGGGACCGCGTCTTGCCCAGGCATTGCTGAACAGGCCCGAGCGGCTGATTGGCCTGATCCTGATCGGAAACAATTTCATCAACATTCTGATCACCCAGGTCGCGACCTATATCGGCTACCTCCTATATCAGGACAAGGGCATCGCGATCGCGACCGGCGTGTTGACCTTCCTGTTGTTGATCTTCGGCGAAGTCACGCCCAAGACCATCGGCGCCTTGCATTCCGAACGCGTCGGTTATGCCGCGAGCTACGTCTACACCCCGTTGATGAAAGTCGCCTTTCCGCTGGTCTGGTTCGTCAACCTGTTCTCAAGCGGTTTGTTGCGGTTGCTCGGGGTCTCGGGACAGCGTGACGAAACCCATAGGCTCAGCGCCGACGAACTGCGCACAGTGGTCAATGAAGCCAGCGGCCTGATTCATGACAGTCACCACGAGATGTTGCTGCGCATTCTCGACCTTGAGAAGGTCACGGTCGCGGACGTGATGGTGCCGCGTTCGGACATCATCGGGATCGATCTCGATGCCGACTGGAGCGACATCGAGGCACTGCTGCGGTCGATGCCGTTTACCCGAATGCCGGTGTATCGCGGTCACATCAACAACACCGTCGGCTATATCCACATGCGCCATATCACGGCATTGATGGCCAAGGACAGGCTGAGCGAGGAGGAAATCGAGCGGCAGATGTTGCCGCCCTACTTCATCCCGGAGAGCATTTCGCTGACGCAGCAGCTGACCAATTTCCGCCGCGAACGACGCCGGCACGCGCTGGTTGTCGATGAGTATGGCGACATTCTCGGCCTGGTCGCGCTCGAGGACATTCTTGAGGAAATCGTCGGCGAATTCGAAACCCAGGGCCGAGTCTACCCGCAGGAGGTTCATCCGCAGGCCGACGGCAGCTTCATCGTCGACGCAAGCCTCAGTCTTCGCGAACTGAATCGGATTCTCGGAATCGAGTTGCCAACCGACGGCCCGCGCACGCTGAATGGCCTGATTTTCGAACGCCTTGAAATAATCCCGGACGCGGCCACCTCGTTACTGATCGCCGGCTACCCGGTGGAAATCATCAAGACCGCCGACAACATGGTGAAGACGGCACGCATCGTGGCGATCAAACGCCCACCCGCCAACCTCGAACCGGACTGAGCCCTTGGCGGCAAAAGCCCGAACCCAGTACCGCTGCCGTGAGTGCGGCGGCGTGCAGCCAAAATGGTCCGGCCAATGCCCGGAATGTCTTGCGTGGAACACCCTGGACGAAGAAGCGGCAACCCCGGCGCGCGCGCCCGCGAAACGCGCGGCGGGTTTCGTCAACGACGCCGTGCTCCAGCCACTGGGTGCCGTGCGGCCGGAAACCATGCAGCGCCAATCCTCGGGGCTTGGGGAACTCGACCGGGTGCTTGGCGGCGGGATCGTACCCGGTTCGGTGGTACTGATCGGCGGCGATCCGGGGATCGGCAAATCCACCCTGCTGCTGCAAGCGCTCGCGCTGCAAAAGTCCCGGCGCGTGCTCTACGTCAGTGGTGAGGAGTCCGCGCAACAAATCAGTCTGCGTGCGCATCGCCTCGGGCTCGAGGCCTCCCACCTCACGCTGCTGACCGAAACCTGTGTCGAGCGCACCCAGGAAATCGCGCTCGACATGAAACCCGAGCTCGTGGTGATCGACTCGATCCAGACCTTGTACACGGAGCAATTGCAGTCGGCACCGGGATCGGTCGCGCAGGTGCGCGAAACGGCGGCCCAATTGGTGCGTTTCGCCAAGCGCCACGACATCGCGATGTTTCTGGTCGGCCACGTCACCAAGGAAGGCGCGCTCGCCGGACCACGGGTGCTGGAGCACATGGTCGACACGGTCTTGTACTTCGAGGGCGATCCGAGCGGCGGACGTTATCGAGCCCTGCGCGCGGTCAAGAATCGCTTCGGCGCGGTCAATGAACTCGGTTTTTTCGCGATGACCGAGCAGGGTTTGAAGTCGGTCAGCAATCCGTCGGCGATTTTTCTATCGCGCCATCCCGAGGCCGTCGCCGGTAGCGTGGTGCTGGTCACTCGCGAGGGCACCCGACCATTGTTGGTCGAAGTGCAGGCCTTGGTCGCCGAGAGTCACCTCGCGCAACCACGCCGCCTCACCGTCGGTCTGGAGCAAAACCGCCTGGCGATGTTGCTCGCCGTGTTGCAGCGCCATGTCGGCATCGCGATGCACGATCAGGACGTATTTCTGAACGTCGTCGGTGGGGTTCGTGTCGGCGAGACCGCGGCCGATCTGCCGGCGATCCTCGCGGCGTTGTCGAGCTTTCGCGATCGTCCGGCGCGGCGCGACTTGATCTGTTTCGGCGAGGTGGGTTTGGCAGGCGAAGTCCGCCCGATTGGACATGGCGAGGAACGCCTGCGGGAGGCGGTCAAGCACGGTTTCAAGTGTGCACTGATCCCGCAAGCCAATGCGCCGCGCAAACCGATCGAGGGACTCGAAGTGCTCGCGGTACAGCACTTGCGGCAACTTCAATCGCTCGATTGGACCGAATAGCGATGCCGTGCACGCGGTAAACCTTGAGTCCGTGGTTGGACGTGCCCGAGTGTGGGTCTGCCGGGTTGGATGGCACGGCGCCGCCAAACGGCCCGGCAGGCCCGTAATCGCGGTGCGCAGCAAACCCACCTCATCAAAGCCGCAAACCTCGGCGCTCCCGAGACTTCATATAGCAAATTGAGTGGTCATCCGAGGAATCAAGGATTGTTGGTGGGCTCCGCGAATTGCTCTATGCTCGCGTCATCGATCGAATTCAATGTGGAGCCGCTTATGTCGATGCAACAGATCATCGAGCAAAAACTGACCGCGACGTTCGCGCCAGTGTTCGTCGAGGTGTTGAATGAAAGTCACATGCACAGCGTGCCGCCGGGATCGGAGTCACACTTCAAGGTCACGGTCGTCGCCGACCAGTTTCAAGGCTTGCCGTTGATCAAGCAGCATCGATTGGTCAATCAGGCGCTGAGTGGCGAACTCACGCAGATACACGCGTTGGCGCTGCATACCTATACCCCGGAAATCTGGTTCGAGCGCGCCGGCAAGACACCGGACTCGCCGTTGTGCCACGGCGGTTCCAAGGCCTGACGCCCGGCTGCCGGCATGGGTGATGTCATCGCGTTTCGCCGACCCAAGCCAAAGCCGCCCGGCGGTGGCTCGATTCTGTGTCGAAACGGGTTTCACAAGTGGGCGATCGACAAGGAGCAGGTCTTCGACGTCAAACGTGGCAAACTCGTGACCGTCGTCCGCTGCGAACGCTGTGGCAAGGAACGGATCGAATCGCGCTAGATCGCTTATTTGGGTGCGCCTGGCAGCTGAGTCGTACCCGACAGCCGGGCGTTCTCGAACTCTTTGATGCAATCGCGGATGAACTGTTCCAGGTCCGGCCCGGACAATCCGTTGGATTCGCCTTCGACGCGACAATCCTGTGCCACGCGCGGGTCGCTTGGCTTGGTTTCGGTGGCGAAAGCGGACGCTGCCGCAAGGAGCAGCGCGCATGTGAAGACGATCCGTGGGTACATAATACCTATGAGTCGATGACGCGAGCAGCAAAGATAGCGCGTGACGCCTCATATTCAAGGCGCGAAGACGGAATCTGCGGATCGCGTTCCAAAAACGACCACGGCGTTCGAGACTCGCGTGAAATGCCCGATTCACAGGCAGTGCCGCGCCGGGCGCGTCGGCCGCAGGGACGCCTTCGTCGAGCAACCGCGGATGGGTACACGGCGTCGCCTGCGTGCCTGGCTCGGAGCAACTTTCATCCTCCGCGGCAGCGCCCCTTCATTCGGTGTTGGCACGGTCGCGGTTTAGCGACCGCGGGTTAGGGTTTTCTTGAAACTTCACGGCATGACCCTATCTTGGTCGAATCATGGTTGACTGGATCGAAGGCAAAGTCATTGAAAACCGGCGCTGGAACGACGGGCTGCACTCGTTGCGGGTCGAAGTCGAGCTGCCCCCGTTTCGCGCGGGCCAGTTCACCCGGCTCGCGCTGACGATCGGCAGCGAACGGATCGCGCGGCCATATTCATTGGTCAACGCGCCGCACGAGCCCATCGCGGAGTTCTACTTCAACCGCGTACCGGAAGGACCGCTATCAAATCGGATCGCCGCGCTGGCGCCCGGGGATCGGGTGGATATCGCGAGTCCGGCGACGGGCTTGTTCACGCTGGATGAAGTCACTGGAGGGCGCCATCTCTGGATGCTCGCGACCGGCACCGGGCTCGGCCCTTTCCTGTCGATCCTGAAAACCGAGCAACCGTGGACGCGCTTCGAGCGCTTGGTGCTCGTTCACGGCGCGCGCGAGGCGAGCGATCTCGGCTATCGCGAGCAGGCGCAAGCGCTGGCGCAAGCGTACCCTGGGCGTTTCCACTACGTCGCCGCGCTCACGCGCGAATCGCCACCTTGGGCATTGTATGGACGTATTCCCGCGCTGATCGACTCGGGCCTGCTGGAACAGGCCGTCGAACTCGAGATCAAGCCTGAGGATTCGCAGGTCATGATGTGTGGCAACCTCGGCATGATCCAGGACACCACCGCCTCGCTGCTCGCCCGCGGGCTCGAGAAGAGTCAGCGCCGCAAACCGGGTCAGATCACCACCGAAAAGTACTGGTGACCCGCGGCGGCGGTCAGTCGTCGTGCAGCTTGGTGTACTTGTCGGCGCGACCGCGCGCCTTGTCGACCGGATACTTTCGCGCGTTCAACTCGATCTTTTCCTCCACCGCCGCAAGCAGGTCGATATCGAGTTTATCCGCCAACCGGATCAGATAGATGAACACGTCCGCCAACTCGTGCGCCACTTCCTGGCGGGTGGATTCCGGTAGGTTGCGGCTCTGCTCCTGGGTCAGCCACTGGAAATGCTCCACCACCTCGGCCGCCTCGGCGATCAACGCCATCGCGAAGTTCTTGGGTGAGTGAAACTGGTCCCAATCGCGCTCGGCGGCAAACGCGCGTAAACGCAGCTTCAGGGTGTCCAATACCGATTCGGTCATAGAGCGGGCCTCATTGCGCAAAATAACTGGCGAGAAATTCGCCGAATGGCGCCTGCGGCATGGCTTCGAGATCGGCCTGGAGTTGCCGCGAGCGCGCCGCCTCCTGCGCGAAATGCGCTTGCTTGCCAGCGCCCAATGGGCGCGCGAGAAAGTAGCGTGCGTGCAATCGCGACTGACCCAACGCAAACTCGAAAAAGCTTTCCTCGCGCGAGCGCATGATCTCCAACATGCGCGTCGACGGCAACAATCCCGCGTCGTGCACCTTTGGCAATTGCCGGGCGACAACGGTGCTGTAGAGATCGGTGCGATAGGCCATGTCTAGCACCGCGGCGACCTCGGCCATGTCGCTCAGCAACTCCTCGGCCCAGTCACGCAGCCGGTTCTTGCCGTGGGGCCGCGACAACGCCAGATCGGGGTCGCGGCCGCTGTGCGCGACCAGAAAAAAATTGTTGTTGATCATCCTGAGCTCGAGATCGCCGATGGCTGGACTCTCCACCAAGGTCGCGTAAAGCGCCAGCGTTTCGAGGAAGTAGAGCTGCTCGATACTGATTCCGAGCGGTTCGAAGGCGTTGACATCCACCGAGCGCAGTTCGATGTATTGCACGCCGCGGGTGCGTAACGCGCGCACTGGCTTTTCCAACCGTTGCAACGGCACCTTGGCCCGCACCGAGCTGTAGTACTCGTTCTCGATCTGGAGCAGATTAGCGTTGAGCTGACGCCACTCGCCATCGACGCAAACGCCGATCTGTTCGTAAGCCGCGCTCGGCTGCGAGATTGCCCGCTCCAGGCTCGCAGTGTAGTCCTCAAGGGTGTCGTAACTCACCCGGACGCCGACTCGCCCTTCCTTCGTGTTCTGGTATCCGATATCCCCGAGCCTGAGCGAAGTCGCGAACGATTCGTAATAGGTACCGTACCCGAAATACTCCAGCGTGGTCGGTTTGCCATCAAGAAACGACTCGCAGATCGCCGGCGACGCCCCGAACAGGTAGGGTACCAACCAGCCGATGCGTTGCAGGTTGCGCAAGGTACCGAAATAACCCTCTGACCGGTACGCGACCGGATCGGATAGTTCACCCGACCGCGCCTGACGCCAGGTCCAATACGCCTGCGGCAGCGAGTAGTTGTAGTGCACGCCGGAAATGGCCTGCATGATCCGGCCATAGCGGTAACCCAGGCCGCGACGGTAAACCGTCTTCATTATGCCGGCGTTCGAGGTGCCGTATTCGCCGATTCGCACACTGGCCTCGCCTTTGAGCAGACACGGCATGCTAGTGGCCCACAGGATTTCGTGGTGCTCGAGATTCTGGTACACCCAGCGGTGCAGCTCATCGAGTTGAACCATCAGCGCCATCGGCGTGGTATGCGGTTCGGTGATCAACTCGAGTTGCGCCTCGGAGTAATCCGTGGTGACCAAGGGATGCGTGAGCGCGGAACCGAGTGCGTGCGGATGCGACGTTTGCGCGATGGTGCCCTCTTTCGACACCCGCAGACTTTCCTTTTCCAGCCCCTTGAGCGAGCCGGCCAGAAGCCAGGTCGGATCGTGTTCGCGCAATGCGAGGAGGTCGTGGGCAAGTGACTTGGGGTTCATGCTGCCCCCTTCTAGGCTGGAAGCGATTGTCGGACAGGCGACGGACTATAGCGGAGGGCTTTTGCATCCGTCCAATTCACCGGATGCCGGACGTCGCCGAGACAGCTCGCACCTTGGGTGATCGAGTAGCGAGCCAGAACCCGCGGGCGAAGCTTCAAACGATCGCGACCGATCGCCCCGAAATCCAGCGTTGACCGGTCCATCGCAAAGCCAACATTATGTTCTGTGCCAATGCGACGGATTGCCGTCCGCCGTCTTTTCGAGCGAACGGTGTGACGGGCCGCATCGCGCATCGCTCCGCGGCCGCCAATCCGATCCGCGGAGGTTTATTCGAGTCCAGTGGCTGCGCTTAAGCCATCGGCGGGCAATTCGCCCGTTACGCCGCTACCAGCCTGGGAGTTGCATGATCGCTGAGAGTTTTCCGCCAATCGCGAGCCCCGCGGCGACGGTTTTGCTGTTGGGCTCGATGCCGGGCGTCGAGTCGTTGCGCCAGAACGCCTATTACGCCCATCCCCGCAATGCGTTCTGGCCGATCATGAGTCAGCTACTCGGTTTTGACGAAGATGCACCTTACGCCGAACGCGTCGCCGCGCTTGTCGGCGCCGGTATCGCGCTGTGGGATGTGCTCCGCACCTGCGAGCGGCCCGGCAGTCTGGATGCGCGAATCGTCGATGCGTCGATCGTCGTCAACAACTTCGCGACGTTTCTCGCGCGGCATCCGCATATCCGCCGCGTGTATTTCAATGGCGCGCGCGCCGAGCAGGAGTACCGCAAACGGGTGATGTCAGGGCTCCCGGAGCCGCTCCGCGCGCTCCCGTGGCAGCGTTTGCCGTCAACGAGCCCGGCCATGGCCAGTTTGAGCTTCAATCAAAAACTGGCGGTGTGGCGCGACTTCGCGGCGGAACTCAAGCGGCCGTGACCACGCCCTGGCGGGCAAAGAGCCCGAGCAGGAGACGTACATTCAGCGCGACCTGGCGCAGGCGCTTTTCCGGCTGTCGCTCCAGCGGACCCGGTGGCGCGAGCGTGCCGCTGTCGAGTGCCTTCATGATCGTCGCGGCCAACTGCTCCGCGTTGCGCGTGCCGTCGCACAACGCCAACAAGTGGCAACCGAAGGCATCCAGCGCCAGCGTCTTGTGGCGAATGGTCGCGAGCTGACCACTGACCGCCTGGTGGCGTGCCAGCGGGGTCGCGAGCGGGTGTTCGACCGGGCCCGGCGCGAGCGATCGCGCGCTGGGTTCGGCCATCACAAAGTGATGCGCGAACAATGAGAACAGCTCGCTGCCGAGGTGTTCGATCTGCGCCGCGAAGGGCACGCCGCCACCCTGCTTCACCGTGTGCTGCGCGAGGGCCAGCAATTCAGCAAAAGCGAGTGAGTCCGGAAAACGTTCGCCGAGATGGATCAGCGCGGCCTTGGTCAGCGGGTGATGAACCGGCACCGCCGCGCCGTCGGCCTTGGCGAACGATTGGCTCTTGGCGCGCTTGAAATCCGGCGCCTTGGGCGGGACGAGGTCGGCCGCGAACGCAAACGTCTCGAACACTTGCATCGACGGGTCGCGAAAACGTTCCACCTCGGTGTGGACCAGCAAACTCTGGCGAAAATTTCGGAGCCGAATGTAATCGAGCCGACGCTCGCGCTCGAACAGATCCTCGATGCCTACGAACAACCGCTCGACCCGCTCCCCTAATACCGACGGAAAACTCATATGCAGATCGGTATCGCACAGATATTGCAGACCGTGGCGGTCGGCGTCATCGACGAACTGATTGAACCAGAACGGCTCGTTCACGGTCTCCAGATACTCGTGATAGAGGTAACTGGGATGCGCCCGGCGCAAGTATTCAATTTCATGCTTGAGGTAGCGCGCGGTCAACGCGTCGAGATCGCGCAAGGCCTCGTCCAGGAATCCGAGGAAGGCGTGCGCAGCCTCAAGTTTGGCGCGTGGACCGACCGCGTCACGGGTGTTTTCAAGCAGCATGTCGCGCAACACGCCCCGCATCCGCCAACCCGGCAAGGTGTTGTAGCTGATGTAGGCGATTCCGTTCGGCGACAGCAACGTTCGGCAGAGTGCCAGTAGGTTCTCCCGCACCGACGCCGGCACCCAGGAGTACACGCCGTGCGTAATGATGTAGTCAAACTGACCGAGCGAACCATCGAGCAAGGCGATATCACCCTGCCGAATGCTGACGTTGGTGAGGCCGGTCGCCTTAATCAAGTCCTCCCCCTCCGCGACCTGGCGGGCCGAAAGCTCGATACCGACACATTCCGCGCCGGGCAATTGCCACGCGATCGGGACTAGATTGCCGCCGGCCGCGCATCCCAACTCCAACACCCGGCAATGCGCCGGATCAGGGGTGGCGACGCCGAACAACCGCCCCAGCGCGGCCATGCTAGCCGGGTGCGTCTCGGGAAACGGAGTGCTCTGGTACGGGATTTCGTCGTAGGTATCCATGCGGGCCTCACTGTGCTCGCGGCGAGGGTAAACCGCGACCATCGACCAGACAAGCGCGGCGCGGGGCCGATTTGCGGTATACACTCTGGATTCGACGTCAAGCAGGAATCCACGATGCCACCCAACGCTCCGCAACGCGACCCCGCCTCCCCTGGCGCGCCGCGTCGCCCCCGCCGCGCGCTGTCGCGACTGATCCCACTGCTCATGCTGCTCGGCGTTGCCGCCTTGGTGCTGTATCGAGAGGTGCCACAGGTACGCGACACCGTCCTCGCCTATCTGGAGCCGCAAGCGGTACACGCGCTGGAAATCTGCCGCACCGCCGCGTTACGGCAGAGCACAAGCCCCGGTTTCGCGCGACTGATCGATCACGGCCAGACCCACGCGACGCCCGGTGGCTACTACGTGGATCGAGTGGTGGTCGGAGACATGCTGGAAGGCCGCGGCGAGGTGCGCTTTGCGGTCACCTGCCATGTCGATTCCGCGGGCAACCTGGCACAGATACACCGCGAGGCGCATACCTCCAGCGCGCCGTCGGAGGCGTCCGAGCCGCGATCCGGCGCGCCCGGCAAGTAATGGCTGCGCGGCGAGCGCCGCGCCTACACCCGACATCGATCGCCGCCCATCACCGCCGCGCCATGAATCGTGCCTACCCGGTGTTTGTTATTGACCGTGGGCGTGTGATAGAACATGGCGCGCACGGCGCGCTGATGCGTGGCGCAGGGATGTATCAGCGACTTTACGGAAACCTCCAGCAAGCATGACGATGAAAAACGCGCTCCAGGAACAACTCTTGAAGGCCGGACTGATCACTCAGGAACAGCTGGAACAAGCGTCGAAACCGCGCCCCAAGGATCTACCCAAAGCCGGCAAGCCGAAGCCGCAAACAAAGGCCAAGGGTAAGCTGCCACCCAAAGTGGCCAAACCCGCGCCGCCGCCCGCGCCACGCCCCGCCACGCGGCCGACGCCCGCCGAGGACCTGAAAGCCGCCTACGCCGCCAAGGCAAAGGCCGAACAGGAGGAGGCACAACGAAAAGCCGAACTCGCGGCGCGACGCAAGGCCAACAAGCCCAAACTCGCGGCATTGATCCAGGCGCACACGCTGAACGCACCGGACGCCGATGTGCCGTTTCAGTTCCAGGTCGGCACCAACATCAAGCGGATCTACGTGACCGCCGCACAACGCCAGCAACTCCTCGCCGGAGACTTGGTCATCACCTTTCTCGACGGCAAACGCTGCCTGATTCCCAGTGCCATCACTGCACAGATTCTTGAACTCGATCCCAAAAAAATCCTGATCACGCAAAAGACCGCCATCGATACGCTCAGCGCCGACGATCCTTATGCAGAATACGAGGTTCCGGACGATTTGATGTGGTAGCCCGACGCGCCCCCGTCGCGTCCAAGACTTCAAGGTAATTCATGCACGATCAAGAACACTCCGAGCCGCTGGTCACCCTCGAGGTGCAAGGCCGGCCCATCACCCTGCTCGGCACCGCGCACGTCTCGCGCCAGAGCGCCGAAACCGTCACCCGCCTGCTCGACAGCGGTGAGTACGATCAGGTTGCAATCGAACTGTGCGAAAGCCGGCACACCCAGTTGCAGGATCCCGACCATCTGGCGCGAATGGATCTGTTTCGCGTGGTGCGCGAAGGCAAGGCCGCGATGGTGCTCGCGAGCTTGGCGCTTGGCGCGTTTCAGCAACGCCTCGCGGAGCAGTTCGGGATCGATCCTGGTGCCGAAATGCGCGCCGCGATGCGTGCTAGCGATCAACACGGTCTCCCGCTGCACGTGATTGATCGCGAGATTGGTATCACGCTAAAGCGCGTGTATCGGTCGGTGCCGTGGTGGAAGCGCTCGACGATCTTCGCCGGACTCGTGGCCAGCGCGATCACCCGGGAAAAGATCGAGGAGCAGGACATCGAACGGCTCAAGCAAGGCGACGTCCTCGAAAGCACGTTTCAGGAGTTCTCGGAACAATCGCAGGAGATCTATCGCCCGCTGATCGCGGAACGCGACCGCTACATGGCACTCCACCTGTTCGAGCTCGCACGCACCGGACAGCCGCGACATCTGCTTGCGGTGGTCGGTGCTGGCCACCTCAAGGGATTGACCGAGCACCTGAAAACGCTCGAAAGCGCCAATCCCGCGCCGCCTGCGGTCGAGCACGAGCTGGCTCAACTCAACCAGCTGCCACCGTCGGGACTCTTTGTTCGGCTTTTGCCCTGGATCATTCTATTGCTGATCGTCGGCGGCTTCGTGGTCGGCTTCGCGCGCGGTCCCGAGATCGGATGGCAACTGGTGTTCGACTGGGTACTCATCACCGGCGGGCTGGCGGCCGTGGGCACAATCATAGCGGCGGGACACCCGCTGACTGTCGCGTCCGCGTTTGTCGGCGCGCCACTCACCACCTTGCACCCCGCGATCGGCATTGGCATGTTGACGGGATTGGTCGAGTTGCTGGTGCGACGCCCCGTGGTGGCGGACTTTGGGCACCTGCGAACGGACACGGCACATTGGAGCGGCTGGTGGAAAAACCGCGTTTCACGCGTGCTGCTGGTATTCGTGCTGAGCTCGATCGGCGCCGCGACCGGAACTTATATTGCTGGCTTCCGAATCTTCGACAAGCTTTTCGGTTGATCGCGCCACGACGCGATCAGTCGACCTCGTAGAGAATCACGTTGGCGTTCTCGGGCGAAATCTCCTCGCCCAAACTGATGAAGCCACGCTTGCCGAGTTTATGGCTACCTTGCTGCACAAACACCGCGGGCTGGCCCTCCGGTTTCACGTAGGAACCATTGCTGCTGTGATCGTGCAATACGAATTCGTTGTTCTCGAACGTCAGGCTCGCATGATCACGGGACACGAAACGCGAACGCACGTGGATATCGGCCGGGGATTGCCGACCCATGCTGCACGTGGTGTTCTGCGCGTCCACCACAATGCGGTGACTGCGATAGGTGATGACGAGTCGCTTGCTTAGACTCAACGGATTAACCTCAAAGGACAGAATCCTTGCACTCGCGCCCTGTCGTGGGTCATCAGGGCTCTCCTGCTCCAGCCGGAATTGTAGCTGATTGTAACCCTCGGATTCACCGATGTAGTCCGCATAAGCGAGAAAATCCGTATTCTCACGCAAAATAAACCGCTCCAGATCTTGTAATAGCGCCGCCGTTACCCGTTCGGGTGCCAGCGAATATCGACTGCCGCCGAGATCACCGAAATTGCTGATCCAAAGGTCGACGGCGCCGCTGTGTGCCGAAGCCGCAAACACGATCATCACCGGAATATCTCCGGCGACCTCGAACATCGCGCGCTGACTCGACGAATTGAGACCCACCAGACGCGAATTAAGAATTTTCAATCCATGCTGGCGCAACTCGTTGACGAAACGCATATCGAGTCCGGCATGCGGAAACTGAAACCGCGCCACATCCGGACTCTGCAACTGGCACCGGAAAATCACGCGATGATTCAGCGCATGGGCTCGAGATTCAAGTGAGTAGTGCCCTTGCACGAGATTGGGCACCGTACCGTAGTGAGCCAAGGGGAACTCCACGCTAGGGTGAAGCGACTCGGCCTCGGCGCGCTCGACAAACGCCTTGAGAAACGCCCGAATGCTTGACAACGCCGCGGCTTCATCGGTGAGACCCGGGGTAGCGGAGTCTTCGCCACGCCGCCACGCGGTAGGCAATCTGGTCGGTGTGGCTTGCGGTTCACCCGCGACTGAGCTGGTCGATCTCACGCCTGGATCCCTTGGTATTGTTTATTCCTGAGATACTACGAAATGTGACGTAGTTTGTTGAATCACGACGAAGATGAAATCAGAAAGGCCCTACGAATTCCTAGACGGATTTCACGTTTTGTTGTGAGGGGCGCAGCTATCGGAGATCTCAGTCACCGATTCTTGACCTGATCGCCGATCGCGCGACCGCATTGCGAGTCGATCTCATCACCCGGCGCCAGCCACGACGCCACCGCATGCGCAGCGGAGCTATTCCGGGTTCGATTCGCGAGGTTATCCGTTTACGCCATATCCGTGAACGCCTCTCTGTGGCGTATTGCTTGATGGCGAATACCGACCTCCGCAGGCCCGACAATCCGACGACGGATTGTTAACAACTGCACATAATGGCCTGAAGGCCCTTGGTTTTGTGAAAAATGTCAAAGATTCAAACAACTGTTTGTGTGTTAATTACAACATGCTAATATGCAAACGTTCTGACTCATATATGAGGATATTATTATGGTACTGACAGAACCGCGAGATTGCTGGTTACCGAATAAGCTGTTCGCTGTCCTTTACAGCGCTGCGCTTGCCATCGTTGTCCTGGCAGCACTGCTGGGCCTCGGTAGCTCCACGGTCAACGCCGGTCCCGCACTGCTCATCCTGATCTACGGACTGGTCGGTGGGCTGGTAATCTTCAAGGGTATGTCCATCATGCGCTGCCCCTCCAAGGTGCTGATCGCCGCGACCTTGTTCGTGCCGATGGTCATATTTCTGGACAAGATGGTGTTCTGATTCAACCGCGGGTACCGGTTTCACCGCGAAACCGGTACTCGGCCACGGTCTTAGCTCTCCAGCCGCGGCTGCATGACGATCGGTCCGTCCGGGTGATCGAGATGCACCGCCTTGATCCGCATACCTTGCATCGCAACCCGCCCCTCGCGGCGCTCAACGCCATCGACACTGAACTCGAAGCGGTACACGCGTTGCAGCGACAGATACCCCTCGGGTTCGCGCCCAACGCCCATTCGATTGATGGATACCGTATCGTCCAAGAACTGCACCGCCAGGGACTTGCAGCTCTCCGCGCCGATCTTGATGGCCAGTTCCCGCGCTCGCAGGTTATTGAGCCAGAACCAAAAACCGAGTCCCAGCAAGGCGATGATGATGAGATGCTTCATGAGTTATCCGATGTTGATGGCATAACGCCCCAGCCGCCGCCACCCGGTGTCTCGATGGTCACGGTGTCGCCGGGATGCACGGTGAATTCGCATTTCGCCGGCATTTCGCGACCGTTCAACAGGTTGCGTCCCGGCTGGCCGGCGGCGCCACCCGCCAACCCCCAGGGCACGCGGCGGCGGCGCTCGGTCAGCAACGTCACCGCCGTGGGCTCGAGAAACTCGAACTTTCGTATCAATCCGTCGCCACCTTTGCGCAAACCGGCGCCGCCGGAATCCGCACGCAGCGCATAGCGGCGGACGCGCACGGGATAGCGCGCCTCCAACACCTCGACCGGCGTATTGCGGGTATTCGTCATATGGGACTGCACCGCGGCGTGCCCGACTTCGAGCGGGCCGCCGCCCGTGCCGCCGGCAAGCGTCTCGTAATAACCCCAGCTTGACGCACCGTCGGCACCCATCGCGACGTTGTTCATCGTGCCCTGACTCGCCGCCGGGATGCGCTCGGGCAGTGCCAGCGCCAGAGCACCAAGCATCACATCGACGACCCGCGTACTGGTTTCGACATTTCCCGCCGCGACCGCCGCCGGAAAGCGTGCGTTCAACAGTGAACCCACTGGCACCCGCAGCTCGATCGGCCTGAATACGCCGGCGCAAGCGGGGGTTTCGGCGGGCAATAGACACCGTAGCGCGTACCACACGCCAGCAGCGGTCACCGCGAGCGGGCAATTCACGTTGCCGCGCGTTTGAGGAGCGGTACCGGTGAAATCGACGCGCAATCGACTCTGTCGCACTTCAAGACACACTTGGATCGGGAGATCCTCGTTCCCAAAGCCGTCATCCTCAAGCACATCCTCGAACTCGAATCGCCCCGCCGGCAGTTCCATTAAGAGCGCTTGCATCAGGCGCTCGCCGTAGTCGTTCAGTGCGGCGCTCGCGTGCACGAAGTCTTCAAGGCCCATCCGAGCCAGCAGTGCCTGGGTGCGCTCGACCCCGAGCCGGTTGCAGGCGAGTTGCGCGTTCAGGTCGCCCAGGGTATCGCGCGCGTTGCGAGTCGCCCGCACCAGTCGCTCGACGACCGCATCGACGGGTACGCCGGCTTCGATCACTTTTTGCGGAGAAATCAACACACCTTCGTCCTGGAGCCGCTCCGCGAGTGGCATCGACCCAGGACGCGCGGCACCGATATCGGCGTAATGCGCGCGGTTGGCGACGAACCCCATCAACACGTCCGCGGAGAATATCGGGGTAACCAACGTCACATCGGGCAGATGCGTGCCGCCGAGGAACGGGTCATTCAGGATCAGTTGGTCGCCCGGCGACCACGACACGGCGTTGACGACATCGCGCATCGCAAAGGCCATGCTGCCCAGGTGAACCGGGATATGCGCCGCCTGCGCCAACAGCTCGCCGCGGGCGTCGAACAACGCACAAGAAAAGTCGAGGCGATCGCGAATATTCGGCGAGAACGCCGCGCGCATGAGCTTGGCGCCCATCTCCGCGCAGATTGCCTCGACGCGGCGCGCGAACAAGCTGAGGCTGATGGGGTCAAGTGCTGGCATGAGACCATGATAGCCGGAATGCACCGCGGCAGTCGCCACCCCCAGCACCCGGTGCGCGTATCGATTGCGTGAGCGATCGCAGCGCCTACTTGACCACCGCCCGGCGAACACGCCCAGCGCTCATGTCGTTGACTCAAGCGCGCAGGGCGTCGCCGATGCGCATCGGGTGGCCAGCCGACGGCAATCGCGCGCCGCCGCTCAAACGCGCGATTGCCCCGGAACGGTTGCCGTCGCCGTCGCCGTCGCGCGCGTCGCGGCCTCCTCGACCCAGCGCTCGATCCGCAGTGTGCCATCCCACGCCTCGATCAAGGCGGTGCAGCTCTCGACCCAATCGCCGTCGTTGCAATAGAGCACGCCGTCGATCTCGCGAATCTCGGCGTGGTGGATATGCCCGCAGATTACCCCGTCCAGCGCGCGGCGCTTGGCCTCGCGCGCAAGCGTTTCCTCGAATGCCGAGATAAAATTCACGGCCGACTTGGTCTTGTGCTTAAGGTAGGCCGAAAGTGACCAGTAGGGATAGCCGAGCCATTGGCGCAACCGGTTGTACACCGTGTTCAGCGCCAGCAGATGTTCGTACGCCCAGTCGCCAATCCTGGCCAGCCAGCGCGCGAACTGCATGACGCCGTCGAATTGATCACCGTGCAAAACCAGAAATCGACGCCCGTCGGCGGTCGTGTGAATGACCTCGTCCTCGAGATCGATCGCCGAGATCCGATGGTGTATGAAGGGTCGAATGAATTCGTCGTGATTCCCGCTCACGTAGGTGATCTTGCAACCCGCTTGGGCGCGCTCGAACAGTAGATGCAGGATTTGATCGTGGTAAGCGTCCCAGTACCAACGTTTGCGTAACTGCCAGCCATCGACGATATCGCCCACCAGGTAGAGGTGCTGAGCGTGGTTGTGACGCAGAAAATCGAGCAGAAACGAGGCCTTGCTACCGCGCGACCCGAGGTGGGTGTCGGAAATCCAGATGCTACGATAAGTGCGATAGTTCGGGTTCTGGGTCATCGGGGTTACTCCCTCGCTGGTAATGCGCAATCAGGGCGTAGCGCCCGGCGAGCTGGCGAAGTTCGAGGTGGTCCCCTCGATCAGCCGCGAGCCGGTGCAGGGCATCCGGCAGATCCGGTGCGGGCCGGACGTGAAACCACGCCAACCATCGCAGCAAGCCCGCGCGAAACCACCGCGGCATCGCCTGCTGATCCGAGAAATCGACGATATGTAACCAACCACCCGGCTTGAGGACGCTCAAGGCGTGCTCGAGCGCTCGCGGCCAATCGGGAATCATCGACAGTACGTATGGAAACAGGATGTGATCAAACGGATCCGCCAGCCCGAAATCCCGCGGCCGAACCGATTCCGCCAAGCCCTGACGAAGTTCGATGCGATCCCGCAAGGCTCGGCGCTCAAGCTTGCCCCGCGCCGTTTCGAGCATCCGTGCCGATGCGTCAAGCCCGTGCAAGCGCGCCTCGGAGTGCGCTCGCGCCAGAAAAATGAGATTGCGCGCGGTGCCGCAACCGACTTCGAGGAGCGTCTCGCGGGGTCGCAGCGGGATCTCGGCGAGCAGCGTGTCGCGCCCCAGCAGATAGTATTTGCGCGACAGGTCGTAAACATACCGTTGTAGGCGGTACTGTCGATCCATCTGAGCGGCGGCGTCCATCGATCAGTCCGGTTTGCGATAGAGATGGAACCCGCCATAGATCGCCGAGCGATCCTGCCCGAACAGGGCCTCCGAGGTTTCCTGCTCGTACACGAATCGCGCCCGCAGCGACTCGGGCAACGCCGTCTCGAGCGGGGAAGCGGCGGCCGCGGTGCGGAACACGATGCGCGTGCCCGGTTTACCGACCCGGTCGATTTGCGTCCAGAGCTGGCACAAGGCCTCGTCGCTCATCCAGTCCTGCGCGTCGAGGAACACGAAACGATCGAGACTCTGGTCCGCTTGCCGCGCCAAATGGTCGATCAATGAGCCCTGGACCGTATCGACCTTGTGCAGTTGCGCGCGAATGTTCGCGTAGTGCTCGGCCTTGAGGTAGTCGGGGACCGCCTCACGCGCCTCATGGTCGTAGCGGTGACTGAACGCCTGCCACGCGAAGTAGTTATCGCGAATAGGAAACCGACAGGCGAGGCGCTCGACTCGCTCACGGTACTGCTGGATCAGGTTGCCCTGCTCGCGCATCGCCGCATACTGCTGCGGCGGAATGCCGAGACTGAATACCGATAGCGGCAGCTTGCCCAGGGTGCGAACCACCCAATTGTCGAAAAACGGCGCCACCTGCTGACGAAAAATCACCTGCTGCTCATAGAGACTTTGAGCATGTAGCAACCGCTCTGGCCGGAACCCGCCCCGGCGGCCGATCCAATGCAGCAGCCGCATGAAATTGCCGAAGCGGGTATTGCGGTAGAGACCGCGCTCGAAGATCCGCACCAACGGCCGAGCATACACGTCGCGGCGCATCCAGAACGCATCCAGCTCGGCATCGAGGTGTGGCCGGATGAAGGTTTGGAAATTCGTGAGGTTATGCGCGCGGTCGGCATGGCCGAAGAAATCGTAGAACGCCTCGTGGTCGGGCAAATGCCGCATCGCCGCCAACTTGAGCCGCGTCAACGCGAGGTGATAGGGGTTGAGGTCGATCGCGGTCACCCGAGCCGGGGCATGCGCGAGATAATTCAGCACGTTGCAGCCGCCCGACGCAATCGTCAACACGTGGCTCTCTGGCGTCAATTGCAGCGCCTCCAGATCCACCCGCGGATCCTCCCAGATCTGGTTATAGATAAAGCTATTGAACCAGGCGCTGAACAGCCGTTGCTGCATACCCATCAGGGTATTCGGGGCGTGCTGGTGTACGGCTAGGCGCAAGGCCTCGGCAATGACTGACATACGGCGACTCACTTGTCCTTAAATCGCGCCAGCCTAACCGCGCGGTATGACCGCACGGTGACGTTGCGATAACGTTTTGATGACACAGCCATGCAGGCGCGCAAAAAACCACGCATTTCGCGCACCAACCCCCAGTTTTATGGCCCTCAGCCTTCCATCGCACATCCAATTTCGGTATTTTGGTTGGCTTGCGGTGGCGCCGGCCGCCGCTTTTATTTTCAGGGGTTGGAAAACACGCGATGCGCGATTTCTTGATGCATACCTACGCTCGGCAGAACGTGACCTTCACGCATGGCGAAGGCGCGTGGCTGTGGGATACCGCTGGTCAACGCTATCTCGATGCGGTTAGCGGCGTGGCGGTCAACAGTCTGGGGCACGCCCACCCTCGGCTGACCGAAGCGCTATGCAATCAATCGCGACGACTGATGCATGTGTCCAATCTTTACCGGATCGAAGAACAACAGGCGCTCGGCGAGCGTCTGTGCACGCTGGCGGAAATGGAGCGGGTGTTCTTCTGCAATTCCGGCGCCGAGGCCAATGAGGCCGCGATCAAGGTCGCGCGGCTGTACGGACATCAACGCGGCGTCGCGATCCCGCGCATCATCGTGATGGACGGCTCGTTTCACGGCCGCACGCTCGCGACCCTGACCGCCACCGGAAACGCCAAGATCCAGGCCGGCTTCGAACCGCTGGTCGAAGGATTCCTGCGCGCGCCTTATGACGACCTCGACGCAGTTCGCGCGCTCGGTGCGGTGCACGCCGACGTGGTGGCCGTGCTGGTCGAACCGGTCCAGGGGGAAGGCGGCATTCGAATTCCATCCACCGACTATCTGCCGGGCCTTAGACAGCTGTGCGACGACCGCGGCTGGCTGCTGATGCTGGATGAAGTACAAACCGGCGTCGGTCGCACCGGCGAGTGGTTCGCGTTCCAGCATA
Source organism: Thiotrichales bacterium (assembly GCA_050329935.1). Taxonomy (GTDB): domain Bacteria; phylum Pseudomonadota; class Gammaproteobacteria; order UWMA-0217; family UWMA-0217; genus CAYSFW01. The sequence goes on along the minus strand of JBHJOI010000067.1, from coordinate 41,553 downwards.
CCGGCGTGAAACCCGATGTCATGGCACTCGCCAAAGGACTCGGCGGCGGCTTCCCGATCGGGGCCTGCGTCGCACGCGGCGCGGCGGCCGAAACCTTCGCCCCCGGCAACCACGGCTCCACTTTTGGCGGAAATCCGCTCGCCTGCGCGGCCGCGACCGCGGTGCTCGAATCGATCACCACCGAGGACTTGCGCGGCAACGCGGCGCGGATCGGCAACTACCTGTATACGGGATTGAACGAAGCACTCGGATCGCTGGCGGGGGTCGTCGCAGTCCGCGGCCACGGCTTGATGCTCGGCGTGGAACTCGACCGGCCGTGCGCGACGCTGGTCGCCCGCGCGCTCGAACAAAAACTGTTGATCAACGTCACCGCGAACTCCGTCATCCGGTTGCTGCCGCCGCTGGTGCTGGATCGCGAACAAGCCGACCAGATCATCGCCATCCTCGCGCCGCTGGTGCGCGAATTCCTTTCGGCCTGAGGAAATCCTTCATGTCCGTTCAGCACTTCCTGACCCTCCGCGACCTTTCCGGCCAACAACTGCTCGCGATGCTTGAGCGCGCGATCGAACTCAAGGCGCTGCACAAACGCGGGGAACGTCATTCGGTGCTGCAAGGCAAGACGCTTGGAATGATCTTCGACAAGTCCTCGACCCGCACCCGGGTCTCGTTCGAGGTCGGCATGGCGCATTTTGGCGGCACCGCGTTGTTCCTGAGTTCACGCGACACCCAATTGGGACGCGGTGAACCGCTCGAAGACACCGCGCGGGTCCTGTCGCGAATGGTCGACGGGGTGTTGATCCGCACCCACCAGCACAGCATCGTCGAAAAATTCGCGGCGTACTCCCAGGTCCCCGTCATCAATGGGCTGACCGATGACCATCATCCCTGCCAGTTATTGGCGGACGTAATGACGTTCATCGAACACCGCGGCGGCATCGCCGGCAAGACCGTCGCCTGGATTGGCGACGGCAACAACATGTGCAATTCGTACATCGAAGCCGCGATGCAGTTCGAGTTCAAGCTTCGGGTCGGCGCGCCAGAAGGTTATGATCCAAACGCCGCGCTACTCGCCGCCGCCGGAGATCGGATCGAGATCGAGCGCGATCCACTGCGCGCCGCCGCGGGCGCGGATCTCGTGGTCACCGACGTTTGGGCGAGCATGGGACAAGAGGAAGAACAACGCGAACGCGCCCGTGTGTTCGCGGGCTACCAAGTTAATGCAGCGCTGATGGCGGAGGCAAATCCCGACGCGCTGTTCATGCACTGCCTGCCCGCGCACCGCGGCGAGGAAGTCTCCACCGAGGTGCTGGAAGGCGGTCAAAGCGTGGTGTGGGAAGAAGCGGAGAATCGGCTCCACGCGCAAAAGGCACTGTTGGAACTGCTGCTCGGCGACCCAGCCTAGCCGCCCGGTCGGACTTGAGTGGGATCGGCTTCGGTCACTGACAGCTCAACAAGGCATGTGTCGCGAGGCCATAATGAGCGGGTCGCGAGACGGTCCGATGGCAGGAATGGCGCCGCGTCATTTCGGCTCGACCCATGACACCTTCGCGATTTCGACGTCGATCAACCCGGGGAACCACGCATGCAATCCGAATTCGCGCTTCGCATCAACGGCCCGTTTCGCGGCATCCTACGTTGGTCCGATCTCGATGCATTGTGGACGCGGGTGCGCGCCGAGCCTGACGGCTGGTACGCCAGTCTCGCCGGCCAGACACCACCCGAAGTCACCCTGAACGCGGATGCCTTGCACCACTTCGTGCAGGAAATCGACACCCTGCTGCGGCGCGAGCACGAACACGACTACTGCGGCATCGTCTATGCCGACGACCCGGGAGCGCCCGCCCTCATCAAAATCTACGACCCGCACCACCTCGGCAGCTCCTGCGGCAGCAGCGGCCAGCGCATTCCGCCGCGCTGGATCTTAAGCCGTCTGCGTCCAACGCGGATCGAGGACGATGCGCCGCTGCCCGGCGTGCGCCGACGCTGGTGGGAGCGGATATTTCATCTCGGCGATCGCTGAGCAGAATCGCGGTTCGATTCCGAAAACCCCACGCGCCGCGACACGAAACGGCCCAGCACTGGCAACGCGCGAGGCGTGCGAGAATTTCATTTGAGCGGGGTATATCATAACGGTGTCATGCCGCCTCGTGTCGTCGCCCTACTCGTGTTCGTCCTCGCACTCACCGCGATTTCGGTGCAAGCCGATGATCCATGGTTGACTATGGACGCGGACGGACGACCGAAGGTCCAACTTTACTTCTTCTGGGCGCTCACCTGCCCGCATTGCACCGAGGCTCATCCCCATGTCGAGGCGATCCCAACCGCCCGCCCGTGGGTCGAGTTTCATGCACTGGAGCTGACTCGCCATCCCGAACACGTCGCGTTGTTCCAATCCTTGGCGCGCCAGGCGGGTGGCGAGGCACGCTCGGTACCTGCGGTTATTTTTTGCGGCGAGATGCACGTTGGATGGGGCGGCGATACGACGACTGGAGCGCTGATCCGGCAACGCCTGGACGCCTGCCACGCGCGCGTGCTTGGCACCCACGCACCCGCACCGCCGTTGGCACAGGCGCCGGCGGTGATCGAGGTTCCACTGGTCGGCGATCTCGACCCGAATCACCTCTCGCTCCCGGTCCTGACGCTGGTGCTTGCCGGACTGGACGCGTTCAATCCTTGCGCATTCTTCGTGCTGCTGTTTCTACTCTCGATGCTGACGCACCAGCGTGACCGGCGCCGAATGGCAATCATCGGCGGGATTTTCATCACGATCTCGGGGTTGATGTATTTCGCATTCATGGCCGCCTGGCTGAATGTGTTTCAGTTCTTTGGCCATTTCGCGTGGGTCACGCTCGCGGCGGGTGTACTTGCGATATTCGTGGGCGCGGTGAACGTTAAGGATTTTTTTATCTTCGAGCGTGGCTTGACCTTGTCGATACCGGCGGCGAAAAAGCCCGAATTGTTCCGCCGCGCGCGAGCCATTCTGAGTGCCGAACGCTTTCCTGCCATGGTGGGGGCCACAGTGGTTCTCGCGGTGGCGGCGAATTTTTACGAGTTGCTGTGTACCGCCGGGTTTCCTATGGTCTATACCCGGGTGCTCACGCTCGCGGAGCTTTCGCCGGCGGGACGCTATCTCTATCTGGCCGCGTACAACCTGATTTACGTGTTGCCGTTGGCGCTGATCGTCACCCTGTTCGCGCGCACGCTGGGTGCGCGCAAGCTCACGGAGCGCGAGGGTCGTTTACTGAAACTCATGTCGGGGGTCATGATGCTGGCGCTCGGATCGGTGTTGCTGCTGGCTCCGGAGCGGATCAGTCACATCGGCGTTGCGTTCGGTCTGCTGACGCTTGCGATCGCGATCACCTGGGTCGCCGCGCGCTTGACCCGAGGCCAAGCATGAGCGGACCGCACACCCGCGCCGACCACGAGCATCGACATCACCACTCGCACGCCGGCACCGGCAACATGCTGGCCTGGGCAACCGCGCTGACGCTCGTATTCGCGGCGGTGGAGGCGAGCGTCGGGTTGTGGGCGGGATCGCTGGCTCTGGTCGCCGACGCGGGGCACATGCTGAATGACGCCGCAGCGCTGGCACTCGCCGCGGTGGCGGCGTGGCTAGCGCGAAAGCCCGCGTCAACGCGCCACAGTTACGGTCTGGGCCGAGCCGAGTTCATCGCCGCGATGCTTAATAGCACCGCGCTGCTAACGCTGGTCACCTGGCTGGTGATCTCCGCCGTGGAGCGGTTGCAAGCCCCGCGCCCGGTGGTCGGCGAGGCCGTGTTCGTCACCGCCGCGCTCGGCCTGGCGATCAATGTCGTCGTGGCCTGGATGTTGCTGCGCGGCGAGCGCAACCTCAATACCCGCGCGGCGTTGTTGCACGTGCTGGGTGATCTGCTAGGCTCGGTCGCGGCGTTGGTCGCCGGCATCGTGATCGTATTGACCGACTGGACACCAATCGATCCGCTGCTGTCGCTCGCGATCGGGCTGCTGATCCTGGTTTCGAGTCTGCGGCTGCTGCGCGAGGCCTTGCACGGACTGATGGAAGGTGTTCCGCTCGATCTCGACGCGACCGCGGTCGGACAGGCGCTGGCGGGCGTGCCCGGCGTCAGCTCGGTGCACGACCTGCACATCTGGAGTGTCAAGTCGGACCGGCCGCTGCTGAGCGCACACCTCGTGGTGCATGACATCGCGCGTTGGGAACAGGTGCTGGAAGCAAGTCACGCACTGCTAAGCGAGCGCTTCGGCATTCACCACGCCACGCTGCAACCGGAACCCGTCACCCGTACCGTGCGCTGGTGGCCTTCGCGCCCGCGACCCCATTCACATACCTGAGCCCCCGGAGACAAGATGCCTAGCTACAACCTGATTTCATCGTCCATCCCGCCGTGGCGGCGCACGGCGCTCGCGCTGGTATTACCCTTGTGGCTCGGGACGGCCGGCATTGTCGCGGCCGATTCCGGACTCAAGGAAGCGATCAACGGCTACCTCGCCGAGCAACCGATCGAGAATCTACGCATCCAGCCGAACGCGCTCCAGGACGACCCACGCGACGACTTCTACTTCGTGTTCGATGTTCGTCCGAGCGACGAGTTGTCGACCGGCTTAATCAAGGGCGCCGTTCATGCCCCGTATTACGAATTGATCGGCAACCTCGACAAGCTGCCCGCGTCCAAGGACGACGCAATCCTCGTCTACTGCGACACGGGTCCACGCAGCACCCAGGTCGTGATGGCGTTGCGGCTGCTGGGGTACAGCAATGTGTGGTATCTCAATGGCGGCGTCACCCGCTGGCAGGCCGAAAGCCGCCCGCTCGTGCCTAAATGAATCTGAACTCCAGACGTTCGGCCTGGCTCGCGGTCGGCCTCGGCGCCGCCGCACTGGCGTCAGGCAGCGTGGTGCTGACGATCTTGCTCGATCTGAGCCCCTGCCACCTATGCATCTTTCAACGCCTGCTGTTCATGGCGCTGGCCGTGTCGGCACTGCTCGCAGCCGCGCTTTCGCTCGCAGCCGGCCGCGTGGCTGGATTCGCAAGCCTGCTCGTCATCATCACCGGCTTCGGCACGGCGGCATTCCAGACCTGGCTCGAAATGCAACCGCCGGGCACGGCGTCCTGCGTTGGTGGCGATCCAAGCGCGATCGAGCGACTGGTCGAATGGCTGGGTGAGCGGATGCCCGGACTGTTTCTCGCCACCGGCTTTTGCGATGAGCCCGAACTCCGTATCCTGGGCCTGACCCTGGCCAACGCGTCGCTGATGGCTTTCACGACGTTTTTCTTACTCGCCCTCTGGGCGCTGTTCCTGAAACCGAACCCACGAGACCACGCATGACACTCTCTCGCCGCGATTTTCACCGCATCGTACTCGCCACGCTTGGCGCCTTCGCACTGCCCGCACAAGCCAACGTACCGGTCCTTGGCAGCGATTTCGAGTTGGTTCAACCACCACAAACGAGCGCCGAAGGCGACGTGATCGAGGTACTGGAGTTTTTCTCCTATGGCTGCCCGCATTGCATGGAATTTCATCCGATCGTGATGGACTGGGCCACGCGACTGCCGAAGGACGTAAGCTTCAAACGCGTGCCGGTCAGCTTCAACCGCGCCGCCTGGGCCAATCTGGCACGGCTCTACTACGCCCTACAGGCGACGGGCGACCTCGCACGCCTCGACGAGGACGTATTCCGCGCACTACACCACGAGCGGGTCAAACTGTTCACCCAACCCGCGATCGTCGCCTGGGTCAAGAAGAACGGTGTCGACGAAAAGCGTTTCGTGAATGCCTTTGAATCCCTCGGCGCCACCTCGCGCCTGAAACGCGACGAACAACGGGTGGTCGAATACAACGTTCAGAGCGTACCGCTGCTCACCATCGATGGGCGTTACTCGGTTGTCGCCAAGAACGCAAAAACATTCCGCGACCATCTCGCGATCGCCGACGCGTTGCTCGAACAGGCGCGCGCGGAGCGGAAAAGCGCGGCTTGAGCGATTCTATGGCCCAGGTGGCACTCGCGCAGACCGAGGGCGACGACCGGCAGAAATGGAACGCGGGCGCCGCCGCAACGGGATCCGTTCGATTCCCCGAAAAAACGACATACAACTTCGCTACCCGCGGCGCCGTTTCCTCGCACTCTCGGTCATGGGGTAAGCAACGCAGGGGCTGGTTAGAACTCGTGGCAAGCCCGTCGGCGACGCGCGCTGACCGCATCTACACAGCCGAGCGCTGGTATTGCGCGCGCATACAAAACCCGCGAAACCACCACGGGCGAACCCGATTAGCGACCTTCGCGGGCTACCGACCGGGAACGGCGAGCGCTGGACACTCGGCGTTACCACGTCAACAGCACGTCATTCGACGCATCCTGTCCTTTAAAAATAGTAACGCGCCATCAATTCCAGGCGGGCATCGTTTTGCTTATCGCCGAATTCGCTGTTCTTGGGTCCGCCTAGCCAGGTGGCGCGCATTCGCAGGTTCAGGTTGGTGATGCCCGTGTAACCGACTTCCGGTGTCACGGAATAGCTTCGATCGTCGAGATTGACCAATGTGATCACGGCGGGTGTGAAATACAGCATATCGAACGGCTCTTTCTGGCTGACGCGAAAATAAAGATACCGCTGCATCGCGTTAGGTCGCGCGAATCCGGTTCGGCTCACACCCTTGATTTTCTCGAGCAAGGCGTCGTCGCCAGTCGCTTGAAACTGCTGCAATCCGATATCAACCGCCGTGTAAAAATCATTTGTTTGCGCCTCGGTATAGCCGCCGCCGTTACGATAGTATTCCAACACGAATGTGGTATCGCGCGCGGCCAGATAACGCAGTCCGAGCAATGTACTGGTTGCGTCGCCGCGCCGCGTCGTGACTGCACCGAGGGGATCAACCAGGCGTGTGATGACATCCGCCACGCGCGCCCACTCGCCATGGACTTCCAGCGCCGGGGTCAGATTGCGCGCGAAATCGAATCCAAAACGCGGCGTGCGACTTCCGTTCGAAAGCCAGGTGAAATCGATATCGGTATCGCGATAAAGCCCGTATAGCTTTGCCGCAACGTTAATGTGCTCCGGTTCGCCGAAATCCTGGTTCATATCATCGGTCACCGGCAACAACAAAGGGGTGAAGGCCACCGTACGCAGTGCGCCGTCGAAATGCCGAATGTAGTCCGCCGCGACCAACGTGAACCCTTCGCGCGCTAGTTCGACATCGTTCGGATCCTTCGGCCGCTCGACGAAACCAACCGGATTCCAGGCGTAACCCTTGCCCCACTTGAGCGTCACCTTGCCGGCGTCCACCGTTAAGCGTGGATTGGGTTTAAACGACAGATAGGCCTCGTCGAACCGGCGGACGCGCTCGGTAGCCAGGGCATCCTCACGCAATTCGGCATTGGCGCGGAGGTTGAACGTGGTGGCGCCATGGGTGTACTTCCCATTGAGCTTGAGCGTGGCCGAGGCGCGATCGAGGGTCGCGCGATCCTCGCGCGAATAAAAATTGAGCTGATACAGCGCGCCATCCTGATTTAGCCAGGTTCGCTCCGGCTTGAATTCGAGCGAGCCGCCAAACTCCAGTGGCTTTTTCTCGAATTCGGTGGGATCGAACGTGAACGTGTCCGCGCCGAGCGCGGTAGCACCCGCCGTCAGCCACCACAGTGCGAGGACGCCACCCACGCCGCCGATCGTGATTCGGCTCACCGCCGCAGATCATCCACCCGTGGCAGGTAATTCAGCGAAAACACCTCGTCGGCGAGATCACGTTTATGGATCCGCGAGAATAGCATCACCGATTGATAGCCTTGATGGAGCGGACTGTCGGTCTCCAGTGTGGCGGGCCGCCTGATGCCCTCGCCGAAGTCCTGAACGTCCTTGAAGTGCAGCGTTTTGATCAACAACCCGCTCGCCGCCCGACATTCGATACGAGTCGGGAGCATGGTAGCTTTGTCGACCCACATCTTCAGTCGATCGTAGGCAACCTCGCCGGATTTCGCCTTGAGGTGTAGCAAATGCTGATCGGGCGAATCGTCGACCTGTTCCACGTCGTATTCGGCCGCGTAATCGATACGCAGGATATCGGCATTGTTGAATACACCACCGGTCACCGATTGCAGACTGGTAATGCGCAGTGGTTTACCCACTTCGGGAATGTAAAGCCACATATTTTCGCCGAGACGTAAAGTCGCCCGCCCCTTTTCGCTGGACGGCGAGAGAAACAGCGCGACGATTTTATCGCGCCCCTTCTTGACCGAGTACAACACGAATTCCTTGCGGGTTCCATCCGGCTCGATGTTGATGAGTTTGCGGTACATCTCGTACGACTCGGGTTCGAGATTGCGATCCACCGCCGCCAGCAATTGTGTTCCATCGATGGCATGGACGGGAACGACCAACAGGCAGCCCAATACACAAAGCAAGGTTTTCATCGAGTCGCTCCTAGACATGACGCAGCGCAAGGATCGGGTCGAGCCGCGAGGCCTTCCACGCGGGTTGTAGGCTGGCAACGATCGCGACCGCGACCACCAACGCGGCGATGGATAACACGTCGGCGGCCGCGATGTGCGGCGCGAGTACCAGGTTTTGCTGCTGACCGAACGCAAATGTGATCCGCCAGACGTTCAGCGCCCAAATCGCGCCCAAGGCGAGCGCCGTCCCGGCCACGGTGCCGAGCACTCCAAGCATCAAGCCCTCGCTCAGAAACAGCGCGAGAATCCGGCGCGGGGGAGTGCCGAGGGCCGCGAGCGTGCCGATCTCGCGGATGCGTTCGTAAACCGCCATGATCATCACGTTCATGACGCTGACAAGCACAATCGAAACCAGCACGATTTTTATGAATAGCGTCATCAGGTCGATCATGCGGGCGAGATTGGCGAATGGTGAAAGGTCGGCCCACGTATGCACCTCCAGCATTGGCTTGCCTTCGGGATTGGACAACGCGCCAAGCGCGCTTTTTAGCGCCACATCGACCTGACTTAGTCGCGCCGCGTCCTTCAGGCGCACCGCGATTTCGCTAACCTCCGCCTCGCCCATCCGCAACAGGTCGCGGGCGTCGTCGATGTGGATATAGCCATCCCTGCCCCCGGGACCGGAGATGCTCTCCAGAATGCCGCGCACCACAAAGGTCTTGCCATTGACTGAACCATCGCGATTGGTCGCGACCAATACCACGGTATCCCCGATTTTTGACTTCATCCCTCGCGCAAGTAGCACCGGAATCAAGATCTCGCCCCGATCGACCAACGAGGCGCCCGGCGTACCTTCCTGGATCCGACCGGGGAGCAGTGGCACCGTGGCGGCCTCCCGCGCCGGGTCGACGCCATTGACGCGAATGCCGGTCGTTTCGGTGAAGTTACTGAACATGCCGCCAAACTTGACCCTCGGCGACCAACTCTCGATCCGCTCGTCGGTCGCCAATGCGGCCTCGATCTTGCCAATCACCCCCGGTTTGAGGTTGAGATTGAGCGGCAGATTGTCGATCGAGGCGACGTATCCCTTGCGATGTAGCTGCAAGTGGCCCAGCACGGAATCGGTGATTTGCCCGACCATCATTGACTTGAAGGAACCCGTCACCGCCATGAACAGCAACACCGCGACCATGCCGATGACGATCAGTAATAATGTCAGCAATGTACGCCGGCGGTAGCGCGAAAGATTTCGGCCAGCAATCTTGAACACGTTAAACATGATCTACTCCCGCGACCGCGGTGCCCTCGAGCACCCGACCGTCCTCCAGCGTGAACGTGACTTCCGCGGCATGCATGATTTTCGGATCATGCGTGGAGAAAACAAACGTGGTGCCGAACTCGTCGCGCATCTTTTTCATCAACTCAAGAATTCGATACGCCGTCGCGTGGTCAAGATTGGCGGTCGGTTCGTCCGCCAACACCAGCTTGGGCCGACTAACCAGCGCCCGCGCGACCGCGACGCGTTGTTTTTGGCCGCCGGAAATCTGGTCCGGGCGTTTGTCCGCCTGCTCGGCCATGCCCACCGCCGCCAATAAATGCCGCACCCGCTCCCGGCGCTCCGCGTGCGGCCATGACTGCACCATCAATAGCGGATACTCGATGTTCTCCGCGACCGTCAGTACCGGTATCAGGTTGAAGTCTTGAAAGATGAATCCGATATGCTGGCCACGGAAACTCGCCGAGGCGCGGCGGTCGAGTGTGGCAATGTCGGTATCGAGAACCCGAAGCCGGCCGCCGGTGGGATGATCGAGACAGCCCATCATGTTCAACAACGTGCTCTTGCCGCTGCCCGAGGGTCCGACAAAGGCAACGAGCGACGACGGCTCGACGGTAAAGCTCGCGGCTTTGATCGCGGCCACCTCGACCTCGCCACTTCGATAGGTCTTCGAGAGATTTTCGGCTTGAATCAGACTCATGGCGGACTTATTCACTCCGGTTGGCGCATGCGCGTTGAACTGACGCCGACTCACGCGGGCTCATTTGCAATTATGGTGCAGTTTCCATTTTTCGGCATGTCCCATCGCGACGACCCAATCGGGCGGCGTGCATTCGCCGTCCGCGCCTGGCTCAACCGGTGGCGTCGAAGTCGACAGCGGTACTGCATCGGCGTGTGGGGGCGCGAAATTCTGGATGACCAGTCCCATGGTCAACAGGAACGCGGCGACAACCCCGACCTGGGCGACATCGATGCGTTGAATTGGCGCCCGCTCCAGCAGTTCGCACGTCCCGCCGGGGCACAGCCGCGTCTTATCCTTGAAAAACCAGCCGTGGATCTTGCATGCCAGACAAATACCAAACGCCGCTTCGAAGAACAGCAACAGCAAACAGCTCGCGCAGATCAACAAATTGATCGGCCCGACCATTCGATTGAGCACCACCAGGTAAAACATCGCGACCGCCAGGGCTAGCGCGATGCCCCAGGCAAAGCGCTTCTGTCGCGCGCCGACATATTCGGGTACCTGCTTGCTGACCACAAATCGCCCTAGAATCATGGTCGGCGCGAAACGCGGATTGACGAAAACGCGAATGATGAAATCGATCAAGAAAGCCACCACGAAGACCCGCGTCGGACGAAAGTCACCCACCAGCCATGCGTTCAAGAAAGAAAGCATCGCGAAAAAAAACAGAATGCCGGCGCTCGCGCGAACCTCGCGTTCGTTGAGCACGGGCACGTCGTAGCCCTCCACCCGTTCACCAAAGCCAAATATCACGTTCATGCACAACCTCTCGTGGTAGCAGTGCCCTGCATTTCAGCCGTTAGCCGCCTTGTTTGCATCACCGTCCGCCGTGAAATTGCATCGTAGTGTTGCAGACGGCCGGTTTGTTACGCTAGGTTACAAATCAATCCCTCGGGGGTTGGTCACGCACCCGTGTGGCAGGTATAAAAACGGTATGGAATCTTCTGACCGCATCCTCATCGTCGACGACGATCCCGAAATCCGTCGCTTACTCGTTGACTATCTGGCGCGCAACGGCTTCGCCGCCAGCGCGGCGAGCGACGGCCGCGACATGTGGCACACGCTTGAGCGCCAAGAGTTCGATCTGGTGGTGCTTGACCTGATGCTGCCGGATACGGATGGACTTATTCTCTGTCGCGACCTGCGCGCCAAGTCGTCGTTACCGGTGTTGATGCTGACCGCGCGCGGCGAGGACACCGACCGCATCGTCGGCATCGAAATGGGCGCCGACGACTACCTCGTCAAGCCCTTCAACCCGCGCGAACTGCTGGCACGCATCAAGTCGATCCTGCGCCGCACTCGCGCCTTGCCGCCCAATCTGCGCCCGGAGCCCCGGCGCTGCCTGGTTTTCGCCGGCTGGCGACTCGACACCGCGACCCGCACCCTGGCCAACCCCGATGGCGTCGTCGTGCCGCTGTCCGGCGCGGAGTATCATTTACTGCGCGTGCTACTCGAACATTCGAATCGGGTACTCAGTCGCGATCAATTGATGGAACTGATCCACGGCCGCGAAGCGGAACCGTTCGATCGCGCCATCGACGTGCAGATGAGCCGGTTACGCCAGCGGCTGGGCGACGATCATCGCGAACCGCGGCTGATTCGGACCATACGCGGCAAGGGCTACGTGCTGGCCGCCGAGGTTACCGGACAGTCCCACCCCACCGGAGACTAGCCCATGCGTTCGCCGCGCCTACTTCCCGTCTCGCTGTTTGGCCGGATGACGCTGATCCTCGTCACCGGTCTGCTCGCCTCTCAGTTCATCAACCTGTGGCTGCATCTGGCCGAGCGCGCGACGCTGATCCAACAAGCGCACGGCCATTTTCCCGATCTGCCGACCCGGTTCGGCATTCACCTGGCGTTGACGCTGACGGCGGTGATCGTTGTGTCGCTGGTCGCAGTGCGCCTGATAACCCGACCACTACAAAATCTCGCGGCGGCGGCCGACGCCTTCGGTCGTGACATTGAATCACCTCCGATGCCCGAGCAGGGACCGACCGAGGTTCGTAGCGCCGCCGCGGCCTTCAATCGCATGCAGCTGCGCCTGCAGCGCTTGATCGCCGAACGCGGCCGCGCGCTCGCCGCCGTCTCCCACGACTTGCGAACCCCGTTGACCCGCCTGCGATTGCGAGCCGAACTGGTCACCGATGACAGCCTGCGTCACCAGATCGTCGCGGATGTCGACGACATGCACGCCATGCTCAACGCAACCCTCGACTACCTGCGCGATCTGCGCGAGACCGAGCCGCGCCGCGCCATCGACATGAACGCGCTAGTGCGTAGCCTTGCGGCGGATGCCGAACTCATCGGGCGTTCGGTCCGCGTTGCCGGACGCGCGATCGGCCCCTACACAGGGCGACTCACCGCGCTCAAGCGCGCTCTCGCCAACCTGCTCGACAACGGCCTGAAGTACGGCGAAAACGTGATCATTCGGATTGACGACGACAAGTTGGGACTGAGCATCACGGTTGAAGACGATGGGCCCGGCATACCCGAGCAAGAACTGACCCGCGTCACCGACGCCTGGTACCGCGTCGATGCCTCGCGCAACCGTGCCACCGGTGGTAGCGGCCTCGGGCTGGCCATCGTAAAGGACATCGCGATATTGCACGGCGGCGAACTTCAGGTAAGCAATCGATCGGAGCGCGGTCTGCGGGCAACCCTAAGGCTTTCGCGGGCACAGACGACACGTCACTGACGCGCGAAAGCTGGCTATTGGTATCGGGGTTTTAGGTTCCGCATTGCTTTCAGGCGAGGATTTGTCGGCCACGGCCGAAGCTGAACGCGCATTCAACGTTGATCATTACTTCGGAACCCCGCCGAGCGATGTTCGTTGCGTCCGCTTATTCGCCTGTGTCGCCGCTGTTGATGACAAGGTATGAGTGCGCGGCGTCTAGATACGCTCCCGCACCCTGTGCCGCTAAGGATTTAATCTTGGGGTGCGAAACTTGCGATACGCCAGATAAGTGGCTTGCCCGATCACCAGAATGATGATGCCAAGAATCGTGAACCCCGACAGCGTGGAGACCAATCCCGCGAGTAAAATAATAGCCCAGACCAACCAGCTCATAGTTTCCTCCGGTTCAGGGGAGACGCGATGTATTTCGATATTATTAGTATATAATCATCTACTAATATAGTCAATCCGCTGTCAACGCGAGGGTCATGCCACTCAGCGTACCCATACACGCCGCTCGTCCACTACCCAACGCTCTCCGACGTTGCGCGCGCCACGCGATAAACAGCTCGATATTCTTTCCTTGAGAAAGCAGTTAACCCTCGCGAGAACGGCCCGTTCACGGCAATGAACTTCAAAAATCGAGGCGACGCCAAAATCGAATAATCACGCAGTTAGGTTCGCTTTTTGTTTGACTTTAACCGTGGAATACCATAGATATACTAATGAATTTACCCTGACCACTTTCCATTAGGCGAAACGCCCGTGGGGACAACAACAATGCTGAAAATCGCGCCTAATACCTTCGTCTGGCTCTTGGCGCTAGCGATCGGCCTATTTAGTCTCCCATCCGTTCACGGCAACGCCAGTCCAAACGTCGTGGACAGCGGAAAATCCGCCTCCACGTTCGATCTCGCGACCGGTCAACGCATCATTCCCAACGCCCGCTGCCTGAAATGTCACGGCGACGAGCACGATAAAACCGACGTGCGCGACGACGGCAGCACGGTCGACATATTCGTACCCCCTAACGTGTTCGAGGCGAGCGTGCATGGCGAACGGCGCTGCACGGATTGTCATGCCACAATCACCCGCGTGCCGCACCGCGATGCACCGAGCGTGGTCGTCGGCTGCGTCGAATGCCACCAAAACACCTGGGCCGAGCATAAGGACGACCCGAACGGCACCCATGAACGATTGGGTGTGGTGGTGCAACAAATCGACAGTTTCATGCGCTCGGTGCACGCTCAGCCGAGCAAGCGCGATCAGTCACGCACCAATGCCACCTGCTTCGACTGCCACGATGCCCACAACGTCGGCACCTTGGGTAGCCTGCAACGCGCCGAACACCGCTTGAAAAACCCCGAGGTCTGCGGTCGCTGCCACGAAAAGCAACTCGCGGACTACCGCGAATCCGATCACGGCAAGGCCTTGCTGGAGAAAGGTGAAAGTAAATCGGCGGTATGCTCGGATTGCCACACCACGCACGAAATTGACTCGCCCAAGGGTGACAGGGTAATGCTCACCATTACCCAGAACTGCGGCAACTGCCACGAGGACGCGCAGCGCACCTACCGCTCGTCGTATCACGGCCAGGTTAACAAGCTGGGTTACACCAATACGGCCAAGTGTTTCGACTGCCACGGCGGACATAAGATTCTCGGGGTCGACGATCCAGCCTCAACCATTCACCTCGACAACCGGTTGAAGACCTGCAACACCTGCCATGAGGACGCCCCGGAGGGATTCCTGGGTTTCCATGCGCACGGCGATTCGCGCGATTTCGACAAGTATCCGGGACTGTGGATCGCTGCCCGTTTGATGGAGGCGTTGATCTACGGCATCCTGGCGTTCTTCTGGATTCACGTGATCCTGTGGTTTTACCGCGAGTACCGGGATCGCAAGGCAGGCAAGAGTTTCGCCCACCCCGCACCAGGTGACGACACCGTGTACTTCCGGCGTTTCAGTGCGACCTGGCGCTGGATTCACCTGCTGTTCGCCGTCAGCACCATGATTCTTGTGATCAGCGGCACCACGTTACTGTTCTCGCACACCGCGTGGGCCGCGACCGTGATGTCGCTACTCGGCGGACCCAAGGTCGAGGCGATCGTGCACCGCACCGCGGCGACCATCTGGCTTAGCGTGTTCTTGATCCACCTCGCGATCGCCGTCACCAACATCTGGCGCAACCGCAAGACCTTCTCGTGGTTCGGCCCGACGTCGATGGTGCCGAACCTGCAAGACCTGCGTGACGTCGCGGCGATGTTCCGCTGGTTCTTTGGTCGCGCCGAACGGCCCCAATTCGACCGCTATTCCTACTGGCAGAAATTCGATTACTGGGCGCCATTCTGGGGCGCTGCTGTGATCGGATTCAGCGGCCTGTTGCTGTTTTTCCCGCACGTGACGGCCTCGTTCCTGCCGGGCTGGGTGTTCAACATCGCGACCATCGTGCACGCCGAGGAGGCCCTGCTGGCGACGATGTTCCTGTTCACGGTGCACTTCTTCAACTCACACTTCCGCCCCGACCGCTTCCCGATGAGCACGATCATGTTCACCGGCGCGGTGCCGCTCGAGGAGTTCAAATTCGAACATCGCCTCGAATACGAGCGCCTGAAAGCCAATGGCAAGTTGGAGAAGTACCTGATGAAACGGCCATCCGCGGCGATGGAAACAGGCTCGCGATGGCTGGCCATAATTTTGATCATGGCCGGTCTAGGGCTGCTGACGCTCGTGGTCATCGGCTACGTCAGCATGCCGCATTGATTAAGTTGAACAGCGGTTACACACAGCAGGTCGTGGACGCGTCAGGCGTTACACGACTCGCACGCCCCAACCGAGGGAGAATCACGTCCATGCGATCGACCATTTTGCTCGCCTTGCTAGCCCTGCCGTTCACGGCGCCGCTCGCGGGCGGACCCACGCCCGAGGCGCTGGCCTTCACTTGCGCGGGTTGTCACGGCACCGACGGCTCCAGCGTCGGGCCATCGAGTCCGTCGATCGCCGGCATGGATCCCGACGTGTTTATCGACGCGATGCTCGATTACAAGAAGGACCACCGCAACCCAACGATCATGAACCGCATCGCCAAGGGCTACAGCGACGAACAAATTCGTGGCATGGCCCTGTTCTTCTTCAAGCAACCCTTGCGCACTCAATCGCAAGACGTGGACCCCACGCTGGTTGCGCTGGGCAAATCGCTCCACGACGCGCATTGCGAAAAGTGCCACGAGCTAGGCGGCAAGGCCGGCGACGCCGGAACCCTCGCCGGACAATGGATGCCTTATCTCGATTTCGCGATGAGCGACTTTATCGCTGGACATCGAGCGTGGCCGCGCAAGATGAAGCGCAAGGTCGACGCCGCGATCGCGGAGCAGGGCCCGCAAGCCTTGCCCGCGCTGATTCACTATTACGGCAGCCAGCACTGAACCTCGGCAGAGAACCACCATGAGCGCCATCAAACGAAGAGATTTCATCCGTATCGTCGGCGGGGCCACGGTCGCCGGCGGTTTGCTCGGATTTCCGGGCCTGCTGTTGGCCGCGACGCGCAAGGTGGTCGTCGTGGGTGGCGGCGTCGGAGGCTGCACCGCCGCGAAATACCTCCGCAAGCTGGACCCTCGGATCGAGGTCACGCTGATCGAGACCCACGACCGCTATACCTCCTGCTTCATGAGCAACGAGGTGCTCAGCGGCGATCGCACCATTGAATCGCTCACCTTCGGCTACGACAGCCTGAAACGCCACGGCGTCAATATCGTCATCGAGCGCGTGGACGCGATCGATCCCGGCAAGAAAATCGTCCGCACCGCGGGTGGGCTGCAATTCGACTACGACGCGTGCGTTGTATCACCCGGGGTCGACTTCAAATGGAGCGCCATCGACGGCTATAGCGAAGCGGTCGCCGAGACCATTCCGCACGCCTGGTTTGCCGGCCCGCAAACCACGACCCTCAAACGACAAATCGAGGCGATGCCGGAGGGCGGCACGGTCATCCTGGTCGCGCCGCCCAACCCGTATAAATGCCCGCCCGGTCCCTACGAGCGCGCGGCACAGATCGCCATGTACTGCAAGCACCATAAACCACGGGCAAAAATCATCATCCTCGACCCGAAGGACAGCTTCTCCAAGCAAGGCCTGTTCACCCAAGGTTGGACCCAGCTCTACGGCTACGGCGGTGCCAACGCCATGATCGAGTGGGTAGGCGCCGCGGCCGGCGGTAAGGTCGAGGCGCTGGACCCCAGCTCGCGCACGGTGCAAGCCGAGGTCGAACAATTCAAGGGCGACGTGATCAACATCATTCCGCCGCAAAAGGCCGGCCAAATTGCCTATGCCGCCGACCTTGCCGACGGCGACTGGTGTCCGGTCGACAAGCGGACATTCGAGTCGAGCCGGCACAAGGACATCTACGTGCTCGGCGACGCCTCCAATGCCGCCAAGATGCCCAAATCCGCCTACGCCGCTAACTCCCAAGCCAAGGTTGCCGCCGCAGCCATCGTCAACCGATTCAACGGCGTCGAACCCGGCGAACCGACCTTCGTCAACACCTGCTATAGCATCCTCGGCGAGGAGTTCGGCATCTCCGTCGCCGACGTCTACGCCCTGGACAGTGCCAACAACTCAATTGAACCGATCGCCGGCGCGGGCGGCCTGTCACCGATCAATGCCAGTCCGGCGCAACGCAAACGCGAAGTCAGCTACGCCCATAGCTGGTTCAAAAACGTCATCGACGACATGATGGAGTGACCTGAAGCGAGTCACGCCGCCGCGACAATCAACACGCCCCGCGCACGCCATCGCGACCATGTTCGCGGCGAACCGCGCCCGCGCCGCTCGGACGCTATCGGCAACGCCATCCGCGTCACACCTAGGCCAAACGTTCTATTTCGCGACACTACCTGCTGGGCTACGCTTACCACATCTAAACAATGTTTAGGTTCGACTCAAGGAGACAAGGTGAGACGCCACACCGCCGTTTGGGTGTGCGTCGTTGATCGCGGCATTTGACGCGAACCGGCCCAAGACGATGACGATCCGGCTGGGATTCTAAAATTAATCGTTTACTCAGGAGTTTCCCAATGATTCAAGGTATTCAAGGCGCTGGCAATTCAGCCAGCCAAATCGGGAATGTCGGCGGCAACGCACCGCAGAGCTCATCCGCATCCCAGAATAGCGCCAGCGAGTTCGCGAATAAGGCGGGCGGCGGCGACATGTCGCAGATTCTTCAGCAGATCATGCAACTATTACAGGCACTGCTATCGCAGCTCGGCGGTCAGGGTCAGGGCCAAAGCGGCGGCGGCCAAGGCAATGAGGCCGGCGAGGGCGGCGACAAGCACGCGAAACAAAGCTCAGGTTGCGGCTGCGGCTAACGGTTGCTTGCTCACCCATCGGGTTCGTTCGGATGCCATCCGGCCTTTAAGTGGTCGGATGGCGCGCTGTATTTCGGCAGTTATAAGCGTATTGCGACGACCCCAAGGTTGCCTCAAGATAATCAGGCCGGCGGCGATACTCGCGCCAACGATTCAAGCCCAACGCGCGCGGTGGGAAACCAAATCCGCCGCGCGTTGTTTCACCGAAGTGGCCGCAACGGATGGAGATTGGACCGCTGCGTTTCGCACCCTCGGCTGGCTAGTGCGACATGCGACCAAACTTACCGCTACTGTAATCCCGCATGGCTTGAACGATCTCGTCTTGCGTGTTCATGACAAAGGGGCCATGGCCCACGATCGGCTCGTTCAACGGCACGCCGCTCAGCAACAACAGCACGGTGTCATCCAAGGTCTCGAACGCGAGCGTCGTCCCCTCGCGTTCCATCACCGCCAGCTCGGCCGAACCGACCGTCTGCGCGCCGATCCGAATACCACCCCGCAGGACGAACACCGCGAGCGTATGTCCAGGCGGAAAATCGAGTGAGAGAGACCGTTCCGCATTCAGTCGCAAGTCCCAGACGTTCATCGGCGTGAACGTCAGCGCGACACCTTTCGATTCACCGTATTCGCCTGCAATGACCCTAAGCGTGCCGGCATCGCTGGGCAACGTGACGCGCGGAATCCGGGCATCGGTGATGCCCTGATAACGCGGTGAAGACATCTTGTCCTTGGCGGGCAAGTTGACCCACAGCTGAATCATCTCGAATGGACCACCGCGACGCGCGTACTCGGGGCTGTGAAACTCCTCGTGCACCAAACCCGATGCGGCGGTCATCCACTGCACATCGCCGGCGCCAATGGTGCCACCGCCCCCGGCCGAATCGCGGTGGGACACGCCACCCGCATAGACGATGGTGACGGTCTCGAAGCCCCGATGCGGATGCGCGCCAACGCCGCGCTTGTGCGTCGTGGTCGGCTCGAACTCGGTCGGTCCGGCGTAGTCCATCAACAGAAATGGCGAGATCTCATCCGCGATGTCGTTGTAGGAAAAGATACTTTGCACCGGAAAACCGTCACCGACCCAGTGCTGACCGCCGCTGCGCTTGATGAATGCTAGTTTCTTCATGTTGAACTCCGTCAGTTGATACTGACAATTTAGACCCGCCACACTTTTCCGACTAGGTCATTAAGCGCGCAAACTCTTTTCAACGCTACGGCTTCGACCCGCCTGACCTATTCAACCGTTCGATCCTCGGCTCGGTCCGCTCGTCGCCAAACACCGTTCGCAGCCCAATCGAGGCTAAAGCGCAAACCCTAGCGTCCGATAACCCCCATGAGGCGACGCGGTGGAAACACCTCGACGCGACCAGGGAAGAAAGGAACCTGCCAGGCACGGCGGGCGCCGAGGGAAACGAGCAGAGAACAACCGAACGACGTAACGAAAGCCCTCACATAACAACAACAATAATATCGTCCTAGACTTGTCGGGGCCTCGCGCCCCGATTCTTTCTGACCGGACGGTGTTGGTTTACGGGCCCAGTCGGTTGATTAGAACAGACCTCAGCCTGAGCGGGATGAAACACCCCGATGTGTCCGGCCGAGGCAGGCAGGGGAGTACACCAGTCATGTCAACATCCGACCCGAATCTTCAAGTTCACGCTGCCGAAGGAAGGCACACGCACGTCACGACGCCCCGCTCGGCTCATGAACCGCCTCGCGCCGAAGCCGTGCAAACCGAATCCCATGCGACTGCCAGCGCACCACCGGATCTGCGAAAAATTGCCGACTCGATGCGGCAACTTTCGGTGGACTTGCCGTGGTCGATGCAGCTTTCGTTCGACGCGGACGTCAAAGACAGCGTGATCGTCGTGCGTAACCAGGCAACCGGCGAGGTCGTGCGCCAGATTCCGTCGGAGCAGGCGGTCGCCTTGCAGCGATTCGTCGAGGGCGGAAATCCGAAAGGTGAACCACCGCTCGGTTTGTTATTGGACACGCTAACCTGACGCATATCCCGGCACGGACATTGCTCAGTCAAGCCAAAATCGAACTCAGGAGACACACATGCCAACCTTGACCGCCGCGGGCGTCGGCTCAGGCCTCGACATCAACTCGATGATCTCCGGCCTGATGCAGGTCGAGCGCCAACCGTTAACCAAGCTGCAAAAGCAGAAGAGCACACTCGACGTACAAATCAGCGCCTACGGTCGGCTGAAAACAGCGATCTCGGATCTGGTGGCGGCCGCGCAAAAACTCGGCGACAAGGATCAGTTCTCGAAGTACACGGTCGCGTCGAGCGACGAAAAGGTGGCGACCGTGACCGCCGGCACCGGCGCGGCGGCGGAAAGCCATACCATCGAGGTGACGCATCTCGCGCAACAACATCGCGTCTCATCGCAGGCCTACACCGACGCGAACACGGCCGTTGGCCAGGGCACCCATACCTTCACTTATGGCACCACGAGCTTCGACGTGACGATCGACGCGACCAACGATTCGCTCAAGGGGCTGCGCGACGCGATCAACAACGCCAGCGATAACGCGGGTATCAGCGCCAGCATCGTCAACGCGACCGGCGGCAGTTACCTGGTGTTGACCGCCAAAAACACTGGAACCGCCAACGCGATTGCTGCCCCCGCCGGCTTCGGCTTCACCGAGTCCCAGGAAGCAAAGGACGCCGTCCTCGAAGTCAATGGGTTCCCCGTCACCAGCGCGTCGAACACCGTCACCGGCGTGGTCGACGGGCTAACGATCAACCTCAAGGGCGCGGGCACGACCGAGGTCACGTCGGCGGCTGATAACAGCGCGATGACCAAGTCGATGCAGGACTTCACCAGTGCCTACAACAGCCTGGTCAGCCGCATCAAGAGCCTGCGTAGCGAAGATCTGAAAGGCGAAGGTATGCTGGTCGGCATCGAATCGTCGCTGCGCAACCAGATCTTTGCCAATTTCACCAACGCGGCCGGCGGCACCGAGTCCGCGATCGACTACGGCATCACCTACAGTAAAGAAGGTGTGATGAGCGTCAACACCACCAAGGCCAACGCTAAAATCTCCGATAACCTCGCCGGCATGGTGGCGTTCTTCACCGACACCGACAACGGATTCGCCAAGCGGATCGCCGACGCATTCGCGCGTTACACCGAAAGCGACGGTTTCATTCAAACCCGCACCGACGGCCTGAACAGTCGTAAAAAATCGATCGATGTTCAGATGGAGCGGTTCGAGGCCCGCATGGTGAGCGTCGAAGCGCGCATGCGCAAACAATTCGGTTCGATGGACTCACTGGTCGCGAAACTGAACCAGACCAGCACGTTTCTCGCCCAGCGGTTTAGCAGCTAGCGGTCACACCGCGCAAACCGACGCAATGGCAAACCCGACGACGTGCGGAATGTCCAACGCGAGACGGTCGACCGACCGCGTCGCCGCGAACTTTGGGCGTCATTGCTAGCGGATTGAAATACAACAGGACCTAACAACAAACTCAGGAGCACCCATGATGAATCCCTACGCCACGGCAGCCAACGCCTACAAGCAGGTCGGAAACTACAGCAACGCACTCGCCGCGGATCCGCACAAGCTGGTCGACATGCTCTACGCCGGGGCACTGGAAAAAATCGCGCGGGCTAAGGGTCACCTGGCGCGACATGAAATCGCGGCCAAAGGGCGCTGCATCACGCAGGCCATCGACATCGTGGTCGAGCTCAAGGCCGGCTTGCGGCCCGCAGGTGGCGAAATCTCGCAAAACCTCGAAGCGCTGTACGACTACATGCAACGCCGCTTGTTCGAGGCGAACCGAACCAGCGACGTCGCGCTGCTCGACGAAGTCGCCGGCCTGATCGAAGGCTTGCGCGGCGCGTGGAACAACATCCCCCAGGACCAGCGCGTCAAACAGGATGCCGCCGCATGACCGAGTACGAAACGCTGTGCGCATTGTCAGCGACCTGCGAGACCATGCTTCAGGCCGCGCAATCGGAGGACTGGGAACGCGTGCGGCAGCTGGATGACGAACGCGGTACGCTGCTTGATCGGCTCGACGCTCAGGCGATCGACGCATCGCAAGCGCACTTGGCGCCTCTGCGGCAACGCATTCTGCAAATGGATGCCGCGATCGTGAACTACGTGACCGGCGCGATGACGCGAATGCGCGAAGAGTACGTCGGTAACCAAAGAAATCGCGAAGGCCTGCGCGCCTATTCCGCAACCCTGAGGTGACCCAAAGCAAACTGATCGCCGACCAACGGCGGGAATTCCGGGTACCGAGGCGCACACTGGCCCGCACCGCGGGTGAAACGCACAGCGGCAGATCTCGTCGCCACCGCGGCAACTCACGAACCCACCCGGCAAGATTTGACTTTCCGCATTATTTCATAGATATAACAATAAGTTAACGACCTTTCGAGCCTTCGCGCCTCGCGTGCCGATGAGACCTGGTTCTGATCACGCGCAAGAGGCGCTATTTTTTTGACGGGTGCAACGCGCATTCTGTTAACGCGTTCATACTCCCTTTCGACACACCGCCCTACTATTGCGCCAAGAGCACGGCGTTATTTTGCAGTTCCCCGACAACCGACCCGTTTCGGAGGGACTCGACTCAAACATGTCCGACAGGACATCCCCGCCCGCCCGATCCCGACGGACTGATGGGATTCGCGCGCACGGCGACGAGTCGCGCCGCGTTGCAAAGCTCGAAATGATCATCCAGTCGGCGCCACGGAAGAGAGCACAAGGATAGAGACAATGGCAGAACAACGCGCACTCGTTTTAGGCATCAACGCCGGAATATCACGGCGGGTAGCCGAGATGCTTGAGTTTCTCGAGTTCGCGGTCGACTCGCAGACGTTCGAGACCAACGGTACGCTTGCGACGGGTTCCGAGCGCTATTCGGTCATTGGCGCGGCCGTTGAAACCCCGGCGGAACTGATCCGGTTGCGTGAGACCTTCGCCGCCGCCCCAGTGGGTGCGTTATTGCTGCTGTTTATTTCCGGCTCGGTCCCGCACACCGCCTATGACAGCACCGGCTTCGACGCCGTATTGCCACTTCCCTGCACCTATCGTCAATTACAAGAGGCCGTCACGCAGGCGCCACCCGCATCACAGCCGGTTCCGCGCCGTCGCCAAAACGCGACGCCGCAATCCTTGGAGGGCGGTAGCGCCGCGATTCGCCGAGTGCGCGAGCTGATCGAAAAGGTCGCGCACACGGACGCGAGTGTGCTGATTCTGGGGGAATCCGGCACGGGCAAGGAAATCGTCGCGCGGATGATCCATCGAACCTCGGCACGGTCCGAGCGTCCTTTCGTACCCGTCAACTGCGGCGCGATTCCCGGCGAGTTGCTGGAGAGTGAGCTGTTCGGACACGAAAAAGGCGCCTTCACCGGCGCGATCACCGCTCGCGCCGGACGTTTCGAACTCGCGGACGGTGGCTCGCTGTTTCTCGACGAAATTGGCGATATGAATTTCAACATGCAGGTCAAGCTGCTCAGGGTACTGCAGGAACGGACGTATGAGCGGGTCGGCAGCAACCGATCACTGCAGGCCGACGTGAGGATCATCGCCGCAACGCACCAGAATCTCGAATCCAGCATCGCCGACGGTAAGTTCCGCGAGGATCTTTTCTACCGGCTCAATGTGTTCCCCATTGAGATGCCGCCGCTGCGTGCGCGCCGCGAGGACATCCCGGCGCTGGTCGAGTCGATGATCGGCCGCATGGCACCCGAGAAAGGTGCGTTTCGGCTCGACCGCTACGCGCTCGAGGTATTGATGGATTACCCCTGGCCCGGCAATGTCCGCGAACTCGCCAACCTGATCGAGCGCCTGCGCATTCTGTATCCGAACATGTCGGTCACAGCGGCCGACCTGCCGGACAAGTATCGTGGCAATCGGGTGGCGACACCCAGTCCGGACGATCCAGACGAATGGGCGCCGGAAACCGCGGCCGAACTGGACATCGGCAACGGCGAATTCGACCTCAAGAATTATCTGAATGACCTGGAATTGAAGTATATCCGCCAAGCGCTGACCAAGGCCGACGGCGTGGTCGCCCAGGCCGCGAAGCTACTCAACCTCCGGCGCACCACACTGGTCGAGAAAATGCGCAAGTTCCAGCTTGAACGCGAGGAACTGACCTTTTGACTCGAACACTCGCCCGACAATAACGACACCCTCGAACACGCTGACAAGGAGTTAGAAAGCAGATGCAAGGACGCATCCCCCACCGATCCGGGCGATTTCATACCGCGCGCGCCAACCGATTGAACGTGCTGTTCAGAAAGCACGCGAAACGGTCGACCTCGGCGAGCACGGAATCGACCCAAATCAACGACTCAACGGGTCAGGTCAACAGGAAAGGAGTTCCCGCGAATGACCGATAGACATGTGCTGATCATTACGCCCGACACCCCGCTCGCCATCGCATTGAGCGACGTGCTGCGCGAGCAAGGCTATGCCGTGAGCAGCCAGGCGTCGTCCGAAAACGCGCTGCAACTGGTCGAACAATTGAGCCCGGACCTGCTGGTGGCCGAAGAGGTCATGGAGCCCCTGGATGGCCATGCCTTGCTGGCAAAACTCAAGACGATCCGCCCCGATCTGCCGGTGGTGTTGATCACCCATATCGGCGCGATTGAAAAGGCGGTTCAAGCGATGCGTGAAGGCGCCGCCGACTATTTGTTGCGACCGCTCAAGATCGATCAGTTGCTAGCCACCTGCAAACGGTTGCTGCCGACACTCGCGGCGGACGACGACGCCGTCATCGCCAACGATCCGTATTCGCGGGAGTTGCTGCAATTGGCGCGCAAGGTCGCGGTCACCGACGTATCGGTGTTGATCTCCGGCGAAAGTGGCACCGGCAAGGAAGTGCTGGCGCGATTCGTCCATGCCAACTCGATGCGTCACAACAAACCTTTCATCGCCATCAACTGTGCCGCGATTCCGGTGAACATGCTCGAAGCGGTGCTGTTCGGTCACGAAAAAGGCTCCTTCACCGGGGCGCTGAACGCGAATCCGGGTAAGTTCGAGCTGGCGCAAGGCGGGACCCTGCTACTGGACGAAATCTCCGAGATGGACCTCGGGCTACAGGCCAAGCTGTTGCGGGTGCTGCAGGAGCGCGAGGTGGAGCGAATTGGTGGGCGCAAGACCATCGTGCTTGACGTTCGCGTGCTCGCCACCACCAACCGTAACCTGATCGAAGAGGTTCGCGCCGGACGCTTCCGCGAGGATTTGTTCTACCGGCTCAATGTATTTCCGCTACGTCTGGCGCCACTGCGCGAGCGTCCCGCCGACATCGTCGCGCTGGCCAATCATTTGATCCGACGCCACAGCGCACTCGGTCATCGCGTGCCGGTGTTGACCGCCGCGGCGTCGATGCGGCTCGAAGATTACGACTGGCCGGGCAATATTCGCGAACTGGGCAACGTGATTCAGCGTGCACTCGTGCTCTGCAACGGGATCCATATCGATACGGTCGACCTGCACTTCGAAGCGGCGCGGGACGAGCCCAGGATAATGCCGGTACTGGACGCCGACGCACCGCTCAACTCCGACCTCAAGTCGCACGAGTACCAGATCATTTTAAAGGCCTTGCAGGCCGGCCACGGTAGCCGCAAGTACGCGGCCGAGAAGCTCGGGATCAGCCCGCGCACCCTGCGCTACAAACTGGCACGGATGCGTGAAGCGGGCATCCCCGTGCCGGATGCATGACGAACCGACGCAGAAACAAGACAAAGGGAGATTGTCGCGATGGAACCCATCAATTCACAACAAGTATTGTCGCAACTGCGCGCGCTGGCCCAGCAAGCCGGGCTGCAAGGCGTCCGTTCCGGATCACCGGGCGCGACGCCAGCGGCCGAATTCAGCGGGTTGTTGCAGGAATCGATTCGCAACGTCAATCGCCGTCAACAGGTGAGCGGCCGCTTGCGTGAGGCCTTCGAACTGGGAGAACCGGGCGTGGATCTGCCGCAGGTCATGCTGGAATCGCAGAAATCGCGTATCGCCTTCGAGACGCTCATGCGGGTGCGCAACAAGCTGATCGACGCGTACAAGGAAATCATGAACATGCCCGTTTAAGGCCGCGCCGAAAAGCCGTTTGCGATCGTCACCAGGTAACCGAGTAAGCACATGAACGAGTCCACACTGAGTAAGTCCTTGCCGCCCGCGGGCGGCCCGCCGAGCGGTGAACTGCCGTTCTGGCGGCAACTGCTGGAAAGCGGCACGCTCTACCAGCAATTGGGCACGCTGGCGTCGCTCGCGGCGGCGGCCACGCTGGGCATCGGTCTGATCATGTGGGCGGCCAAGCCGAGCATGGTGCCGGTATTCGACCGCATGGCGCGGGAGGACATCCAGCGGGTCACCGAGGTGTTGCGCGCCGACGGCATCCCCTATCAGATCGAGAGTGGCAGCGGTCTGGTCCTGATTCCGCAGGACCGACTCGACGCCGCGCGCATCAAACTGTCCGCCGAGGGTCTGCCGCAAAGCGGCCAACTCGGACTCGAAATGTTGCGCCAGGATCAGGCGCTCGGCACCAGCCGCTTCGTCGAAAACGCGCGCTACCAGCACGCGCTCGAAACCGAGCTGTCGCGCACCATCTCCAGCATGCGCAACGTCGAAACCGCGCGGGTGCACTTGGCGCTGCCCAAGCAATCGGTATTCATCCGCGAACGGGCCAAACCCTCCGCTTCGGTCATGGTCAAGCTTCAGGCCGGGCGCACGTTGGAGGACGGGCAGGTATCGGCGATCGTGCACCTCGTCGCCTCTAGCATCTCCTACATGGAATCGTCCGACGTCACCATCGTCGATCAATGGGGCCGGTTGCTATCGACCGGCGACGGCACCAACGGCGCGCAAGCCTCGCGCAAGCAACTCGCCTACGTCGCGGAACTCGAGAATCGCTTCGTGTCACGGGTAGAGGAGCTGTTGACCGCCGTGGTCGGTGCGGGCAAGGTTCGCGCCAAGGTCAACGTCGACGCTGACTTCTCGGAAAACGAGCAGACCCAGGAACTCTACGAGCCAAGCGAGGGCAAGGTTCGCAGCGAGCAAGTCCAGGATCAGGAAACCAAGGGCTCGATCGCCGCGCTCGGCATTCCCGGCGCGCTGACCAATCAGCCACCCGATGCCGGCGATACCAATCCGGACGCCGCCGGGCAAAACGCCGACACCAAAACGCCAACCTCGACCAGCAAGCAGGCGACCCGCAACTACGAGCTGGACCGCACCATCACCCATACCCGGCGCTCGCAGGGCGGCATCAAACGGGTCTCGGTCGCGGTGTTGGTGGACGACAAGACCGTCGTCGAGAACGGCCAGGCCACCGCGAAGCCACTTGATGCCGCCGAGCTCGACAACTTGACGCGCCTGGTGAAAGAGGCCGTGGGCTTCAACGAACAACGTGGCGACAGCGTGTTCGTCATCAACCAGAGTTTTCAGCCGATTGCCGTGATTGAACCGGTCGCGCCACCACCACTGTGGGAACAACCCTGGGTGTGGGGGCTCGGCAAGCAGGTGCTCGCCGGCATCGGGGTTCTACTGTTGATCTTGATGGTGTTTCGGCCAGCGCTACGCAGCCTGAAGTCCGTCACACCGGTCGCGCCCGCCGCGCCCGCGCTACCAACCCTGGAGGCCACCTTGGAAGAAAAAGAACAGGCCGCGCGCGAGCGCGAACTCGAAGCAGACCGCCTGACCCTGTCGCACGACACCCACGGCGTGCCGATGCTGCCACCGCCGCAAGTCGCCTACGAGGACATGCTGGACATGGCGCGCACCATGGCGGCGGAGGATCCGAAACGGGTCGCGCAACTGATCAAAACCTGGGTGACCGAACGTGGCTAAACCGCCTAAGAACGAACCGGCCAAGGCTGAGGCACCCGCCGCCGAATCCAAGCCCGTCAGTAACCTGACCGGACCCGAACGGGCGGCGGTGCTGCTGATGGCGCTCGGCGAGGAAGAGGCCTCCCGCATCCTTAGGCACATGGAGCCGGGCGAGGTGCAATCGCTCGGCTCGGCGATGACCGCGCTGCAAAAGGTATCGCGCGAGGACATTCGCCACGTGCTCGATCGTTTCGTCGATCGCATTGGCCACGAGTCCTCGATCAGCATCGGCTCGCAGGAATACCTGCGCAAGATCCTGGTCAGCGCGCTCGGCCGCGACAAGGCCAACAACGTGCTGGCGCAAGTGATGATCAGCTCATCGCCGCGCGGACTCGCCGAACTGAAATGGATGACGCCGCGCGCGATCGCGAACGTGATCAAGCACGAGCATCCGCAGATCATCGCGATCGTGCTGACCCACCTTGATTTCCACAAGGCGGGCCAGGTGCTAGATCTGCTGCCGGCGGCGACGCAGCCCGAGGTCGTGGTGCGAGTTGCAACCCTGAACAACATCCACCCGGATGCTCTGACCGAGCTCGATGCCGTGCTGCAACGCCGCTTCGCCGAGGAGCCCGACGTCGAATACACCGGCGTGGGCGGTATCAAGATCGCTGCCGAGATTCTTAATTCGACGCCGTCCAAGACCGAAGCCAAGATCATCGAAGAACTGCGCCGTGTCGATCAGGATATGAGCGACAAACTGCAAGAAAACATGTTTGCGTTCGAAAGCCTGCTCTCGCTCGACGACAAGGGCATGCAGACCCTGCTGCGTCACATCCAGCAGGACAAACTGGTGCTCTCGCTCAAGGCCGCCTCGGAGGATCTGCGCGACCTGTTCCTGCGCAATATGTCGCGGCGCCAGGCGGAAACCTTGCGCGAGGACCTCGACGCGATGGGTCCGATCAAGCTCAAGGACGCCGAGCGCTCGCAGAAAGAAATCATGGCCGTCGCAGAACGTCTGGCAGAGGAAGGCCAGATTCAGCTAGGCGACGAGGAAGAGGAATATGTCTAAGGTCATCCGCGGCGAACGCGCCGAAAATGCTCGCCGTTGGCCGCTACCGCGCGTTGGCGGCGGCAGCGGGATCGGCGGCCTGGATGGTGCCCTGCCCGAGCGCCCGATGCCGACTCATCGAGAAACCATCGACGCTACGCTCGAAGCCTTGTCGATACGCGAACAGGCCCACCGCGAAGGCTTTAACGAGGGTTACGAGGAAGGTATGCAGGCCGCGCGCGCCGAGACCACCGCCGTGACCGCCCGGTTGCGCGAGCTACTGAGTTTTCTCGAACGCCCGGTCGAGGCGCTCGATCACCGCGTGGAAGAGGAGATGCTCGAACTCGCGCTGGCGGTATCCAAACAGATCCTGCGGCGCGAAATCCGCACCGATCCGCGCCACATCATCGGCTTGATCCGCGAGGCCATCAAACAGCTGCCGGCAAACTTGCAAGACATCTCGGTACACTTGCACCCGGACGACGCCAGCGTGATTCGCGAGGCCCTGCACGAGCACCCTGGCAAGCGCCGCTGGAAGATCGTCGACGACCCCGGTGTTTCCAAGGGCGATTGCAAAATCACCACCGAGACCTCGTATGTCGACGCCGGCATCGACGGCCTGATCGCCCGCCTCGCGGCGGAGTTGCTCGGCGGCCATCGCACCAGTGACGGCTCGGAACGGGGTGATGTCGGCGGCGACCACGATCATGGACGATGATCTGAGTCCCGCATCGGTCGCGCCGGACCCGCCCGACGCACCGAACACCTTCATTCACCCGCACGGCGAACGCTGGGCGCACTACCTCGGCGAGGTCAGACGCACGCTGCGACTGCCAAAACCGGTGGTCGAGGGACGGTTGACGCGGATGGCAGGGCTCACGCTGGAAGCGATCGGCTGTCAAGCCGCGGTCGGCGAGCGCTGCTTGATCATTTCGCCCAACAGCAGCCCGATTGAAAGCGAGGTTGTCGGCTTTTCCCAGGATCGCACTTTTTTGATGCCGACCGGTGATATTCAGGGCATCCTGCCCGGCTCGCGCGTAATCCCGACAGGTCGCGTGCTTGAGGTGCCGGTCGGCGAGCGCCTGCTCGGGCGGGTGGTGGACGCGACCGGCAAACCGCTCGATGAGCGCGGTCCATTGCGGACCAGCCAGTATCAACCGCTCGTTCCGCCGCCCTTCAATCCACTGCACCGCACCCCGATCACCGAACCGCTTGACGTCGGTGTCCGTGCGATCAATGCAATGCTCACCGTAGGCCGCGGACAACGTATCGGCTTGTTTGCCGGATCAGGCGTCGGCAAGAGCGTGCTGCTCGGCATGATGACGCGCTACACGCAGGCCGACATCGTGGTCGTCGGACTGATCGGTGAACGGGGTCGCGAAGTCAACGAATTCGTCCGCGACATCCTTGGGCCGGAGGGTCTCGCCCGCTCCGTGGTCGTGGCCGTGCCCGCCGACAACCCACCCCTCAAGCGTCTACACGGGGCGATGGTCGCCACCAGTATCGCCGAATACTTTCGTGACCAAGGCAAGAGCGTGCTGCTACTGATCGACTCGCTCACGCGTTTCGCCCAGGCGCAACGCGAAATCGCCCTATCGATCGGCGAACCCCCCGCGACCAAGGGCTATCCACCGTCGGTCTTCGCCAAACTGCCGGCGCTGGTGGAGCGTGCGGGCAATGCCGCCAGCAACGCGGGTTCCATCACGGCGTTCTACACGGTGCTGGCCGAGGGCGACGACCAGAACGACCCGATCGCCGACGCGGCTCGCGCGGTGCTCGACGGCCACATCGTGCTGACGCGACCGCTCGCCGAAAGCGGACACTATCCCGCGATCGACATCGAGGCCTCGATCAGTCGCTTGATGAACCAGATCGTCAACCCGACACACCGCAATGCCGCGCAACGATTCCGAGCGATGTACAGCCAATACCTCAAGAACCAGGACTTGGTGAACATGGGCATCTACCACCCAGGCACCAATCCGGAACTCGACCAGGCCATCGCGAACTACCCGCAGCTGGTGAGGTTTCTGCGGCAGGACTTCCATGAAGGCGTCGCCTTTGCGCAAAGCGAACGTCAATTGCACGACGTCATGCGGGCCTGATCTTCTGTGATGCCGAAACGTTCGCCCCACCACTGCCCCAACCGCCGTCCAGCGGCCGCAAGGATTCGCAGCGCGAGCAGCGCCGCCGACAAAACCCGAGTAACTCAGGTCATCGCGTCCGTTGCGACGCCGGATAGCTGACGCGCAAGCCGACTGCCACTCGCGACCATGCTCCGCCACCAACGCCTGCGCCCCATACTCGATATTACCCAGGCCCAGCAGGACCTCGCCGCACGTGAACTGGCAAGACTCATGCAGCAACAGGAAGCCGCGCGCCGGCAACTTGAACAACTGCTCGGCTACCTGACTGAGTACGAGCAACGCCAGACCGGCCAGACTACGATGCTGAATCTGCCGTTACTCGAAAACACACAGGCGTTTCTGGTCAAACTCAACGACGCGATCGACCAGCAACGCGAAAAGCTGACCCAGATCGAACGCCGGGTGCGGCAACAGATCGAGCATTGGCAACAGATCAAGACCCGAACCGACGCCCTCGAAAAGATCATTCAGAATTATCAGCTCGCCGATCGAACGGCGCGCGAGCGCCGCGACCAACGCGAGCAGGACGACCTCGTTGGCGGCGGGCGCGGATCCGGCGATACGCCTTCATCCTAGCTTGGAAACGGTTGGCCCATGAATTGCATTACCCTTCGCAAATAACGCTCAACGAGGGCAATACATGGATGTATCAAGCGCTATCGCTCCCATCGCGGGAAAACTCGGCGCGACCGGCAAGCCTGGCAGCGAAGGGACGGCCAGTTTGTCGATCTGCCCGGATGGCTGCAAATCGCTCGCCTCGGCGACCGCTGAATCGGAAAACGCGACCGAGAATCCGTTCATGGCGATGCTGGCAGGCTTGCTCGCATCCGCCGAGGCGGCAGCCGCGACACCGCCCGCGGGCGCAACCGTTACACCCGAAGCGGAACCGAACGAGCATCCGGGCACGCCGAGCGGCAACTCAACTCCGTTCATAAGCAAGATTTTGCAGCCGAATGCCGCCCAGACCTCGGTTGACGCGAAGGCACAATCAGTCGCCATGAACATCACGAGCGACGCCAAGGTCGCATCGAACGAAGCTACCGCCCCAACGTTGGCACCGCGTCCCGAAACACCAACCGCGCCGGCGGCCGGTTCCAGCACGACTCCGAGATCCGCTGACGGCGACACCAACAAGGTCGCCGATCTGCTGCGAAGCCTCGGTCTGAAACCGGCCCCAACGGAAACGGAATCGACCTCGCCAAAACCCTTGAAGGTATCGGTCGGGGATAGCGTCAAGGCGAGTCCAACCGCGGCGACCGTGGCCGAGTCCCTTAAGACCTCGTTGCCACCCACGCCAACGCAAGTCCCAACGACTGGCAACCCGAGCATCACCCGAAATGCCGCGCCGGCCCTCGCCCAGCCCGCGCCGGAATCCCCGTTGCCAAGTGGATCGACACCCTCGGTATCGATCGCCTCAACAACGACGCCTTCCACGTCACAACCGCCCGTCACGCCGACGCCGCTCGCGCCGGATGCCGGGCCGCCGGCGACTGCAAAACGTAGTGCCGGCGCCGAAGCGGCGCTCACCCAGGCGGCGAAGCTAACAGGCACCAAAACGGCGCCGCGCCCGTCCGCACTCGCGCCAACCGCCACGCCCGCCGAGAGCATCGCCACCGCGGAATCGGCGTCCGTCGCACCGACCACGCGCGGCTCGACGACCGCGAGTACCACGCCCGCGCCGACACTCGCGCTGCATCGCGCCGACGCGCCCGCGCAACTGGGTGCGCATATCGCGATGATGGCCCAGCGCAATCTGCAGAACGCCACGATCCAGCTCGATCCGGTGGAACTCGGCCCGATTCAGATCAGACTCTCGATGACCGGACAGGATCAGCTACAGATCCAGTTCCAGGCACATCACGCGCAGACCCGCGACAGTCTGGAACAGCACCTGCCACGGTTGCGCGAAACCTTGACCGAGAACGGCTTCGCGAACGTGGATGTCGACGTCTCCGGCCAACAGCATTCCCAGCGCCAGCATCTGGCCGAATTCGAGCAGCCCTGGCGTCCGCATCAAGCCTCCGAACCCGAGGCGGACGGCACCGTCGCGCGACTCGTTGCCGGTGCGCGCTCGCGCGATCGAGTCGATATCTTCGCCTGAATCGACTCGCACTCGACCACGACCAACCCCAGCAAGGAGAACCGCTCGCAAAAACAATCAGACTCGCGCGCGACACCGTGACTCGCACCCCATCGAGCCACGGCGGCCGCGCGGGTAGACCCAGGATGGCGACGTGAGTCGTCGGGCATCGTTTGATCCAAGCATCTCGTTGAACCGCGCCCCAGGACGCGTAGGCGATCGCCGCCCCAGCCGCGGTGAGATCGAGCGTCGCGACCGGTCCATTCGAGCATCAGGCAAGCAGCCCGTCCGACCTGGCGACCCGGGAGGAGGACCCCGGATCGTCCGCGCGCGCGTCCGCTCGCGTGACACTCAATCAATACCAACAAATCGAGGTAACTGATGGCACCCCCCCGCAATGCCACCGGCAAGGAACGCCTTCTCAAGGACGGCGAGTTTATCGTTTCGCGCACGGATACCCGTGGCAAGATCACGTATGTCAACCGCGAATTCGTCGAGATCAGCGGTTTTTCGGAGGCCGAGTTGATCGGACGCCCGCACAATGTGGTGCGCCACCAGGACATGCCGAAAGCGGCCTTCCAGGACCTTTGGACCACGGTTCAAGCCGGCCGCCCGTGGACCGGCATCGTCAAGAACCGCTGCAAGAACGACGATTACTACTGGGTTTTGGCTAATGTCAGTCCGCTCGTCGAGGACGGACGAATCGTCGGCTTCATTTCCGTGCGCAGCAAACCGACAGCGGCCGATGTCCGCACGGCCGAGCGTGTGTACGAATCCATCGCCCGCGGCGAGCGGAGCTGGGTACTGAAGGAAGGACGCGTGCGACGCAACAGCGCGTGGCACTCGCTGCTGCAACGTCTCCCTCAGACGCTGCGCACGCGCGCCGCCATCGCGACCATCGTCCTCGGTTCGATCATCTCGGCCGTCGGCGGTGCGGGCCTGCTCGGCATCCAGCAGGCCCGCATCGACCTGGAGTCGGTATTTGCGCAAAACATCATTCCCATCAAGCTGTTAAAAACCACGGCTGACCACTACACCACCCAGGCGCCACTGGTCCTGCAAAAATGGACGCAGGGTGTGCTGACACCTGAAGCCGCGGCAGCCGCGATGGATGACATCAGTGCGATGGGCAAGGCGCAATGGGCTGCTTACCGCGGCATTGTCACCGGGCACGGCTCGATCGCCGGAATCCAGGAAACCGAACAGCTGTTGATGGAACTCGACCGCGCCTATGGCGACGCGATTCCGCGCGCACCACTCGACGCCGACCCATCATCCGGCGATCGCACCCCATCCCCGAGCACGCTACTGGCCTTGACCGAGACCAGTGCCATCCGGCTGAACGAGCTGGTCGACCGTCAAATGCATCAGATCGCGCAGGCGTATGGCGAAGCCAACGACCGCGTGGCGTGGGTGCGCAATACCATCGCGATCGGACTATTGTCTTTGCTGGGGCTGATTCTCACCACGACCCATGGCTTCTTTCTTGAAGTGTTGCGTCCGATGCGCGAGCTCAAGCTGCAGACCGGCGAGATACTGCGCGGCAACTTTAGCATCGCGGTCGCCAAGCAGCGTAACGACGAGATCGGTGAACTAGTCGATGCGTTCAAGAGTCTCTACACCCGACAAGGCTTCGATATCGCCGAGGCTCGCCGGCAGGCGGCGGAGAGTCAGCGCCTGGTGACCGCGCTGGACAACGTCTCCGCCAACGTGATGATGACCGATCGAACCGGCAGGATCATCTTCCTGAACCAGGCGCTGCAACGGCTGATGCGCTCGCTGGAGCCCGAGATTCGGCGCCAGGCGCCGCATTTCAGCGCCGATAGCATGCTAGGAACGCCGCTCGCGACGTTGTATGCCGGGGAGATCCTGAATCCGCGTTCGCGGACGGCGGCAAAGACGACATTGGTGCTCGGCACGCGCACGCTGGAGGTTGTCGCAACGCCGATCGTGGGACGCGACGGCACGACAATCGGCGCCGCGCTGGAGTGGACCGAGCGCACCAACGAGCTTCGCCTGGAACACGACATCACGCGTATCGTCACCGCAGCCGCGCAAGGGGATTTCTCCCAACGCCTCGGTACGATCGACGACCACGCGTTTTTCGCAACGCTTGGCGCCGGCCTCAATCGGCTGCTCGAAACGACGCAGAGTGGACTGGCGACGCTGGAGTCCGCGCTGAAGGCACTTGCGCGCGGTGATCTCGGGCATCGCATCGACGGTAATTTCGACGGCACGCTGGGCGATTTGATGACGCACGCCAACACCACGATGCACGAACTCGGCGCGCTGGTCACCACGATCACCA
The DNA here is from genome assembly GCA_050329935.1 of Thiotrichales bacterium. GTDB lineage: Bacteria > Pseudomonadota > Gammaproteobacteria > UWMA-0217 > UWMA-0217 > CAYSFW01. The sequence goes on along the minus strand of JBHJOI010000067.1, from coordinate 5,741 downwards.
ACGTCAGCGAATCGATCTTGAGCGCCGCGCGGGAAATCGCCCTGGGCAATAGCGATCTCGCCAATCGCACGGAAGCGCAATCACGCTCGATCGAGCAAACGGCGGCGCGCACCCGCGCCTTGACGGAAACCGTGAGGCGCAACGCCGAACACGCCCGCCAGGCGTGCCAGATTACGCTCCAGGCGAGAACATCGACCGAGTCCGCGGCCGAGGTGGTCGCGCGCCTGGTCGACAATATGTCGACCGTCGGCAAGAGCTCGGAGCAGATCACTCGCATCGTCGAAGTGATCGAGGGCATCGCCTTTCAGACCAATATCCTCGCGATCAACGCCGCGGTCGAGGCCGCGCGCGCGGGCGAGCACGGCAAGGGCTTCGCGGTGGTTGCGAACGAAGTCCGGAATCTGGCGCGACGCTCCCGCGACGCCGCCAAGGAAATCCACACCCTGGTAAAGACATCGGTCTCGGAAATCGCCAGCGGACACCAGCTCGTGAACTCGACCCATGAGTCCATGCATGAAACCACGCGCGCGATCCGCGATATTTCCGACCTGATGTCTGGGATCGCTCAGGCGTCGATCGAACAAGCCCAGGACATGAGCAAGATCGACGAAACGCTGTACCAACTCGACGGCCTGACCCAGCAAAACGCGGCGATGGTCGAACAAGCGGCAGCGGCGGCGCAATCGCTCGACACCCAGGCCGTCAAGCTGAACGAGCTGATCCGCCATTTCAGCCTCGGCGACGAACATGCGCCCGGCCGCCATGCCACGCGGACCGCGCCGCGCGGACTGCTCACGCGCCAGGCGGCCTGACCGCCCAAACGATCGCACTTTGACAGCGGCGCGATGGATCGTGGGATCCATCGCGCCGAAAAACTGGCGCGATCACCGCGCTAGCCGCACGTCGCTACCGCCGATTTCTTGGCGCATGCAAGACCCTCTATTCCCAGGTCATTGAATTACCGAGATAAAGGCGCTCACAATTTCGTGGCACGCCCATTGCTTATACCAGCGTTGACGAAGCGGTTTCGCACTTGACCGCGCCCGGAGCCTGTCGGACCTGAGGGGGATTGGAGCGAAAAAGTGGGAGAGCGAGGCCAATTTTTCCATCGTTGGAGGCGAATAGCGGTAGCTATTTAACGAAAAGGATCGGAAAAAGGGACCGTTCTGCCACTTTTGCAGCCGATTCATCTCAAGTCCGACAGGCTCCCAGGGGTGCGCGACGGTCGCAAGCGGTCGCCAAAACACGGATGTTGAACCGACCCGCGTGGGTCAGCTGCTCATGGTGCACTAGGAATATGGCGCAACAAGAGGATCTCATTACTCAGGACGAGATGGATACCTTGCTCAAACAGGTATCCGACGGCGACGTCGCGGCCGACAGCGGAGCCGCTTCGCTTAAAGGCAAGGTCGTTTACTACGACTTCCGCCACCCGGAACATCGTCTTAAAGGTCGCTTGCCGTTGCTGGAGGTGATCAACGATCGCTTCGCTCAGCGGTTCGCCGACGAACTCTCATTGATGATTCACCAAACCGTCAAAGTGACGCCGGTGTCGCATGCCGCGCACCGAATGCAGGAATACACCCATTCCCTGCCGGAAGTCGTGAGCATCAACCGGATCCAGCTCGATCCATTACCCGGCAGCGCGCTGATCTGCATGGACGCGCCGCTCATCTTTCGGTTGGTGGATAATTTTTTTGGCGGCTCGGCGCAGGCCCAAGCCAATTTCGGTGGCAAGCGGGGCTTTACGCCATCGGAGCAACGCCTGGTGGAACGCACGCTGGAACGCGCGTTTACCGCATTGACCGCGGCTTGGGGTCAGATCATGAAGATCACGCCCAAATTCCTGCGCAATGAGATCACCAGCCAGATTACCAGCCCCGCGAATCCCGCCGAGGTCGTGATGGCCAGCAAATTCCGAATCGAACTCCCACTAGGCGGGGGCGAGTTCGACATCGTGATCCCCTATCAGACGCTCGAACCGGCGCGCTCATTGTTGACCGCCGCGCTGGATCAGCCGAATCGAAGCGACAAGACCTGGCGCCTCGAATTCATGGAAGCCGTGCTCGACTCCGGACTGGAGGTCAAGGGCGTGATCGCCGAGACCGAACTGCCGCTGGGCGAATTACTGCACCTGCAACCCGGTGATTTCATTCCCCTGACCCAATCGCAGCGCGCGTTGTTCTATTCCGAAGACATTTCGCTGTTCGAGGCCACCATCGGGGCGGCCAACGGCATGCTTTCGGTGCGCGTGACCGAGTTACACCAACCAAAACCCAAATACATGTCAACGTCTTCCAAGGAGATGTCCTATGAGTGAAGCCAACGCCGCATTTCAAGCCGAGCCCTCCAGCGCACCACCGGCCGCGTCGCCACAAGCACGGCCGACCCTTGGCGCCGTGCCGGACACGGATCAGAATCCGCGCAATCTCGATATGGTGCTGGATATTCCAGTCACCCTTTCGATGGAACTGGGCCGCACTCGCATCAGCATCCGCGACCTGCTGCGCCTCAATAAAGGCTCGGTCGTGGAACTGCAACGGATGGCCGATGAACCGATGGACGTGCTGGTCAACGGCACCTTGGTCGCGCGCGGCGAAGCGGTGGTGATCGACGACAAGTTCGGCATTCGCCTGACCGATGTCGTCAGCCCGATGGAGCGCGTCAAGCGCCTGCGTTGATCGCTAACGGATAACCTGTCATGGATCGAAAACGCTATACACGCTGGCTGCTAGCCGGGTACGGGTTCATCGCGTGCGCGCAGGCTCACGCCGGCGACAGCGGACTCACCTTGCCGGGGCCGGGCACGCCTGAAATCGGCAAGCTGATTTTTACGCTGATCGTCATGGTCGCCGCCTTCGCGGCCCTCGCCTGGTGGATGCGCCGGCTGGGCGGCGGTCTCGGCGGATTCAATCAAGCCGCGCTCAAGGTTCGGGCTAGCCTGGCGGTGGGCACACGCGAACGCCTCGTGATCGTGCAAGTTGGCGAGCACCACCTGCTACTCGGCGTCACGGGACATCAAATCAACAAGTTGCACGAACTCACGCCCGCGGACGTCGAGACGCTGCAAAACGAAAACACCAGCGAATTCGCCGCCCGCTTCCGCAAGGCACTGCACAAGGACGCGCCAAAATGATCCGTTTGCTCATATTGATCGGATTGTCCCTCAGCGCCGAGATGGCGTTGGCGCAAGGCGGATTTCCGGCGGTGACGGTGCAAACCACCGGCCCCGGCGAGGAAACCTGGAGCCTGAGCCTGCAGGCCTTGGCGCTGATGACGGCGCTGACAATGCTGCCTGCATTCATGCTGATGATGACAAGTTTCACGCGCATCATCATCGTACTCGCCATACTGCGGACCGCGCTCGGCACCGCGCAGACACCCTCGAACCAGATCCTGCTCGGGCTGGCCCTGTTTCTGACCTTGTTCGTGATGCAGCCGGTGTTCGATCGCGTCTACGGCGAGGCGATCAAACCCTATCTCAGCGACGAAATTGGCTTCACCGACGCGATCGCGAAAGGGTCGATTCCGTTTCGCGAATTCATGCTGAAACAAACCCGTGAAGACGACGTCGCGCTGTTCGTGAACCTGTCAGGCACCGACAAGCTGACGTCGCCGGACGACGTATCGATGACCGTGCTACTGCCCGCGTTCGTCACCAGTGAACTCAAAACGGCATTTCAGATCGGTTTTCTGCTGTTTCTGCCGTTTCTGATCATCGACCTAGTCGTCGCCAGTGTGCTGATGTCGATGGGCATGATGATGCTCTCGCCGATCATGATCTCGCTCCCGTTCAAGCTGATGCTGTTTGTATTGGTGGACGGCTGGTCGCTGATTCTGGGCACGCTGGCCGGCAGTTTTTACCTCACGACCTGACGCTAGGCAAAGGAATGAAAACATGACCCCCGACTCGATCATCAATATCGGCCAGGACGCATTGATCGTGATCGTGTTACTGGCGGCACCGCTTTTAGCGGCGGCGCTGGCGATCGGCCTATTCATCGGCATGATTCAGGCCGCCACCTCGATCAATGAAGCCACCTTGAGCTTCGTGCCCAAGCTCGCGGTGATGGTCGCGATGCTGTTCATGACTGGACCTTGGCTGCTGCAGGTGCTGCTGGACTACACCCGCAAGCTGATCGAGGACATCCCGCATTACATCGGCTAGTCCGATGTCGCGGCGAACCGAGCCGACCGCGGGCTTCGCGCCGGTCGCGTCAAATGCGAGCACGGCGACTCAACCCTTGTCGACGCGGCCACGGAGCGGCCGACCATGACACGCTCAACCGACCTGGACTGATTGACCGCGCATGGAACCCTTGGTGCTGACCACCGCCGAAATTACCGCCTGGGTAGGTGGCTTCGTCTGGCCACTGTTGCGCGTCAGCGCGATGTTGATGGTGATGCCCGCGATCGGCGGCCGCAACGTCCCGTTACGAATCCGCGCCGCATTGGCCTTGATGGTGACGGTGGTGATGCTACCGCAAACCGGTGATGCGCCCGCGATCGACCCATTGTCCGCCGACGGTTTGTTGGTGAGCGTCCAACAAGTGCTGATCGGCGCCTTCATGGGTCTGATTCTGCAACTGGTGCTGCAAGCCGCGATCATTGCCGGCGAGTTTATTGCGCTGAGCATGGGACTTGGCTTCGCGCTGATGGCGGATCCGCAAAACGGCGTGCAAGTGCCCATGGTCGGGCAGTTCTTCATGATACTGGCGACGCTATTGTTTCTGGTGCTGAACGGCCATCTCGCGCTGATTCAACTGGTTGCGGACAGTTTCGCCTATTTGCCGCTCGGCGGTGGCGGTCTCGCGTTCGAGGCCTATTGGCTGTTGGTCGAATGGAGCGCGGCGATGTTCAGGGGCGCCATGTCGATCGCGCTGCCAGCGGTGATCTCGCTGCTTGCGATCAACCTGTCGATGGGCGTCATCACCCGCGCGGCACCACAGCTGAACATTTTCTCGGTGGGATTTCCGCTGACGCTACTGACCGGACTGGTGATTCTGATGTCGATCATTCCGACCTTGCCCGAGGTGTTCGAGTTGCTGATGGAGCAGGCATTCGCGAATCTGAACAACTGGTTGCAAGGACGGTTCTAGCATGGCCGCCGACCAGAACAGCGGTCAGGAACGCACCGAACAGCCTACCGCGAAACGCCTCAAGCAGGCCCGCGACAAGGGTCAGATCGCGCGCTCGAAAGAACTCAACACGCTGATGGTGATGATCTTCGCCGGCATCGCCCTGGTGTTCTTCGGCCCCGGCATGGTCGACGCGCTGCGCGAGATCATTCGCCGCGGGTTGCAGATCCAGCGTGAGCAGATGTTCGACAAGTCCGCGGTGCTGGATATGTTGTACCGCGTGATCCTCGACGGGTTGTTGCTCGTGGCGCCGGTGTTCGTATTGATGATCATCGCCGCGATCGCCGGCTCTGTGGCGCTCGGCGGATTCAATTTCAGCTGGGAGGCGCTCGGGTTCAAGTGGAATAAGCTCAGCCCCCTCAAGGGCCTGAAACGGATCTTTGGGACTCAGGGACTGGTCGAGATGACCAAGTCATTTTTCAAGTTCATGCTGCTGGCGGCCGCGGCGGTCCTGACGCTGCACCTGTTCACACCCGCGCTCCTCGGCCTCGCGGCGGAACCGCTCGAACAGGCGGCGGTGCACGCGGCTTCGCTACTCGACGGCCTGTTACTCGGGTCGGTCGCGGTGCTGGTATTGATCGCGGCCGTCGACGTACCTTTTCA
>JBHJOI010000066.1:0-14526 GCA_050329935.1 Thiotrichales bacterium | reverse complement strand
AGATCCTTGGTCAACGCGCCGCTCGAGATGAAATCGACACCCAGGTTGGCGAATTCGCGCAGATTGTCGAGTGTCACGCCGCCCGATATTTCGAGTTTCTTGCGCCCCGCGTTGCGTTGCACGGCCGTGGCGATGTCTTCGCGACTGAAGTCGTCGAGCATGATGATGTCGGCGGTCGTCGCGACGGCTTCATCAAACTCGTGCAAGTTCTCGGTTTCCACTTCGATCAGGAGCGTGGGGTAAAGCGTGCGTGCGCGCACGACCGCCAGGGTGATCGAGCCCGCGGCCGCGATATGGTTTTCCTTGAGCAAGACTTGATCGTACAGACCGAGCCGGTGATTCGTGCCGCCCCCACGGGCGACGGCATATTTCTGTGCCAGCCGTAGACCGGGCAAGGTCTTGCGGGTGTCGAGGATGCGCGTGGTGTAGCCCGTGAGCGCGTCGGCGTAGCGTCGGGTCAGGGTGGCGGTGCCGGATAGGGTCTGGAGGAAATTTAGCGCGGTGCGTTCGCCGCTGAGTAGCTTGCGCGCGCTACCGCGCAAGCTGCACAGGATTGTGTTCGCGGGCTGAGCGCTACCCTCGCCGACGTGCCATTCGGTTTCGATCGCGGGGTCGAGCTGGCGAAAGGTTTCATCGAACCACGGTCGTCCGCAGACAATGGCCGGTTCGCGCAACACGATGGTCGCGACCGCCGTTGCTGCAGCCGGAATGAGCGCGGCGGTCACGTCGCCAGCGCCGAGGTCCTCCGCAAGCGCGAATCGTACCGCCGGCTCGAGGTCACGCAAGAAAGTGCTCAGGTCGTGCATCGCGCAAGGATAGCAGTCTTGCCGGCGTTCGCGCAGCGGGCGATGCCGGGCAGTGAGCGGCCCAAGGGCAGCGTGACCGCGGCGGGTGAATCGGCGTCGCGAGGTGCGTGGTCCAGGAAGCGCGAGGGGTTAAAGTATACGTGAAATGCCCGATTCATATGGCGCATCACGCCGGGTCGGGAAGGCGGGCGCGTTGGCCCCGCAACGAAGCGGCCGTCGAGTTCCCAGGGACGGGTTCACGGCGTCTCCTGCGTAGCCTGCCCCGGGCTGCTTTCATTATCCGGGGCGGCGTCCTCGCCATGCAAAACTGGTCAACGATCAAGCTGTAGATCGAGTCGAAGCGTGATCGTGTACACCGCCTGATGGCCTTCCTCGCGCGGAAAGCGAATGCCCGGGGCGATTTCGAGGAACAGCTTGTCGCGCCAGACTTCGCGCCGCAGTCGGGTTTGAACCAACACCTCCTCGACGCCGGTGCTGGGTTCGGTCTTGAAGGTGTTGGCCCAGTCCACGGCGACGCTGCGGTTCGCGGATATGCGTTTCGCAAGCGTGAAGTTCTGGTCCAGCCGCAGGCCGGGCTCATCTTCAAACCAGAGTAGATTGGAGGTGTAGCGAAAGAAGATGCCGGGTTTGGGTAGCCAATCCTGGTCGACCCGCAGGGATGCCTCGAACCCATCGCGGACATCGTAGGTTAGCGCGGGCGTGAAACGAATTAGTTTCTCCTCACGCTCCCGGGTGCGACGTTGGAGCACGCGCACGAACACGCTGGGGTCGTTCAGGCCGCCGCGGCCGCCGCCGTCGATGATGATCCGGTCACGCGCTTTCTCCCGGGCGACATATCGCAATGAGGCGCTGGAACTGCCGCTGTCGACTCCGAGCAGATCGCCGTCGTCGGGTTGCCCCTCGAACACGAGTTGCAATCGTCTATTGATCCTCGGCAACACAAGCTTGCCGCGCAGGTCGATGGAGGTCGAGGGCGCGTTGCTCTCGCGATAGCGCGTTGATACCGACAATCGGCCGTTGGTGAAATCAGCTTCTTCGATCGATCGTTCATCACCAAAGAACCGGTCGACCCGATCGGCGATGGCGCGCAGGTTCTCGCGAATCTCGGTTTGGGCGCGCTCGATCGGGTGTGGGTTGGACTCGGATTCTGGATCCGATTCCGGAGATTCGGCGGCTCCGGCCATTCCTGCGCAGAGTAGGCAGCATGCAATGGCCACCGCGGCTCGATGGATGGGTACGATCCAGTCAGCCGACCCGAGGGCATCGTCCCACTTGCGTCCTAGAATGTTCGGCTCCCATCTGTCACACAATTGTCATTAAATGTGTAGCACACTTGGCGGTGCGTCGGAACTCAAGATCAGCATATGGTTCTGCGGTAACTGGCGCCAATTCGGGGCGTCTGTGAGTGGTTGCGAGGCGACGAGTTGGGCGTAGGCCGGAAACGCTGGGTCGTTCATGGTGTAAAAGACAGGCGTGCTTTGCATTCCAGTGGCGTAGCGCGTGGCGACCAAACGCTTGCCGTCGGTGACGAGCAGGTTGAGTTGGCTACGCACGTCCATCAGCGTGACCTGGAGCGTCGACAGGATGTTTTGCAGCGCGCCTTCGATAGTGATTTCGTCGAATTCGCGCAGGCGCTGGCGCAGTAGCGCGAATAGGTAGGCGGAATCGGTGTTTTCGTCGATTCGCGCGGCGAACTCCGGTTGCAGATAGCGCAAGCAGTACGGGCGCAGGGTATGGGCGAAATCCGAAACGAAACCGTCGTGGGCGAACAGCATCAGTTCGTCGGTCAATGGTTGGGCGGTGTTGGCGCCGTAGCCGTGCACGCCGTGGCCCCCGCCCAGAAACCCGAACCACAGACCACGCTGGAGCGAGGCCGCAAGCGGGACCAGATTGGGGTCGGTCCAGATCGGCACCGGTTGGCTGTAGCGCATGGGATGCACGCCGGTGTACCAACCAAAGCCGTAGCCTTCGACTTCCGGCGTCGCGCCTTCATCGGCATGACTGCTCGCCTGCGCCACCAGCCCGCGCTCGGGGGTAATGAGGAAACTTGCGAGCGCGATCGGCGGTCCAAGATAGGCGGCAAAACGACTCATTCAATTACCTGATTTAACTGGTTTTTCAAATAATGTCGATGCTAGCACGAAAAGTTCGCGAGACTCAGGGGGAATGCAATATGGAGGTCACAAGTTATCCGTTCGTTGCGATTTCGCGGCGACGATCGGCGGCACCCGCGCGACCTGCGGGCAGGTGCGCCGTAATTCGCTATGATGGCGTGGATTCGATTCGAATATTGAAGCATATAGGCGCTAGACGATGAAAGACGCATTGATTCTCATCGTTGAGGACGAACCCTCGGTCCGGGATATGATCGCCTTCGCGATGGCCACGGCCGGATTCCAGGTCGCGGCCGCCGACACGGCGGAAAACGCGCTGATCGAGATCGATAAAAAGCTTCCGGATCTGGTGTTGCTCGACTGGATGTTGCCGGGCATGGGCGGGTTGGAATTCGCGCGACGCTTGCGGCGCGACGACTACGCGCGCGAGGTGCCGATCATTATGCTCACCGCTCGCGGCGAGGAGTCGGATCGCCTGAGCGGTTTCGAAGCGGGTGTTGACGACTATATCGCGAAGCCATTTTCGCCGCGCGAGCTGGTGGCGCGGATCAAGGCGGTACTACGCCGATTCCAGCCGCTCGCTGGTGCTGACCAGCTGGTGCGCGGACGTTTGACCCTGCTGCCGGAAAGTCACCGCGTGCTGGTCGACAGCGAGTCGATCAAGCTCGGTCCGACCGAGTATGCCTTGCTCAAGTATTTCATGGAGCACACCGATCGGGTGTACAACCGCAATCAGTTGCTCGACAGTGTTTGGGGACGCAGCACTTGCGTTGAGGAGCGCACGGTTGATGTGCATATCCTGCGTTTGCGCAAGGCCCTCAAGCCCTTCGATCTTGAGGACTATATTCAGACCGTGCGCGGCGCCGGATACCGATTCTCGGTGCCGGACTGAATTTATTGTACCCGCGACGGCCGGGGTCTGAATCGAACATGCACGCGAACGGATGGGGTGAGCTTTGGCGCGGTTTGATGTACGCCGCTGCGGTTGCGGTCGTAGGCGCGTGGTTCGGTGAGATCGCCTGGTTTCTGGTTGGCGGTCTCGTAGTCTACATCGGCTACGAAAAGTTCCAGATCCGCCGTTTTGCGGACTGGCTTCAAGGGCCGCAGCACGAACTTCCGCCGGACCTTCGCGGCCAGTGGAAGACGCTTGCGGGGGTTGCGTTTCGGCAGACGCGTAAGTCGCGCAAGCGCAAGAAGCGGGTGCAGAAACTGGTGCGACGGTTCAATCAGTTCAGTGCCGCGCTGCCTGACGCGACCGTGGTGTTGAACGCGCAGAACGAAATCGTCTGGTCGAATGCCGCGGCGGAAAGCTATCTGGGCATCTCCCCACGCGATCGCGGGCATAGAATCGTCAATCTGATTCGCAAACCGGCGTTCGTCCACTATCTCAACCAGGCGCGGTTCGACGAGCCGCTCAAGCTCGAGTCGCCGCTGGGCAAGGCGACGATCTTGCATCTGCAGGTCGTGCCCTACGGCAATAAGAACAAGGTGCTCGCGGCGCGCGACATGACGCGGCTGTATCGTCTCGAGGCGATGCGGCGGGATTTCGTAGGCAACGTCTCGCACGAATTGCGCACACCGCTGACCGTCATCGAGGGCTACGCCGAAATGCTGGTCGATGATCCGGCCTTGCCAGAGGCGCATCGCCGCATCCTTCTTCAGGTACGCGAACAAAGCGAGCGCATGCACCGCATGGTGAACGACCTGCTATTGCTGAGCCAGTTGGAAACCACCCAGCCGCTGCCCTCACAGCAGGAAGCGGTCGACGTGGCGCTGCTCACCGAACAATTGGCACGCCAGGCTCGGGTGATGGCTTCGAGCGGCGCGCACATCGTCACGGTCGAAACCGATGGACGCTGGGGCCTCCTGGGCAACGCGCACGAGTTACAAAGCGCGTTCATGAATCTGGTTTCCAACGCTGTGCGCTACACGCCGTCTGGCGGAGAGATCCGCTTGCGCTGGCATCGCGACGACGACGGCGGGTACTTCGAGGTTCAAGATAGCGGTATCGGCATCGCGCCCGAACACCTGCCGCGTCTCACCGAGCGTTTCTACCGGGTCGACTCGGCGCGCTCCCGTGCTACCGGCGGCACGGGGCTTGGACTGGCGATCGTCAAGCACATCCTCGAACGACACCAGGCCTCACTTCAGGTGCGCAGCACACTCGGCGAGGGCAGCGTGTTTGTCTGCGTTTTTCCGGTTGCGCGACTGGTATCACTCGACGATGGCGATGCGGCAGCGGTCGTCAGCTAAATGGCGTAGTGGGTGAGTACTTGGGCAGGCGCCTGATCCTGCTCCAGAACGGTGGCATCGAAGGGCTTTTTTTTGGGAGGCGACACCCCCTACAATGCGCCCTCGCCGTGCGCTCGTCGTTGGCTCGGGCCGCATCAATTCTTGATCGCAATGGGGGACACCATGCCCGATACCAGCCAGATGCTCGCGGCCATCGACCTCGGCTCCAACAGCTTTCACATGGTGGTTGCGTCACTGCGCAACGAGCAGCTTGAGGTCATCGATCGGCACAAAGAAATGGTTCGCCTCGCGGGCGGGCTCGATGCCGGTCAGCGCATCACGCCAGAGGCCGCCGAGCGCGCGCTCGCTTGTCTTGGGCGCTTTGGGCAGCGCCTGCGCGGGTTGCCGCCGGAAAATATCCGTGTTGTCGGTACCAATACGCTACGCAGGGCCAAGAACGCCGAGGGTTTCCTGGAACGCGCCGAGGCCGTGCTCGATCACCCCATCGAGATCATCTCCGGGGTCGAGGAGGCGCGGTTGGTCTACCTTGGCGTCTCGCACTCGCTGCCGTCATTGCCGGGGCGACGACTGGTGATCGATATTGGTGGCAGCAGCACGGAGCTGACGGTTGGCGAGGGCTTCGATCCGATCCTGAGCGAGAGCCTCAACATGGGGTGTGTCAGCTTCACGGAACGGTTTTTTCCAAAGGGCGTCATTACGCAGGCGAACTGGAACGACGCCGTCGCGGCCGCGGAACTCAAATTGCTGTGGCACGCGAACGAATTTCGCCGCCTGGGTTGGGTCGAGGCGATCGGTTCGTCGGGGACCATGCGCAGCACCGAGGAGATCCTCGGCGCGCAGGGCTGGGCACCTGAAGGGATTACCCTGTCCGGGATGCAGGAGCTGGAGAAGGGGATTCTGAAGGCGGGCAACTTTGCCGGTCTGCGCTTTAATCAGCTGACCGATGAACGCAGGCCTGTGTTCGTCGGCGGCGTGGTGATCATCAAGGCCTTGATGGAAATCCTGGGCCTCAAGACGATCAAGGTCGCGCAAGGCGCGCTGCGCGAAGGCGTGCTGTACGACATGGCCGGCAGTCAAAGCCACGACGACGTGCGCCGGCGCACCATCGACCATCTCACCCGACGATTCGCGATCTATCCGGCCCAGGCGGAGCGAGTCAAGCGCACCGCGCGACAAATGTTGGAGCTCGGCGCTGACAACCTGAAACTGAGCGCGTTTGAAACCGAACTGCTGCTATGGGCCGCCGAATTGCACGAGATCGGCCTGAGCATCTCGCACCACTCGTTCAACAAGCACGGCGCCTACGTGATCGAAAATGCCGATATGCCGGGGTTTACCCAGACCGAACAACGCCTGCTGGCAACGCTGATCAGTGCCCAGCGGCGCAAGCTCGGGGCCAAGTTATTCCTGGATTTCGACAAGCGCACCACCAAGGCCTTGCACAAGCTTGCGCTGTTGTTACGGGTGGTGTTGGTGTTGTGTCGCGATCGACGCGATACCGATCTACCGTTGCGGCGACTGGCCTGGCGCAAGGGCGAGCTGCAGCTGGAGTTTCCACCCGATTGGCTGGACCAGCACCCGCTGACCCGGGTTGACCTGGAGACCGAGGCCGGATACTTCGACGCGGTGGGTTTGAATCTGATTTTCAGCTGAGCGGCCAGACACTGCCCGGCCGTTCATTGCGAGTCCGACAGGCGCCTAGGAGCCTGTCGGACTTGAGATGAATCGGCTGCAAAAGTGGGAGAACGGTCCCTTTTTCCGATCCTTTTCGTTAAATAGCTACGGCTATTCGCCTCAAACGATCGAAAAAATGGCCTCGCTCGCCCACTTTTTCGCTACGATCCCCTCAAGCCCGACAGGCGCCTAGCTACCGAAGCTGCCGAGTTCTTCCATCAAGCGTTCCTGCGCCGCCAGTGCCTCGCTGGCATCCGCCGTCGCGCGCGTGTAGCCGCCGGTGTTGTCGAGAAGCCAGGCCTGGGTGCGGTCGGTGACGTAGTATTCCAGCGTCTCGCGTATCACCCGCGCTTTCAGGTCCGGCGCCTCGATCGGAAAACACGTCTCGATGCGGCGGAAGAAATTGCGCGGCATCCAGTCGGCGCTACTGCAATAGACTTCCGGATCGCCGCCGTTCTCGAAGTAGAACACCCGTGCGTGTTCCAGGAACCGTCCCATCACCGAGCGGACGTTGATGTTCTCCGAAATCCCGGGTACACCGGGTCGCAGGCAGCACACGCCGCGCACGATCAGGTCGATCGCAACCCCGCCTTGCGACGCCAGATAGAGCGCGCGGATGATCTCCGGTTCGACCAGTGCGTTCATTCGCGCGATGATGCGTGCCGGTTTGCCGTCGCGCGCGTTGCTCGCCTCGCGCTGAATCTTGTCCAGAATGCCTTGATGCAGCGTGAACGGGGCCTGATGGAGCTTTTGCAGCGGCGGCGTGCGGCACAGTCCGGTCAGCTGGCGAAAAATGTGTTGAACGTCGCGACCGATATCCGGATTGCTGGTCAACAGTCCGATGTCGGTGTAGGCGCGGGAGGTGCCGGGGTGGTAGTTGCCGGTGCCGAGGTGCACGTAGTGGCGCAGCCCGCCGCCCTCGCGGCGAATGATCATCAGCATCTTGGCGTGGGTTTTGTGGCCCACCACGCCGTAAACGACATGGCAGCCCGCATCCTGTAAGCGGTTCGCCAGCTCAATGTTCGCCTCCTCGTCGAAACGGGCCTTGAGCTCGATGACGATCGTGACCTCCTTGCCGCGTAAGGCCGCCGTCTGCAGCAGCTTGACGACTTCGGAATTGACCCCGGTGCGATACAGCGTCTGCTTGATCGCGAGCACCGCAGGATCGTTCGCGGCCTGACGCAGCAAGGTCAGAATTGGCGCGAAGGACTGGTACGGGTGGTGCAGCAGAATGTCCTGCTGCGCCAGCACGTCGAACAGGCTGCGTTCGGTCTGGAGCAAGGGCGTCGGCAGTCCGGGCTTGAAATTGCGGTACTTCAGATCTGGACGCGGAATCTGATCGTACAGCTGCGACAAGCGATTGAGGTTGACCAGGCCATGCACCTGATAGGTGTCGACTTCGTCCAGGCCGAGCTCCTCGCGCAGCAGTTCGCGCGCCTCCTCGGTGCAGTTGTCCGCGATTTCGAGTCGCACCGCCTCGCCGAGGTTGCGATAGGGCAGCTCGCCCGAGAGCGCCTCGCGCAGGTCGGCCACGTCCTCCTCGTCGACGAATAGATCGGTGTTGCGGGTGACCCGGAATTGAAAGCAGCCGGTGACCGACATCCCTGGGAACAGCTCGCCGACATGGGCATGAATCACCGACGACAGGAACACGAAGCCGTGCGGACAATCCGCGAGTTCCTCCGGCATCTTGATCAGGCGCGGTAGCGCGCGCGGGGCCTGCACGATCGCGATCTCGCGCTCGTACCCGAACGCGTCCTCACCATGCAGCGTCACGATGAAGTTCAGGCTCTTGTTCTGAACCCGGGGAAACGGGTGAGCCGGATCCAGAGAAAGCGGGCTCAACAGCGGAAACAGCTCCTCGCGAAACCGCTGCGCGACCCATTGCGCCTGTTCGGGCGTCCACTGCGTGCGGCGCAGAAAGCGGATGCCCTCGCGCGCCAAGGCCGGGATCAAGGCGTCGTTCAACTCTTCGTATTGCGCCTTGACCAGCGCGTGCGCCTCCAGGCTGACCTGCGCCAACTGCTCGGCCGGCGAGAGGTTGTCCGGACCGCGGGTGTCGATGCCAAGCTTGATTTGCTCCTTCAGGCCGGAGACCCGGATCTCGAAGAACTCATCGAGATTCGTGCTGGAAATGCAAAGGAATCGCAGCCGCTCCAGCGGTGGCACGGTCTCGTCGGCCGCCAGTTCCAGCACGCGGCGGTTGAATGCAAGTAACGAAAGCTCACGATTGATGTAGTAATCCGGGTTCTGCAATTCCATGGGTAGACCTTGGCCTCGAAGTGACCGACAAACATACCAAAACGGTTGACGCGGGATTGTGAAGCTTTTGTGATTTCGGCGCTATGTGGCGAGGTGGCCGCCGACCGGTGCTGGTGCGAGCTGTGGCGTTGCGCCAATGTCATCCGGCAGCGCATTTATCGAGTACCCGCGAGCAAGGGTTTGCGCTCGGCGAACCCGCGGACGTCGCCAGCCGATACTCCACTATCGCCGCGTTGGCCTATCGCGATAGGGAATTGAGTCCCACCCGTTAGGATAGGCGAATCGCGACCACACTCCCCCATTCATCCCTGTCTGACAATCGCAACCACGGCGTCGACCACCGAGGTGTGTGCGTCAACATTTAAGCTGCCCGCCACGCCACTGAACAGCGACTCATGGGCGGTAAACAACTTGCTGGGTCGGACATAACTGATGCGCTGTAAGCCGCCAGTCGCAAACGCAGCTTGCAGTAGCTCCACGGCACACGGATCGGCATAAGGTTTGCTTGTTATCTGGCACAACAACCAGTCACCGCGATCGGCATTGGCCAAGATCAACGCCGGACGCAGTTTTTGCGCGGATAAATCGGAGTACGGGAACCGCAACAGAACTACTTGGCGGGTTGCAAATGCGCCCACGCGGTATCCTCCTCGTCGCGTAACCAATCGGTCGCCAATGTGATTTCGCTGAGCGCCAATCCGCTAAATGATTCGTCAATCGGCGACGTAAAGGTCACCAATACCCGCTGCGGCTTTTCCAAGTGGACGGGTTCCAAAAATTTCAAATCGCCATTGGGCTGCAATACGGCTTCGAGAGTAGTGAACATGTAGGGCTCCTCATGGGCCAATTATCTCCAAGTATAGGGTTCAAGATGGATTCCATGCGATCCGTGCTTCTTTCAGTTCCTGCGTCGATCCATCCAGGTAACGCCAAATTTGCTCTAAGCCTTCCGCGACTGGCAGCGGATGGCCAGCGGCGTAGTCGATATCAGCGCGGTCAATGCCGAGTGAGAGGGCAATATATTCATTTTGCAGATCGGGAGCGTCCGCCCCTGAGGGGCGGGATTGGTGAGGCAGGCGATGGCTTATTCCCCGAGATTAAAGTCGCGCAAGGGCGCGCGAACGTATCGCGGTTACAGCGCGAACTCGTCGTCGTAGGGCTGGTCGCCCTCGACCACCGGCAGGGTGAACGCGCGGTCCCAGATGCCCCAGCCGCCGTCGATAACGCGCGGATCCTTGAACCCGAGTGCCTTCATCTGGAGCCAGGCGAGACTCATGCGAAATCCATCGTGGCAGTAGACGTACACCGTCTTGTTCTTGTCGACGTTCTTATAAAACGCGGCGAGTCGGTCCTGGTCGAACCACTTCTGGGTCGGGCCATCCGTCGCGTCGAGACCGACGATATTGATCGCGCCCGGAATGTGGCCGCCCTGGACCGCGTGACGCACGACCTTGCCGGTGTACATGTCGGCGGGACGGGCGTCGATCAGCACGACGTTGGGGTCACGGAGTGAGACCACGTCCTTGTAAACCGCGGCCCAATCGACGAACAACTTCGAGTTGGCGGATTTCAGCGTGACGGTTCCCGGCTTCGGCGCGGGGGTCGGTTCCTTGGTCAGTTCGTTGAAGCCTGACCATTCGTGCGCGCCGCCATCGAGGATCTTGACCCGCGCCATGTCAAAGCCATACAGCTCGAGCAGGTAATAAAGTCGTGCCGCGAGGGCCGAACGCGAGTCGTCGTAAATGACGAGCGTGGAATCGTTGTCGACGCCCCAGCGGCGTAGGGTGGCCTCGAAATCGTTCTGGGTCGGAAACAGCATGATCGAACGCCCGGCGTTGTCGCCGAGATCCTTGAAGCGCATGACTTGAATCGCGCCCGGAATGTGGCCCACCGTCAAGTAACGGTGAGGGTGGTAGCGAACTTCCAGAATCACCAGCTTCGGATTTTTCTCTTTTTCCGCGACAACCCAGTCGGCGTCGACCATGAAATCACGGCCTTCGGCGCGCGCGGCCAGGCTGGTCAACATCAATAGCGCCAGCAGCAGTGCCAGCGTGGCAAATGATATCGGTCTCGACATTTCAGCTCCTTGTTTTGGGGTGGTCAGAATAAGAGAGACTCTACTTGCCTTCGAACTGCAGGTAGGTTTGGTTCATGTTGCGTTTGTGCCAGGTGTCGTAGTGTTCCAGATGCGTGAATTGGGACTGGTCGCCGAGCCGCGCGATGACTTCGTCGAGCGGTTCCCAGCCGTGCGCGGCCGGGATCACCTCGGCGACCAGAAAGTCGAGATAGGCGCCGGTATCGCGGAACGCCTTCGCTAGATCACCTGGGTTGCCGTGGCCAGGCACGATGACCTTGGGCTGCAACGCCTGCATCGCGTGGAATGCATCGCGCCAGTCCTGCACCGGGCTGTGTGGCCAGACGCCGAGCATACGGTCGTGATAGACGAGATCGCCCGAGAACAGTACGCCCGATCGCGGCAGCCACACCACCGTGTCGCCTTCGTAGTGGGCGTCGCCGAGCCACTTCAGTTCGAATCTGACGCCGCCGAACTCGAACTCGGCGCCGTCGGCCGCGATGGGTTCGGGCGCGGTGAATGGTTGTGTGCCGTCGAAGCGATCCTTCAGGATGCCGCTTAGCAGTGCGACGTGATCCTTGGCGTAACGTTTCTGCGACGCCACGGTGCGCTCAAGCGCGATGATCCGAGCGCCCTGGTCGGCGAAATAGCCATTGCCGAGCCAGCGATGATCCTGCACGCCGGTGTTGAACACCCAACGCACCGGCTTATCGGTGACCGTGGCGATCGCGGCCTCGATCAACGCCGCGCCCTGGCGCGATGCGCCGCTGTCGATCAGCGCCACGCCGTCGGTCGTCACCACGAACCCGATGTTGTTGTTGAGCCCATGATTCTCGTAGCTGCGGTTCTGGGTCGGACCGATCAGGGCATACACGCCCTCGGCCACCCGGGTCGCGATCGTGTCGGCGAGGGCGGCCTGGGCCCACACCAGGGTGGTCAGTAGCAGCATCCAGGTCATAATTCGCGGAGGTGGCGCGGCGCGGGCCAAACGCGAAGCGCGCTCGGGCGTGGATGGTTGGGATACGGGGTAGGTCATCGGTTCAGTCCTCGTCTTTGAGTTTGCGCCATAGGGTAGAAGGATCGATGCCAAGCTGACGTGCGGCATGGGTTCGATTGCCGCCGCAACGGGCTAGGACGTGCCGAATCCAGTGCGTCTCGACCTCCTCCAGCGTGGCGTTCGACGGCCACGGCGCGGTCTCGGGCGCGAGCGTCGACGGCCGCAGATCGGCGGGCAGGTCGGTCAATTCCAGCGCCGTCCCGGTTGCCAGCACCAGCGCGCGCTGAATCACGCCTTCCAGTTCCCGCACATTGCCGGGCCAATCGTAGCGGACGAGGCGCTGCAGCGCGTCCGGCGTGATTTGGTTCACCTCGGGGTTGAGTGTTCGACGGTGGCGGGCCAGAAAATATTCCGCGAGCACCGCAATGTCCTCGACGCGACGGCGTAGCGGGGGTACCGGGATCGGAAAGACCTGCACCCTGAAAAACAGATCCTGGCGGAATCGTCCAGCCGCGACCTCGTCCTTCAGCGGACGGTTGGCCGCGAGTATCAAGCGTACGTCGACATCGATCGACTTGACGCCACCGAGCCGCATCAGGCGCCGCTCCTGAATGAACTGCAGTAGCCGGGTCTGGGCGTCGAGGCTGGTGCTGTTGATTTCGTCGAGGAACAGCGTGCCGCCATGAGCCAGTTCGAGCAGACCCGGCTTGCGCGCGGTGGCACCCGAGAATGCGCCCTTTTCAAAACCGAACAGCTCCGATTCCAGCAGCGACGCGGGCAACGCGCCACAATTGAGGGTCAGGAACGGGCCCTCGCGGCGCGCCGACAACGTGTGCACGTGCGCCGCGACCACGCCCTTGCCGGCGCCTGTTTCACCCTCAAGCAACACCGGCAGCTCAGTGATGGCAACCTGAGCGGCGAATTGCAGGCAGCGCTTCATGGCCGCCGAACGGCTCTCGAGCAAGGGCGGCGCGGCGTTGTGGGCCGATAGTTGCGCGGACAATTGCGCGATGCGCCGTCGCTGCGCGAGCGAGTCGCGCAGGCGTTTCAACGTAAGGCGCAGCAGCCCGATTTCGAGCGGTTTGAACAGCACGTCGCTGACCCCAAGGCGAAACGCCTCGACCGCGTTATGCGCAGTGGCGTACCCGGTGGCGAGAATCACGGGGGGCGCGTCCTCGGCTTGTTTCGCCGCCGCGATCAGTGCGAGCCCATCGGCGCCCGGCAGCCGCAGATCGGTGAACAAGGCATCGGGCGGATTCTCACGCAATACCGCGAGCGCGGCGTTGCCATCGTGCACGACGACGGGCTCGAATCCGGCCTCGCGCGCGAATTTCGCCAGCAGCCGGGCCTGGGTCAGGTCGTCTTCGGCGATCAGCAAGGTAAACATCAGCCCGCGGCGCCCTCCCGGCGCGGTGTGGTGTCGAGCGCGGTTTCGACGGTCGCGCCGACGCGCGTGAATCGCAACCGGAAACAAGTGCCGGTCGAGGTCGCCTCCCAGATCAATTCGGCGCCCATCTCACGCGCCAGCCGTTGACTGATCGCGAGGCCGAGACCGGTACCCTCACCGGCCGGTTTGGTGGTGACAAATGGTTCGAACAAATGCCTGCGCACACGCTGCGGCAGACCGGGGCCGTCGTCGCACACGCGCACGTCGGGTTGCTCGCTGTCGCCGGGGATCAGTCGAACCTCGCTGGCGCCGGCTTGAACCGCATTGGAGACTAGGTTGAACAGGATCTGTTCCACGCGCGAGGTGTCGGCCGACACCGGAATTGGGTCGTGGGTGTCGAGCGTGATCGCCGTGCCATGCTTGCGCGCGAGCGGGGTGACGAGACGCACGAATCCGGCGCAGAGCGCGTTCAGTTCGATCGGCTGCATGGCGGGCGCCGGCGCCCGCGCCGCGGTAAGCATGTCGCGCACGATCTGCGCCGCGCGCCGGGCCTGGGTTTCGATCGTCTCCAGCGTCTCCCGCAGCGCAGGTTCCCGCGCCTCCGGCAACGCGCTTTGGGCGTAGCCGAGGATGTTAGAGAGCGGCGTGTTCAGTTCGTGCGCCATCTCACCCGCAAGTTGCCCGACGGCGGCTAGCCGCTGCTCCGAACAAAGCCGCCGCAAGGCCTCGTTGCG
The DNA here is from genome assembly GCA_050329935.1 of Thiotrichales bacterium. Lineage (GTDB taxonomy): Bacteria > Pseudomonadota > Gammaproteobacteria > UWMA-0217 > UWMA-0217 > CAYSFW01. The sequence goes on along the minus strand of JBHJOI010000066.1, from coordinate 225 downwards.
CGTTTGCGCGGCGTCCTCGGCCTCGGCGATGTGGCGGCCGACGCGTTCGCGCAGTCCCGAGATCGCGCGCGTGAGGTCCGCGACTTCGAGCGAATCGCCGGCGGGCGTCACCATGGGCACGTGCCCGAGGTCGGTCTGTTCGATCAGGGCGACGACGGGCGCGACCAACCGCGCCAGCAGCATACGGCGCAAGGCCCAAAAGGTCAGGCTCGCAAGCGCGACGAC